>NZ_JAESMX010000013.1:0-383366 GCF_017893405.1 Staphylococcus sp. GDH8C109P | reverse complement strand
ATAATTACATTGTATTTTTTCTTTTGATTTAATGCGTTAAATATATGTCCTTAAAGTAAAAACATTGATGTTAATGGATTTTTAGTAATTTACTCTTGATAAGATGTAACACCTTCAAATGAAGATATTAAAACCACTGCGAGACTTAGAGATTGTGGTCAACTATTAGGTATTGATTTATTAGACCATGTCATTATTGGCGACCATGAATATTTAAGCATGGTAGAAGCGGGTTACTTTGATTAAATAACAATGATTAAAATATAATATTACTAACGATGTTTGATTAAGTTGTCATCTTATACTTAACGAGCATATTATATTTGAGGCATCAAATTAGGAGATTAGAGGATGGAAAGTATACTTTTAGTAGCGCTGTTATTACCTGTGATTTATTTAATGCAAATGATTAAAATGAAAACTAATATGAGAATGAAACATATTTACTATACTGTATTGATTTCAACGATAGGTGTTACTATTTCCTCAGCAGTACTAAGTTTTTTAAAGGATTATAATCATTCGCTTTTTAATGTGGTTTTTAGTGCGATTATCCTTGGGGTTATTTGGGCGCTGTTATTGTGTGGGTGTTATTATTGTTATCAAGTACTTGCGAAAAAATAATCATTTGAATTCTTAAAAAGCGCTTAATGGACTTCAATGTCTATAAGCGCTAAAATTTTAATTTATAAAACTGAAAAATTGATTATAATTTTCCATTAACCAAAGAATGCCTTGGTATCCTAGATAAATACATAATATAATTATGCCAACATAGATTAAAAATCTTAAAATAGATAAACCTACTCTAAATAATAAGATAACTAAGAGTGCAAGCAGGATTATAGATAAAATACTCATTGTCTATTCACTCCTTTTAATATAGTTTAATATTAATGCATGAAACATACATCGGTCTATAGTTAAGATATAAATACACCTATAGTCTGATGATAAAATTTATTAAACATACTATAATTTTGATGAATAAAATAGGAGGATGGTTCATGCGTTTCATATTTAGTATTATAAAGAATATTATAGCTATTATTGCAATTATAGTAATTGTATTTTTCGCACTCAAATATGCGCCCTTTTTGAAAGACCAAGATTGGAACCCAATTCATAATGATGAATCATCCTTAAATAATAGCGCAAATAAAGGTCATCTAACAGGTGGACAAAGATATTCAGTAGAAGATAACGATATTTTGAATAATGTTCCACTTAGTCAAACAAAAAATATGTTTAATTGGATTGATAAGCGGGAGTTTATGTCAGTAACTGGTATCGAAAGAATGGGGTATAATGACACTTATTTAGCTGGTCAACGTGGAGATGAATTTATTATTTATAAATTTGGTTCTGAATCCATGAGAGTTTATAAAACTGAAATAGAGATGAATCAAGACCTTAATCAATTGGGCGAACATATAGAATTGAAGCCAGCTTCAAATTATGAGTAAGGGGTTTGAATTCTTTTAATAAATAAGTTAGCCTTATATAAGTAATATGAAAAGGTTGGTGTTTATAATGAGTGAAAAATCTAATGAAAAAAAAGCAGACGAACAAGCAAAAGCACAAAATTTATTTGCGCGTTGGCGTAAAGAAGAAACGCTTTATAAAGAAGATGAAAAAGAATCTAGTAAGTCTAATGACTCTAAAACATCATCAGATGAAGAGCAGAAATAGGATTCGTTTAATGCGAGTACAGTAAGTTAATTAAATATTTATGAAAGCTGTGGTTTATGCAGCTTCTAGGTAATTTTTTAGTTTGAAAAATAAATATGATTAATAACCAGGACGAGCTTCAAATCAATATGGATATGATTGATTTTAACTCGTTCTTTTTTATGAGATGGGATATTTATCAAATTGAGTAAAGGATTGGCCTAAAATGGAATTTTCTATGACTATTTCAAAAATGAAATGGTGCATTTAAATTAATACTAAATAATACACTATTCTCTATATTTATTGCTATAATACAAGTTATCACAATGTTTGAATATAAAATGTAGTAAACTTATCTTCATAATTAAAATTCACAAATGAATTTTGTTTCATATTCTTTATGTTCGTGCTTTATTTCGTTTATGTAGTAATATAAAATGATAGGAAGAAGATAAAATAGTTGGTTAATAGAGGTGTTTAGGTTGTCAAAGTTTTTTAGAAACAACAAATTGATTGTTATATTATGTGCAATCATTGTTTTTATCGCCTTGATTGGTGTGTCATTGCGATCCCAATCCCAATCACATGTTGAACAGTATGTTGGGGATACAGTAGCTTTTGGCCAAAAAGCTGTGAGTTATCCAGTCCAATTTATTACTGGATCTATCAATAATATTTTTACCAGTGGTGATTCAAAAAAACAATCAAGTGAGTTGAAACAGTTAGAGGCGGAAAATCAAAGGTTAAAGTCAGAGAATAAAAAGTACAAAAAAGAATTAGATATTGAAGACATATCTAAATTCGATCCAATTTCAAGCACAGTTCTGTCTAGAAACCCCGATCAGTGGATGAATACATTAGTGATTAATCAAGGTTCAAAAGATGGAATCAAAAATAATATGGCAGTAATGACTTCTGATGGTTTAGTTGGTCGAATCTCTAAAGTGAATCAATTTTCTTCACAAGTAGATTTAATATCAACAAACACAAGGGCAAATCGTTTATCTGTCAATATTCAACATGATGATATAAACGTGTTTGGCCTCATAGACCATTATGATGCAAAAAAGGAAGAACTAGTAATATCTGATATTAATAATAAAGACAGTGTTAAAAAAGGAGATAAGGTAGTTACAAGTGGATTAGCTGATCAGCTTCCAACTGGGTTATACATAGGTGAAGTAGCAAAAGTTGAAAATGATGAGTATGGTTTAGCTAAAGAAGTTAGAGTGAAAACTGGTACAGACTTAGCTGATTTAAGTCATGTTTATGTTGCTAAAAGAGACCCTAATACAGTACCTGATACTGAAAGTGGTGATAATTAATGCGAGCTTTTTACTACTTTCTAATAGGTGTCATTCTTTTTTATATTGATACCGCAATTGCACTTGTCATACCTATGCAAATTTCTGGGAAAGAGATTATTTTTGTACCTCATTTAACGATTATGTACATCTTAATCATTAGTGTCTATAGAGGTTTTGGTGTAGCTCTGATTTTATCTACAGTATTAGGATTAATTACCGATTTATATTATGGTAGCTTTTACGGATTATATTTATTTGGCTATATTTTATTAGTCGTAATCATGGATTTTTTCTTCAAGGTATTTTATCGAGATCATACGATGTTATTTACTATCGTCTTGTTAAGTACACTCGTGTTAGAAATTTATGTAGCAGTTATATATAGTGTTTTAGGATTAGTTCAATTTAATCTGTTTGAGTTTGTGATTTTTAGAATGATACCGACATATATTCTAAATTTAATTTTATTAATTGTTTTGTATCCGCTAATAACTAAATTTCTCAAGAAAATCCAATTGAAGATTGACAGTGAAAGATCATAATGCTAAAATGCAGTAGTTGAGTAGTTTCTAGCTACATACAACCGCTCGGATTCAGGTTTAAGTACAAAGATGTCACCTGAGTTTGGCGTGACTTAAATTATAGGAGGTGCAAAGTATGTTTGCTATTATTGAAACAGGTGGAAAACAAGTAAAAGTTGAAGAAGGACAAGAAATTTTCGTTGAAAAATTAGACGTAAATGAAGGTGATTCTTTCACTTTTGATAAAGTACTATTTGTAGGTGGAGATTCAGTTAAAGTTGGAGCACCAACAGTTGAAGGTGCAACAGTTACTGCTACTGTAAACAAACAAGGTCGCGGTAAAAAAATTACTGTTTTCACTTATAGACGTCGTAAAGACTCTAAACGTAAAAAAGGTCACCGTCAACCATACACTAAATTAACAATCGACAAAATCAACGCGTAATTATGATTAATGTAGATGTTACATTAAATGATTCGGGTCAAGTAACTGACGTTATCATGGATGGTCATGCTGATCATGGCGACTACGGTTACGATATTGTTTGTGCAGGAGCATCTGCAGTTATTTTCGGAAGTGTTAATGCTATAATGGGATTAACATCTGAGAAACCCGACATTGACTATAGTGATGACGGTGGATACTTCCATGTTAGAAGTGTTGATACGAATAACGAAAAAGCGCAATTAATTCTTCAAGCAATGTTAGTCTCTTTGCAGACCATTGAAGAAGAATACAAAGAAAATATTAGATTAAATTATAAGTGAGGTGCAACCAAATGTTAAAATTAAACTTACAGTTCTTCGCATCTAAAAAAGGGGTAAGTTCTACAAAAAACGGACGTGACTCTGAATCAAAACGTTTAGGTGCTAAACGTGCGGATGGTCAATTCGTTACTGGCGGTTCTATTTTATTCCGTCAACGTGGTACTAAAATTTATCCTGGTGAAAATGTTGGTCGTGGTGGCGACGATACATTATTCGCTAAAATCGACGGCGTTGTAAAATTTGAACGTAAAGGTCGAGACAAAAAACAAGTATCTGTATACGCAGCTGCTGAGTAATTTTTGTTCATGTTAACACCAGAAGTGATGACTTCTGGTGTTTATTTTTTGTCTTTATTTTCTAGTTATCTAGAAAATGCTATAATATACAAGATATGTAAATTAAGTTTTATAAAAAAGAGGTGAAATCATGTTTGTTGATCAAGTTAAAATATCACTCAAAGCTGGTGATGGCGGTAATGGCATAACTGCATATAGAAGAGAGAAATATGTACCATTTGGCGGTCCAGCAGGTGGTGACGGTGGTAACGGAGCTTCAATTGTGTTCGAAGTAGATGAAGGTCTAAGAACGTTATTAGATTTCAGATACCAAACACATTTCAAAGCTAAAAGAGGTGAAGGTGGTCAAAGTAGTAATATGCACGGTAAAAATGCTGAGCATTTAGTATTAAAAGTACCGCCAGGCACAATCATTAAAAGTGTAGAGACTGAAGAAGTCCTAGCTGATTTAGTAGAGAATGGACAGCGTGCTACAGTTGCACGAGGTGGTCGTGGAGGACGCGGGAATTCCCGCTTTGCTTCTCCGCGAAATCCTGCACCAGATTTTAGTGAAAACGGTGAACCAGGTGAAGAAATTGAGGTTACTTTGGAACTGAAACTACTTGCAGATGTTGGTTTAGTCGGTTTCCCTAGTGTTGGAAAATCTACATTATTATCAACAGTTTCTAAAGCAAAACCAAAGATTGGAGCTTATCACTTCACAACAATTAAACCTAATCTAGGCGTTGTTTCTACCAAAGATCATCGTAGTTTTGTGATGGCAGATTTGCCTGGACTTATACAAGGTGCTTCTGAAGGTATCGGATTGGGTCACCAATTTTTAAGACACGTTGAGAGAACCAAAGTAATCGTGCATATGATTGATATGAGTGGTTCGGAAGGTCGCGATCCTTACGAAGATTATCAGGTTATAAATGAAGAATTAAAAGCTTATGAACATAGATTAGAAGACCGACCACAAATTGTAGTTGCTAATAAAATGGATATCCCTGAAGCAGAGGATAATTTGACCATTTTTAAAGAACAATTAAATGACAAAAGTGTACGCATTATTCCCTTGTCTACAGTAATGCACGACAATATTGATGAATTATTATATGCTATTGCTGATACATTAGAAGAGGTCAAAGATGTAGATTTTAATAAAGAAGAAGAAGATTTAGGTGTTAATAGAGTAGTGTATAAACATACACCTAGTCAGGATGCATTTACGATTACTAGAGACGATGATGCTGCTTACGTAGTGAGTGGTAAAGCTATAGAAAGAATGTTCAAGATGACTGACTTTAATAGTGATCCAGCGGTTAGACGTTTTGCACGTCAAATGCGTTCAATGGGTATTGATGATGCATTACGTGAACGTGGTTGCGAAAATGGAGATATTGTAAGAATACTTGGTGGAGAATTTGAATTTGTTGAATAGGAGTGTTTGATATGGACAAAAATGATAATAAAAAGTTTTATTTAATTCGTGAAGATGTGTTACCTGAATCAGTGGTTAAAACTTTACAAATCAAAGAAGTTTTGAAAAATAACCCATCATTGTCCATATTTGAAGCAGTGAAACAATTTGATTTATCCCGAAGTGCGTTTTACAAATATCGTGATACGATATTTCCAGTTGACGAAAAATTAGAAGAAACAAGAGAGTTTACATTGATTTTGTATGTGAATGACATCATAGGTATGTTAGCTGAGGTTTTAAATACACTTTCTAAATTAGATTTGTCAGTGTTGACGATTCATCAAAGTATACCGATGGACGGTAGAGCTACCATTACATTATCATTAGATGGCAAAGGCACAGATTTAGAAATAGATGAAGTCATAAACGCATTAAAAAAGATTGAACATATTTCTAATGTGGAACTCATTAGTATGACTATATAAGGAAGTGTGACTGTGTACGCATATATTAAAGGAACTTTAACCGTTTTAAATCCCACGCATGTAGTTTTAGAGGCTTCAGGCGTAGGTTATGAGATTCAAACTCCAAACTCATATCGATTTCAAAAATATAAAGATCAAGAGATTTTGATTCATACTTCACTGATTGTAAGAGAAGATGCACAGCTGCTTTATGGCTTTATTAATCAAGAGGAAAAAGACATGTTTTTAAGTTTAATTAAAGTGACAGGCATCGGTCCAAAATCAGCTTTGGCAATTTTAGCTAGCAGTTCACCAAACGAAGTGAAAATTGCAATTGAAAATGAAAATGATGCTTATTTAACAAAATTTCCTGGCATAGGTAAAAAAACAGCGCGTCAAATTGTTTTAGACCTCAAAGGTAAAGTACAAGTAACAGAGGAAGATAGCAGTCAATTGTTTAATGTGGACCAAAATAGTCCGCAAAATTCTGCAATTGTAAAAGAAGCGTTGCTAGCTTTAGAAGCACTGGGTTATTCTAAGAGAGAGTTGAATAAAGTTGAAAAAACTTTAGCTAAGGAATCTTTTGAATCCATAGATGATGCAGTGAAGCGTGGATTACAGTTGCTTATAGCTTAATTTTGCTGAAATTTTATGAAGGGGGAAATATAAATGGATGATAGAATGGTAGATCAGTCTATGCATGAGGATGAATCATCATTTGAATTATCTTTAAGACCAGAAAGATTACGCCAATATATAGGACAATCAACGATTAAATCAAATTTAGAAGTTTTTATAAAAGCAGCTAAAATTAGGAAAGAACCGTTAGATCATGTACTTTTATTTGGCCCCCCTGGATTAGGTAAAACGACTTTATCCAATATCATCGCTAATGAAATGGAAGTTAATATTAGAACCATTTCTGGACCGTCTATTGAACGGCCGGGTGACTTGGCTGCTATTTTGTCTAGTTTACAACCTGGTGATGTATTATTTATTGATGAAATTCACAGATTGAGTAGTGTCGTAGAAGAAGTTTTATATCCAGCAATGGAAGATTTCTTTCTTGATATTGTGATTGGTAAGGGAGAAGAAGCGCGAAGTATACGTATTGACTTGCCTCCTTTTACATTAATAGGTGCTACAACCAGAGCCGGGAGTTTAACTGCGCCTTTACGTGATAGATTTGGCGTTCATCTGAGATTAGAATATTATAAAGAACATGAATTGAAAGAAATTATAATCCGTACCGCAGAAGTATTGGGTACGACTATAGATGATGAAAGTGCCATAGAACTGGCAAAAAGAAGCAGAGGTACACCGAGAGTGGCGAATAGGCTGTTAAAACGAGTTAGAGATTTTCAACAAGTTAAAGAAGATGAATTAATAAGTATTGAAACTACAAAGCAATCTTTAGCATTATTGCAAGTGGATGATGAAGGGTTAGATTATATCGATCATAAGATGATGAACTGCATCTTAGAACAATATAAAGGTGGCCCTGTAGGTTTAGATACAATCGCTGTTTCAATTGGTGAAGAACGTGTCACAATTGAAGATGTTTATGAGCCATTTTTAATACAAAAAGGATTTATTGAACGTACACCAAGAGGACGTAAAGCGACAGCGTATGCTTTTGAACATTTTAGTAAGAATGGAAAGAAGGAATAGTTTTGGATATTGAAGCATTTGATTATCATTTGCCAGAATCATTAATCGCTCAAACGCCTCTGAAAAATAGAGATGAGAGTAGATTGCTTGTGCTTGGTAGAAAAACTGGAAATATCGAACATAAACACTTTAAAAATATTATTGATTATATTGAATCAGGAGATACATTAGTACTTAATGACACCAGAGTGATGCCTGCACGTTTATTTGGTTTAAAAGAAGAGACAGGTGCAAAAGTAGAAATGTTGATGCTAACACAACTTGAAGATAATGACTGGGAAGTCTTATTGAAGCCGGCAAAAAGAATTAAAGTAGGCGACAAATTATCTTTTGGTGAAGGCAAAATAGTTGCCGAATGCCTTGAAACTTTAGATCAGGGCGGAAGAATCATGCGTTTAAATTATGAAGGTATACTACAAGAACGTTTGGATGAATTGGGTGAAATGCCACTGCCTCCATATATTAAAGAACGCTTAGATGATCCAGATCGTTATCAAACTGTTTATGCAAAAGCATCAGGATCAGCTGCAGCTCCTACAGCAGGACTTCATTTTACTGATGAACTACTTGAACAATTAAAAGCTAAAGGTGTTAATATTGCATTTATTACTTTACATGTCGGGTTAGGTACATTTAGACCTGTGAGTGTTGAAAATATAGATGATCATGAAATGCACAGTGAATATTATCAAATGAATCAAGAAACAGCAGATTTACTAAATGCTACAAAAGCAAATGGGCATCGTATCTTTTCAGTTGGCACAACTTCTACTAGAACATTGGAAACCATTATGCAAACACATAGCAATTTTGTAGCAGAAAGTGGATGGACTGATATTTTTATCTATCCTGGTTTTAATTTTAAAGCAATAGATGGTTTAATAACAAACTTTCACTTGCCGAAATCAACGCTAGTGATGTTAGTTTCGGCATTTAGTTCAAGAGATTATATTTTGAACGCTTATCAACAGGCTGTCAAATTAGAATATAGATTTTTTAGTTTCGGCGATGCAATGTTAATTTTTTAGGAATGAAACGAAAGGAGTTTTTGTATGCCTGCTGTAACATATGAACATATAAAAACATGTAAACAATCTGGAGCAAGATTAGGAATCGTGCATACACCACATGGATCGTTTGAAACACCAATGTTTATGCCTGTTGGTACTAAAGCCACAGTTAAAACGATGAGTCCTGAAGAATTGCATCAGATGGAAGCAAAAATAATATTAGGAAATACATATCATTTGTGGTTGCAACCAGGAAATGATATTATCAAAAAGAGTGGGGGATTACATCAGTTCATGAACTGGAATGGTCCAATACTGACAGATTCAGGTGGTTTTCAAGTGTTTAGTTTAAGTAATTTACGAAAAATCACTGAAGAAGGTGTTGAATTCCGTCATCATACTAATGGTTCTAAATTATTCTTGAGTCCTGAAAAATCAATGCAGATTCAAAATGATCTTGGCTCAGATATTATGATGGCATTTGATGAATGTCCACCTATGCCAGCTGAATATCAATATGTAAAAGATTCAATCGAAAGAACAAGTAGATGGGCTGCTAGATGTTTACAAGCACATCAAAGACCTGAAGATCAAGCTTTATTTGGCATTATCCAAGGCGGAGAATACAAAGATTTACGTCAACAAAGCGCTGAAGAATTAGTAGCGTTGGACTTTCCTGGTTATGCTATCGGAGGTTTATCTGTTGGAGAACCAAAACCAGTAATGTATGATATGGTTTCGCATACACAACAATTTATGCCTAAAGATAAGCCACGTTATTTAATGGGTGTGGGTTCACCAGATGCGTTAATAGAATGTAGCATTAGAGGTATGGATATGTTTGATTGTGTATTACCTACACGTATTGCACGTAATGGTACATGTATGACTTCACATGGCCGTGTTACTATAAAAAATGCTAAATATGCTGAAGATTTAGGTCCACTTGATGATAATTGTGACTGCTATACTTGTAAAAATTATAGTAGAGCATACATAAGACATTTAATAAAAGCAGAAGAAACTTTTGGTATCCGTCTTACTACTTATCATAATTTACATTTCTTGCTGAAATTAATGGAAAACATCCGACAAGCTATTCGCGATGATCGTTTACTTGATTTTAAAGAAGAATTCTTTGAACAGTATGGACTAAATGTAGAAAACCCAAAAAACTTTTAAAAGGGAGAAATAACTATATGCAATTTACTTCATTGATATTACCGATATTATTATTAGTATTAATGTGGTTCTTCTTAATTAGACCACAACAAAAAAAGGCTAAAGAGCATCGTGAAATGATTAGCCAAATTTCATCAGGTCAACATGTTACTACTATAGGTGGAATCAAAGGTACTGTACGTAGCGTTGACGAAACTACAGTTGTATTAACTTTAAATGGCAATGGTACAGAAATCACTTTAGAAAAACCAGCTATTAAACAAGTTGATCCTTCATAAATGAACTTATTATTACGAACTGATATATACTATCAGTTCGTTTTTTGTTTAACAAAACCTAAAGATATTGGACTTTAAAGACATAGTTGGTGTTATAATGAAAGATAGACAAAATCAAATTTTTAAATAGCTTAAATAATCATTACAATTGGTAACACTTACATTTAAAAAGAAGTTACAAATAAGTTAAGTTTGTTTTTACACTTTATGTAATGTGTTAAAATATGTAAGGTTATTGAGGAAATTTAATCGTTTAGTATATGAGAGCGAATGCGATTGAATTATGAATTTATAACATAAGCTTACAATGAGGTGTTCAAGTGAAGAAAAGTAGTAGAATAGTTGCATTTATATTGCTTGTAGTTCTATTGTTAGGTGGAATAGGACTTACATATAAAAATGTAGTTAAAAATGTCAGCCTCGGATTAGACTTACAAGGTGGCTTTGAAGTCTTATACCAAGTTGACCCTTTACAAAAAGGTGATAAAATTGATGATAAAGCTGTAAAAGCCACAGCAAAAACACTTGAAAACCGTGTGAACGTTTTAGGGGTTTCTGAACCTAAGATTCAAGTGGAAGATAAAAATAGAATCCGTGTACAATTAGCGGGTATAAAAAATCAATCTCAAGCTAGAGAAATTTTATCTTCACAAGCTAATTTAACGATTCGTGATGCTGATGATAATATCAAATTAACGGGTAAAGATATTCAACAAGGTTCAGCGAAACAAGAATTTAAACAGAATACGAATCAACCCGCAGTTACATTTAAATTAAAAGATAGTGATAAATTTAAAAAAGTAACTGAAGAAATTTCTAAAAAAGATGAAAATGTCATGGTTGTATGGCTAGATCACGAAAAAGGTGATACTTACCATAAAGAAATGAATAAAAAAGATCCGAAATATGTGTCTGCTGCTTCAGTTGACAAACCTATCAATTCAGATAGTGTAGAAATTTCTGGTGGATTTAAAGGCGAAAAAGGTATTGAAGAAGCAAAACAAATTGCAGATTTATTAAATTCTGGTTCATTACCTGTAGACCTTAATGAAATTTATTCTAATTCTGTAGGTGCACAATTTGGACAAGATGCTTTAGATAAAACAATATTTGCTGCAGCAATTGGCATAGCGGTTATTTATTTATTTATGTTAGGTTTCTATCGTTTGCCAGGGCTAGTAGCTGTTATTGCACTTACTGTTTATATTTATTTGACATTAGTTGCATTTAACTTCATTTCTGGTGTATTAACATTACCAGGCCTTGCAGCTTTAGTACTGGGTGTCGGTATGGCAGTCGATGCGAATATTATCATGTATGAACGGATTAAAGATGAACTAAAAATTGGACGAACGCTCAAACAAGCCTATAAAAAAGCGAATAAAAGTTCATTCTTAACCATAGTCGATGCGCAGCTTACAACAGTGATTGCTGCTGCTGTATTGTTCTTCTTTGGTGAAAGTTCTGTAAAAGGTTTCGCTACAATGTTGCTACTTGGTATTTTAATGATTTTTGTAACAGCAGTATTTTTATCAAGATGGTTACTTTCACTGCTTGTTTCTTCAGATTTCTTCAAGAAATCATCTTGGTTATTTGGTGTCAACAAGCATCATATTGCAGATATAAATGAAGGTAAGGAAGTTCATGATTTAAAAACACCATATGAGCGTTGGGATTTCATGAAGTTAGCCAAACCATTACTGTCACTAAGTGTATTAATTTTAATCGTCGGTGCAGTTATACTGTTTGTTTTCAAACTTAACTTAGGTATTGATTTTACAAGTGGTACAAGAGTTGATTTTGAATCGAAAGATAAAATATCTGAAGCGAAAGTGACAAAAACACTTGAGGATCAAAATTTTAAACCTACCCAAGTTTCCTTAGGTGAAAACGGCAAAAACGCAACAGTACAATTCAAAAATGACTTATCTAAAGATGAAGTGTCAAAAATTAAGGACACGATTGATAAATCATTCGGTAATGATCCAACTGTTAATACCGTTTCACCAGTTATAGGTCAAGAATTAGCAAAAAATGCAATGATGGCACTATTATATGCAGCTATCGGCATCATTATTTATATCACATTCAGATTCGAATGGCGTATGGGACTGTCCTCAGTGTTAGCACTATTACACGATGCATTTATGATTGTGGCTATATTCAGTCTGTTTAGATTGGAAGTCGACATTACATTTATTGCAGCTGTGCTAACTATTATTGGTTACTCAATTAATGATACGATTGTAACGTTTGACAGGGTACGTGAGAACTTGCATAAAGTTAAAGTGATTACGAAACCTAAACAAATCGATGATATTGTAAATAGATCAATTCGTCAGACAATGACGCGTTCTATCAATACAGTATTGACAGTTATCATAGTTGTAGTTGCACTATTAGCATTCGGTGCACCAAGTATTTTCAATTTCTCATTAGCATTGTTAATTGGTTTAATATCTGGCGTATTCTCATCAGTATTTATAGCTGTTCCTTTATGGGGAATAATGAAAAAACGTCAGCTTAAAAAGTCAGATGACAATAAACTTATTGTATATAAAGAGAAAAAATCAAATGATGAAAAAATATTAGTATAATTAATATCGAAACATGTACTAATATAAAATAGGGTGACGCAAAAGCTCACACTATAAATGAAAGGCAAATCCATGTTCCCATGGATTTGCCTTTTTTATCGTTAATATTTACGATTTTGATCGTGTATGCTTGCCTGGGGATATGGCTCGAGCCTGTAGTCTCTCGCTCATATCATTTCCCCGGGCGTCCGCACGATACAAAATCGTTCGAAATACTTCTCAAGATAAAAAATCATTTTAAAAATTTATTAATTCTAATAAATTAATGATGTTTTATTTTAAAAAAGTTAATAACATGAGTTAGTTTGAAATTATAAGTAATAAAGAATTGGTTCTTTTTATATGAGAATAACTTGCGATTTTGATCGTGTATGCTTGCCTGGGGATATGGCTCGAGCCTGTAGTCTCTCGCTCATATCATTTCCCCGGGCGTCTGCACGATACAAAATCGTTTAAAGTTTTAACTATAATTGAGATAAAGGTTACCACTTTTTATTTTTCAAATTCTTTTGTATAATTGCTTGTGGAAATGAGGGAGAATAGTATGATTAAATCAAAATATAATTGGGATGTTAAATTACCTGAAGTTGAAATAGCAGAAAATATTGCAACAGATTTAAAGCTAACTCCTATTGTAAAAAAAGTTTTGGAAAGTAAAGGTATAACAGATGAAACTGATATTCGAAATCTTTTAGAAGGGGTTCAAATTACACATGACCCTTGGAAGATGAGTGATATGGATAAAGCTATTGAGCGTATCAATGTAGCGATAGATCAAAACCAAAAGATTTTAGTATATGGAGACTATGATGCGGATGGTGTCACTTCAACGACTATATTAGTGTCTACATTGAAAGAACTTGGTGCTCATGTAGGTTGGTATATACCGAACCGCTTTTCTGAAGGTTACGGGCCAAATGAATTGGCTTTTAAAAATGCTTATGATGAAGGGATATCATTAATTATAACAGTGGATAATGGTATTCAAGGGCATGATGAAATACAAATGGTTCAAGACCTAGGTGTTGACGTTATTGTCACAGATCACCATGAAATTGGTAAAACCATGCCTAATGCATATGCGATTGTCCATCCAATGCATCCTGAGTTTGAATATCCATTTAAATATCTGTGTGGTGCAGGTGTTGCTTATAAGTTGGCTCAATGTTTATTGGATGAACCACCAGTTCATTTTCTTGGTTTGGTTGCTATTGGAACAATTGCTGATTTAGTATCCTTAACGGATGAGAATAGAACGCTGGTGCAAAATGGTTTAGCGTCATTAAATAAATATTGTCCGCCATCAATAAAAGCTATTTTAAACCAAGCTGGCTATAATGACGAAATAAATGAAGAAACTGTCGGATTTATTATAGGACCACGATTAAATGCTGTAGGACGTTTAGAGGATGCTGCACTCGCTGCAGAGTTATTAATGACTGAAACAGAAGATGAAGCGATGTTTTTAGCTGAACAAGTTGAATTTTTTAATCAAGAACGTAAAGATATTGTTTCTCAAATAACTGAAGAAGCACTTGTGATGGCAGAGGAACAAGTACAACAAGGTTCGAAATTCTTACTGTTAGCTCAAACAGATTGGCATGAAGGCGTACTTGGTATTGTAGCATCGAGAATTGTTGAAACTTACAGTCTTCCAACATTAATTTTAAATATTGATGAAGCCCAAAACCACGCAAAAGGTTCAGCTCGAAGCATTGATCAAGTATCAATGTTTGAAATTTTAAGTGATTATTCACAGTTAATCACGAAATTTGGTGGCCACCATATGGCAGCTGGGGTTACAATGCCTATAGAAAATATTCAACCGTTGCAGAATAGTTTAAATGAATGGATGGCACAATTAGCAGAAACAACTTCACTTGAACCACGTAAAAAAGTGGATGTAACTATTTCAGAAAGTGATATTACTATACAAAATATTAAAGATATTCAAAGATTGCGACCATTTGGTACTGATTTCACTAGCCCGTGCTTCGAATTACAAGACGTCCTTGTTCAACAAGTAAAGGGTATTGGTCAAGAAAAAAAGCACTTAAAACTCGTTATTGGAGAAAGTCAATTACAAGCGATCTTTTGGCAAAGCGGTCACTTAGTAAAAGAATTGGGTGTGCAACAACCTATCAACGTAATTGGAACATTACAAATTAATGAATGGAATGGATTCCAATCACCTCAATTTATGATTGAAGATTTAGCAAGTCATAATTTACAGATTTTAGATTATAGAAGCAAAAACAAAGTAAATGAATTAAATTCAGATGCTGAGAATGTTGCTTACCTGATTCATCAAAGAAGTGAAAAGTTAGGTGAAAATTATCACTATTATGGTGATGAAATTATTAATAAGTATGATAAATATGTCTTTAGAGATTTGCCAACATCCATTAATGATTTAAAAATAACATTAAAAACAGTTGATATATCTCAAATTTATCTCGTGTTAAATCATGAGAGATCGATATACTTTGAAGGTATGCCTAAAATGGAAACATTTAAACAATGTTTTAAAGCACTAGCAGCTAAAAAAGAAACAAATTTAGCTAATGAAGGTGTACAACTAAGTGAATTTTTAAACATTCAACCACATATACTTAAATTTATCTTGAAAGTTTTCATGGATTTAGAGTTTATTCAAGTTGAAAATGGTATAATTAAATTAAATAGTGTTTCAACAAAACGTGATATTGCTTCAAGTAAATATTATCAAAGTCGTATCGACAGAATTGAAGTTGAAAAGTTATTGCTTTATGAGGATTTTAATCGTTTGAAGCAATGGATAAAGGATGAATTGGTAGAATAATAGGAGGAAGTTTGTATGGATTTAAAACAATATGTATCTGAAGTATCAGACTGGCCACAGCCAGGTGTTAACTTCAAAGATATCACAACAATAATGGACAATGGCGAAGCTTATGGTTATGCCACGGATCAAATAGTTAAATATGCAAAACTGCGAGACGTTGATGTAGTTGTAGGGCCGGAAGCTAGAGGTTTCATCATTGGTTGTCCTGTTGCATATTCAATGGGTATTGGCTTTGCGCCAGTGAGAAAAGAAGGCAAACTTCCTAGAGAAGTTATTCGTTATGAGTATAATTTGGAGTATGGTACAAACGTATTAACCATGCACAAAGATGCAATTAAACCAGGTCAACGTGTGTTAATTACAGATGATTTATTAGCTACTGGCGGCACAATTGAAGCAGCTATTAAGTTAGTTGAACAATTAGGTGGTATTGTTGTAGGTATTGCATTTATTATAGAATTAAAATATTTAAAAGGTATTGAAAAAATTAAAGATTATGACGTAATGAGTTTAATTTCATACGATGAATAATCACATTTATAATTAAAGAAATTTTATAGAGACTGGGACATAAATCCCCATTCTTAAAATAAGAGGGCAAATCCATTGTTAAGGATTTGCCCTCTTTATATTTAAAATATTACGATTTTGACCGTGCATGCTTGCCTGGGGATATGGCTCGAGCCTGTAGTCTCTCGCTCATATCATTTCCCCAGGCGTCCGCACGTTGCAAAATCGTTTGGAATATTTGTTAAGATACAAAAGCAAAGGCTCATTTTAAACAATTCATTAATTCTAATAAATTAATGATGTTTTTATTTTAAAAAGTTAATAACATGAATTAGCCTGAAATCATAAGTAATAAAGAATTGGGCCTTTTGATATGAGAATAATATGTGATTTTGACCGTGTATGCTTGCTTAGGGATATGGCTCGAGCCTGTAGTCTCTCGCTCATATCATTTCCCCGGGCGTCCGCACGTTGCAAAATCAGTACAATTTGCATTTTTTATTAAAAAAAGGCTCTTTCGTATAATTTAATAAACACTTCTAAACCATATTAACGAGGTGCCTTATGCGTAAAGATTATAAGATGACTCTAATTATACGAATGTGATGATTGTTTAAAATGTCTACTTAAAAAATTGATGTAGAACTAGTTTTTGGATTCACGAAGGCTATTTTGGGTTTCACTCGAATGTCAGTTTGAGGGATAGACAAAGTCAAAAGAAAATTAGGATTTGTCCTAATGGTATTGAATGTAAGGAAAATAGAGGCTCAAAGAGCTACACTATTTGATAAAAATAAAGAAAACAACAATTTCTACATTATTTAAATAGAAATTATCGTTTTCTGTTTAGTCAGAGACATTTATGTCCCGTACTATTTTTTTATTTATAGAATAGTCTTATGATTCGTTAACTTAAATTATCTTTTGTTTGAATTAAAAAATTAAAATTCAGCTACATTTTGCCAATTGTCTTATGTACGCATTTATTTATTTAATAACATGTAGTATTATATAACTATTATACATAATTTGACCTAATAGCGTAAAAATACGTTACAATCGATATAAAATAATACTGGGTATCTAATCGTGATTAATATTTAGTATAGGGGTGTCTTAAGTGAACAATGAATATCCATACAGTGTGGACGAAGTATTATCCAAAGCAAAATCATATTTGTCAAAAGAAGATTATGAATATGTATTGAAAAGTTACCATCTAGCTTATGAGGCACATGAGGGTCAATTTCGTAAAAATGGATTGCCATATATTATGCATCCCATACAAGTAGCTGGGATTTTAACTGAAATGCATTTAGATGGTCCAACCATTGTTGCAGGCTTTTTACATGACGTGATCGAGGACACACCTTATACGTTTGATGATGTAAAAGGCATGTTTAATGAAGAAATTGCCATAATCGTAGAAGGCGTGACGAAACTAAAAAAAGTGAAATATCGTTCTAAAGAAGAGCAGCAAGCAGAAAACCATCGCAAGTTATTTATTGCTATCGCAAAAGATGTGCGTGTTATTCTAGTTAAATTAGCGGATCGATTACATAATATGAGAACACTGAAAGCAATGCCAAGAGAGAAACAAATAAGAATATCAAAAGAAACTTTAGAAATCTATGCACCATTGGCACATAGATTAGGGATTAATACGATTAAATGGGAATTAGAAGATACAGCACTTAGATATATTGATAGTGTACAATATTTCAGAATTGTTAATCTTATGAAGAAAAAACGTAGTGAGCGAGAAGAATATATACAAAATGCTATTAATCGCATAGATTCAGACATGGAAAAAATGAATATAATTGGTGATATTAATGGTAGGCCTAAACATATATATAGCATTTATAGAAAAATGGTTAAACAAAAGAAACAATTCGACCAAATATTTGATTTGTTAGCCATACGAATTATCGTTAATTCAATAAATGATTGCTATGCAGTACTAGGTCTTGTGCATACACTATGGAAACCCATGCCAGGTAGATTTAAAGATTATATCGCTATGCCAAAGCAAAATATGTATCAATCATTACATACAACGGTCGTCGGACCGAATGGCGATCCTTTAGAGATTCAGATAAGAACTTATGAAATGCATGAAATTGCAGAACACGGGGTCGCAGCGCATTGGGCATATAAAGAAGGCAAAAAAGTTACTGAAAAAACACAAAATTTCAATAAAAAATTAAATTGGATTAAAGAACTCGCTGAAACGGATAGCACTACCACCGATGCAGAAGAGTTTATGGAAACATTAAAATTTGATTTACAAAGTGATAAAGTCTATGCTTTTACGCCAGAAAGTGATGTGATTGAATTACCTTATGGTGCTGTTCCAATTGACTTTGCATATGCTGTACACAGCGAAGTAGGAAACAAAATGATTGGTGCTAAGGTTAACGGAAAAATTGAGCCGATAGATTACGTGCTCAATACTGGTGATATCGTTGAAATCAGAACAAGTAAGCACTCTTATGGTCCAAGTCGCGATTGGTTAAAAATTGTTAAATCTTCTAGTGCTAAAAGTAAAATACGTAGTTTCTTTAAAAAACAAGATCGCTCTTCTAATATTGAAAAAGGTAAGTTTATGGTCGAAGCAGAAATAAAAGACCAAGGGTTCCGTGTAGATGCAGTTTTAACGGATGATAATATTGAAGTTGTAAAAGATAAATATAATTTTTCTAATGAAGAAGATTTATTTGCCGCAGTAGGATTTGGTGGCGTTACTGCGTTACAAATTGTTAATAAATTAACAGAAAAGCAACGCATTCAAGACAAACAAAAAGCATTAAATTCAGTACAAGAAGTACAAAAATCTGTGCCAATTAAGGATGACATCACTACAGATAGTGGCGTATACGTTGAGGGAATTGAAAATGTACTCATTAAATTGTCAAAATGTTGTAATCCAATACCCGGTGATGATATTGTTGGATATATCACTAAAGGGCATGGTATTAAGGTGCATCGCACGGATTGTCCTAATATCAAAAATGAAAAAGACAGATTAATTAGTGTTGAATGGGTACGCTCTAAAGATGCGACACAACGTTATCAAGTTGACTTAGAAGTTACTGCTTATGACCGAAATGGTTTATTAAATGAAGTTTTACAAGCCGTTAATTCCACTAAAAGTAACTTAGTTAAAGTTTCTGGTCGTTCAGATATTGATAAAAATGCAATCATTAATATTGGTGTTATGGTGAAAAATGTAAATGAAGTCTATCAAGTTGTTGATAAGATTAAACAACTTGGCGATGTTTACACAGTAACAAGAGTTTGGAATTAGAGGTGAAATATACATGAGGATTATTGTTCAAAGAGTGAAAGAAGCATCCGTTTCTAATGGTTCAATAGATAATAAAATAAATAAAGGCTTTTGTTTGCTAGTTGGAGTAGGCAAATCATCTACTGAAGCTGATATTGATACATTAGTAAGAAAAATTGTGAATGCCCGATTGTTTGAAGATGAGAATGGCAAACTTAATTTGAATTTACAGCAAGTACGAGGAGAGATTCTTTCTATCTCACAATTCACATTATATGCAGATGTAAGAAAAGGTAATAGACCTGGTTTTACCAATTCAATGCCGCCTGAAAAAGCAAATGAACTTTATGAAAAATTTAATGAGGCATTACGGACTTATAACATAAATGTATTAACAGGAGAATTTGGCACAGATATGCTTGTTAATATTGCCAACGATGGCCCAGTGACAATTATTTATGAAAGTCAGGATGGCAAAATCGTATGAAAACAATCAATACTTGGCTAGATAAACATAATTTTAAAAATTTCCCAACACTTATTGTTACGTTAGCATTTGTCATATTTATTTTTATGCTCATCGCTTTTCTAAATCACAATGATGAAGATGCGAGTATGATATATATAACGGAAGATACTGATTTGAGAACAGGTCCTAATGCTGTATATCCTACTATTAAACCGGCTAATCAAGGTCAAAGTTATAACAAAATTGGTAAATCTGGCAAATGGATTGAAGTTGAATCAAGTAATCATAAAGATAAAGGTTGGGTGGCTGGTTGGCATACAAACCTAGATATTCAAGCAGATGCTAATGCAAACGATAAACCACTTAAAGATAAAACAATTGTACTTGATCCTGGTCACGGGGGAAGTGACCAGGGTGCCTCAAGTAATACAAAAAAGAAGAGTACTGAAAAAGTTTATACACTGAAAACAGCGAAAGAATTGAAAAGTCTTCTTGAAAAAGAAGGCGCGACTGTAAATATGACGAGAAGTTCAGATAGTTATGTTAGTTTGGATGATCGTAATATTAAAGGTGATGCTTTTATCAGCATACATAATGATTCGCTAAAATCTTCTAAAGCTAATGGAACTACAGTTTATTGGCTTCAAGATAATCAAAAAGCACTTGCAGAAACATTAAATCTTTACATACAAAAGAAAGCGCTACTGACAAATAAAGGCGCTCGACAAGAAAACTTCCAAGTATTGAGACAGACAAATGTCCCCGCTGTTTTATTAGAGTTAGGTTATATTAGTAACCCAACTGATGAAAATATGATAACGAATCAATTACATCGCCACATTGTTGAACAAGCAGTTGTCGATGGTTTACGTGCATATTTTTCAGAATAAAAAGGTTGCATATTAATCAATAACTCGTTATTATTAGATATGAATTCTATATTAAAACCGTTATTATTCTTGACTATGCTAAATGAAACGTCAACATTTTAAATGTGTAGAGACATAATTCGAGGCTGGAAAATTATGCTTAGTAGTTTAGTTATTAAAACGCAAGAAGAGGTGCTTTATGTAATTAAAGCCGTGTGACGAACGTTATCCGTATGAAGTGGGTTGTTATAGTTTATTGATAAACTATATCTAACCAAATAGGGTGGCAACACGGATATTCGTCCCTTGTATAACTGTATAGTTATGCAAGGGGCTTTTTATTGTATAAAAGGAGAGGTTTTATGATAAATATTCCTAGAGGAACACAAGACATTTTACCAAGCGAAACAAAAAAATGGCGATATATAGAAGCAAAATTAGATGAATTGATGGAAATATATAATTACGAAGAAATTCGTACGCCTATTTTTGAAAGCACTGAATTATTTGCACGTGGCGTTGGCGATTCTACGGATGTCGTTCAAAAAGAAATGTATACATTCAAAGATAAAGGCGATCGCAGTATCACTTTGAGACCTGAAGGTACTGCTGCAGTAGTACGTTCATATATAGAAAATAAAATGCAAGGATTACCTAACCAACCGATTAAATTGTACTACAATGGTCCAATGTTCCGTTATGAACGAAAACAGAAAGGACGTTATCGTCAATTTACACAATTTGGTGTAGAAGCCATAGGTGCAGAAAACCCTAGTATTGATGCTGAAATTTTAGCAATGGTCATGCATATTTATCAGTCATTTGGTCTTAAACATTTAAAATTGGTTATTAATAGTATTGGCGATATTGATTCGCGCAAAGAATACAATGAAGCCTTGGTTAAACATTTTGAACCAGTAATTGGTGATTTTTGTAAGGATTGCCAAGCACGTTTGCATACCAATCCAATGAGAATTTTGGATTGTAAAGTTGATAAAGATAAAGAAGCAGTAAAAACAGCACCGCGTATTACAGAATATTTAAATGATGATTCAAAAGCCTATTTTGAGGAAGTAAAGCAGCATTTAAATGATTTAGACATCAAATATGAGGAAGATCCTAACTTAGTAAGAGGTTTAGATTATTATACACACACGGCATTTGAACTGATGATTGATAATCCAAGTTATGAAGGTGCGATTACGACGTTATGTGGTGGTGGCCGTTATAATGGTCTACTTGAATTGCTAGATGGTCCAAGTCAAACAGGTATTGGTTTTGCACTTAGCATTGAAAGATTGCTAATGGCATTAGAAGAAGAAGGCATTGATTTAGATGTTGACCATGATTTCGACTTATTTATCGTTACTATGGGTAAAGAAGCAGACCGTTATGCAGTGAAATTATTGAATGATTTACGTAAAAATGGTGTTAAAGCGGATAAAGATTATATGGAACGTAAAGTTAAAGGACAAATGAAACAAGCCGATAGACTGAATGCCAAACATACGGTTGTTATTGGTGATCAAGAATTAGAAGAAAAAAATATTAATGTAAAAAATATGGAAACCGGAACATCAGAACGTATTGATTTAAATGAACTTGTTAACTATTTTAGAAATTAAGGAGAAGATATCATGAGTAAACGTACAACATATTGTGGTTTAGTGACTGAATCATTATTAGAACAAGAAGTTATATTAAAAGGTTGGGTGCATAATCGTAGAGATTTAGGTGGACTTATCTTTGTAGATTTACGTGACCGTGAAGGTTATGTGCAAATTGTATTTAATCCAGATTTTTCAGAAGAAGCTTTGCGAATAGCTGAAACAATTAGATCTGAGTACATTGTTGAAGTAAAAGGTATTGTAAAAAAACGCGACCCTCAAACAGTAAATCCAAAAATTGCTACAGGTCAAGTTGAAGTACAAGTTTCAGAGATTGAAATTATTAATAAAGCCGAAACACCACCATTTGCATTAAATGAAGATAATCAAAATGTGGATGAAAACATAAGACTAAAATATAGATATTTAGATTTAAGACGTCAAGAATTAGCACAAACTTTTAAGATGAGACATCAAACAACACGTTCAATTAGACAATATTTAGATGGTGAAGGTTTTTATGACATAGAAACACCTGTGCTAACTAAATCAACTCCAGAAGGTGCGCGCGATTATTTAGTACCATCTCGTGTTCATGAAGGTGAATTTTACGCATTGCCACAATCACCACAAATATTTAAACAATTGTTAATGATTAGTGGCTTTGATAAATATTATCAAATTGTTAAATGTTTCCGTGATGAAGATTTACGTGCAGACCGACAACCAGAATTTACGCAAGTTGATATCGAAATGAGTTTTGTTGATCAAGAAGATGTCATGGATATGGGCGAAGAAATGTTACAAAAAGTTGTAAAAGATGTGAAAGAAGTGGAAGTACCACGTCCATTCCCAAGAATGACTTATAATGAAGCAATGGCACGTTTTGGTTCTGATAAACCAGATACACGTTTTGGTATGGAATTAATTAACGTTTCAGAACTTGGCGAAATCATGGATTTTAAAGTCTTCAAAGATACAGTAAATAATGATGGACAAGTGAAAGCAATTGTAGCTGAAGGTGCATCTGATAATTACACTAGAAAAGATATTGATGCTTTAACTGAATTTGTTAATATATACGGTGCGAAAGGTTTGGCGTGGGTAAAAGTAGTTGAAGAAGGTTTAAATGGCCCTATAGCTAAATTCTTTGAAGCAGACCATGTTGAAAAATTAAAATCGCTGACTGGTGCAAAAGCTGGTGACTTAGTCTTATTTGTAGCTGATAAACCTAATGTTGTTGCTCAAAGTTTAGGTGCACTAAGATTAAAATTGGCTAAAGAATTAGATTTAATTGATGAAAGTAAATTAAACTTCTTATGGGTAACGGACTGGCCATTGCTTGAATATGATGAAGAGTTAAAACGTTATACTGCTGCCCATCATCCATTCACAGCACCAAAACAAGAAGATATTAAAAAATTAGATTCTGAGCCTGAAAATGCTCAAGCTAATGCATACGATATTGTGTTAAATGGTTATGAACTCGGTGGCGGTTCTATTAGAATTCATAACGAAGATTTACAATCAAAAATGTTTGAAGTATTAGGATTTACAGAAGAGCAAGCTCGGGAACAGTTTGGTTTCTTATTAGATGCATTTAAATATGGTGCACCGCCACATGGTGGAATTGCTTTAGGTCTAGACCGCTTAGTGATGTTATTAACTGGTCGTACAAATTTACGTGACACGATTGCATTCCCTAAAACTGCATCTGCAACTTGTTTATTAACAAATGCGCCTAGCGAAGTATCAGAAAATCAATTAGAAGAACTATCATTAAGAATTAGACATTAATTTTTACCAAGTCATTATTCTTGCTAAATTCCAATAATATGTTATTATACTTGCATAAGGTAGTCATCTGTCGTGTTCGTAAGTTTGCTTCATATTTGGGCCTAACACTCTTTGATCCGGGAGCCCAATAGGTTTTCTTGCAGCGCACACGCCTCTCAAGGAGGACTTGCAAAACAAGAAACAGGGCACCCACCTGTTAATAGCAGGCCGAATGATCAAGCATTTTATAACTACGGCACGCACGGACTCTATCGGTACGCAAGACTTCGGTCTTGCGTATTTTTTATATCGTTATAAATTAACAGAAAATAATATTTTACAAATAATCAGCAATCAAAAATGTTATGATAATAGTATTCGCTAAATAAGGAGTTTAAAAATGAAACATCAATTTTCGAGAAATGAATTGGCATACGGCCAAGAAGGTTTAGATTTATTAAAACAAAAAACCGTTGTTGTTTTAGGAGTAGGAGGCGTTGGCTCATTTGCAGCTGAAGCATTAGCTCGTACTAATATAGGCCATATAATATTAATAGATAAAGATGATGTTGATATAACGAACGTTAATCGTCAGCTACATGCACTAACATCTACAATTGGTCAAAGTAAAGTAACATTAATGGAAGAGCGTATTAAATTAATCAATCCTGAGTGTAAAGTCACATCACTTCATATGTTTTATACAGAAGAAACATATGAAGCCTTGTTTAATAACTATGATATAGATTATTTTTTAGATGCGAGCGATACACTTATTTACAAAGTTCATCTTATGAAAGAATGTCTTGAAAGAGGTATTTCTGTTATTTCAAGTATGGGTGCCGCAAATAAAACAGATCCTACACGTTTCCAAATTGCAGATATTTCTAAAACTTATATGGATCCAATGGCTAAATTGATACGTCGTAAATTGAAAAAGTTAGGTATATACAAAGGAATTCCTGTAGTATTCTCGGATGAAAGTCCAATCGTCATAAGAGAAGATGTCAAAGAAACAGTTGGCGATGCAAATGCGCCAACTAGAAAAGGCCAAATGCCACCATCCTCAAATGCCTTTGTACCCAGTGTTGTAGGACTCATATGTGCAAGCTATGTAGTGAATGATATTTTAAAAGATATACCGGTAACAAGAATCAAAGATAAATAAAGGAATTAAACAACCGCGTTTCACACAAACAGTCTTTTGTAATGTGTCAACGCGGTTATTTGATATGGTTGTAAATTAATTTTTATTTTGCTGCGCCTTATTGATGTTGTCAAAAATAGATTTAAGCTGTTGTTCAGTTTTTGATGTTGTTTTTGGCGTATAGTAAATTTTGTTTTTTAATTTGTCTGGCAAATATTGTTGTGGTATAAAACCATTGTCATAATTATGAGGATATTTATAGCCTATTGCTCTACCCAATTCTTTGGCGCCTGAGTAATGCCCATCTTTTAAATGATCGGGAATTTGTCCTACATGACCTTTTCGAATATCTGACAGTGCTGCATCGATTGCAGTGATTCCAGAATTAGATTTAGGTGACAGACATAATTCAATTACCGCTTGGCTCAAAGGAATTCTTGCTTCTGGAAAACCGAGTCTTTCAGCAGATTCAATCGCTGCTAAAGTACGTTGACCAGCACCTGGTGAAGCTAAACCTATGTCTTCATAACTAATAACTAATAATCTTCTGACAATAGTAGGTAAGTCTCCAGCTTCTATCAATCGTGCTAAATAATGCAATGCTGCATTAACATCACTTCCTCGAATTGATTTCTGAAATGCACTCATCACGTCATAGTGCATGTCACCATCCTTATCACTGACAAAAGCACCTTTTTGTAAGCAATCTTTAGCATCTTCCAATGTAATATGTCTTTGGTTATCAATCACTTCAGAACTGAGTACGGCTAATTCTAAAGCATTCAGCGCACTTCTGACATCTCCTTGGCTTTGCGTTGTGAAATAATTCATCGCTTCTTCATCAATAACTGGATTGTATGAAGCTAGACCTCGTGTTTCATCGGTTAGAGCTCTCTCTAAAGAAACTTTTATGTCGTTTTCATCTAATGGATATAACTCAAAGATTTGTGCTCTTGACCGAATTGCAGGATTAATCGCATGATATGGGTTTGAAGTTGTGGCACCAATTAATACAATTTTTCCATTTTCAAGATGAGGCAATAAAAAATCTTGCTTCGCTTTATCTAAACGATGAATCTCATCTAGTAATAGAATGACTTGTCCAGACATTTTTGCTTCTTCGACAATGAGTTGCATATCTTTTTTAGTATTAGTTACAGCATTTAGTTGGCGGAATTTAAACTGAGTACTGCCTGAAATAGCTTTAGCAATACTCGTTTTACCAATTCCAGGAGGACCATAAAAAATCATGGACGATAATCGTTTGGTATTGACCATTCTGCGTATAATACCTTTGTCACCAACTAAATGATCCTGTGAAATGATCTCATCAATATTATTTGGTCGCATTCTTGAAGCGAGTGGTTCGTTCGTCACAATCTTTCACACCTTTCTAATATTATCTTAACGTAAAAAATGATAGAATGTTAATATATAGTATTCGAATTAAGTGAGGTTATATAATGAAAATATCAACAAAAGGTAGATATGGCTTAACACTAATGATATCTTTAGCCAAAAAGCAAGGGCAAGGATGTGTTTCGTTAAAATCTATAGCTGAAGAAAATAATTTAAGTGATCTTTATCTAGAACAACTAGTAGGTCCATTAAGAAATGCTGGTTTAATTCGAAGTGTTCGTGGTGCAAAAGGTGGTTATCAATTGAGAGTCTCAGCTGAAGAAATTACGGCTGGTGACATTATTCGTTTGTTAGAGGGACCAATTACATTCGTAGAAAGTATTGATTCTGAACCTCCTGCACAGAAACAGCTTTGGATTAGAATGAGAGACGCAGTAAGAGAAGTATTAGATAATACAACATTGAAATACTTAGCAGATTATAATGAAACTAATAATTTAGATGGATATATGTTCTATATTTAAGATGTGAATAAGGTTGTAAATTAAAACAGTTCTTTGACTTTAACTGAAAATATGTAAAAAATTTGTTTTAGATGTTTATGACTTGAGTAATGTGGTATTTAATTAATATATTGCTAAGGAGGTATTATTTATGGCAGATGAAAATAAATTTGAACAAGCAAAAGGTAACGTTAAAGAAACAGTTGGTAACGTAGCCGACAATAAAGAATTAGAAAAAGAAGGCAAAGAAGATAAAACTTCTGGTAAAGCCAAAGAAGTAGTAGAAAATGCAAAAGATAAAGCAAATGAAGTTATCGATAAATTTAAAAAATAATAATCGTTAACTAATACTAAAAAGGTGGTTTTATTATGGCTGATTTCTTAAATAAAGCAAAAGAAACTGCAAAAAACGTTTCTGACAAATTAAAAGATACTGATAACGAAAAAGCAAAACAAGCATCTGAACAAATCGATAATTTCACTGGTGGCAGTGACGATAAAAAAGACGATAAAAAAGATGATAAAAAATAAAATCGTCTTAAAAGTTTAAGCTTTTTCGCTTAAATATAAAAAGCCTAGTTTCTAACATAGAAACTAGGCTTTTTAATATTTAAGTTAATGTTGTAATCATGTTTTTAAGTTTACGATATGATTCAAGTTGTGCTTCTTGATCATAAATGTAGCTAATAGCCATCAGTTCATCTATTTCACCGTATTCATCTATAAATGATTGTAATTTTTGTTTGACGGTTTCTTCGGAGCCAATAAGTGAACTTTGCATCCGCTGTTTTGCTATTTCATACTCAGTAGGCGTGAGTAGTCCTTTTAAATCGTCAGTAGGTGGTTGTACAGGTTGCATTCTTCCTCGAGTAATACTTACCATAACCTGAGCCTGTGTCGTTGCCAGATATTCTGCTTGAGCATCTGTATCAGCAACGATTGCATTTAAACAAACAATCACATATGGTTTGCTCAATACATCTGAAGGTTCAAATAGTTCTTTATAAATTTCAATTGCTTCTTTCATTTGTTGTGGTGCAAAGTGCCCTGCAAAGACATAGGGTAATCCTTTGCGTGCAGCTAAGTGTGCTGAATCAGTTGAAGAACCCAATATATAAAGAGGAACGTTTTTACCAACTGCAGGATATGCACGGACATAAGTTTGTTGATTACCCGGTCCGAAATATGTCGCAAGTTGTTCTACTTCTTCAGGAAATTCATAAACGCCATTGTGCTGATCTCTACGTAAGGCACTCGCTGTCATCATATCAGTACCTGGCGCACGACCTAAACCTAAATCAACGCGATTGGGAAATACAGTTTCCATTGTCCCAAATTGTTCTGCAACAATGAGTGGAGCGTGGTTAGGTAACATGATACCACCAGAACCTACTTTTATTTTAGCAGTATGTTCTAATGTATGTTGTATTAATAACGCAGTGGCCGAACTGACAAGGTTAGGTGCGTTATGATGTTCTGCAATCCAATATCTCTCATAATCCAGTTCTTCTAAATTTTGTGCTAATTTAACCATATCGCTTATTGCATCTTGATCGGTTTGACCTTCTCTAATAGGAACGAGATTAAGCGCAGATAATTTTAAATCGTTCATTACACGATATCCTCCTTAAATATATTAATATATTGCAGTATAACAGTCTAAATAAAACTTGCGTAAGAAATTGCTCACTGTTATACTGTATGAAATTAAAAAGTTAGGTGGCCTTATTAAGACAATGGATAAATCTCATAAGAACAATCAAAATAGTTTATTTAATCAAAAAAGTAATGCATGGGATACGATTATGTCTTAATAAAAAATCATCAGTAATATACCTAACATAAATAATGTTCGGATTGTTAAGGCATGTCATATCTCTTAAGAAAGAGGGAATTGGTATGTCTTTTTATTATGTTCAAAAACCATTTGAACAATTTGGTAAAAATTTAATTAACTCTGTAGAAATTCAAATTGATAAAGGCGAACATGTTGCAATGATTGGTAACAATGGCGTAGGGAAAACAACATTGTTAGAAGCAATAAAGATGAAATATCAAGATGAAGCTTATTTAATGCATCAAAATATGTCTGTTTATGAATACTTAACAGGATTAGACTATGTAATGGCTATAAATCCTGAGTTGCTGAAGCTAAAACAGAAGCTTAAAAGTAATTATAAGTATATTGCTGATTATATTGCTTTAAATGGCTATGAATTTGAACAGAATATTATTACTCAAGGAAACCAATTGAATTTAACTGAAAGAGATTTGGAAAAGCAAATTCAATATTTAAGTGGCGGCCAACAAACGAGGCTAGCGTTATTAAAAGCATTTATGTCAAACAAACCATTGATTTTACTTGATGAACCTACAAATCATTTAGATTTAGAAATGTTAGAACAACTGATTAAAAAAATACAAAAATCAAAATATACAATTGTCTTTGTATCACACCAGCGTGATTTTATCGATCAGACTGCGACGCATGTCATTGAAGTAACGTCTGAAAAAACGACTAAATATAATGGTAATTATTCCAAGTACCGTGCAATTAAAGATTTAACGTTACAAACACAACAAAATATGTACGAAAAGCAACAAAAAGAAATAGCAGAACTTAATCGCACGATACAACGAATACAAACATGGCATCATTCAGCACAACAAAAAGCAAGTGTCCGCAGCCCTCTTGAGCAAAAGAAACTCAGTAAGTTAGCTCAAAGAGCAAAGACGAAAGAAAAGCAAATGACTCAAAAATTAAATGAGAAGACGATAAATCAGCCAGATAACGAACAAAAACAATATCATTTTAATCATCAAGATCGTTTGCGTAAACGCTTTTTAATTCATTTTGAAGACTTCAATGTTGCTATAAATGAACGTCATATATTTGAACATGCTCATTTTGAAATGAAACAAAAAGAAAATATTTTAATTACAGGACGAAATGGGAGTGGTAAATCACTTTTAATTGCAATGATCAGACAAAAGATATTTCCAAATCATGGAAGTATAAAAATCACCCCTTCATTAAAAATTGGATATTTTGATCAGACAAACAAAAATTTAAATGAAGCAGCATCTCCACTGTCGATGCTATTAACTACAAATAAAATATTACGAAGCGAAGCACAAACTATTTTAGCTTCATTTGGTTTTAATGCAGAAAAAATTAATGCGCCAATTGGACAATTATCTATGGGCGAGAAAAGTAGATTTCAATTTGTATTACTATATTTCTCTGGTGCCAATTTATTAATTTTAGATGAGCCAACTAATTACTTTGATATTTCAACACAGGACTTAATTTTAAATATGATAAAAAGTTTTAATGGTCAAGTATTAGTTGTGACACATGATGCGTATTTTCAATCTAGATTTAAAGCAACACACTGGGAAATCAAAGATAATAAATTATGCAACTTAACGTTAAATAATACGACAAAATCAAATGTAGACGAAACATTAGCATTGTTAGATGAATATGAAATGATAGATGAAAATGGACATTTTGAAACAGACAACTAGAAAAATTAAATAGATGGTGCTATCATTGGAACATTGATAAATTTGTAAGGAGTGTCAAACATGGAAGTATATGCAGATTACGCTGCTACAACGCCAGTTAAACAGCAAGTAATAGATAAAATGATGGAAGTCTATACAACGCATTACGGTAATCCGTCCTCTATACATAGTATAGGTAGAGATGCACGTAAATATTTAGATGAGTCTCGTCGTTTCGTAGCAAAGCAACTCAATGCTAAGCCGAGTGAAGTAATCTTTACAAGTGGAGCAACAGAATCTAATAACACAGCGATTAAAGGTATTGCGTATGCAAATCAAGATAAAGGCAAGCATATTATTACAACTAAAATAGAACATCATTCAGTACTCCATGTTTTTGAACAATTAGAAAGAGAAGGTTTTGATGTAACATACCTTGATGTAGATGTGGAAGGCTTGATATCGTTAGAACAATTAAAAAGTGCATTAACTGATGAGACGATACTCGTTTCAATCATGTTTGTTAATAATGAAATTGGTACAGTACAACCAATGTATGATATTGATGAAATTGTAAGTCATTCAAATGCCGTATTTCATGTAGATGCGGTACAAGCAATTGGCCACTTAGACATCGATTTTCATGAATTTGACATCGATGCAATGAGTATTACAGCACATAAATTTGGCGGACCAAAGGGTATCGGAGTTTTACTAATAAAAACAGGTACAACCATTAAGTTTCCACAATTAGGTGGAGAACAAGAAGTGAAAAGAAGAGCAGGTACAGAAAATGTTCCCCAAATTGTGGGGTTGTCTGAAGCTTTAAAACTAGCGAATCAGTATAGAGATGAAAACAATGTTCATTTGATGAATTTGAAAAATCAATTTCTTGTTTCATTACAAGAACGATCGGTTCCTTTTGAATTAAACGGCTCAATGACAGATACTACAGGTCACATCGTTAATTTGTATTTTCCATTTATTGATGTAGAAACCATGTTAACATTGTTAGATTTAGCTAATATATATGTAGCTTCTGGTTCAGCATGTACTGCAGGTTCTACATCGCCTTCACATGTTTTATTGGCAATGTATGGTGATGATACAAGAGCAAATCATTCTGTACGTTTTAGCTTTAATGAACAAACGACCGAACAAGAAATAAAATATTTAGTTACTGAAATTCACAAAATTTATCATAAATTCAAGGAGGAAGTTTAGTTGTCAAATAAAGATACACGTGTTGTTGTTGGCATGTCAGGTGGCGTAGATAGTTCAGTTACAGCACATTTATTAAAAGAACAAGGTTATGATGTCATTGGTATTTTCATGAAAAATTGGGATGACACGGATGAAAACGGTGTGTGTACAGCTACGGAAGATTATAACGATGTCATAGCTGTATGTAATCAAATTGGTATACCATATTATGCGGTTAATTTTGAAAAAGAATATTGGGATAAAGTGTTTACTTATTTCTTAGATGAATATAAAAAAGGACGTACACCAAATCCCGATGTGATGTGTAATAAGGAAATTAAATTTAAAGCATTTTTAGAACATGCGCTTAAGTTAGGTGCAGATTATGTAGCTACAGGTCATTATGCACGTATACGTCGCCATGAAGATGGACATGTTGAAATGTTGCGCGGTGTTGATAATAATAAGGATCAAACATATTTCCTAAATCAATTATCACAATCTCAATTATCAAAAGTAATGTTCCCGATAGGTGATATTGATAAAAAAGAAGTTCGTAGAATTGCTGAAGCACAAGATTTAGCAACGGCTAAGAAAAAAGATTCTACTGGTATTTGTTTTATTGGTGAACGTAATTTCAAAACATTTTTATCTCAATATTTACCAGCACAGTCCGGTGAAATGCAAACATTAGCTGGTAAAAAGATAGGCACACACGCAGGATTAATGTACTATACTATAGGACAACGTCATGGTCTAGGCATCGGTGGAGATGGTGATCCTTGGTTTGTTGTTGGCAAAAACTTAAATGAAAATGTCTTATATGTAGAACAAGGTTTTCATCATGAAGCCCTTTATAGTGATTATTTGATTGCTTCAGATATTTCATTTGTTAATCCTGTTGATTTAGAAAATGGCTTTGAATGTACAGCAAAATTTAGATATCGTCAAAAAGATACAAAAGTTTTTGTTCAAAGAGAAAATGATGATGCGATTCGCGTAACATTTGATGAACCTGTTCGCGCAATTACTCCAGGTCAATCAGTTGTTTTATATGATGGTGATGTATGTCTAGGTGGCGCTACTATAGATGATGTATACAAAACATCAGGTCAATTAAGTTATGTTGTTTAAACAAATAAATTAATTGTCTTGGTAAATAGTAAAATAACAATGATTTATGGTTAATTGAATATAAAGTTTTATAGATGAACATGTTTTGAGGAGTAAGCGTACAATATCAAATTTAAATTTTTGATTTGTCACTTACTCCTTTTTACTGTTTTTTTATTCTTAAATGTTATAATAAGATGTTGAGAGAGAGGGATAGCATGAATCAAGAACAAATTTATACGTTGATAAAACAAGGTAATTTTGAGCAAGCATTAGCGGCACTATTTGAAAATATAGAAGCGAATCCGAATGAAGTTGAAAACTATATCAATGCAGGTATTTTAATAGCTGAAGCGGGTGAAATAGATAAAGCAGAAAAATTTTTCCAAAAAGCACTAACCATTGATCCGGAAAATGGTGCTGTTTATTACAATTTAGCTAATGTCTATTACAATGAAGGGCGTTATAAAGAAGCGGTTAAATTATATCAACAAGCTTTGCAATATAAAGTAGACGAAATAGATACAAATTACATGATTGGTATGTCTTTTAACCAGTTAGAAGCTTTTACAGAAGCACTTCCTTTTTTAATGACTGCCGCTGAAAAAGATAATCGCAATGATGTAGAAGTACAATTTCAATATGGATTAGTATTGTGCCACTTAGAAATGTATGAACAAGCCATTTCACAATTAAAGTATGTACTCACATTAGATGAAGCCCATACGGATGCTTTATATAACTTAGGTTTAGCAACCTATATGTTAACTGAAGATACTGTAAGTGCCATCGGATATTTTGAACGTGCAGTTTCTATCAACCCAGAACATTTGATGAGTCAACATGCCATCAAAACGTTTAAATCAATCGCAGAGGAGGAGTAATTAAATGGATAACCCTACATTATTTAATAATTCAATGATTAAAGGTACTGTAGATGCTATCTTGTTTCAAAACAAAGACAATTTTTATACTGTTTTAAAAGTAGATACGATAGAATCTAATGAAGAATTTGATTCTATGCCTACAGTTGTAGGGTTTTTTCCAGAAATTGCTGAAGGCGATGTTTATACTTTTAAAGGACAAGTCGTTTCACATCCTAAATATGGTAAACAGTTAAAAGCTGAAACGTTTGAAAAAGAGTTGCCTCAAACAAAAGAAGCTATAATTAGCTATTTATCTAGTGATTTATTTAAAGGCATAGGTAAAAAAACAGCCCAAAATATTGTAAACACACTTGGAGAAAATGCAATTTCAGATATTTTAAATGACTCATCTATTTTAGAAAAGGTACCTAGTTTGCCAAAGAAAAAGCAAAAACAAATCGCTGAACAAATTGCGAGTAATCAAGAAACAGAGCAAATCATTATTCGATTACATGATTTAGGGTTTGGGCCTAAACTGGCAATGGCAATCTATCAAGTTTATTTAGGCGATACACTCAATATTGTAGAAAACAAACCCTATCAATTGGTATACGACGTGAAAGGTATCGGATTTAACAAAGCAGATACTTTAGCACGGAATGTGGGTATTCAATATAACGATGATGAGCGTTTGAAAGCTGGCTTATTATATGTATTAGAAGAAGAATGCATTAAGCAAGGACACACATATTTGCCGACACAAACTGTATTAGAAATGACACAAGCAATGTTGTCTCAATCACCTAACGAAGTGATTGAACATCAACAGTTAGAAAATATGATTCAAGTCCTTGTTGAAGATACCAAATTAGTAAAACAAGAAAGTGAAATAGCAATTCCTAGTTTATATTATTCGGAGCTTAAAAGTGTTCAAAACTTATATCGTAATTACACATATACGAATAAATTAAAAGAAATAGAACAATCTGAATTACAATTAGAAATTGGTGAAATAGAACAACGTAATCAGGTTACATATGCAAATTCTCAAAGAGATGCGTTACAAACTGCAATCAATACTAAAATTATGTTGTTAACTGGCGGTCCAGGAACAGGAAAGACGACTGTGATTAAAGATATTGTTGAATTATATGCAGAAATACATGGTTTATCTTTAGATTATGATGATTATCAAAATGATGACTATCCCGTTGTATTAGCAGCCCCGACAGGAAGAGCTTCAAAACGGTTGGCTGAATCTACAGGCTTGGAAGCTATGACGATACATCGGTTAATAGGTTGGAATCAAGACACACAACCAGAGGATATTCTAGACAATGAGATTTCAGCGAAATTAATTATTATAGATGAAATGTCAATGGTCGACACTTGGTTATTTCATCAATTCCTTAGTGCTGTTCCTATAGATGCTCAAGTCATATTAGTAGGTGATGAAGACCAATTGCCTTCTGTAGGACCAGGTCAAGTTTTTAAAGATCTCATTGATTCTAAAGTAATTCCCAGAGTGAATCTAACTGAAGTTTACCGACAACAAGATGGATCTAGTATCATAGAATTAGCACACAGAATGAAATTGGGTGAACCTATTGATATTACACAAAGATTTCACGATCGTAATTTTATCAACTGTTCAACAGATCAAATACCTTCAGTAGTTGAAAAGGTGGTTTCAAGCGCTGTAAATAAAGGGTATGATATGAGTGATATACAAGTATTAGCTCCGATGTATAAAGGTTCAGCGGGTATAAAAAAATTAAATGCTGTATTGCAAACAATTTTAAACCCTAAAGAGAAAGAAACGCGTGAAGTTGAATTCGGTGATATTGTCTTTAGAAAAGGTGATAAAGTACTACAACTTGTAAATCGACCAAGTGATAATATATTTAATGGTGATATTGGAGTGGTTGTAGGTATATTTTGGGCAAAAGAAAATGCCTTAAATAAAGATGTGATTGTAGTTGATTTTGACGGAAATGAAATTACTTTTGTAAGGCAAGATTTATTGGAATTAACACATGCATATTGTACGTCTATTCACAAATCACAAGGTTCCGAATTTCCAATCGTTATTATGCCTATGGTTAAGCAATATTTTAGAATGCTGCAAAAACCGATATTATATACCGGACTAACAAGAGCTAAGCAATCATTGGTATTTCTGGGTGATCCACAAGCTTTCGAGATCGGTTTAAATACACATGGTCAAGTGAGAATGACACAGCTTTGTACGTTCTTAAAAACGTATTTTAATAATGATGATGGTAATGATGAAGATGTGGTTGATGATACATTTGATTCAACGACTGTTTTAACAGAAGAAAATATATATAAAATTAATCCTATGATTAATATGGGAGATATTTCGCCATATGATTTTGTTGAACATTGACAACGTAGGTTAAAGTAAATACAATATAATTGATTGTGCATAAAGATGAGTAAACTATGGTAGTCGACAAGAGATGTACTGGTTGGTGAAAAGTACAGATAGCATAGTTGAAAGCTACTTTATGTTAAATAATAAATATACTTATTTAAAGTGATAAGCGAAATTAGTAATCATTATTAATGCTTATAACTAGGGTGGTACCGCGAAACGTTCGTCCCTTTTGATAGGATGGACGTTTTTTATTTTCTTTTTTATCAAATAACTGATATAACTTGAGTTGAGATGGAGGAATTTTAAGTATGAAAAACTTAAAAGCAAGTGAAATTAGACAGAATTTTATTGATTACTTTGTTGAACAAGGACATATGGTTGAACCTTCTGCACCATTAGTACCTATAGATGATGATTCTTTACTATGGATTAACTCTGGTGTTGCGACATTAAAAAAATATTTTGATGGCCGAGAAACACCTAAAAAGCCTCGTATTGTTAATTCTCAAAAAGCTATAAGAACCAATGACATTGAGAATGTTGGCTTTACAGCGAGACATCATACCTTTTTTGAAATGTTAGGTAATTTTTCAATTGGTGATTATTTTAAAAAAGAGGCTATTGAATTTGCTTGGACATTTTTAACGAATGAAAAATGGATGGCTATGGATCCAAAACGATTGTATGTAACGATACATCCTGAGGACAGAGAAGCCTATAAAATATGGAATGAAGACATAGGTTTAGAAGAGAGTAGAATTATTCGTATAGAAGGAAATTTCTGGGATATCGGAGAAGGACCTTCAGGCCCAAATACTGAGATATTCTATGATCGCGGTGATCAATTTGGACAAGATGATCCTGCAGAAGAAATGTATCCAGGCGGTGAGAATGAAAGATTTTTAGAGGTTTGGAATTTAGTCTTTAGTGAATTTAATCATAATAAAGATCATACGTACACACCATTACCAAATAAAAATATTGATACTGGTATGGGGCTTGAAAGAATGGCATCTATAGCGCAAAATGTTCGTACAAATTACGAAACTGATTTGTTTATGCCAATCATTAATGAAGTAGAAAAAGTTTCAGGCAAAAAGTATCTTGAAAAAGATACTTATGATGTAGCATTTAAAGTAATTTCTGATCATATACGCACAATTTCATTTGCAATCGCTGATGGCGCATTACCAGCAAATGAAGGACGAGGTTATGTGTTGCGTAGACTTTTACGTCGTGCTGTAAGGTTTAGTCAATCTTTAGATATTAATGAACCATTTATGTATAAATTGGTTGATATCGTTGCAGATATAATGGAACCTTATTATCCGAACGTTAAAGAAAAATCTGATTTCATCAAACGCGTGATTAAATCAGAAGAAGAACGTTTCCACGAAACACTAGAAGAAGGTTTAGCGATATTAAATAATTTAATTGCAAAAGCGAAATCAACGACAAATGAAATCAGTGGTGAAGATGCATTCAAATTATATGACACATATGGTTTTCCAGTTGAACTTACTGAAGAAATTGCAACACAAGAAAACCTTTCTGTTGATATGAATACTTTTGAAGATGAAATGCAAAAACAACGTGATAGAGCTAGACAAGCCCGTCAAAATTCTCAATCTATGCAAGTACAAAGTGACATATTGAAAAAAATAACAACAGAGAGTCAATTTGTAGGTTATGATGTCATGGATCAAAAAACGTTTATTACCGATATCATTCATAATGGAGATTTCGTAAACGAAGCTGAAGCTGGAGAAATTATTTACTTTATTTTAAAAGAAACACCATTTTATGCAGTGAGTGGTGGACAAGTAGCAGATGAAGGTACAATAAGTAATGAACAGTTCGAGATTAAAGTTACTGAAGTAACCAAAGCACCAAATGGACAAAATTTACACAAAGGTGAAATTCAATTTGGAACTGTTAAAAAGAATGGTGAAGTGCTAGCTAGTGTAAACCATGTTGAACGAAGAGACATTAAAAAGAATCACAGCGCCACACATTTATTACATGCAGCATTAAAAGAAGTACTTGGAGATCATGTTAATCAAGCAGGTTCACTCGTTGAGGCGGAGAGACTAAGATTTGATTTCACGCACTTCGGGCCTTTAACTCAAGATGAAATAGATCACGTTGAGCGAAGAGTAAACGAGGAAATTTGGAATAGTATAGATGTGAATATACAAGAAATGCCTATTGCTGAAGCTAAAAAATTAGGGGCGATGGCATTATTTGGTGAAAAATATGGCGATGTCGTTCGAGTTGTCAATATGGCACCTTTCTCCATTGAATTATGTGGAGGTATCCATGTTAATAATACTTCTGAAATAGGCTTGTTTAAAATAGTGAGTGAATCAGGTACAGGTGCTGGTGTGAGACGTATAGAAGCATTTACTGGAAAATCGGCATTTTTATATTTAGAAACAATACAAGAACAATTTAATGCGGTAAAAGCACAAGTTAAAGTTAAATCAGATGATCAAGTTTTAGACAAGGTTATCCAAATGCAAGCGGATGAAAAAGAATTATCTAAGCAACTTGAACAAAGAAATAAAGAAATTACCACATTGCAAATGGGTGATATTACAAATCAGGTAGAAGAAATTAATGGATTTAAAGTACTTGCAACTGAAGTTGAAGTCGCAAATGCAAAAGCGATTCGTGAGACAATGGATGACTTTAAATCTAAGTTGCAAGATGCTATTATAATTTTAATCAGTAACATAGATGGCAAAGTGTCCTTAGTAGCTACAGTACCAAAAGAATTAACAGACAGTGTAAAAGCAGGTGACATTATTAAAAACATGGCACCAATTGTAGGTGGTAAAGGTGGCGGCCGCCCAGACATGGCTCAAGGTGGGGGCACTCAACCTGAAAACATAACAGAATCATTACGTTTCATTAAAGATTACATTAAATCTCTATAAGTTCTACGTTTTGTAATGTAGAATTAACAATAAGTACTTTTTAGTCGATACGAAGGAGTGTTACAAAATGGAAAACTTTGATAAAACAATGAAATTTAATTATGATGAAATTCCAAAAGAAGATGTCAAAACAGTACTTCAAAATGTCTATAACACACTGAATGAACGTGGCTATAATCCTGTAAATCAAATTGTCGGTTATTTATTATCAGGTGATCCTGCGTATATTCCACGTAATAATGAAGCTAGAAACCAAATTCGTCGTATTGATCGCGACGATATCATGGAAGAATTAGTTTCAAATTATTTACAAGAGAACTCAAAGTAATTAATGCTAAAACATAAAATTTTAGGTTTAGATGTAGGAAGTAAAACTGTTGGCATTGCTATAAGTGATCTCATGGGTTGGACAGCCCAGGGATTAGATACACTCCATATAAACGAAGATAAGAATGAACTAGGTATAGACAGACTAGTAACGATCATAGAGAAAGAAAAAGTTGGTACGGTTGTCATAGGTTTGCCAAAGAATATGAATAATTCTATTGGATTTCGTGGCGAAGCTTCGTTACAATACAAGGAGCAACTTCAGGAAGCATTGCCATCTGTAGAGATAATCATGTGGGATGAGCGTTTAAGTACCATGGCTGCAGAACGTTCTTTACTTGAAGCAGATGTTTCTAGACAAAAACGAAAAAAAGTAATAGATAAAATGGCTGCAGTATTTATATTACAAGGCTATTTAGATTCTATACAATAAAAAGGAGCGTTTTATAATGACTGAACACAACCATGAATCTGAATTAGAAATTAACAACCAAGAGGAATTATTAACTTTATATGATGAAGATGGAAACGAAGTGCTTTATCGAAAAGTATTAGAATTTTTCCATCCTGAATTCAAAAAAGAATATGTGATTCTTGCTGAAGAAGGTGCAGAATCAGATGATGACGATTTAATCGAATTAGTACCAATGATTAATGAACCCGACGAAGATGGTGAAGGCGGAAAATTCTTACCAGTTGAAACTGATGAAGAATGGGATATGATTGAAGAAGTCGTTAACACTGAAATGGACGACCATGATCATAACCATGAATAATATTTGGACTACGCTAAAAATATGCATTAATATTTAAAGTGTGAATCTGAATTACAAATCGATTCACTATTGTTTACATTTTGTCTTAAGTGACACTGTTTTTTTACCAATAATTTTACAAAAGCTAATGTGTAAAAAATCTGGTCATCAAGTATAAATAGCATGTTATTAAGCTGAATTTAAAAATTTCAGCTCATACTGTCGACAAGTTTCTGACTTGTTGACAGTTTTTTTGTATTCATTATGTCGAGTACTAACTCATCTTGAAGTCTGAGACTAGTGTTATTTTACTCCAAGAGCCATCTGTATTAGTTTCTTATACACATTTAATATGTGAAATTGATGTAATATTCATTATAGCTATATAAACAAGTTAGTTATCACAATTTACACTTATAATATAAATGGCTTTGTGGTAAAATATATAAAGTTAAAATTAAATTTATGAGATAATTTCAAGGAAATATATAGAAGTTCGTAATATAAGAACATATAGCTGTTGTTATTAATTGAAATACAATCAGTCATTATCATTGGCTGATTTATTTTATTTGTCAAAAACACTTTGAAATATTTACATTGAAGGAAGTTTTGAAATGGATAATAATCAATCATATTTATTAGAATTGCACAAAGAGAATGATATTGCTATTGAACAACTTAGACCATATGCTGTGGAACATCATGTTCCAATTGTGGATAGGCTAACTTTAGATATGATTAAACAACTGATCAGAATACATAAACCCAAGCGTATTTTGGAAATAGGCACAGCAATTGGTTATAGTAGTATGCAATTTGCTTCTGTTTCTGAGGAAATAAAAGTGGTTACCATTGAGCGTGATGTCGATATGCAATTAAAAGCTAAAGAAAATTTTGCGAAATTTGGATATGAAACTCAAATAGAGTTAATTGAAAAAGATGCCTTAGAAGCTTTTGAAAACATCCAACATGAATCATTTGATATGATATTCATTGATGCTGCGAAAGCACAATCAAAAAAGTTTTTTACTTTGTATGCCCCTTTATTAAATGAAGGTGGGATAATAGTTACAGATAATGTTTTGTATCATGGTTTTGTTTCTGATATTGCTGTAGTGAGAAGTAGAAATGTTAGACAAATGGTAAAAAAAGTACAAGAATATAATGAATGGCTGATAGCTCAACCTCATTTCACAACTAATTTCCTTAATATGGATGATGGTCTAGCTATTTCGATTAAAGGAGAATCAAAATGACAGAATTATTAGTAACGCCAAAATCTGTTAAACATATTGAGACATTAATTGAAAAAGGTGCAGATGCATTTGTAATTGGCGAGCAAAAATTCGGCTTAAGATTAGCAGGAGAATTCAAAAGAGAAGCATTGATAGAAGCAGTAGAATTAATACATAATCATGGTAAAAAAGTCTATGTAGCAGTAAATGGTATATTTCACAATTATCATTTAAATGCACTAAAATCATATATAGATTTTTTACACGAAGTAAAAGTTGACCGCATTATATTTGGTGATCCAGCGGTAGTTATGTATGTAAATGAACAAGAAAACCCAATTCCATTAAATTGGGATGCAGAAGCGTTAGTCACAAATTATTTCCAGTGCAACTATTGGGGAAAAAAAGGGGCACAACGCGCGCAACTAGCTAGAGAATTAAGTTTAGATGAAATATTAAATATAAAGCAACATTCAGATGTAGAGATTGAAGTACAAGTACATGGTATGACTTGCATGTTTCAATCAAAACGCATGTTATTAGGCAACTATTTTACTTTCCAAGAAAGACAAATGAAAATTCATCGAAACAAAGTAGCTAATGAGTTGTTATTATATGATGAAGAACGTGATAATAAATATCCTGTTTTTGAGGATTACAATGGAACACATATTATGTCGCCCAATGATATATGTTTGATTGAAGAGTTAGATCAACTTTTAGCAGCCAATATTGATGCATTCAAGATTGACGGTGTATTACAAACCGAAGAATATATCAATGTTTGTACAGAACAATATAGAGAAGCAATTGATTTATTCAATGAAGATCCAGAAGCTTATGATGATGAAAAATTTATGCTTGTAGATCCAATCGAAGCTATTCAGCCTGAGCATCGTCCTTTTGATGAAGGATTCTTGTATAAGCAAACAGTATATTAAGGGAGGTTTAAATAATGAAATTATTAGAAAAAGTTGAAGATAATACTAATAATAAGATTAAAAAACCTGAACTACTTGCCCCAGCAGGTAATTTAGAAAAACTCAAAATCGCAGTACATTATGGTGCAGATGCTGTATTTCTAGGTGGACAAGCGTATGGTTTAAGGTCCAATGCGGATAATTTTACGATGGAAGAAATCAAAGAGGGTGTGACATTCGCACAACAATATGGGGCGAAAATTTACGTTACGACTAATATTATTGCACATGATGAAAATATTGCGGGTTTGGATGAATATTTAAAAAATTTAGAGTCAGCCGGTGCCACTGGTATTATTGTTGCGGATCCACTTATCATTGAAACATGTAAGCGCGTAGCACCAAATTTAGAAATTCATTTATCAACACAACAATCACTTTCAAATTATAAAGCTGTAGAATTTTGGAAAAATGAAGGGTTAGATCGTGTAGTATTAGCACGTGAAACAGGTGCTATGGAAATGAAGGAAATGAAAGATAAAGTAGATATTGAAATTGAATCATTTATTCATGGCGCAATGTGTATTGCGTATTCTGGTAGATGTACATTAAGTAATCACATGACAGCTCGAGATTCTAATAGAGGTGGTTGTTGTCAAAGTTGTAGATGGGATTATGACCTATTGGAAATTGATAAAGATGGTGATTTAGATTTATATTATGATGAAAATGCAGCGACACCTTTCGCAATGAGTCCAAAAGATTTGAAACTTATTGAGTCAATCCCTAAAATGATGGATATTGGTGTGGATTCACTTAAAGTAGAAGGACGCATGAAATCAATACATTATATTGCAACTGTTGTATCTGTATATCGCAAAGTTATCGATGCTTATGCAGAGGATCCTGATAATTTTAAAATTAAGCCAGAATGGTTAACTGAACTGGAAAAATGTGCCAATAGAGACACTGCTTCTGCATTTATTGAAGGCACACCTGGTTACGAAGAGCAAATGTTTGGGCAACAAAATAAAAAGAACTCAGCTTATGATTTTTGTGGATTAGTTCTTGATTATGACAAAAAAACCAATCTCGCTACTATTCAACAGCGTAATAAATTTGAGCCTGGAGAAGAAATAGAGTTTTTTGGTCCTGAAATTGATACATTTAGACAAGTTGTTGACACTATTTATGATGAAGAAGGTAACAAACTTGATGCTGCACGACACCCATTGCAAATTGTGCAAATTAAAGTTGATCATCCAATTTATACCAACAACATGATGAGAAAGGAAATTGGATAATGAAACGTACGACTATTATTGGAATCGCTGGTGGTTCTGGTTCAGGTAAAACATCAGTCACAAACGAAATCATGAAAAATTTAGAAGGCCATAGTGTTGCATTATTAGCACAAGACTATTATTATAAGGACCAATCGCATTTAAGTTTCGAAGAACGTTTAGAGACCAATTATGATCATCCTTTTGCTTTTGATAATGACTTATTAATAGAAAATTTAAACGATTTGAGAAATGGTAAACAGATTGAAGTACCAACATATGATTATACAAATCATACTAGAAGTGATGAAACGATTGCATTTAAACCAAAAGATGTTATTATCGTAGAAGGCATATTTGCGCTTGAAAATAAAACGTTAAGAGATTTAATGGATGTCAAAATTTATGTTGATACTGATGCAGATTTACGAATCTTACGTCGCTTACTTCGCGATACAGAAGAAAGAGGTCGTACAATGGATTCTGTTATAAATCAATATCTAAATGTAGTTCGTCCAATGCATAATCAATTTATAGAACCTACAAAAAGATATGCAGATATTATCATACCTGAAGGTGGAAGTAATAAAGTTGCGATCGATATAATGACGACAAAAATTCAGACTTTAGTAAGTAAACAATAGTATTTTAGTAAAGGAAGATGACAATATGGAAAACCAAAAACAATACCCTATGACGCAAGAAGGTTTCGAAAAGCTAGAAAATGAACTTGAAGAGTTGAAGACGGTTAAGAGACCAGAAGTCGTTGAAAAAATAAAAGTAGCCCGTTCATTCGGAGATTTATCCGAGAACTCTGAGTATGATGCTGCTAAAGATGAACAGGGTTTCATCGAACAAGATATCCAAAGAATTGAGCATATGCTACGTAATGCACTTATAATTGAGGATACAGGTGACAACAATCAAGTACAAATTGGTAAAACTGTAACTTTTGTAGAATTACCAGGTGAAGATGAAGAAGAATACCAAATTGTTGGTTCTGCTGAATCTGATGCATTTAATGGTAAAATCTCAAATGAATCACCAATGGCTAAAAGTTTAATTGGTAAAAAATTAAACGAAGAGGTTCGTGTTCCACTACCAAATGGTGCTGAAATCAATGTGAAAATTGTAAATATCAAGTAATATTTAAATCCCCTTAACAATCAATGTTAGGGGGATTTTACACTTTATAAATAAAAATATATACTTATCTTCAACTATTTGATAAATTTATATCATTGATACAATTATTGAAATATTAAGATAATTTAGGGTTAATTTGTATTTAACAATCGTAGTTAATTATCAAGAATTATAACTATTTTTAATTAAACATAGTCTGTCAGTTAATGATACAATTATAATATTGCACACATATTAATGTTTGAAAAATAGTTTAATGTATATAATACAAAGGGGGAAAAGTGTTGGAATATAAATTAATCAATGAAGAGACAATTATGATTTACTTTGAACAACAAATTGATCCTTCGACATTCAAGGAAGTACAAAAAATTGAAAAGTACATTAAAGATCAGCAACATGAAGCTATTATTGAAATAATACCTTCTTATCGTGCAATTATGCTACATATAGATATTACTAAACAAAGTTTAGCGGAAGTTGTTAATGAACTGAATCTAGAACAATTAAACAAACTGAATTTTGATGAAAATTTAAATGAAGTAAAAACCATTAGTTTACCAGTACTTTATGGTGGTAATTATGGTCCAGATATTCAAGCAGTAGCTAGACATAATCAATTATCAATAGATGAAGTAATTAAGTTACATACAGAGAATACATATTTAATTTATATGCTTGGGTTTATGCCAGGTTTCCCATTTTTAGGTGGATTAAATTCAAAGCTAGCTACACCTAGAAGAGAAGAACCAAGAACAAGTATTCCTGCAGGTTCAGTTGGTATTGCGAATAATCAAACAGGATTATATCCAAAACAATCTCCAGGAGGTTGGCAAATCATCGGTCGTACACCAATTACGGTATTTGATATTTTAAGAACGCCTATGTGTTTATACGAATCAGGAGATTATATAAAATTCTATTCTATAGATGAATCAACGTTCGATCAGATTGTTGAAGCACAACAAGGTGAATTTGATATTGAGAAATGGGTGAAAATTCAATATGAGTATTAAAATTATTAATCCCGGTTTATTTAGTACGATTCAAGATTTAGGAAGAATCGGCTATCAAGACCAAGGATTTTCTACTGCAGGTGTATTGGATCAATATGCTTATAGAACTGGACTAGCGCTAATTGGTAATGATGGGCCAGCGATTGAATGTACAATTATTGGCCCAACGATTGAATTCTTAGAAGATAATACCTTTGTATTAATAGGTGATGACTTTAACGCTACTGTTAACGATGCATCTATTGATGAATCTACTGTAATAGCAGTAAAAAAAGGCGATATTTTGAAAGTTGGACAAGTCATTAAAGGGGCCAGAGGATACTTATTATTTGGTAAACCTTTAAAAATTCAAAAAGTTGCAAATAGCTATGCTACTCATACACGAAGCCAAATTGGTGGTTTTAAAGGGCGTCCATTAAAATCTGGTGATGTAATAGAGTGTAAAAATAATCATTCATATACACATAATCTTGGTTTGAGCTTACTTACTGGTGTCGCAGAGGTTAAAGATAACACTATTCAAATCATCGAAGGGCCTCAAATTGAAAACTTTAGCCAAGAATCGCAACAAAAGTTAGTATCCAATGAATTTAAAATATCAGAAAAGTCAGACCGCATGGGCTATCGATTACAAGGTGAAACGATTTCACCAACCACATCGGCAGACATAATATCAGAACCTGTTGCCTTAGGCAGTATACAAGTTCCAAATGATGGTAATCCTATTATTTTATTAAATGATAAACAAACAGTAGGTGGCTATACAAAAATAGCAACTGTTTGTGCATTTGATTTACATAAATTAGCTCAAATGCAACCCAATGATACGATTCGTTTTGAATGGACTACAATCGATGAAGCAGTTAAAAAATTAGAACAACAAGAAGAAGCATTTAAAAATACAATCAAAAGTATTTATGATCAACCTATTTTTGATGTTACGCAATTGAGAGATACATCTAAACGCATTAATCATTTATTGAAAGGGGAATTATAATGAATTTTGAAAAAGTAGAGCAATTAATTAAAATCGTAAAAGATAACGGGGTTAAAAAATTTAATTATAAGGATTATGAAAATGAAATAACGATTGATTTTACAGATAATACATCTGCAGCACCTGCGCAACAACAATTAGCTTCAAATGATGAATCAAGTTTAAATGAGCAAGGTATATCAAATGAAGAACAATCAACTCAAGCTGTCAAATCACCTATGGTCGGTACATTTTATTTACAAGATGAAAAAGAATTAACAAGTCCACTCATTCGTGAAGGCGATGAAATTAAAAAAGGAGATACCATTGGTTACATAGAAGCGATGAAAGTAATGAATGAAGTAAAAAGTGATGTGAATGGTGTTGTAGACGCAATACATGTCAATCATGGTTCAAATGTTGAATATGATCAAACGATTATAACTGTGAAATAAGTTTAAAGGGGGTATTTGAATTGTATCGTTGTTTAATTGCAAATAGAGGAGAAATTGCTGTAAGAATTATTCGCGCATGTAGAGAAATGGATATTGAAACTGTGGCTATCTATGCTTTAGGGGATGAGTCAAGTCTACATGTAAGCTTAGCTGATCAAGCGATTTGTATTGGAGAAGCCAATGCATTGGATAGCTATTTAAATCAAGACAGAATTATTAGTGCTGCAAAAATAAGTGGTGCAAATGCAATTCATCCAGGGTATGGTTTTTTATCAGAAAGCACTTCATTTGCTAAAAATGTTGAAGAAAATGGTATTTATTTTATAGGACCAACTGATCAAACCATGGAAATGATGGGTGATAAAATAACAGCAAGACAAACAGTTGATCAAGCAAATGTACCAATCATACCAGGTTCTACTTCTGCGGTAGAAACAATCGAAGAAGTTAAAGAAATAGCGCATGATATTGGTTATCCACTTGTATTAAAAGCTGCCAGTGGTGGTGGCGGTAAGGGTATAAGAATTGTCAAAGCAGAAGAAGCTTTGGAAAAGTCATTTAAAGAAGCAAAAAGTGAAGGACAAAAATATTTTAATGATGATCGTGTATATGTGGAAGCATTTATACCTGTAGCTAAGCACGTGGAAGTACAAGTGCTAGGAGATGGTAAAGATAATTACATACACTTAGGTGAGCGTGATTGTTCAGTTCAGAGAAAAAATCAAAAACTAATTGAAGAATCTCCTTGTGCTGCATTATCCGAAAATATGAGGGCATCTATGTGTAATGATGCTGTAAAAGTGGCTAGAGCATCTAATTATAGAAGTGCAGGTACTATCGAATATTTAGTGACAGAAGATGCTTATTACTTTATTGAAATGAATGCGCGTATTCAAGTTGAACATACAGTAACTGAAATGAGAGCGAATCGTGATTTACTACACGCTCAGCTGTATTTAATGAAGCATGGTTCATTACCATTCAACCAAGAAGAGGTACTATTTGATGGACATGTCATTGAAGCGAGAATCAACGCAGAAAATCCTCAGAAAGGATTTCAACCTTCTCCAGGTAAAGTAAAAGCATTACATTTGCCACAAGGATTTAATGTACGTATAGATAGTTTGCTTTATCATGGCTATACGGTATCTCCAAATTATGATTCTCTTGTAGCAAAAGTTATCGTAAAAGCACCTAATAGAGCTTCAGCAATAAACAAATTAAAAGTAACATTGGATGAGATGGTAATTGATGGTTTTACTACCACAGCTGATTTCTTATATGCAGTTTTATCATATCCCAAATATGCCAATGGTAATGCAAAAGATGTTGATATTAAATTCTTGGATAGACATCAAATAATTAAGGAGGAAGCATAATGAAAGTTGACTTGAACTGTGATTTAGGTGAAGCTTTTGGAAATTATTCATTCGGTGGAGACGATCAAATTATTCCGTTAATTACGTCAGCAAACATTGCATGTGGTTTTCATGCTGGCGATCAACATGTCATGAATCATACGGTAGAATTAGCTAAAGCAAATGGTATTGGAATAGGTGCACATCCTGGTCTTCCAGATTTACAAGGATTTGGCCGTAGAAATATGGACTTGTCACCGAAAGAAATTTATGATATCGTCATTTACCAACTCGGTGCATTAAGTGGATTTTGTAATGTTCACCAAGTTAAAATAAATCACGTAAAACCACATGGCGCACTGTATCAAATGGGCGCACGTAATAAAGCAATCGCACATGCGATTGCTCAAGCTGTATATGATTTTGATGAATCATTAATTTATGTTGGATTATCAAATACACTACTTGTTACAGAAGCACAAGCTGTTGGTTTAACTACGGCTTCAGAAGTGTTTGCAGATAGACGTTATGAAGATGATGGTCAATTAGTGAGTAGAAAAGAAAGTGATGCTTTAATAACTGACACAGAAGAAGCCATTGAACAAGTTGTCAAAATGGTTAAATCACAAAAAGTAATTACGAAAAATAACAAGGAAATTGATATTCAAGCAGATACTATTTGTGTTCATGGAGATGGTGAACATGCACTAGAATTTGTTACAAAAATAAGAGAAAGATTATCGAAAGAAGGCGTTTCTATATCTAAGCTGGGAGGCTAACACATGGGAGAAAAATTAAAAACAGAATCGAAGGATTTTGAATTTACAAAAAATCATAAAAGGTTATTATTAGGTTCTGTATTCTTAATGGCTACATCTGCAATTGGACCTGCATTTTTAACTCAAACAGCTGTATTCACAGCGCAGTTCACTTCAAGTTTTGCTTTTGCGATTTTATTATCAATATTGATTGATATAGGAGCGCAAATTAATATTTGGAGAGTGTTGGTCGTCACAGGTAAACGTGGTCAAGAAGTAGCTAATGAAATATTTAAAGGATTGGGTACTTTTATATCGATATTAATTGCAATAGGTGGACTCGCCTTTAATATCGGTAATATTGCAGGTGCTGGATTAGGATTAAATGCGATTTTTGGCTTAGATGTAAAGATTGGTGCAGCTATTACAGCAGTATTAGCAATACTTATTTTTGTAAGTAAAAGTGGTCAAAAAATTATGGATGTTGTCACAATGTTTTTAGGTGTTTTAATGATTGTAGTTGTTGCATTCGTAATGTTTAAAGCTAACCCACCATATGTTGACGCAGCTAAACATCTTGTAATGCCGGAACAACCTCTAGCACTTGTTTTACCTATCATCACATTAGTAGGTGGAACAGTTGGTGGTTATATTACATTTGCTGGTGCACATAGAATATTAGATTCTGGTATTCGTGGTAAACATTATTTACCATTTGTAAACAAAGCGGCTATTTCGGGAATATTAACAACAGGTGTGCTTAGAGCGTTATTATTCTTAGCGGTACTTGGTGTAGTCGTTACGGGCGTAACTTTAAATGATACAAATCCACCAGCTTCAGTATTTGAGCATGTATTAGGTCCAATTGGCCGAAATATATTTGGTGTTGTATTATTTGCTGCAGCAATGTCTTCAGTTATTGGATCAGCATATACAAGTGCGACTTTCTTAAAAACATTGCATAAATCTATCTATAACAAAACAAATATTATTGTAATTTCATTTATAGTCATTTCAACTTTTGTTTTTCTATTCTTAGGAAAACCAGTAACATTATTAATCGTTGCAGGTGCTTTAAATGGACTTATCTTACCTATTATATTAACGACAATACTTATTGCTAGTAAACGAAAATCAATCGTAGGGGACTATCATCATCCGACATGGATGCTTTGGTTTGGTATTATAGCTGTTTTAGTCACAGTTGTTACAGGTATATATTCACTGCAAGGATTGACACAACTAATAGGTAGTTAACAATACAATTATAATTACAAAGTAACCATTCTCTAGTTCATATGTTTATAATAAGGACTTAGAGAATGGTTTGTTTTATATTTATACTTATATTAAATAAACATTGTCATTTCGTTTTAAAATAAAAGCAATGTATTTACAAGTTAAATCAAATTGATAATGCGAAAATTTACATAAATTTCTTACGAAAAATAATGAAATGATAATTTGATATAAATATGATTCAATCGTCGAGCTATCAGTTTAAATATGGTAGAATAACTAAGGTTAGGATTTTAAATTGAGGTGAATAACAATGATCGGTATTATTGGAGCTATGGAAGAAGAAGTAGCAATCTTAAAAAATAAACTTGTGAATTTAGAAAAGATTAATATTGCACATGTATATTTTTACAAAGGTTATATAAATGATAAAGCAGTCGTATTAACTCAAAGTGGCATTGGTAAGGTAAATGTTGCCATTTCAACAACATTATTAATTGAAAAGTTCAAACCTGATTTAATAATTAATACAGGTTCTGCAGGTGCATTGGATAAATCATTAAATGTTGGAGATATCGTAGTAAGCGATATGGTTGCTTATCATGATGCTGATGCTAGAGCATTTGGTTATCAATTAGGACAAATTCCACAAATGCCTGCACAATTCGTAGCAGATAAATCATTGATTGACAAAGCGACACAAGTAATTACAAATCAACAATTAATTGCTAAGGTAGGCTTGATTGTAAGTGGTGACAGTTTTATTGGTACAAAAGACCAACGAATGAAAATTAAAACAAATTTCCCTCAAGCGATGGCTGCAGAAATGGAAGCAACTGCAATTGCACAGACTTGTTATCAATTCAACTTACCATTTATTATCACACGTGCAATATCAGATTTAGCAGATGGAGACGCTGGAATCACATTTGATGAATTTTTAACAAAGGCAGCAAAATCTTCTAGTACTATGGTAGAAAATTTAATTAAAAAAATATAAAAAAGGTGAATAGAAATAATGGGTATAATAAAGAAATACTTTATGCCAAATGAATATGTGCAATCAATTTTTCAAATTGATATAGATAAGCTTGCAGAATCTGGCGTAAAAGGTATCATTACTGATTTAGATAATACACTAGTGGGATGGGATGTTGCTGATCCTACAGAAGCAGTTAAAACTTGGTTTGAAGAGGCAAAACAAAAAGGTATTACGATTACAATTGTTTCTAATAATAATGAAAAAAGAGTAGGTAGCTTTTCTAAATCTTTAAAAGTAGATTATATTTTTAAAGCAAGAAAGCCAAGAGGGCGTGCATTTGATCGTGCAATGCATTCTATGAGTTTAGACCCATCAGAGATAGTAGTAATTGGTGATCAAATGTTAACGGATGTATTTGGTGGTAACAGACGTGGTTTATTTACTATTATGGTAGTACCTGTCAAACAAACGGATGGCTTGATTACTAAATTTAATCGTCTTATTGAACGCAGATTATTACAACATTTTAGAAAAAAAGGATATATAAAATGGGAGGAAAATTGATTGAGTGAAGCGGATGTATTGAAATGTATAGGGTGTGGTGCACCTTTACAGTCTGAAGATTCTGACGCACCGGGTTATGTTCCAGAACATAACTTATTTCGTGAAGATGTTGTGTGTAAAAGATGTTTTAGACTGAAAAATTATAACGAAGTTCAAGATGTAGGTTTAGATAGCGATGACTTTTTAAATTTACTCAATGGCTTGGCAGATAAAAAAGGAATAATAGTAAATGTTGTGGATGTATTTGATTTTGAGGGTTCATTTATCAATGCAATTAAACGTATCGTCGGCAACAAAAAAATTATTCTTGTAGCGAATAAAATAGACCTTTTGCCAAAACAAATAAATAAGCGTCGTGTAAAAGAATGGTTGAAGAAAACAGCTAAAAAATATGGACTTGATGCTGAAGATGTCGTGCTTATTTCTGCAGACAAAAATGAAGGTATTGAAAATCTATTAACTTCTATTAACAGTATCAGAAATGATGAAGATGTATATATTGTAGGAACTACAAATGTAGGTAAATCAACTTTAATTAACAAATTAATAGAACGCAGTGTAGGAGAAAAAGATGTTGTTACAACTTCAAGATTTCCTGGCACAACATTGGACATGATTGATATTCCACTTGATGAAACGACGTTTATGTATGATACACCAGGAATTATTCAAGCCCATCAAATGACACATTTAGTATCTGAACATGAACTAAAAACAATTATGCCTAGAAAAGAAATTAAGCAACGTGTTTATCAGCTTAACGAAGGACAAACATTATTTTTCGGTGGACTTGCACGTATAGATTATATAAGTGGCGGGAAAAGACCGTTAATCTGTTACTTTTCTAATGATTTAAATATTCATAGAACAAAAACAGAAAAGGCTAATGAATTATGGCGAAATCAATTAGGATCTGTATTAACACCACCTCAAAATCCTGAAAATTTTGATTTGAGAAATGTTAAAGCCGTAAGGTTAGAAACTGGTAAAGAAAAACGTGATGTAATGATTTCTGGATTAGGTTTTATCACGATAGACGCAGGTGCAAAAGTTATTGTACGCGTGCCAAAAAATGTTGATGTTATTTTAAGAAATTCAATTATGTAAGGTGTGTAAAATATGAAATATGCAGTAATAGGCCACCCAATTGATCATTCTTTATCTCCAGTGATGCATAATGCTAATTTTAAATCTCTAAATTATAATGCAGCATATGAAGCGATTAATATTCCTGAAGATAAATTCCATCTAATAAGAGAAATTATTTCAGATAAAGCACTTTCTGGTTTTAATGTAACAATTCCACATAAGGAACGTATTATACCTTTTTTAGATGAAATTGATGAACAATCAGAAACTGTAGGTGCCGTGAATACGGTTAAGATAGAAGATGGTAAATGGATTGGTTATAATACAGATGGTATAGGTTATGTTAAAGGCTTGCAACGCGTGTATCCAGATCTAAAACATGCCTATATTTTAATTTTAGGTGCAGGCGGTGCTAGTAAAGGCATTGCGAATGAATTAACTAAGTATGTACAACCCAAACTTACTATTGCAAACAGATCTTTAGATAGATTTAAACAATGGAATTTGGATGTAAATAAAATTCGATTATCTGATGCTGAATTAGCATTATCAGAATTCGATATTATCATCAATACGACACCGGCAGGAATGGACACAAATCAAGAAATACCAATTAGTTTGAAGCATTTAGAGTCTGATACGTTAGTGAGTGACATTGTTTACGTACCCTTTAAAACACCGATCTTAGAACAAGCTGAAGTCCAGGGTAACCCAATCTATAATGGCTTGGACATGTTTGTTTATCAAGGTGCAGAAAGTTTTAAAATTTGGACAGATAGAGAACCAGACGTGCAAGTTATGAAACGCACAGTTTTAAATTATTTATAAAAGGAGCATTTTATGTTAACAGGTAAACAAAAGAGATTTTTGAGAAGTAAAGCACATAATGTTGACCCAACTTTTCAAATCGGAAAAGCTGGTGTTGGTGAAAATATGATAGAACAATTAAATGATATTTTAGAAAATAGAGAATTAATAAAAATACATGTACTACAAAACAACTTTGAAGACAAAAATGATTTAGCGCAAACTTTAAGCGATGCAACTCATAGTGAAATTGTTCAAGTAATCGGGTCTATGATTGTCTTGTATAAAGAATCACAAGATAATAAACAAATTCAATTGCCATAATGTCTAAAACGATAGTCTTATATGGTGGGCAGTTTAACCCGATTCATACAGCTCACATGGTTGTTGCTAGTGAAGTGAATCATGTTATTAAACCAGATTTGTTTTACTTTATTCCAAGTTACATGTCACCACTCAAAGCGCATGATGATTACTTAGATGCGAAATATAGAATTGATATGATTCATTGTGCAATTAACGAACTTGGATTTGGATCTGTTTATTTAGACGAAATCGAACGCAAAGGACAAAGTTACACGTATTTTACAATTAAACATGTTTTAGAAAAACATCCAAATGCTAAACTATATTTTGTTATAGGCACTGACCAATATAATCAGTTAGAAAAGTGGTATGAGATTGAAAATTTGAAATCAATGGTAACCTTTGTAATTGTGAATCGTGGTAAAGCAAGGCAAGAAGTTTCAAATAATATGATAGCAATTAATATTCCACGCATAGATATAAGTTCAACACTCATCAGGGAAAGAGTAAAACAACATAATAATATTCAAACGCTGGTGCCTCAAAGTGTAGAGAAATATATCAGAGAGGAAGGATTATATGAAATTTGATGAAGCTGTCTCCCTAGTAAAAGACAAATTACCTGAGAAAAGATATAATCATTCACTAAGAGTAGCAGAAACTGCTGTTAAATTAGCTGAACAGTATGATGGGGATAAAGACAAAGCAGAACTCGCAGGTATTTTACATGATTATAGCAAGTACGATGATTTGGGCTCTATGTATCAGATTGTTAGACAAAATGATTTGGATAGTAACTTGTTGAGTTACGGATCAGAAATCTTACACGGTCCAGTCTGTGCAGTTATTATGGAGCAACAATTTGGTGTAAACGATGAAGAAGTGTTACTTGCTATTAAAAATCATACAACTGGTCGTGCTCAAATGACCAAAACAGAAAAATTAGTTTTTATCGCAGATTATATTGAACCTGGTCGTCAAACCCCAGGCGTTGAAGAAATTAGAGATTTAGCATACAATCAAGGTAGCTTAGATAAAACCATTTATGAAATATCTAAGCGAACTGTTTTATATTTAATCACGAAAGATATTACCGTTTATGATGCCACGATTGCTTGCTTGAATTATTACAATTATAGTGACGAAAGAGTAAAGGATGATTAAATGAAATCAGATCAATTATTAAATTTAGCTGTCAATGCAACTGAGAATAAAAAAGCAGAAGATATTATTTCTTTAAATATGCAAGGTATTAGCGATATGACTGACTATTTTATCGTATGCCACGGCAATAATGAAAGACAAGTTCAATCCATTGCACGTGCAGTTAAAGATGCTGCAAATGAAGCGGAAATCGAAGTGAAACGAATGGAAGGCTTTAATGAAGCAAGATGGATTTTAATTGACTTGGCCAACGTAGTAGTACACGTATTCCATAAAGATGAACGTGATTATTACAACTTGGAGAAATTATATCGTGATGCACCATTAGAATCTTATGGACAGGCAGTTTATTAATAATGGCTCAATATGAAGAAATGAGCTATTACTATGATCAACTAACTTTAGATCAGCCATACGAATCATGGCTTGATATTGTAAATTATTATGCTAAAAACAAATCAACTATCTTAGATATTGGTTGTGGTACAGGCAGTTTCACCTCAAAATTAAACGACTTTGATAATATAACGGGTATGGACTTAAGTGTTGATATGCTTTCGATAGCAATGCAAAAATCCAGTGAAGTGAATTGGATAGAAGGTGATATGACAGAATTCGACCTTAACCAACAATATGATGCAATAACCATTTTTTGTGATTCTTTAAATTATTTGACAGAATATGAAGATGTATTATCCACTTTTCACCAAGTATATCATCATCTAGAGCCGAATGAGGGCGTATTTATGTTTGATGTCCATACTGAACACAAGATGAATACATTATTCAATAATCAAAGTTATATTGATGAAACAGAAAATGTATTTTTAGCTTGGGAAGCTATTCGTGGCGAAGAACCATTAAGCGTATGGCATGATATGACATTTTTCATAAAACAAGATGATAACTTATATAAAAGATTTGATGAGTCACATTACCAAAAGACTTATTCAAAAGAGGTTTACACTAAAATGTTAGAATCATGTGGTTTTAAACATATAACGACATTTGTTGATTTTGAATTTGAAAACCAAAATGATAATCAAGTAGGAGAGCGTTTGTTCTTCATTGTAAAAAAATAAAAAAGTAAAATCACTCCTTTATCCGTGTTAACTATAAAGGAGTGATTTTTTGTTACAATTATGGGAATTGTTTAAAGAAAGATTTAGTCAAGTTAATTCTTCAATAAAGGTTTGTGTTATGCTATTTATAATAATGACTGTAGCACTAACTTTTTCACTTTTGATGAACCGTGATAACGAACAAATGAAAAAAAGTAATAATGTAGCACCAACAGAATTATCCGAACATAATCAACTCATACCAAATGAAAAAAATGAACGTTCATCGAATAAAACTGAAACACAAAGCAATGACCATACCAAAGATTCTTTTGTTTATGTTGATATCAAAGGTGCGGTAAAATATCCAAATGTTTATAAAATGAGAAATAACGATCGAGTTAAACAGTTGTTGGATAAAGCTATCGTTTAAGAACATGCTGATTTAACGAACATTAATTTATCAGAACGATTAATAGATCAGAAAATGATATATATTCCTGAAAAAGGGGAACAAATTCATTTACAAGCTCAGAAACAATTGAATAAAAGTGAAACCTCAACAAATTTTTCAGAAAAAAAGATGCTGATGGAGCAACAGTAAATTTAAATACTGCAACAGAAAATGAGCTCACCAGTATACCTGGAATAGGAAAGGTCAAAGCTAAAGCTATCATTGAATATCGTGAGCAAAACGGTAATTTTAAATCTATTGATCAGCTGAAAGAAATTAATGGATTCGGTACTAAAACAATAGAAAAATTAAGTTCACATTTAACAATCTAAAATTTTGTTGTATTTTTTCGAAAATCGATTTAATCTATAAATATCATATTAAAAACTTACATAAATTGGAGGTTTAGTATCATGGATCGTATTAAATGGGAAGAATACTTTATGGCGCAAAGCCATTTATTAGCGCTGCGTTCTACATGTCAAAGATTGTCTGTAGGAGCAACGATTGTAAAAGATAATAGAATTATAGCCGGAGGGTATAATGGTTCTGTTTCTGGAGAAGTACATTGCATTGATGAAGATTGTCTGTTGGAAGATGGTCATTGCATTCGTACGATACACGCAGAAATGAACGCTTTGCTACAATGCGCAAAACAAGGGGTGTCAACAGAAGGAGCAACGATTTATGTTACGCACTTTCCATGTTTGAATTGCACAAAGTCAATTATTCAAGCTGGTATTAAAACGATTTACTATGCTGAAGACTATCATAATCATCATTATGCTTTAGATTTGTTAAAACAATCAGGTATTGTGTATAAAAAAATTCCATTTAATCAAGAACACGTAGCACAATATTTAATCAAAAAATAAAATTGATTTATTATGCTTTAGCTTATTTGGCTGGTAACTTGCTACTATTCAATAAATTTTTATCTTTTATTTTAATCCTTGGGCTAGTCATTATAATGAAAAGAAAAAGCTTTAGTTTAATTCATTTTATAATGATAGTTACCATATCTTTAAGTAGTTTTATGATGTTTCAAAATGACTTGAGATTAGAAAAAGATTACCATGCTTCAATGTTAAATAAAGTATTTCAAGGAAAAGCGAAGTTAATCACAAAACCCAATTTGGAGCATCGTATACTTAAAGGTAAAATTAAAATAGATAATAAGCTTTATACTTACGTTTATAATATACATGCATCAAAAAATATAGAAATAACAAATGTTTCTGAAATTTTGTTCCAAAAAACTTGTAAGGTAAACGGACAGTTTAGAACATTAAAAAACGATTCAAGACCTAAACTTATTTTTATTATTCAAAATATTCATCTTTCAAGTTGTTACGAAGACACAAGCACATTTTCTGATACTTTAAATAAACATAAAGCGTTTATTTATGAAAAAATGCAACAATGGAAAATAGCTTTTCCTGAAAAAACAATTGCATTAATTACAGGCGATACATCGCTTATGAAAAAAGATGAATTAGATACAATTAAAAAGATTGGCATTGCGCATCTACTAGCTATTAGTGGCACACATATAGCTATTATTATTGCAATCATATGTTATATCCTTAACAGGATAAAATGTCCATTGTTTTTAACCAAACTAATATTAATAATATTATTACCTATTTATTGCATGTATACAAATATGTCTCCTAGTGCTGTTAGAGCAATATTTATGAGTTTGTTAATAATCATATTTCCAAAATACATTATAAAAAATTCAATGAACATTTTAGGTTTTTTATTTATATTTTTAACATTTTTAAATCCCTCGTTAATTTATCATGTCGGATTCCAACTTTCCTTTTTAATTACTTTTTCAATCCTTTTTGCTAGTCCATTGCTAAAGAATTTAAGTATTTTTCAATCTTTGTGCTTCATCACGTGGATTGCACAATTAAGCTCATTTATCTTAAGTTGTATCCATTTTCATCAAATTCAATGGATTGGTCTAATTTCAAACATCTTTTTTGTTCCATTCTATTCTTTCATATTATTTCCCTTCGTTATTTTTCTTATTTTTATCATACATTTGCCAATCAAACCATTATTTATTATCAACTTATATAATCAATTAATTGTTTTGCATGATAAAGTGGTCGGATTTTTTGATAAACTCAACCTTTATCAATGGTACATTCCCAACTTAAATAATCTTCAAATAACTATAATATGTCTCATTTCGTTTCTATGTTTAGTTTTATTCGTTCATAAATGCTATAAATTTATGATAATTAGTTTAATTGCCTTATATATTGTCTCTACAATTCTACATCAAGTACGTGCTTACCAACTTACAATGTTGGATGTAGGACAAGGTGACGCCCTGTTATTTGAAACTAAATTACACGAATCATTATTAATCGATACGGGCGGTAATTTTAATTCGACACAGCACTTTGCGAATCACAGTATTTCAAAATATCATATCTTACCAACATTAAAACGACATAATATAAAAAAGATAGATTACGTTGTGGTTACACATCCACACCTTGATCATATCGGTGAACTAGATTATTTAACAAAAAGCTTAAAAATTAAAAATATCATTATCAATGCAAATAGTTTTAAAATTAAAGAACTAAATCATTTAAAAAATAATTGTTTAAAAAAGGATATCAAGTTAATAGATTTCAAAAATAAACCACAATTTTTTATGAATAAAGCGAAAGTTAATCTGTTAGATGCTACAATTTCCAATTCTGATAATTTAAATGAACAATCAATCATTATATTCATACAGTACAAAAGTTATAAAATTTTATTAATGGGAGATGCAACAAATAACAATGAAGGGAATCTAATACGTAAATATCATTTATACGATATTGATATATTAAAAGTTGGACATCATGGCAGCCGTACAAGTACAAGTAATATTTTATTGAAAAAAATCAGGCCTAAAATAGCGCTCATTTCAGTAGGTGAAAAAAATAAATATAGACTTCCCAATCCTCAAATTATCAATAGACTAAAATCTTTTGACATTAAAATATTTCAAACAAATATCAACGGAGAAGTGAACATTTTATTTAAAAACCAAATAGAAATACACTCACAATTCAATTAAAATTTTTAATTAGTGAGAAGCTATGACGCGTGTTATAATTATAAAATGTGTAATAGAAATGAAAGGGTGCTAAGAATGAGCAGCAATATAATAACGATATATGGTGAAGTACCTGAACTAATTGAAAAAAAAGCTTCTGAAGTCATTGAACAATATTTAGATGCCCCAAAAGATGAATTCAATTTCGTTAAATATAACTTATATGAAAATGATTTAGCTCCAATTATTGAAGAAACGCTGACAATGCCATTTTTCTCTAATAAAAAGGCTGTTCTAGTACAAAATGCATATGTGTTTACTGGTGAGAAGCCACCTAAAGAATTAAATCATAATATTGATCAACTGATAGAATTTATAGAAAAATACGATGGTGACACTTTAATATTATTTGAAGTAAATCATTCTAAACTAGATGAAAGAAAAAAAGTTGTTAAATCTTTGAAAAAGCATGCACAAATTAAAAAAATAGAACAAATGTCAGAAGAAGAAATAAAGCGTTGGATAAAAAGTCAACTGCATGAAAATTATAAAGATATTAAACAAGATGCACTAGACTTAGTTATTGAATTAACTGGAGTTAATTTTAATATTGTTAAACAAGAAATAGAAAAACTCATTTTATTTTTAGGTGATAGAACGACAATTAACAAAAATGATGTTCATCAAATTGTTAATAGGAGTTTGGAACAAAATGTTTTTTTGCTCACTGAATATATCCAAAAAAATAAAAAAACAAAAGCTATACAATTGGTTAAAGACTTAATAGCGATGAAAGAGGAACCTATAAAATTATTAGCTCTAATCACGAGTAATTATCGACTTTTCTATCAAAGTAAAATATTAGGACAAAAGGGTTATAGTGGTCAACAAATTGCCAAAACAATCAATGTTCATCCTTATAGAGTAAAGTTGGCTTTAAATCAGGCAAGGCATTACGAATTAGAAAGTTTATTAAATATCATTGATAATTGCGCAGAAACAGATTATAAATTAAAGTCATCTTATATGGATAAACACCTTATACTTGAACTGTTTATTTTATCCTTATAAATTAGGCGTTTTTTAGTTTTAACTAACCGTCATACTGAATATAATGTTGTCGATGAATTAAAACATAAGTGTGCATCTATAATGTTTAATCTTATAAAACTATATAAATAGAGAGCAAAAAGCCCAGAAGAGATTTCATTTATTGCAAATCATTTCTGGGCTAAACTTATGAAGTATGAAGTACGATATATAAAAAAATAAAAAGTTCAAGCGTAGGCTTGAACTTTTTATTATTTAGCAGCTGTCATTAAAGATGATTTAATTCTAGCAGCTTTGTTAGAATGTATTAAGTTGCGTTGAGCAGCTTTATCTACTTTTTTCAATGCAAAGCTTACTAACTCAGCTTTATCGTCAGCATTAGTGTCAATTGCTGTATGAGCTCTTTTCACAGCTGTACGCATTGCATTTTTTTGTGAAATATTACGTTCTTCAGTTACGTGAGTAGTATTAACACGTTTAATTGCAGATTTAATGTTTGGCATGTCTGTCACCTCCTAAAAGTGTGATCTTCGCTATCAAAATTTAATTTGATTACAACAAGAAATATTTTATCAAAACAACCAGGTTTCTGCAATCATTTATTTATATTAAGACGCGTAAAGGCGCGATAAATGGTACAATAATAATTACAATGACAAAAGATATACATAAAAATAGTTACATAGACGGTAAAATATATATATAACTTTAAAATTTACTATTAATTTTATCAAGTTTGCAATTAGTAAATAAAAACGTTATTATATCAAAGAATGTCATACATATTTACGGGCTAGAATTATGAAAGTGAGACTGATAATACATGGATAAAGAAAATCGTTTAAGCAAGCGTGAAAATATAAGAAATTTTTCAATTATTGCACATATTGACCATGGGAAATCTACATTAGCAGATAGAATTTTGGAAAATACTAAATCTGTTGAATCACGTGAAATGCAATCACAGTTATTAGATTCTATGGATTTAGAGAGAGAACGCGGTATAACAATAAAATTAAATGCTGTGCGTTTAAAATATGATGCAAAAGATGGTGAGACTTATACGTTTCACTTGATTGATACACCTGGACACGTAGATTTTACATATGAAGTTTCTAGATCATTAGCTGCCTGTGAAGGGGCTATATTAGTTGTAGATGCTGCTCAGGGCATAGAGGCTCAAACACTAGCCAATGTTTATTTGGCATTAGATAACGATTTAGAGTTATTACCAGTTGTAAATAAAATTGATTTACCAGCAGCAGAACCTGAACGTGTAAAACAAGAAGTAGAAGATGTAATAGGACTAGATAAAGATGATGTCGTATTAGCCAGTGCAAAATCAAATATTGGTATTGAAGATATATTAGAAAAAATTGTAGAAGTGGTGCCACCACCACAAGGAGATCCAGAAGCGCCGTTAAAAGCATTGATTTTTGATTCAGAATATGATCCATACAGAGGCGTTATTTCTTCAATTCGAATTGTTGAAGGAACTTTGAAAACGGGTGATGAAATTAAAATGATGGCTACAGGAAAATCTTTTGAAGTTACCGAAGTGGGTATCAATACACCTAAACAATTACCAGTTAGCGAGCTAACGGTAGGGGATGTAGGTTATGTCATTGCCAGTATTAAAAATGTAGATGATTCACGTGTCGGAGATACGATTACACATCTTCATCGTCCAGCAGCAGAGCCGTTAAAAGGTTATAAAAAAATGAACCCGATGGTTTTCTGTGGTTTATTCCCTATAGATAATAAAGACTACAATGATTTACGAGAGGCATTAGAAAAGTTGCAATTAAATGATGCTTCATTAGAATTTGAACCTGAGTCATCTCAAGCATTAGGTTTTGGATATAGAACAGGTTTCTTAGGTATGTTGCATATGGAAATTATCCAAGAACGTATTGAACGTGAATTTGGAATAGAACTAATTGCTACAGCACCATCTGTGATTTATGAATGTATTCTTAAAAATGGTGATGAAATCTCTGTTGATAATCCAGCATATATGCCTGAAAGAGATCAAATTGATACGATATATGAACCTTTTGTAAGAGCGACAATGATGGTACCAAATGATTATGTCGGTGCAGTTATGGAATTATGTCAACGTAAACGTGGCCAATTTATTAATATGGAGTATTTAGATGATATTCGTGTCAATATTATTTATGAATTACCACTATCTGAAGTTGTATTTGATTTCTTTGATCAGCTTAAATCAAATACAAAGGGCTATGCTTCTTTTGATTATGAATTCATTGATAATAAAGAAAGTGACCTAGTCAAAATGGATATATTATTAAATGGAGAGAAAGTAGATGCACTTAGTTTTATAGTTCATAAAGAGTTCGCATATGAAAGAGGAAAAGCATTAGTTGAAAAGCTAAAAACGCTTATACCTAGACAACAATTCGAAGTACCTGTACAAGCAGCAGTTGGACAAAAAATAGTCGCCCGTACAAATATAAAATCAATGGGGAAAAATGTCTTGTCTAAGTGTTATGGTGGGGACATTAGTCGTAAGAGAAAACTATTAGAAAAGCAAAAAGCTGGTAAGGCAAAAATGAAAGCAGTTGGTAATGTTGAAATACCACAGGATGCTTTCCTTGCAGTGCTTAAGATGGACGAAGATTAATATTATTTATTATTAAATATTGGGGCGTTAAATCCATTCGATTTATGCCCCAGTTTTTTGTTATGTTAATCTATTTTATTTAACGAAAGAAGGTCATCTCAAAATGGAAGTGAAAAGTGCTTATATCCATATTCCTTTCTGTGTCAAAATTTGTACTTATTGCGATTTCAATAAATATTTTATACAAAATCAACCTGTGGATCAGTATTTAGAATGCTTAATAAACGAAATGAAACAAAGTGAAGTTAGATCTTTAGAAACAGTTTTTGTCGGTGGTGGCACACCTACTGCTTTATCATATGAGCAACTTGAGAAATTATTGACTGCAATTACCGAAATCTTTGAAATTAAAGGAGAATTTAGTTTTGAAGCGAATCCGGATGAATTAACTTTAGAAAAAGTACAATTGTTAAGGGATTACGGTGTAAATAGATTGTCAATGGGTGTTCAAACCTTCAAAGCTGAATTGTTAGAGATATTAGGACGTTCTCATAAGACTGAGGATATATACAGAGCCGTATCGAATGCAAGACAGGTTGGGATACCTTCTATAAGTTTAGATTTAATGTATCATTTACCACAACAAAGCTTAGAAGATTTCAAAGATAGTTTAGAGAAAGCGTTATCGATGGATATTGATCATATATCAAGTTATGGCTTGATTTTAGAGCCTAAAACTCAGTTCTATAATATGTATCGTAAAGGACAGTTGAAAATCCCAAATGAAGATGTCGGAGAAGAAATGTACGAATATTTATTAAAGAGAATGCATGAGTCTGAGTTACATCAATATGAAATTTCAAATTTTGGTAAAAAAGGACATGAATCAGAGCACAATAAGGTTTACTGGAAAAACGAGGGCTATTATGGATTTGGTGCAGGGGCAAGTGGTTATGTAAATGGTGAACGTTACAATAATGTAAATCCCGTGAATCATTATATAAAAAAGATACAAAATAATGAAAGGCCTATTCTTGACTCAGTATATCCAACAGAAAGTGAACAAATGGAAGAAGAGATGTTTCTAGGTTTAAGAATGAACCAAGGTGTAAGTAGAAAACGGTTTAATCAAAAGTTTAATCAAACGATTGATGACGTTTATGACGAAACGATCAAAGATTTAAAACAGAGAGAATTAATTTATGATACTGGTGACTATATTTCTTTAACAGAGAGAGGTAAAGTAATTGGAAACCTAGTATTTGAAGCGTTTTTACTGAATGTTTAATTTTTTTAAAAAACTGAGGCTTTAACATTGACTTACTTTGACCAATTTGATAAATTATAATTAGCACTTGAAACAAAAGAGTGCTAATGAGGTGAAAACATGATTAGTGATAGACAATTGAGCATTTTAAATGCAATTGTTGAAGATTATGTTGATTTAGGTCAACCAATTGGTTCCAAAACACTGATTGAACGACATAATTTAAATGTTAGTCCTGCCACTATTAGAAATGAAATGAAACAACTAGAGGACCTTCACTTAATAGAAAAAACACATACTTCATCAGGACGTTCTCCATCAGAGTCAGGCATCAGATATTATGTGAATCAATTATTGCAACAAACATCTCATCAACAACACAAAAAAATACAACGTTTAGGAGATTTATTGGTTGAAAATCATTATGATATTTCCTCAGCTTTGAGTGAATTTGCAAATGAACTTTCAATCGCTTCTCAGTATACAACGTTGGTAATGCGTCCAAATCACAAAAAAGATATTATTAATAACATTCACTTGATTCGAGCAAATGCATATTTAGTAATCATGGTTGTTGTTTTTACATCTGGCCATGTTGAACACTTGCATTTAGTATCCAAAGCACGTTTATCGAGTGATGAATTGACAAATATAGCTAATTTTGTGACTGCAAAATATAATGCGTTAAATCAACAACGCTTGGAAAATGAACTAAATGCCTTTGCAAAGTCAGATTTTGAAAAAGATTTTATAAAGGATATGTTAGATACAATAGATGTTCATTTTGATAATCAAAGTAATGGCATTTACATGGGTGGAAAGGTTAAACTAATTGATGCACTTAACGAATCAAACGTTTCTTCTATTCAACCCATATTGCAGTATATTGAATCAAACAAAATTACTCAGCTACTTGATGAAATGTCAAATTCATCAATTAATGTTAAGATTGGACAGGAAATCGAATCAAGCTTGAGCGATATTTCTATTGTCACTACAGAGTATCACATTGACGATAGACTTAAAGGTCAAATTGCGGTTATCGGACCAACGGCAATGAATTATCAGAATGTAATACAATTACTAAATACGATTTGGTAATTAAGAATTGTATTGGAGGGCAGAAAATGACAGAAAAAAATGAATCAGTATTCGATGAAAACGAAAAAACTGAAGATTTCAATCAAGAAACACCAAAAAGTCAAACAACTTCAGTTGAAGATGCTGATGAAATAGCTAAGGAATCGCAAGATAATCTGCAAGAGGAAAATTCTGAAGATACTGAAGCAGATATCGATCCTAAAGATGAAGAAATTCAACAATTAAAAAATAATGTTCAAGAAGAAGAAGAAAAATATTTGAGATTATATGCTGAATTTGAAAATTATAAGCGTAGAATCCAAAAAGAAAATCAAACGATGAAAGCATATAAAGCTCAAGATGTTTTAAATGACATTTTACCGACTATAGATAATATAGAACGAGCTTTACAAATTGAAGGTGAAGACGAGCAATTTAAATCATTACAAAAAGGTGTAGAAATGGTTTATGAAAGCTTGTTAAACGCATTGAAAAATAACGGTTTAGAAAAAATTGAAGCTGAAGGTCAACAGTTTGATCCAAATGTACATCAAGCTGTAGTACAAGACGATAATCCTGATTATGAATCAGGTCAAGTTACTCAAGAACTACAAACTGGTTATAAATTGAAGGAACGTGTTTTAAGACCTTCAATGGTTAAAGTAAATCAATAAGTTTATTGATGAAAATACCGAATTTTTAAAACAAACAGGAGGAATTTATTTATGAGTAAAGTAATAGGTATTGACTTAGGTACAACAAATTCATGTGTAGCAATTTTAGAAGGTGACGAACCAAAAGTTGTTCAAAACCCTGAAGGTGCTAGAACAACACCATCTGTTGTAGCATTTAAAAATGGTGAAACTCAAGTAGGTGAAGTTGCTAAACGTCAAGCAATTACAAACCCTAATACAATTCAATCTATCAAACGTCATATGGGTACTGAGCACAAAGTAGATGTAGAAGGTAAATCATACACACCACAAGAAATATCTGCGATGGTATTACAAAACCTTAAGAGTACTGCAGAAGATTATTTAGGTGAAAAAGTAGAAAAAGCAGTTATCACTGTTCCTGCATACTTTAATGACAGTGAACGTCAAGCTACAAAAGATGCTGGTAAAATTGCTGGCTTAGAAGTTGAACGTATTATTAACGAACCAACAGCAGCAGCATTAGCTTATGGTTTAGATAAAACTGAACAAGACCAAAAAGTCTTAGTATTTGACTTAGGTGGCGGTACATTCGACGTATCTATCCTTGAATTAGGTGACGGTGTATTCGAAGTACTTTCAACTGCAGGTGATAATAAACTAGGTGGGGATGACTTTGACCAAGTTATTATCGATTACTTAGTTGCAGAATTTAAAAAAGAAAATGGTGTAGACTTATCACAAGATAAAATGGCATTACAACGTCTAAAAGACGCTGCTGAAAAAGCTAAAAAAGACTTATCAGGTGTTTCTCAAACACAAATCTCATTACCATTTATTTCTGCAGGTGAAAATGGTCCACTACACTTAGAATTAAGTTTAACACGTTCAAAATTTGAAGAATTAGCTGATTCATTAATCAGAAGAACGATGGAACCAACTCGCCAAGCTATGAAAGATGCTGGTATCAGTAGTTCTGATATCGATGAAGTAATTTTAGTTGGTGGTTCAACAAGAATTCCTGCAGTTCAAGACGCTGTGAAAAAAGAAGTAGGTAAAGATCCTCACAAAGGTGTTAACCCAGACGAAGTAGTAGCAATGGGTGCTGCTATCCAAGGTGGCGTTATCACTGGTGATGTTAAAGATGTAGTATTATTAGACGTAACACCTCTTTCATTAGGTATTGAAATAATGGGTGGACGTATGAATACATTGATTGAAAGAAATACTACTATCCCTACATCTAAATCACAAGTTTATTCAACGGCAGCAGATAATCAACCAGCAGTTGATATTCATGTATTACAAGGTGAACGTCCAATGGCATCTGACAACAAAACACTTGGCAGATTCCAATTAACAGATATTCCACCAGCTCCACGTGGTGTGCCACAAATCGAAGTAACTTTTGATATCGATAAAAATGGTATCGTTAATGTTACTGCAAAAGATTTAGGTACAAATAAAGAACAAAATATCACTATTCAATCAAGTTCTTCACTTTCTGATGATGAAATCGATCGTATGGTGAAAGATGCTGAAGAAAATGCTGAAGCAGATAAACAACGTCGTGAAGAAAGTGATTTAAGAAACGAAGCAGATAGCTTAGTATTCCAAGTTGAAAAAACAATTACTGATTTAGGTGAAAACATCAGTGAAGATGATAAAAATAATGCAGAAGAGAAAAAAGAAGCTTTAAAATCTGCGCTTGAAGGCGAAGATATTGATGACATTAAAGCTAAAAAAGAAGAACTAGAAAAAGTAGTTCAAGACTTATCTGCTAAAGTTTACGAGCAAGCTGCTCAAGCACAACAACAAGCACAAAGTGAACAAGCAAGTGGTTCAGATGATAGCAATGTTGAAGATGCTGATTTTACAGAAGTAAATGATGATGATAACAAAGACGACAAAAAATAAGTTTAGTTATTAATTGCTATTGAAAGCAGAATATGACACAATTGCTTAGCCAAATTAAGTCAAAGTCAATTGAACATTGGCTTTGACTTTTTCCTTTTTAATAAGTAAATTAATCAAACGTAAAAGGAGAGATAAAAGTGGCCAAAAGAGATTATTATGATATCTTAGGTGTCAGTAAAGACGCTTCTAAAGATGAAATAAAAAAGGCTTACCGTAAATTATCAAAAAAATATCATCCTGACATCAACAAAGAAGAAGGTGCAGACGAAAAGTTCAAGGAAATTTCAGAAGCATATGAAACGTTAAGTGATGAAAACAAGCGCGCAAACTATGATCAATTTGGTCATGATGGTCCACAAGGTGGATTTGGCGGCCAAGGATTTGGTGGTCAAGACTTTAGCGGTTTCGGCGGCGGTTTCGAAGATATATTCAGTTCATTCTTCGGTGGTGGACGTCAAAGAGATCCAAATGCACCTAGAAAAGGTGATGACCTACAATATACAATGACTGTTACTTTTGAAGAAGCTGTATTCGGTACAAGCAAAGAGATTTCAATACGCAAAGATGTAACTTGTCATACTTGTGATGGTGAAGGTGCAAAACCAGGGACTAAGAAAAAAACGTGTCATTACTGTAATGGTTCAGGACATGTTGCTGTAGAACAGAATACGATATTAGGTAGAGTTAGAACTGAAAAAGTTTGTCCAGTATGTAGTGGTTCTGGTCAAGAATTTGAAGAACCTTGTCCGACATGTCATGGTAAAGGAACTGAAAACAAAACAGTTAAAATTAATGTGACAGTACCTGAAGGTGTAGATAATGAACAACAAATTAGATTAGCAGGTGAAGGTGCGCCAGGAGAAAATGGTGGACCACAAGGTGATTTATACGTTGTATTTAGAGTTAAACCTTCTGAAACATTCGAAAGGGACGGCGACGATATTTACTTTTCACAAGATATCAGTATTGCTCAAGCAACACTTGGTGATGAAATTAAAGTCCCAACTTTAAAAGGTCATGTTATGTTAACAATTCCTGGCGGAACACAATCAGGAAAACAATTCCGTCTTAAAGAAAAAGGTGTAAAAAATGTTCATGGCTATGGCTATGGTGATTTATTTATCAACGTGAAAGTTGTCACACCTACTAAGATAAATGAGCGTCAAAAAGAATTGTTAAGAGAATTTGCTGAAATTGATGGTGAATCATTAACTGAGCAACCGTCAAATTTTAAGGATAAAGCAAAAAGATTCTTTAAAGGAGAATAAAATATGAACTGGACTGAAATATCAATCACTGCGAATCATGATGCTATACCCATAATTTCTAATATTTTAGAAGAACGTGGATCAAACGGAGTTGTTATCGAAGATTCATTAGATCTTCGAAATGATTTTGCTGACAAATTTGGCGAAATTTATGAACTTAATCCTGATGATTACCCAGTTAATGGTGTAAGAGTTAAAGCATATTTTAATGAAATAAAATATACTCAGGATTTTGAAAATGATCTGATTCAAAAAATTAAAAGTATTGAATCATTGGATGCAAAAATATTTGAATATCAACAACAAACGATTCAAGAACATGATTGGGAAAATGAATGGAAAAATTATTTTCATCCGTTTAGAGCGTCTGCTAAATTTACAATTGTTCCAAGTTGGGAAACATATCAAAAAGAAGACGAAAATGAAATGTGTATTGAGTTGGATCCAGGTATGGCTTTTGGTACAGGTGATCATCCAACGACGAGTATGTGCTTGAAAGCTATTGAAACTTTCGTGAAACCAGATGATTCAGTGATTGATGTTGGTACAGGTTCAGGCATACTTAGCATTGCATCATATTTATTAGGCGTAGAACGCATAAAAGCGATTGATGTAGATGAAATGGCCATTAAAGTTGCGAAAGAAAACTTTGAAAAAAATAATTGTGTTAAAGCTATTGAAGCTGCGCCAGGCAATTTACTTAAAGAAGAAACTGAAAAGTTTGATGTCGTTATTGCAAATATTTTAGCTCATATTATTGAAGAAATGATTGAAGATGCTTATAATACGTTAAATAAAGATGGTTATTTTATAACTTCTGGTATTATAACAGAGAAACACGAAACAATTTTATTACAGATGAAGCGTGTAGGGTTTAAAATCATTTCTATTAATCATGAAAACGGTTGGGTATGTATCGTTGGACAGAAAGTGAGCGATTAAGCAATGCAGAGATATTTTATTGACCAAAACGCTGATGTAAATCAGCGTTTTTTTATTACAGATCAAAATGATATACATCATATTACAAAAGTAATGCGATATCAAAATGGTGACCAAATTATTATTACTTTTTCAGATCAAAATGTTTATAAATGTAAAATCGAAAATATGACTATGGCGCAAATTGAAATTACTTTAATAGAAAAAATAGAAATCGATTCTGAATTACCACAACATATAACAATCTGTAGTGGATTAATTAAAGCGGATAAGTATGAATGGATGATACAAAAATCCACAGAGTTAGGTGCAAGTCAATTTATCGCTGTTGGTATGCAAAGATCTGTTGTAAAACTAAATGAAAACAAAGTTATCAAAAAGTTGGAACGTTGGCAAAAAATTATAAAAGAAGCTGCTGAACAAAGTTATAGGTTAATTATTCCGGAAATAGAGTATAAGTCGAATTTAAAGGAAATTTATGATATTATAAATGAATATGATTATGTATTGATTGCTTATGAAGAATCTGCTAAGTGTGGGGAAAAAAGTACTTTTAAGGCAGTTGTTCAAAAATTTGAACCTGGTGATCGTGTGTTAATCATTTTTGGACCTGAAGGTGGCTTGTCTGAATCAGAAATTAAGTTATTTGGTAGTTCAGCATATCAAGTTGGTCTGGGTCCTAGGATATTAAGAGCTGAAACTGCACCGCTATATACTTTAAGTGCTGTAAGCTTTCAAAAAGATTTATTGGGGTGATATTTATGTCAACAGTTGCATTTCATACATTAGGATGTAAAGTGAATCATTATGAAACAGAGGCAATTTGGCAGTTATTTAAAGAAGCAGATTATGACCGTGTTGATTTTGAAACAAATGCTGATGTATTTGTTATTAATACGTGTACAGTAACAAATACAGGTGATAAAAAAAGCAGACAAGTCATTAGACGTGCTATAAGACAAAATCCAGAAGCAGTGGTATGTGTAACTGGTTGTTATGCACAGACATCTCCTGCTGAAATTATGGAAATACCTGGCGTAGATATTGTGGTTGGCACTCAAGATCGGACGAAGTTAATCGGTTATATCAATGAGTTTAAAAAAGAAAGACAACCAATTAATGGTGTGGGAAACATCATGAAAAATCGTACATATGAAGAATTAGAAGTTCCATACTTTACAGATAGAACAAGAGCTTCGTTGAAGATACAAGAAGGATGCAATAATTTTTGTACTTTCTGTATTATTCCTTGGGCTCGTGGCTTAATGCGATCTAGAGACCCTGAAAAAGTGATAGAACAAGCAACAACACTTGTAAATTCAGGATATAAAGAAATTGTTTTAACTGGTATTCATACAGGGGGATATGGTCAGGATTTAAAAAATTATAATTTAGCACAATTATTACGCGACTTAGAAACTGTAGATGGTTTAGAACGTATTAGAATTTCATCGATTGAAGCAAGTCAATTAACAGATGAAGTTATTAGTGTAATTGAGCAATCAAACAAAGTTGTACGTCATCTTCATGTTCCATTACAATCTGGGTCTGATTCAGTATTGAAGAGAATGAGAAGAAAATATACTATGGCTCATTTTTCAGAGCGATTGACTCGTTTACATGAAGCACTTCCTGGATTAGCAGTTACAAGTGATGTCATTGTTGGTTTCCCTGGTGAAACTGAAGAAGAATTCCAAGAAACATATGATTTTATTGTTGAACACAAATTTTCAGAATTACATGTATTTCCTTATTCTTCAAGAATTGGCACGCCAGCCGCTAGAATGGACGACCAAATTGATGAAAATATTAAAAATGAACGTGTACATCGCTTAATTCATTTAAGTGATCAGCTTGCTAAGACGTATGCATCAAAGTTTGATCAAGAAGTACTTGAAGTTATTCCAGAAGAAGTTGGCAGTGAGCCGGGAACATTAATAGGTTTTGCGGATAATTATATGAAAGTTCAATTCGCTGGTGATGAATCTCTAATCGGCGAACTCGTAAAGGTAAAAATCACTCAACCTGATTATCCAATTAATCAAGGCGAATTACTAAGAGTAGTACATCATGCTACCAATACAACTGAACATTCTGTTACTGTATAAAATTTAATTGGCAATGATTCAATGCAAACATCTTCACATGGTGTAAAATGAATCATGAAATTAAAATTTTACTAATTGACCACATTAATCAGATATATTATACTAATTAATACATGGTAATTACCGTGTAATGATTATAAAGTTTCGTTGATATTTGGAGGGAGGGAAATACACATGTCTAAAACAGTAGTCAAAAAGAACGAATCACTTGAAGATGCGTTACGTCGTTTCAAACGTACAGTTTCTAAAAGCGGTACAATTCAAGAAGTACGTAAACGTGAATTTTACGAAAAACCTAGCGTTAAACGTAAAAAGAAATCAGAAGCTGCACGTAAACGTAAATTCAAATAATTAATTGTTTCGTTGACTCCCTCAACACCAACATTAATTATAAACCATAATAGCCTTAGTTGTTTATACAGCTAAGGCTATTTTTATTTATTAACCTAGATAAATGAACTACACTGAATATTCCCATTTATGATTGTCATAAGTATTAGAAAATATAATACTTAGTTTAAAAATCACCATGTTCATGTTAATCAAGTATAACCGTTGCACTTCTCATGCAGCTGATTGAGATTGATTATTTTTCTGGGAATATCATTTAATAACAAATGAATAATATTATGATTTTTATTGTGTAAACGGTATAATCATATATTTATTTCATGTATAATTAAATTGAGAGTGAGGTGATAAAGTGATTCCTTCGATGAGCAGTATACATACTATTTTTTCAACCAAACTTGTTGAAAACGGAAACTGGATAGACAATGTTTCTGACTTTATTGTTAGTCCAATAGGTGCTTTGATATTAACTTGTATTATCTTCTTAGGTTTTTTGTACCAGTTATATTCAAATAGAATAAATATTGTCGGAATTATATCAACATTAGCATTATTCATTTTCTTTTTAGGATTTTTTGTAAAAGGGGATGTCAACTTTTATTCTGTTGTTTTATTTGCTATTGGTGTGATATTCGTTATCATTGAATTATTTGTAGTGGGTGCAATTATTGGCATTATAGGTATGGCGTTAATCGTTTTTAGTATTGTTACTTTAGGTGATAATCTAGTGTACATGATTGCTAATGTTGTCGTAGCCTTAATATTATCAATCATAGAGTGGGTGATACTTGTGAAATTTTTCAAACGTAAAATACCGTTTTTAGATAAAGTTGTATTGAAGGATTCTACAAATGCAGAAGCAGGTTATACATCACATGAAGATCGCTCTCATTTAGTTGGAGAAGTTGCAACTACATCTACAGATTTGAGACCAGCAGGAATTATTATTTATAACAATGAACGTATCGATGCAGTTTCAGATGGTTCTTTTATATTACGGAATAAAAAAGTTACTATTCTAGAAGTTGAAGGTACTCGAGTTGTTGTGAGAGAAATAGAAACATAAAGGAGAATGAGTATGATTGGAATTTTAATTATAGCAGTTATAGTCGTAATTGCATTATTGTTATTATTTTCATTTGTACCTGTTGGATTGTGGATTTCAGCAATCGCAGCGGGTGTAAAAGTAGGCATTGGTACCTTAGTAGGTATGAGATTACGTAGAGTTTCTCCACGTAAAGTAATATCACCTTTAATTAAAGCTCATAAAGCAGGATTAAACTTGACAACGAACCAACTTGAATCACATTATTTAGCAGGTGGTAATGTTGACCGCGTTGTTGATGCAAATATTGCTGCACAAAGAGCAGATATTAATTTACCTTTTGAACGTGGTGCAGCTATAGACTTAGCAGGACGTGACGTGTTAGAAGCAGTTCAAATGTCTGTAAATCCAAAAGTAATTGAGACACCATTTATCGCCGGTGTTGCAATGAATGGTATTGAAGTTAAAGCAAAAGCAAGAATCACAGTACGCGCGAATATTGCAAGATTAGTCGGTGGTGCTGGAGAAGAAACGATTATTGCACGTGTTGGTGAAGGTATTGTTTCTACAATTGGTTCTAGTGAACATCACACACAAGTGCTTGAAAATCCTGATAATATTTCTAAAACAGTTTTAAGTAAAGGTTTAGATTCAGGTACAGCTTTTGAAATTTTATCAATCGATATTGCAGACGTAGACATTAGCAAAAACATCGGTGCAGATTTACAAACTGAACAAGCGCTTGCTGATAAAAATATCGCACAAGCAAAAGCCGAAGAACGTCGTGCAATGGCAGTAGCGCAAGAACAAGAAATGAAAGCAAAAGTGCAAGAAATGCGTTCTAAAGTTGTTGAAGCGGAAGCCGAAGTTCCACTAGCTATGGCTGAAGCATTACGTTCAGGAAATCTTGGAGTGAAAGATTATTATAATCTGAAAAATGTTGAAGCAGACACTGGTATGAGAAATTCTATTAACCAACGTACAAAAAAAGAAGATGATGAATCACCGGAATAATAAATAGGGGTGATTAAATGAATATAGGTATTATTATCTTTGTAGTATCTGTCATTTTTACGATAATTGGTGCTATTAACGATGATAGTCATAAAAAGCGAAAAAAACAACAACCGCCAGCTAATAAACAGCCAAATCAGTCTGAAACACCACCACAAAAACGTGGTTTCCTTGAAGAAGTTGGAAAAACATTTTCTGAGTTAGAAAAACAATTTAATGATGGTCCTTTTTCTCAGGAAGAAAATACACCAAAGCAGAATAAACCTGCTGAAACACGAGCTGAAAAGATGGAAACTGAGACCCCTCAACAAGAAACATCAACGTTTCCTAAACATAATGAAACCGAAGCTGAAAAAGCGAAACGTGAGCAAAAGCAACAAGATGATACACTTCAAAAAGAACTTGAAGCTGAGTTAATGGGCAAAATGGAAGACGTACGTAATGAAATCGATCGTGAAACTGAGAAAAAAATACAAAGAACTGAGAAAAAAGCACGAGATATCATTTCTGATAAATATTTATCAGAGAGAACTAAGCGTTATCGTTTAAAACAGTTAATGAATGCGCATTCTGTTCAAAGCTCTGGCACAAATGCTCAATATAGATTTGCTGATGATGAAGTTGTTAATGGTATTATTTGGTCTGAAGTTTTAGAAAGACCAAAAAAATTATAAATTTATTTAAACTCAACTTATAAAGTTAGAATTTTGACTTTGTAAGTTGAGTTATTTTTAATTTCAAAATATATAATGATCGTTAATTTTTATACTATACTTTCTTTATGCTCTGGTTTACATAAAAATAACAATTTATGTTAATTTTTAATTCACTTTGAAATAATATGAGAATATTTCATGATATAATAACATTGAAGTTGCAGTATGATTTATTCAAATCGTTAATTTTATAATAATGCTTATTTCATATTATGCATCATGATTATTTTTGTAACTTAAAATCTAATAGGATAAAATAATAGAAACGAATATATTTGTAAAGGAGCAACTATATGCCTGGAATTATTCAAATAGATGACATCAATGAAGCACAAGCACTCATTGGTAATAATGATGAAAATCTTAAATCAATTGAAGAAGGATTTGATGTCATAATACATGCTCGAGGTCAAGAAATAGCCGTAAAAGGTGAAAAAGTTGAGCATGTAGAACAAGCAGAATCAGTACTGATTAATTTATTAAAAGTAATACAGCAAGGCGTAACTATATCGCTTAAGGATGTAGAAGCCGCTGTTAAAATGGCAAAAAATGGTACGATTCATTACTTATTAGATTTATATGATGACGAAATTACCAAAGACGCGTTTGGTAAAACAATACGGGCTAAAACTATGGGACAAAGACTTTATGTCAATGCTATGTATCATAATGACTTGGTATTTGGCGTTGGACCAGCAGGTACAGGGAAAACATTTTTAGCCGTCGTTTATGCCGCTAAGCAACTGCGAAAAGGTAATGTCAAACGTATCGTGTTGACAAGACCTGCAGTAGAAGCTGGAGAGTCATTAGGATTTTTACCCGGTGATTTGAAGGAGAAAGTAGATCCTTATTTGCGCCCATTATATGATGGTTTAAATACTGTCTTAGGAAGAGAACAAACTGCTAGATTTATCGAGCGTGGCGTTATAGAAATAGCACCATTAGCATATATGAGAGGGAGAACGCTTGATGATGCATTTGTTATTTTGGATGAAGCACAAAATACGACGCATGCGCAGATGAAAATGTTCTTAACAAGGTTAGGTTTTGGTTCGAAAATGGTTGTAACTGGTGATAAGACACAAATTGACTTACCTAAAGGTGTTAAAAGTGGCCTTAAAGAAGCAATAGCAAAGTTACACAATGTTAAAGGTCTAAGTATCCATCATTTAGACCAAAACGATGTTGTTCGTCATCCACTTGTAAGTAAAATAATTGATCGTTATGAGGGAGAAGAGTAAATGTTTACAATAGATTTTAATGATCATACTGAATTAGTTGATAACAATTGGTTAAAGCAAATAGACGATCTTCTTACTTTTGCAAAAGAACAAGAAGGAATAGAAAACGATGCTGAATTATCTGTGACATTTGTAGACAAAGCAGAAATTCAACAAATTAATAAAATGTATCGAGATAAAGATAAGGTAACAGATGTAATATCCTTTGCTTTAGAAGAAGATGAGCCTGAAATTAGTGGTTTAGACATGCCTAGAGTACTTGGAGATATTATTATATGTACTGAAGTTGCTCAATCACAGGCAGATGCATATGGGCATTCATTTGAAAGAGAACTTGGCTTCCTCGCCCTTCATGGTTTTTTACATTTATTAGGCTATGATCACATGAATGAAGCGGATGAAAAAGAAATGTTTGGTCGCCAAGATGAAATTTTAAATGCCTATGGGTTGCCAAGAGATTAGAGGTAGTTATGAAACGTTTTAAATATGCTTTTCAAGGTTTACTGGTCCTCTTTACTAAAGATAAAAAGTTTTTAATCCATATTATTTTTGCAGTTATTGCAATTTCACTTAGTATTTATTTAAAAATAAATACAGTTGAATGGGTTTTAATCCTCATTGCTATAGGATTTGTGTTAACATTTGAAGCCATAAATACAGCACTTGAATATGTAGTGGATTTGGTTACAGATGAATATCATGATTATGCAAAGAAAGCTAAAGATACAGCAGCTGCTAGTGTTATGCTTGCTTCATTATTTGCATTGGCAATTGGACTTATCGTTTTTTTACCATATTTTATAAAATAAACAATACGATTTTTAATCTATCTATATACTAAGCAGCAGCTAGTTTGAAATAACAATACAAAATTAAAAATTGAATAGGAGTGTTAAATTATGGCATACCAACCTGATTATTTTAAGGAAGTAAGAAAAGCGCAAAGTAATGCTTATGCACCATACAGTAAATTTAAGGTAGGTGCATATTTAATTACAAAAGATGGTAAAGCATATCACGGTGCAAATGTAGAAAATGCCGCTTATCCATTAGGTATTTGTGCAGAAAGATCAAGTCTTGTTGCAGCTATTGCTGATGGATACCGTCCTGGCGATTTCGAATCGATTACTGTAACTGTTGATGCAGAATCACCTTCTTCGCCTTGTGGTTCTTGTAGACAGGTGTTAAAAGAACTTTGTGATGATGAAATGCCTGTATATATGACCAATCATAAGGGTGACATGATTCAATCTACAGTTAGTGATTTATTACCTCTAGGATTTTCTGGAAAGGATTTAAACTAATGACAGCACATAAATCAGGATTTGTAACAATTATTGGTAGACCTAATGTTGGTAAATCTACCTTTGTTAATCGCGTCATTGGACATAAAATTGCTATTATGTCCGACAAAGCACAAACGACAAGAAATAAAATTCAAGGTGTTATGACTCAAGAAGATGCACAAATTATATTTTTAGATACGCCAGGTATACACAAACCCAAACATAAATTAGGCGATTATATGATGCGTGTGGCGACTAACACTTTATCGGAAATTGATGCCATTATGTTTATGGTCAATGTTAATGAAGATATTGGTCGCGGTGATGAATACATTATGGAAATGTTGAAATCAGTTAAAACACCAGTATTTTTAGTGTTAAATAAGATTGATTTAGTACATCCAGATGAACTTATGCCGAGAATAGAAAAATATAAAAAATATATGGATTTCACTGAAATTGTTCCTATATCTGCATTAGAAGGATTAAATGTTGAGCATTTTATCAATGTTATTAAATCTTATTTACCAGAAGGTCCCAAATACTATCCGGATGACCAAATTTCTGATCACCCAGAACAGTTTGTAGTGAGTGAACTTATCCGCGAGAAAATATTACATCTTACAAATGAGGAAATTCCACATGCGATTGGAGTCAATGTTGATCGCATGATTAAAGAAGATGAAGATCGAGTAAGAATTGAGGCTACTATTTTTGTGGAACGCGATTCACAAAAAGGGATAGTTATTGGTAAAGGTGGCAAAAAGCTCAAAGAAGTTGGGAAAAGGGCACGCCAAGATATTGAAGGATTATTAGGTTCTAAAGTGTATTTAGAACTATGGGTAAAAGTTCAAAAAGATTGGCGAAACAAAGTTAACTTTATTCGTCAAATGGGATATTTAGAAGATCAAGATTAATTTGAGAGTCGGTGAGCTAAAATGTTAATCAAACAAAAAGGAATTATTATTAAAACAGTTGATTATGGCGAATCCGATAAAATCATCACAATTTTAAATGAATACGGTGCAAAAATTCCGCTTATGGTTCGCCGCGCCAAAAAGAGTAAGAGTGGCTTGCAAGCTAATACGCAACTATTTGTGTATGGCTTGTTTATTTATTCCAAATGGAAAGGCATGGGAACTTTAAGTTCAGTAGATGTCATCGATCAAAATTACCATTTGCGATTAGATATTTATGAGAGTAGTTACGCTAGTTTATGTACTGAAACAATAGATCGATCCATTGATAATGATGAACTGTCACAGTTTAGTTATGAATTATTACACTTTGTATTAGCTAAAATTAAAAGTGGTGTATCCGCTCAATTGATGTCAGTCATCGTACTGATTAAATCAATGTCAAAGTTTGGCTTCAGCGCAATATTTAATCATTGCGTTGTCACTGGTGATGACGACCAATCTAAGCTCATTGGCTATAGTTTTAAATTTGATGGTGCAATTTCAAACCATGCAAGTCAACAAGATCCAAATGCCTTACTACTGTCTAATAAAACACTTTATTTATTAGATGTGTTACAAAACTTACCGATAAGTAAAATGAGCGCTTTAAGTATTCATCAAGATATCGTTGATGAGATGTCACAATTGATGATAATGTTGTATAGTGAATATGCTGGCATGTATTTCAAAAGCCAAAAACTTATTAATCAATTACAAAGATTAGATAATTCAAATTAATGCTTTAAATAGGGTCAAGTTCAATGAATCATTAAATTTTATAAACAATAATAAAAACGTCAATTTCTATACAATTTATAGAAATTGACGTTTTTCATTTAGTTCGACCACTTTTAAGGCCGATAGATTTATTGAAATTAAAATTTAACTTTTTCAGTTAAGAAACTTTCTAATTCAGCAATTGGCATACGTACTTGTTCCATCGTATCTCTGTCACGTACCGTTACTTGTTGGTCTTCTAGTGAATCGAAATCAAATGTTATACAGTATGGTGTGCCGATTTCGTCTTGACGACGGTAACGTTTACCTATTGATTGTGATTCATCAAAATCAATTGCAAAGTTTGCACTTAACTGTTCAAATATTTTAATTGCATCACCCGATAATTTTTTACTCAATGGTAAAACAGCAGCTTTATAAGGTGCTAATGCAGGATGGAAGTGTAATACAGTTCTTGAATCTTTACTACCTTCAACACCTTCTTCTGCATATGCATCACAAAGGAATGCTAAAGTAACTCGATCTGCACCAAGTGAAGGTTCGATACAATATGGTAGGTATTTTTCGCCAGTTTCTTGGTCGTGATATTGGAAATCTTCACCAGAATGTTCACTATGTTGTTTTAAATCATAATCTGTTCTACTTGCAATACCCCATAATTCTCCCCAACCAAATGGGAAACGATATTCTATATCAGTTGTTGCATTTGAGTAGTGTGATAACTCATCTGCATCATGGTCACGTAAACGCGTTGCAGATTCACTTAAATTTAAATCTTTTAACCATTGGCTTGCAAAAGTTTTCCAATAATTTTGCCACTCAATTTCTTCACCAGGCTTACAGAAGAATTCTAATTCCATCTGCTCAAATTCACGTGTTCTAAAGATGAAGTTACCAGGTGTAATTTCATTACGGAATGATTTACCGATTTGACCAATTCCGAATGGTAATTTTTTACGCATTGTACGCTGAACATTTTTGTAATTGACGAAAATACCTTGTGCAGTTTCAGGACGTAAGAAAATTTCATTTGTTGAATCTTCTGTAACACCTTGGAATGTTTTGAACATCAAATTAAATTGACGAATATCTGTCCAATTAGCAGTGCCACTTACTGGACAAACAATACCTTCTTCATCAATAATACGTTTCATTTCATCGAAGCTAAGACCATCGGCAACGAAATTTTCATCGCCTTTTTCATTTGCCATATAATCTTCTATTATTTTATCTGCACGATAACGAATTTTACTGTCTTTATTGTCTATCATTGGGTCATTGAAGTTACCTAGATGCCCAGACGCTTCCCAAGTTTTTGGGTTCATTAAAATTGCTGCATCGATACCAACGTTATATGGTGATTGCGTGATAAATTTTTGCCACCAGGCCTTTTTAATGTTGTTTTTCAATTCTACACCTAACGGACCATAGTCCCATGTATTTGATAAACCACCATAAATGTCACTACCAGGGAATACAAAACCTCTATGTTTTGCTAACTGAACGATTGTTTCCATATCTTTTGCCAAAAAAAACACTCCTTTTAACATAAAAAACGCCCCAAGACAAAGAAAAAGCCAAAAAAACTTAATCATTGTCTTGGGACGAGTTAATTAATTTTAATCACATATAATTTATGTGTTTTTAATAATTTTTTAATAACCCGCGGTTCCACCCAATTTAGTGTGTACACTCGCTTTTGAAACTTCATTTGAAATTGTAGCCAATTGTTTTGTTAAGCTTTCACCACCCTTAACTCGCTTTAAATACAATTTTAATGTATTGGTTGATTATTAGCAAGTAAATATATGTATTTGTAGCAATTTATAATTCAATGTATAATTAAATGTAATGAGTAAAGGGGTGAAGTCTTATAGAACTGAGTAAAAGACAACAACAAATTGTTGATATTGTCAAAAATAATGGACCTATTACTGGTGAACATATAGCCGAACATCTTAGTCTTACTAGAGCGACCTTGAGACCAGATTTAGCAATACTTACAATGTCTGGTATTTTAGAAGCTCGTCCACGTGTAGGCTACTACTATTCTGGAAAGCCAAAAAATAAATTAATTGCTGATCAATTAAAACAATATATTGTTAAAGATTACGCATCACACCCTGTAGTAGTAAAAAATGAAATGTCTGTTTATGATGCGATATGTACAATATTTCTAGAGGATGTCAGTACGTTGTTTGTTATAAATAATGAAGGAGATTTTATAGGCGTTTGTTCTCGAAAGGATTTATTACGTGCGTCAATGATAGGTAAGGATATACATACGATGCCTGTTAATATTATAATGACACGTATGCCTAATTTAAGCTTTGTACTTGAAGACGAGCGTGTAGTATTTGCTGCAAATCTTATGATTGAAAAAGAAATAGATTCTTTACCAATTGTGATTAAAAAAGAAAATGGAAAATATGAAGTTAAGGGCCGTATATCTAAAACAACAATTACAAAAATATTTGTCTCTTTACTAAATGAATAGGTGGTATGTATTAAATGGAAAACATTAAAATTATTGTTGCTTCTGACTCAGTAGGTGAAACTGCTGAACTTGTAGCAAGAGCTTGCATTTCACAATTTAACCCAAATCAATGTGAAAGTGAAATTAGTAGGTATCCGTATATTGAAGCTTTAGAAAATGTAGATGAAGTAATCTCAGTTGCAAAAGACACTGAAGCGATAGTTGTTTATACATTAGTGAAACCAGAAATAAGAAAGTATATGGAAGCGAAAATAAAAGAATTTCAAATTAAATCTGTAGACATAATGGGGCCATTGATGAATATATTATTAGATAAAATTGATGAACAACCTTATTTTGAACCAGGACTTGTGCATCAATTAGATGAAGCATATTTTAAAAAGATTGACGCTATAGAATTTGCAGTAAAATATGATGATGGTAAAGATCCAAAAGGTTTAGATAAAGCTGACATCGTTCTATTAGGCATATCTAGAACTTCAAAAACACCTCTGTCACAATATCTTGCACATAAAAGTTATAAAGTGATGAATATCCCAATTGTGCCAGAAGTAACACCACCAGATAATTTATTTAATGTTGACACTTCAAAATGCATTGCATTAAAGATAAGTGAAGACAAATTAAACCGCATCAGAAAAGAAAGATTAAAACAATTAGGTTTAGGAGATAGTGCAAGATATGCTACAGAGCAACGTATTGTAGAAGAATTAAATTACTTCAATGAATTAGTTGAAAAGATTGGCTGCCCTGTGATAGACGTTACTGATAAAGCAATTGAAGAAACTGCAAATGATATTATTAGTATCATTGAGCAAAATAGTTTCTTAAAATAAGAAATTCTATTATAATATTATAACTACTGTCTAATAGGTGATAATTTTGCGAATTGAACAAGCAACAATTAATGAAATTAAAGAGAAAACGGATATTCTCGATTTAGTAAGTGAATATGTTAAATTAGAAAAAAGAGGACGCAATTACATTGGGTTGTGTCCTTTTCATGATGAAAAAACACCATCGTTTACTGTTTCTGAAGACAAACAAATTTGCCATTGCTTTGGTTGTAAAAAAGGAGGGAACGTCTTTCAATTTACTCAAGAAATTAAAGACGTTTCTTTTACTGAAGCAGTGAAATTATTAGGTGAACGTGTAAATATTGAAGTTGAAACGCCTCAAACAGCGTCAGAGCAACATCCTAATCATCAAATTGCCTCTGAAGATTTGCAAATGATTGAAATGCATGAATTAATGCAAGATTATTATCATTACGCCTTAAAAAAAACTGTTGAAGGTGAAGCGGCGTTAAATTATTTAAAAGAGCGTGGTTTTACTGATGAACTGATAGATAGTCGGAAAATAGGCTATTCGCCAAAAAATGCAAATTTCTGTCATGACTTTTTACAGAAGAAAGGTTATGATATTCAACTTGCATATGAAGCGGGTTTATTGTCTAGAAACGAAGAAAATTTTAGCTACTATGATCGTTTCAGAGATAGAATTATGTTCCCATTAACAAATGCACAAGGACGAACTGTTGGTTATTCAGGAAGAACATATACAAATCAAGAGCCAAAATATCTTAACAGTCCTGAAACACCGATATTTCAAAAAAGAAGATTATTATACAACGTAGATCAAGCCAGAAAAGCGATTCGTAAAAATGATGAAATTATTCTACTCGAAGGTTTTATGGATGTGATAAAAGCCGATTATGCAGGATTACATCAAGTTGTAGCAAGTATGGGAACACAAATTTCACAAGAACATATCGCATTTATGAAAAAACTCACTTCAAATGTGACGCTGATGTTTGACGGGGATTTTGCTGGTAGTGAGGCCACATTAAAATCTGGTCAAATATTGTTACAACAAGGATTTAATGTATTTGTAGTACAACTTCCGAAGAACATGGATCCAGATGAGTATATTGGAAAACACGGTGCAGATGCGTTTAATTATTTTGTTGAACATGAAAAAAAAGCATTCATTCTTTATAAAGTGCATATGCATCAAGAAGAAATTGAAAATAATGATTTAGCATATGAAAGGTATTTAAAAGAAATAACGAATGATATTTCATTAATGAAGTCCTCAATTTTACGTAAAAAAATATTGCAAGACGTGTCAGAATTGTTTAAAGTAAGCATGGACAGTTTAAATATTGAAGTAGGACAACGTGATGATTATTATCAACCACAGTCATATCAATTTCCTAGTGTGCCACAATTCACTAATTTAAATAAACAAGAAAAGGCAGAGCGTGCTTTATTAAAACATTTTATGAATGATAAGGATATTTTCTTGAATTATCATAAATTACTTCAAACAGAAGACTTTACAAATCAGTATTTTAAGCGTATATTTAATGTTTTACATGAGTTTTATTCTGAGAATGATACGTTTAATATTAGTGATGTTTTACAATATATCGATTCAAATGAAATTAAAGAAGCATTTATATCATTGGATAACTATATGATAAATGAAGAACCCTATGAACATGAAATCGATGATTATTTAAACACACTTTTAACAAATAGAAATGAAGAAACGATTGAATCGCTTAATCATAAGTTACGGGAGGCTTCTAGATTAGGTGATTTAGAGTTGCAGAAATATTACCTAGAAAAAATTGTAGACTTCAATAAAAATAGAATGAATTAAATAAAAAATGAATATATCTGTATATTATTGGGTTTAACAACTTGCATAAATCGTATGAATTATGGGTAGATAATATTAAGATTATCTATCAAATGATATCACGGTTTCAAGTTGATATTATATTCGGGAGGCCTTTTCATGTCTGGAAATAAAGTTACACTTAAAAAGCAAACAATTGACCCATCTCTAACTTTAGAAGATGTAAAAAAACACTTAATTGAAAAAGGTAAAAAAGAAGGGCATCTTAGCCACGAAGAGATTGCAGAGAAATTGCAAAACTTCGAAATGGATTCTGATCAAATGGATGAACTATTTGATCAATTAACAGATAACGATATCAGTTTGGTAAATGAAAAAGATAGTTCTGACAAAGATGCTAAATTAAATCCTAATGATTTAAGTGCTCCTCCAGGTGTTAAAATTAATGACCCTGTACGTATGTATCTTAAAGAAATCGGACGTGTCGATTTATTAAATGCGCAAGAAGAAATTGAATTAGCTAAAAGAATTGAAAAAGGTGACGAAGTCGCTAAATCGAGATTAGCTGAAGCAAACTTGCGTTTAGTAGTCAGTATAGCCAAAAGATATGTTGGCCGTGGCATGCTTTTCTTAGATTTAATTCAAGAAGGTAATATGGGCTTAATTAAAGCAGTTGAAAAGTTCGATTTTAATAAAGGGTTTAAATTTTCAACATATGCAACTTGGTGGATACGTCAAGCAATTACACGTGCAATTGCAGACCAAGCTCGTACAATACGTATTCCAGTGCATATGGTTGAAACAATCAATAAATTAATCCGTGTACAAAGACAATTATTACAAGATTTAGGTCGTGATCCAGCTCCAGAAGAAATTGGTGAAGAAATGGATTTACCACCTGAAAAAGTAAGAGAAATATTAAAGATAGCTCAGGAGCCAGTTTCATTAGAAACACCAATTGGTGAAGAAGACGATAGTCACTTAGGTGATTTTATTGAAGACCAAGAAGCTCAAAGTCCATCTGATCATGCGGCTTATGAATTATTAAAAGAACAACTGGAAGATGTCTTAGATACATTGACTGATAGAGAAGAAAATGTACTACGCTTGCGTTTTGGACTTGACGACGGAAGAACACGTACGCTAGAAGAAGTTGGTAAAGTCTTCGGTGTTACGAGAGAACGTATTCGTCAAATTGAAGCTAAAGCATTGAGAAAATTAAGACATCCGAGTAGAAGTAAACGTCTTAAAGACTTTATGGACTAATTTTTCAGCTCTTTTGTACCTTGTTGTACAAAAGAGCTTTTTACATTTACATAGAGGAGCGCTTTTATGGTTATATTAAATCAAAGATTAAAAAAAGTGAGTACATTTATAATAGGAGATTGCTTAGCAGATATTGGTTCAGATCATGCATATCTTCCGATTTATGCGATTGAAAATAATTTAGTCAAAAATGCAATTGCTGGAGAAGTAATCAAAGGTCCATTCGAAGCTTCGAAAAATAATGTTGTAGAACATGGTTTAGTAAATCGTGTTGATGTGAGACTTGGTGATGGATTATCGGTAATACAGTCAGATGATCAAATTAATTCCATTACAATTTGTGGTATGGGCGGGCCACTAATAGCTAAAATCCTTGAAAAAGGTCAAGAAAAATTAACCGCACATCCGAGGCTTATTTTACAAAGTAATATACAATCTAGCGCAATTAGAAATTTGTTAGAATCCATGCATTATAATATTATTGAAGAAGTGATTTTAGAAGAAAAAGGTCATATCTATGAAATAATCGTAGCAGATTTTTGCGAACAACAGCCACAAACACTTACTGAATTGGAATTAAAGTTTGGACCGATTTTATTAAAAAACAAACATGAATTATTTTTCAAAAAGTGGGAAAGAGAACGGCAAGCATTGCAAAAAATCAAAAATCATTTGGACTCTAAAAAACATAGTGAGCGATTAAATGAAATTAACAACGAAATCAATTTAATTAATGAGGTGTTGTAAATGAAAGTGAAAACGTTACTTCAAATAATAAATCAACATGTACCATTTAATACTGCAGAATCATGGGATAATGTTGGCTTGTTAATCGGAGATGAATCTGCTGAAGTTTCAGGTGTTTTAACCGCTTTAGATTGTACCAATGAGGTCATTGATGAAGCAATAAGTCAAAATTTTAACACTATTATTTGTCATCATCCACTCATATTTAAAGGTGTTAAAAATATCATTCATCAAGATGGTTATGGCGCTATTTTACGAAAATTAATTAAAAATGATATGAATTTAATTGCATTGCATACAAATCTAGATGTTTATCCAAAAGGTGTTAATGCGATGTTAGCAGAAAAACTTCAATTGAATAATCAACATATCTTGAACCCAGAAACTTTAAAATACTATAAAGTGCAAGTGTTTATTCCAGAAGTAAATCTTAAATCATTTAAAGATGCTTTGAGTGATGCAGGTTTAGCTGAAGAGGGGAATTATAAATATTGTTTCTTTGAAAGCTCAGGAAATGGGCAATTCAAACCCACTGGTAACGCTCAACCACATATTGGTACATTAGATGAAATCGAAGAAGTTAATGAATTCAAATTAGAATTTATGATTGATGAGAACCAAAGAAATTTAGCAGAAAAACTAATTAAAATTAACCATCCATATGAAACACCAGTTTTTGATTTTATAGAAATGGAAAAAGAAGCAAATTATGGTTTAGGTATGATTGGAGATTTAGAATCTGAGATGGATGCACCTACTTTTGTGAAGCATGTCAAAACACAATTGGAAATGCCAAGTGTTAGATTTATTGGAAATTTAGAGCAAACGATTAAAAAGGTTGCGATTATAGGTGGTTCGGGAATAGGATTTGAGTATCAAGCGGATCAACAAGGCGCAGACATTTTTATAACTGGCGATATCAAACATCATGATGCCTTAGATGCAAAAATTGCGGGTATTAACTTATTAGATATTAATCATTATAGTGAATATGTAATGAAAGATGGTTTGTGTGACTTATTAAATAATTGGATTAAATCAGATGATATTACTTTTGAAATTAAGGCATCTAAACTCAACACGGATCCATTTAATTATTTATAATTGTTATTGATATAACTAGAAGAAATAAAATTTCATTGTTCCTTCCAACTAAAAATAATTGCAATTTGGAAAAGATAACGATTTAAAATTTTATTTCAGTCAACGACTACCACTTACTTTAGGCTGAGGCATCACTTTATGTCCCAGCCTCTCTTACTTTCAAACTATATTTATCATCAATGGTTAAAGAAAAAATAATTAGTTCAAAATCGTTTGTGAATGCTTTATAATAGAAAAGATGAAGATTTAAGGAGGCCAAATCATGGCAAATCACCCATTTGATAAGTTTAATTTAGACCCTAGTTTAATTGACGCGGTACGAAATTTGAACTTTAATCAACCTACAGAAGTACAAAATAGAGTAATTCCAAAAATATTAAAACAAGTAAACTTAATTGGACAATCACAAACAGGTACTGGTAAATCCCACGCCTTTTTATTACCATTGATACATTTAATAAATGTCGATGTTAAAGAACCACAAGCAATTATTGTTGCACCAACAAGAGAATTAGCACAACAGTTATTTGATGTTGCTAGCCATTTAGCTGATTATAAAGGTGGCTTATCTGTTAAACTTTTCATTGGTGGCACTGATATTGAAAAAGATAGACAACGCGCGAAGAACCAACCACAACTTATTATAGGTACACCAACACGGATAAATGACCTAGCTAAACATGGGGATTTACATGTGCACTTAGCTTATTATTTAGTTGTGGATGAGGCTGATTTAATGATTGATTTAGGATTAATAGAAGAGGTAGACCATATTGCTACACGCTTAGATGAACAATCTCGTATAGCCGTGTTTAGTGCTACGATCCCTAAATCATTACATCCATTTTTAAATAAATATTTAGAAAATCCTGAATACGTTGAAATTGAAAATGTTCAAAAGAATAACAAAAATATTGAATTCTTTTTAATTCCAACAAAAGGAGAAGCAAAGATAGAAAAAACGATAAAACTTATTGATATTTTAAATCCATACCTATGTATTATATTTTGTAATAGTCGTGATAATGCAAACGAACTTGCAGACCAATTAAATGCTGCAGGGTTAAAATTAGGTATGATTCATGGTGGTTTAACGCCTAGAGAACGTAAACAACAAATGAAACGTATTCGTAATTTAGAATTTCAATTTGTTATTGCAAGTGATTTAGCTTCACGTGGGATAGATATTGAAGGCGTCAGTCATGTCATTAACTTTGATGTACCAAATGATATTGATTTCTTCACGCATCGTGTTGGACGTACTGGTAGAGGTCAATATAAAGGTGTTGCAATTACCCTATACAGCCCTGAGGAAGAAGAAAACATCGCGTTAATAGAACAACGAGGTTATCAATTTGAGAATGTTGATATAAAAAACGATGAATTGACACCAATAAAGGCACACAATACTCGACAATCACGTAAGAATAAAGATGATCATTTAACAAACGAATTAAAAAACAAAGTGAAGAGAAACAAGAAAAAAGTAAAACCTGGCTATAAGAAAAAATTCCAACGTGATCTAGAACATTTAAAACGTCAAGAGCGTAAAAAATTCAGTAAGAAACAAAATCGTCAAGCCAGAAAAAATAAATAAAGGATTGGTGACTACTATGTTATTAGGATCTCATGTATCTATGAATGGCAAGAAAATGTTAGCAGGTTCAGCTGTAGAAGCACATAAATTCGGTGAATCTACTTTCATGATTTATACAGGTGCACCACAAAACACAAGAAGAAAGCCTATAGAAGAATTAAATATTGATCAAGGTCAAGAATTGATGCAAACTTATGGGCTTTCAAATATTGTCGTGCATGCACCTTATATTATAAATATTGCGAATACTGTCAAACCTCATGTGTTTAATTTAGGTGTTGAATTTCTGCAAAGTGAAATCGAAAGAACTCAAGCAATAGGAGCTAAAGATATAGTATTGCATCCAGGTTCACATGTAGGAGAAGGTGCAGATGCTGGTATTAATAAGATCATAGAGGGACTAAATGAAGTACTTACAAATGATAATAATGTACGCATCGCACTTGAAACAATGGCTGGTAAAGGTTCAGAAATTGGAAGGGATTTTGAAGAAATCGCTCGAATTATAGATGGCGTTAAGCATAATGAACGTTTATCCGTGTGTTTCGATACTTGTCATACGCATGATGCAGGCTATAATGTAAAAGAAGATTTCGATGGTGTATTAAATGAATTTGATAAGATTATAGGTATCGATAGAATAAAGGTTGTTCATGTAAATGATAGTAAAAATGATATTGGTGCACATAAAGATAGACACGAAAATATAGGCTTTGGTTATATCGGTTTTGATGCTTTAAATTATATCGTTCATCATGATACGTTCAAAGATATTCCCAAAATACTTGAAACACCATATGTAGGAGAAGATAAAAAGAATAAAAAACCACCGTATAAATTTGAAATTGAAATGCTTAAACAACAGCAATTTGATTCTGAGTTAAAGGATAAAATTTTAATGCAATAACACTTACAAAGACTGAATTAGAACCAAAAAAAGCACTGAATAAAATAATGTTTTGAAGGATGGAATAGTTAACTCAATTTATAATTGGGCTCTATTTCATCCTTTTTGTTAATTCGTAAACATTACTATTTACATAATTGTTAACAAGTTGTATAGTATAGAACGAGGTGAAAAGATGACTACTCCAGTGTTCGAATTAAAAAATATTGATTATTATTTTGAAAACAAAAAAGTATTAGAAAACATAAATATTAAAATTAATAAAGGTCAATTTTTGGCTATAGTTGGACCAAATGGTGCTGGCAAATCAACTTTGCTAAAAATCATTTTAGGACTATTACCTTTGCAAAAAGGAAAAATATTTGTAGATGGCAAAGCATATAATGGAAAGCAATCTTTATATAAAATTAGTTATGTTTCACAAAAAGCTCAAGCATTTAAAGCGGGCTTTCCTGCAAGTGTAAAAGAAGTTGTTATGAGTGGGCTTACAAAACGTAAAAAGTTATTTCAATGGTTTAATAAAATTGATGAACATAAAGTGGTGGCCGTATTAAATCGTTTGAATATAGGTCATTTAATTAACAAAAATATTGCAGAATTATCGGGTGGGCAACAACAACGTGTTTTAATAGCGCGAGCTTTGATTAGTAATCCCTCAGTACTTATACTAGATGAACCGACGAACGGTATAGATGCAAAACACGTTAGTGAATTTTATGAAACATTAGAGACTTTAAAAAATGAAGGAGTAACAATCATTTTAGTTACCCATGATATAGGTGTTGTAGCAGATACCGCTACGGAAGTAGCATGTTTAAACAAGCATTTACATTTTCATGGCACAACAGAGGATTTTAAGTCGTTAGATGAAGTGGAAATATCTAAAATATACGGTCATCCTATTCAGTTTGTAGACCATCAACATAATAGGGAGTGTTGTTCATCATGATTGAGGCATTATTAAATTTTGATTTTATGAGATACTCTCTGATAAGTGGTATTTTGATTGGCTTTATTGCCCCATTAATCGGTGCATTTATAGTTGTTCGAAGGCTATCTTTAATTGCAGATGCATTAAGTCACGTTACACTTGGTGGTATTTCTTTTGGTATGTTTTTCGTGACGATTGCACCTGCACTTACATTTATTAATCCGATGTGGTTCGGCATATTATTCGCAGTCATTGGTGCATTATTAATCGAAAAGCTTAGGACGTCGTATAGTAATTACCAAGAAATCGCTATTCCAATTATAATGAGTGCAGGCATAGCATTAAGTGCTATTTTTATTTCATTAGCAGATGGTTTTAATCAAGAAATTGTTGGTTTATTATTTGGTTCTATTAGTGCTGTAACTATCAGCGATTTATCAACCATTATCGCAATCGTTATCATCGTATTAGCATTTATATTATTATTTTACAAAGAGTTATTCATACTATCATTCGATGAAGAATATAGTAAAGTTATAGGTATTCCGAAATGGATACAGTTTTTATTTATCATTATAGTCGCGATGGTCATATCAGCATCTATGAGAGTAGTAGGTATATTATTAGTAAGTGCATTAATTACATTGCCGATAGCTATTGCAATGCGCATGACGAAAGGTTTCAAACAACTTATTATGTTGAGTGTATTAATTGGAGAATTTTCAGTTATAGCAGGGCTAGTATTAGCATTTTATATGAATATTTCACCTGGTGGCGTGATCGTCGTATTACTTGTTCTTTTATTAGCAATAATGATGTCATATCAAAAGTTCAAATTAAAAACTGTGAAAGGGGCTATTAATAATGAAAATAGACGAAGCAATTAATATTCTAAAAGCAGAAGGACACAAATATACAAATAAAAGAAGAGATATGGTAAATGTTTTTATAGAAGAAGATAAGTATATTAACGCAAAACATATACAGCAAAAATTAGATAAAGATTATCCAGGTATTTCATTTGACACGATATATCGAAACTTACATTTATTTAAAGATTTAGGTATCATTGAGGGCACAGAACTCGATGGTGAAATGAAATTTAGAATTGCATGTACAGATCACCATCACCATCATTTTATTTGTGAATCCTGTGGTGATACAAAAATAATTGATTTTTGTCCAATTGAACAGATAAAAGCATTTTTACCCAAAGTTGCAATCCACACCCACAAATTAGAAGTTTATGGAGTATGTGAAGCTTGTCAACATGCTTAAAATTTCCAGCGTCGCTCTAAATGTAAAATAGCACCAATCGATGCTTATTACAAAAAAGTTTCCTTCTAAACATAGGTCATTAGTCTGAATTATATTGAATTTTTAAAATACTTTGTCTATTATGTTTAAAATCCACGAATTTGAGATATAATAATAAAGGAACTAAAGATAACAAATATAATTTTATGACTTTTGAATAAGTTTGTAAGCATATTCATTGTTGTAATCATTTTTAGTTGTTATGCTTTATTTACAGATTAATTAGGAGGATGATTATTTATGGCTTTTGAATTACCAAACTTACCTTATGGTTCTGACGCATTAGAACCAAATATTGATCAACAAACAATGGAAATCCATCACGACAAACATCATAACACTTATGTTACTAAATTAAATGCAGCAATTGAAGGTACTGATTTAGAGTCTAAATCAATTGAAGAAATTATTGCAAATTTAGACAGTGTACCAGAAGATATTCAAACAGCTGTTAGAAATAATGGTGGCGGACACTTAAACCATTCATTATTCTGGGAATTATTAACTCCAAACTCTGAAGAAAAAGGAACTGTAGTTGATAAAATTAAAGAACAATGGGGTTCTTTAGATGCATTTAAAGAAGAATTTGCAGATAAAGCTGCAGCTCGTTTTGGTTCAGGATGGGCTTGGCTAGTTGTTAATAATGGTAATTTAGAAATTGTTACAACTCCAAACCAAGATAACCCACTTACAGAAGGTAAAACTCCAATCCTAGGCTTAGACGTTTGGGAACATGCTTATTATCTTAAATACCAAAATAAACGTCCAGAATATATTAGTGCTTTCTGGAACGTTGTAAATTGGGAAAAAGTTGATGAATTATATAACGCTGCTAAATAATTAAGCTTCTATTTTTGACGGCCTTACACAGGTCGTCATTTTTTTATTTAAAATAATAGAAATCTGTGTCAATTTCATATATCATTTAAAGTGATCACTTTTGAATAGAGGTATGTTGTTTTGCTAAAAAGATTAAAGGAAAAATCAAACGATGAGAAAATAAGAAATACGATGAACAAAAGAATAAGCTTTGTGTTTGGACTAATTGTATTTATTTTTGCGATTATTGTTTTACGATTAGGTTATTTGCAAATTGCGCAGGGCTCTCATTATAAGCAATTAATTAAAAACAGTGAAAATTTAACTGTTAATGAAGCTGTTCCAAGAGGGAGAATTCTCGATAGAAATGGTAAAGTCCTAGTAGATAATGCATCTAAAAAAGCCATTACCTTTTCTCGTGGAAGAAAAACATCGCAATCAGAGGTTTTAAAAATAGCTAATGATTTGTCAAAACTTATAAAAATGGATACTGATAAAATTACAGATCGAGATAAACAAGACTTTTGGATTTTAAAACATCCTAATAAAGCTGATGAATTAATGAAAAAAGAGCAATCATTATTAGATGATGGAAGTATTACTCAAGAACAATATGATGAAACATTACATAAAAAAATTGGAAAGAAGCAATTTGATTCATTTTCTGATAAAGATTTACAAGTTTTAGCAATATTTAGAGAAATGATGTCTGGTTCTGCATTAGATCCTCAAATGATTAAAAACGAAGATGTTACAGATGAAGAATATGCTGCAGTGTCACAAAAACTTTCTGATTTACCAGGTGTGAATACTACGATGGATTGGGATCGAAAGTATCCATATGATGATACATTACGCGGTATTTTTGGTGACGTCTCTACAACACAAGAAGGTATTCCAAAAGAATTAACAGAACAATATTTATCAAAAGGATATTCAAGAAATGATCGTGTAGGAAAATCTTATTTAGAATATCAATACGATAATATTCTCAAGGGCAAAAAGAAAGAAATGAAATACACAACAGATAAATCAGGAGAAGTCATTGATTCACAAGTAATTCATGAAGGATCACGTGGAGACGATCTTGTGTTAAGTATTGATATTGATTTACAAAAGAAAACAGAAGCGTATTTGGAAAAACAAATAAGTAAATTACGTAGTGAAGGTGCTAAAGATATGGACAATGCTTTAGTAGTTGTCCAAAATCCTAATAATGGTGATGTTTTAGCAATGGCAGGTAAACAAATTGATAAAAATGGTGATTTAACCGATTATGATATCGGAACGTTCACGTCACAATACGCAGTTGGGTCGTCTGTTAAAGGCGGAACATTATTAGCAGGTTACCAAAATGGTGCCATTAATGTTGGTGAGAAAATGGTTGATGAACCATTAAAATTTGCAGGTGGACTCTCTAAACGTTCATACTTCAACCAAGATGGTAAAGTAACGATTGATGATAAAGAAGCTTTAATGCATTCATCAAACGTATACATGTTTAAAACAGCATTAAAAATTGCTGGTTCACCATACACACCAAATATGACATTGCCTACTGATATTTCAGAAGCAGGTCAAAAATTACGAAAAGGGCTAAATCAAGTTGGTTTAGGTGTTAAAACAGGTATCGATTTACCAAATGAAACTGGCGGTCAAATAGAACCATTAACAGATAATCCAGGAAATTATTTAGATTTAGCAATTGGACAATATGATACTTATTCACCATTGCAGTTATCACAATATGCTTCTACAATCGCAAATGATGGTTATAGAATTCAACCACATATTGGTTTAGAAATTAGAAAAGCAACAAATAAAGATTCATTAGGTCCAGTTAAACAGAAAGTAAAAGGCGATGTATTAAATAAAGTTAACAATACATCAGACCAAGTTAAGCAAGTACAAGAAGGTTTTAAAATGGCATTTAATGAAAAAGAAGGTACAGGCTATCAAAGTTTCAATGATACTGTTGTCCCTTCAGCTGGTAAAACTGGTACAGCAGAAGTATTCCAGGATGGTGAGCCAAAAGTAAATTCAACATATGTAGGTTATGCTCCAATAGAAAATCCAAAATTAGCATTTTCAATTGTATATACTAATCAACCTGTTCCAGAACCTTGGCTTAATGGTGGTGACTTAGGTCGCGATATAATTAATTATTCTTTTAAGGAAAAGGATAAAAAGTAAACCATAAACAACCTATTTTTATGTTTAAAACCTATGGGTATGGTCTATCTTGAAAAATAATACTTTTCAATTTTATAACTAAATGGTATGATAAATAAGTCGTATTTTGAAAAGGTAAGGAGGAATTAGCATGCGCGTAAACGTAACACTAGCTTGCACAGAATGTGGAGAAAGAAACTATATTACAACAAAAAATAAACGTACTAATCCTGAACGTATCGAAATGAAAAAACACTGTGCTCGTGATAACAAACATACTTTGCACCGTGAAACAAAATAATAAAAATTTTAACCAGATTCTAAAATTTGAATCTGGTTATTTTTTTTCAAAAATATATTGAAATAGCAGTATGATGACATAACATATTTTTATCGTTATAATAAAAGAGGATATAAAATGGGAAGGTGTCATATATGAGTAAACGTTCATTAAGAAAAGATATAATAAAAATAATGAAACAATTTTCCGAACAAGATCAAAAATTATCTGCTGACCAATACTTAACACAACAATTATTGAATTCATCTGAATATAAGTCGGCAAAACGTATTGGTATTGTGCTGTCAATGGCACATGAAGTCGATACTTATCCAATCATTTCAAAAATGCTAAATGATGATAAAAGTGTATATGTACCAGAAACTGATTATAAAACTAAAGCAATGTCATTTAAAGGTTTAGATGATCTATCGAATCTTGCACTTGACGATAAAGGTATTAATTATGTTACAAGTAATACTGAAATAACGAATGATTTAGACCTGTTAATAGTACCTGGTGTAGTATTCAATAACAAAGGTTATAGAATCGGTTATGGTGGGGGCTATTTTGATAAATTTTTATCACAGCATCAACAGCCAACGATAAGCTTAATTTATGACTTCCAAATAAATGATTTTGAAATAGAAGCACATGATCAACCCGTGCAAAAATTAATTATAGCGACTACGCATTAATGGAGGAAAAAATGATAACTGAAAAGCACTTTTGGAAGTCAATTTATACTTGGGTAAAATATTTAAACTATCAAGTTGTACATCGTAATCAAGATGATTCTGAAATTTGGCTTGCAAATAAAAGAAAGCAATCTGTTGCAATATTTAAATTTGGTGCTAATTCTACACAAGAAGTTAGATTTGATAAAAGTAGAATTCAAGACCATGAAGAAGATATTATTACATTTTTAGGTTTCAAACCGAAAAATTATAATTTATATATTTACACTGATAAAACATTTACAAATGAAAATTTAGACGAGCTAAAAACAGTAAAATTCAAAGTGAAAATTATTCGACAAGTTGAACATATGGATAAAATAATGCCCAATTTTTTAGTGAAATTTATGTTTAACCGCAGTACGAAGCATACAAAAGGATTTTATAAGCAAAGAGCATTAAATAATAATCCTATTGAAAAACATATGCTTAAATTTGCACCAGTTACATATTCATTAATTGTAATTAATATTATTATCTGGCTTTTGATGGTGCTATTTTTAAATCATTTTTCTGATTTGAAACTTTTAGATATTGGAGGTCTTGTACATTTTAACGTCGTTCATGGAGAATGGTACAGACTCATATCATCTATATTTTTACATTATAATTTTGAACATATATTAATGAATATGTTAAGTCTATTTATTTTTGGAAAAATAGTGGAAGCTATTGTTGGGCATTGGCGATTTTTAATTATTTATTTTGTTTCTGGCTTATTTGGTAATTTTGCTTCGTTATCTTTTAATACGGATACTGTTTCCGTTGGTGCAAGCGGTGCTATTTTTGGTTTAATTGGAGCCATTTTTGCTTTTATGTATATAGGTAAACAATTTAAGCAAAAGTTAATTGGACAATTATTGATTGTCCTAGTCATCTTAATTGGTGCTTCATTATTAATGCAAAATGTAAATATAGTAGCACATGTGGGTGGTTTTATTGGTGGTTTACTAATAACGCTCATAGGATATTATTTTAAAATTAACCAAAATAAATTCTGGATTTTTCTAATTTTAATGATTGTTTTATTTATTGCAGCTCAAATTCGCATCTTTACGATTCAAGAAGATAATATTTATAATACAATCATTGAAAAGGAAATGAAGCAAGGTAATTATAAAAGTGCTAAAGATATGGTACAACACACGGTAAATAAAAGTTATGCCGACGATGAAACATACTATCTAAAAGGATTAATTAATGCGACAACGGATTCAAAATCAGAGGGAATGGCAACATGGGAAAGAGGTTTAAGAAATTTTCCGGATTCTGCATTATTAAATTACCACCTAGCGGTAGCAAATAGATCTATTGATAACAAAGATAAAGCAAAAAAACATATTAAAGCCGCTTTAAAAATAGACCCAACTAATCATGATTATATTAATTTAAACAAAGAATTGAGCGATGACAGTGATTCATGAGATTAATACATTCTATGATGTGCAACAGCTTTTAAAAAAATTTGGCTTTATCATTTACTTTAAGGATAAGGAAGATACTTATAATATGATGGAACAAGAGCTACATTCATTGTATGATTACAATTTAATTACCAAAGACGATTATATTAAATCCAAATTAGTGATTAATCAACGGAAAAATGAACGCTAATTTAAAGAATCATATTAAAGTAAGTGGTTTTTATAATATGAATACATACCATATTGGCAGTTTAAACAGTAACAATCAACAGCAACATTTTTTGTTATTGATTATATAATATATCTTTATATTCGTTATCATTGCATTTGTGAAATGAAACATATTAATATAGATATATATGTTTTATACAGAAAAAATATATTTTAAGGAAAAAGACAACTATTTTAACATGTAAAACGTTAAAATCGACCGTTGATGAAATCAAGATTTAAATTAGCATTCCTTAAAAAATAAGAGAAGGATGAATAAAATACATGAAAAAAATTATCTTAGCAGCAGATATTGGTGGTACAACTTGTAAGCTAGGTATATTCGACCAACAATTAGAACAAATTGAAAAATGGTCTATAAAAACTGATACGTCAGATGTTACAGGTTATGCACTTTTGAAAAATGTTTATGAATCTTTCGTTGAACATGTCGATAATTCTGAATTTGTTTTTTCAGATGTGTTAGGTGTTGGTATTGGTGTACCAGGACCAGTGAATTTTGAAACAGGTGAAGTTAATGGTGCAGTTAATTTATATTGGAAAGAAACTGTTAATGTCAGAGAAATTTTCAAACAATTTGTAGAATGTCCTGTTTATGTTGATAATGATGCTAATGTTGCAGCATTAGGTGAAAAACACAAAGGTGCAGGACATGGTGCAGACGATGTAGTTGCGATCACATTAGGTACTGGTCTAGGCGGCGGTATTATTTCTAACGGAGAAATAGTGCACGGTCATAATGGTTCTGGTGCTGAAATTGGTCATTTTAGAGTTGATCATGATCAACGCTTTAAATGTAATTGTGGTAAATCAGGTTGTATTGAAACCGTTGCTTCCGCGACAGGTGTTGTTAATTTAGTGAATTTTTATTACCCTAAATTAACGTTTAAATCCTCGATACTTCAATTAATTAAAGATAATCAAGTTACCGCAAAAGCAGTATTTGATGCGGCAAAAGCTGGAGATCAATTCTGTATCTTTATTACCGAGCGTGTAGCTAATTATATTGCATATTTGTGCAGTATTATCAGCGTAACAAGTAACCCTAAATATATTGTTTTAGGCGGAGGAATGTCTACAGCTGGTTTAATTTTAATTGAAAATATAAAAACAGAGTATCATAATCTAACTTTTACACCAGCACAACAAGGAACAGAAATTGTTCAAGCTAAATTAGGTAATGATGCGGGCATCACTGGTGCAGCTGGCTTAATTTATACTTATATAATTGAAAAGGAAGGTGTGAAATAATGGCTATAGTAGATGTAGTAGTTATACCTGTGGGTACAGAAGGGCCAAGTGTTAGTAAATATATTGCTGAGATACAAACGAAATTAAAAGAATTCAAAGCACAAGGTAAAATTGACTATCAATTAACACCAATGAATACCTTAATTGAAGGAGATTTAAAAGATTTATTTGAAGTCGTCCAAGCCATTCATGAATTACCTTTTGATAAAGGTATTGATAGAGTTTGTACGAATATTAGAATTGACGATAGAAGAGATAAATCTCGAAAAATGAATGATAAACTAAAATCAGTTCAAAATCATTTAGATAATGGAGGTCGCTAACAATGCAAATTTCTAGTTTAGCATTGGGCTTAGTAAAGACGAATACTTATTTTATTGAAAATGATAAGCATGTCATTATAGTTGATCCAGCGGCTGATTATGAATTAATTATTAAAAAATTAAACCAAATTAATAAACCTGTCATTGCAGTATTGTTAACACACGCTCATTTCGACCATATTGGCGCTTTAGATCAAATAATTGATAAATATAATGTGCCTGTTTATATGCATTACAGTGAGTTTGATTTTTTAACTAATACCGAAAAAAATGGTTCACAGAAATTTAAGGAATATGGATTAGCACCTGTCACAAGTCACGTATCACCACAAAAGATTGATGAAGGTTCTATGGAAATTGAAGGCTTTAAATTCAAAGTACTTCATACGCCTGGTCATTCGCCTGGTAGTTTATCTTTTATATTTGACGATTTTGCAGTAGTTGGTGATACTTTATTTAAACAAGGCATAGGAAGAACTGATTTATATAAAGGTGATTATGAAACATTAGTTGACTCGATATTAGATAAATTATTCAAGCTAGATGATGACTTACCTTTATTCCCAGGGCATGGGCCATATACAACGATAGAAGATGAACAACTTAATCCATACTTGCATGGTTAATTTAATTTCAGAAAGTAATATTAACACCTCCTACGTGTATTATTGTAGGAGGTGTTTTTTTGAAGTTACTCTTTAAAAATATTATTGATAAAGCCATTAATGAAAATGTATCAGATGTACATTTTATCCCTGACCAAAATAAAGTACACATTAAATTTAGAAAAAAAGAATATTTAAATACTATTGAAACAATAGAAGTTCATATTTATAGAAAATTGCTCACATATATGAAATATCAAGCTGGCTTAGATGTCTCAACACATAGCACTGCGCAAAGTGGAAGATATGCTTACAAACTCAAACAATTATACTATTTAAGAGTTTCAACTTTACCTTTATCTCTTGGATTTGAAAGTTGTGTAGTGAGAATTATACCTCAATACTTTCAAAATTCTGCAAAAGCACTTAGTATTAATCAATTATTTAAACTAGTTCATAAAAAACAAGGGTTAATACTATTTAGTGGTCCGACGGGATCAGGAAAAAGTACATTAATGTATCAGCTCATAGTACACGCAAAGGAGCATTTAAATGTTAATATCATTACCGTAGAAGATCCTGTAGAACGTTTAGTTGAGGGAATTACACAAGTATCTATCAACGAAAAAGCAGGTATTAATTACGCTAATTCTTTTAAGGCTATTTTGAGGTGTGATCCTGATATAATACTCATTGGTGAAATTAGGGATGCAATGATTGCTAAACAAGTAATTCATGCAAGTTTAAGTGGGCATTTAGTACTTTCAACGATACATTCAAATAATTGTAAAGGTGCATTGAGTAGATTATTGGAAATGGGCATTACTATTCAAGAACTGCGACAGACGGTATTAAGTATTATTAATCAGAGATTAGTAATCACTTCAAAGGACGAACGTTCGCTTATTTATGAACAATTAAACCGAGAAGATATAGCCTTTTATTTTGAAAATCAACTTACACTCCCGAACACATTCAAAAATTTATCTTACAAGTTACAAGAAATGGCAAAAGAAGGAGAAATTTGTGAAGAAACACTCAATAGATATCTTTAACACAGCTCGGTTTATGCTTATCAGCGAAAAAAATCAAATTGACTTACTTCAAAGATTACATGATTTACTCCAACATGGTTTCACATTATCGGAATCATTTAAATTTTTATTACAACATATAAAAATAAAATCACCCAAATTAATTTCTCTGATTAATACACGGCTAGATCAAGGTGCACAATGTTATGAAATATTATTACTTCTAAAATATCCTAAAATTATTGTCATGCTAATATATTTTTCAGAGTTATTTAGTGAACTCACATTATCATTGCCACATGCACAAGACTATTTGATTCGAAATTACAAAGCAAAGCAACAACTACTTAGAACACTGCAATACCCTTTACTATTAATTACAATTTTTATCGGAATGTTAATAATTTTAAATCATACTATTATACCTGAATTTCAAGCACTTTATAATAGCTTTGATGTTGAAATATCAAAAACACAATTAATCTTATCCTCTATATTAATATATCTACCTAAAGCACTACTTATTACTACATTAAACTCCTTAATTTTTTCTTATTTATTTTATAAAATCACAAAAAAATTGTCGATTAACTTGAAGTACAGAATTATATTAAAAATCCCCATTTTACGTACTTTTTTTAAATTTTATAAAACTTACAGACTTTCTACAGAATTTGCATTGTTTTACAAAAACGGCGTGACCTTACAATCAATCGTTGATATATATTCTAAGCAAAAAAACGACACATATTTAATCTATCTTGCTAGAAAATTAGCAACAGGTACACAAAGCGGACATAAATTAAGTGAGATTTTAAAAAAGATTTCTTGTTTTGAAGAAGGGTTGATTAATTTTATTGAGGAGGGCGAAAAGACAGGAAAACTAGACATAGAATTAAAATTATATAGCGAAATCATATTTACAAAAATTGAACGGTATTTACAATTAATTATTAAATTTATACAACCAACTATATTTATCATGCTAGGGATACTGATCATTTCCTTATATTTAGTCATAATGTTACCTATGTTCGATCTAATGCAAACGATTAAATAATAACATTCGGAGGTTTTTAATGAACAAAATAAAACGGACTTTTAATAAACGTGCATTTACTTTAATTGAAATGCTCCTTGTATTATTAATTATAAGCTTATTATTGATTTTGATTATACCCAATATTGCAAAACAATCTTCACATATTCAAAGTACTGGTTGTGAAGCACAAATGAAAATGATTGAAAGCCAAGTTGAAGCATTTACTCTAAAACATAATAAGAAACCACAATCTATAGATGAACTAATTGCGGATGGCTATATCAAAGAAAATCAAAAAAAATGTAAATCAGGATCAACTATTACAATTAACAACGGTGAAGTAATTGCAAACTAGTAAAGCATTTACATATATTGAAATGCTATTTGTTATGGGTATCATTAGTATCTTACTATTTATTCAAGTAAACCATATATCTATAAATGATAAGAATATTAATAAAAACAATAACTTTATGAACACTTTAATCATTCAACTAAATTATTTGAAATCTAAAGCGATAAAGGATGATAAATCCATAACACTCATATTTAACGACTATTCGAATAAAATCAAAGTTAGAGAACAGTCAACTGAAAATAAAGATATAAACTTTCCACTAAATACTTATATACATCCTAAAAGTAATATAAATTATTTAACATTCAACAGTAAAGGTAATACAAATAAATTTGGCAGTATTTATATATCAGTAGATAACGAACTTTTTAAATTAATATTTCATATTGAAAAAGGAAGATTAAGATATGAGAAACAGAAGCATTAACGGTAGTATACTTATGGATGCATATATCGCTTTTATTTGTATGCTTTTAATATGCAGTGTTTTTTTGCCTATGGTTTTACAATTAAATCATACTTTCAGCGATAAAATAGACAATTTAAGCATGAAAAGAATCATATTATTAACGTTAAAACATAATGATCGTGAAAGTTTACTAAAAGGCATTGATATTGAAGGATACAAAATTAAATTAACCAATTCAAATTTATGTATAAGAAAAAAGGATCAAGTTAATGAAAAATGTTTTTACAAATAAATATTCAAGTTTTACTTACATTGAAGTATTATTTGCACTATTTATTACTTTATTGATATTTACAATGTTACCCTTATTATACAAATCAATCGCTCCTATAAAACATCAGTCTAATTTTGAATCATCCATTGATATAGAATTTTTTTCTAGAGACTTAACTGAAGCACTATTGCAAAGAAAATCAAAGGCACTAGAAATTGATAAAAACGGACAAATATTAAAATTCGACACAAGAGAAAGTATTATAAGATATGAGTTCAAAAACAATAAGATTATCAAAACAATAAATAATACGGGAAACATCACATTATTAAACAATGTAACAAATGCACAATTCATATTATTAAAAAATAAACACATAAAATTAAAATTGAAAATGCATTATGCAGGAGGTACTTTTGAAAAAGCAATTCAATTCTAACATAAAGGGGTATATATACCCTTTTGTGATGGTTATTTATATGCTATATTTATCATTAATAGCAATATATTCTTCTCAATTTAATATTCGGCTAAAAACGCTTGATAATATTGAGTCTTATTATGATAAACAAATTAAATTACAATTACAAAAGGAAGATATTTTTGAAAAATAAAATTAAAACACCGCTTATTTTAATAGGTTTTATGGGTACAGGTAAAACAACATTGGGAAAATATATTGCACAACACAATCAATTAACTTTTGTAGATTTAGATGAATTTATAGTACAACAAGAAAAGAAAACAATACCAGAAATTTTTGAACAATTAGGTGAAAAAGGTTTTCGTAACTTGGAGTTTAAGCACTTAAAAAAATGTGTGAACCAATTTGATGTTATTGCTACAGGAGGAGGCATTATCGAGGGTAATGACGCTTTTAACTTATTAGTAGAGCAAAAACATGTTGTATGGTTAGATTGTGATATAGAAATTCTATACGATAGAATTAAAAATGATAGCAACAGACCTAATGCAAATAATAAACCACTTTTCAAACTAAAAAGCTTGTATTCAACTAGAGTTTCAAGATATAATGAAATCGCATTCATCAAAGTGAATAGTAATAAGTCGCTTCCAGTTACATATAAAAAAATATTGGAGACGATGAAAGCGAATGACCAGTATTAGAGAGAATGGTTAATAATTGATTTTAACCATCGCCGAAGGTGCAAGTTTAACGAAACTCTCAGGCAAAAGGATAATACTGAGACGCATTCCTGGATTTTTTTGACAGGGTAGGCTTAGTCTACTCTGTCTTTTTTAATACAATAATAGGGGGTTTAGCAATGGTAAATGAATTAAAACACACGCCACTTTATCAAAACTTCGTGGATCTTGGTGCAAAAATTGTTGAATTTGGTGGTTGGGCTATGCCAGTTCAATTTTCAAGTATTAAAGATGAGCACAATGCTGTAAGAACAAATATGGGCTTATTTGACGTAAATCATATGGGAGAAATTTTAATAAAAGGTTCTGAAGCAGATCAATTAGTGCAATACTTACTTTCAAATGATACTGAAAATTTAGACACAAAGAAGGCACAATATACAGCATTGTGTAATGAACAAGGCGGTATTATCGATGATTTAATCACCTATAAACTTAGTGAAAAAGAATATTTACTAGTTGTAAATGCTGGAAATACTGATAAAGACTTTGATTGGATGAAAAAACAAGCAGAAAATTTCGATGCTGAAGTTTTAAATGCTTCAACAGAATACGGTCAATTAGCAATACAAGGTCCAAAAGCACGTAATTTTGTTCAAGAACATGTGAATCAAGATGTATCAGAAATGGCTCCATTTGAATTCCTACAGGATGTTGAATTCTTTGGTAAAAATGTAATATTATCACAATCTGGTTATACAGGTGAAGATGGCTTTGAAATTTATTGTAAATCAGATGATACACCATATCTATGGGAATCAATATTAGAATATGATGTAGAACCATGTGGTCTTGGTGCTAGAGACACATTGAGATTAGAGGCTGGTTTACCACTTCATGGACAAGATTTAAGTGAATCAATCACACCATATGAAGGTGGAATTGCATTTGCTGCTAAACCATTAATCGACGCTGATTTTATAGGTAAAAACGTGTTAAAAGATCAAAAAGAAAATGGTTCTAAGAGAAGAACAGTTGGAATTGAAATGATTGATAAAGGAATTCCAAGAACTGGTTACACTGTTTATGATATCGATGGAAATGAAATTGGTGAAGTTACTTCAGGTACACAATCTCCATTAAGTGGTAAATCTATTGGTTTAGCCATAATTGATAGAGATGCTTTTGAAATGGGCAAGGAAGTTATAGTACAAATAAGAAAAAGACAAGCAAAAGCTAAAATTGTTAAGAAAAATCAAATTAATAAATAATTTAAAGGGGTGTTACTGTGAGTCATCGTTATATTCCATTAACAGATCAAGATAAAAATGAAATGCTTGAGACAATTGGTGCTGAATCGATCAGTGAATTATTTGGAGATGTTCCCAAAGACATTTTATTAAACAGAGAATTAGCTATTCCCGATGCTGAATCTGAAACTACATTAACTAAAAGACTTAATAAAATTGCTAGTAAAAATATCACTAAAGAAACACATACTACATTTTTAGGTGCAGGTGTTTATGATCACTATGCTCCAGCGGTTGTAGATGCAATGATCTCACGTTCTGAATTTTATACTGCTTATACACCTTATCAACCAGAAATTTCACAAGGTGAGTTACAAGCTATCTTTGAATTTCAAACATTAATCTGTGAATTAACAGATATGGATATTGCCAACTCATCCATGTATGATGGTATGACAAGTTTTGCAGAAGCTTGTATTCTAGCATTTAATCAAACGCGTAAAAATAAAATTGTCGTTTCAAAAGGTATGCATTATCAAGCACTACAAGTGCTACACACATATGTAAAAACACGCGAAGAATTTGAAGTTGTTGAAGTTGATTTAGATGGTACAATTACAGATTTAGAAAAACTTGAAAATGCAATTGATGATGATACTGCTGCAGTTGCAGTTCAATACCCAAATTTTTATGGTTCAATAGAGGATTTAGAAAAAATCCAATCATTTATCGAAGATAAAAAAGCGTTATTCATTGTTTATACAAATCCAATCGCACTAGGCTTATTGACACCTCCAGGTAGTTTTGGTGCAGATATTGTAGTGGGAGATACCCAACCATTTGGTATTCCAACACAGTTTGGTGGCCCTCATTGTGGTTTCTTTGCTACTACTAAGAAACTCATGAGAAAAACGCCTGGTAGACTAGTCGGACAAACTGAAGACCAAGATGGAAACCGCGGTTTTGTGTTAACACTTCAAGCACGTGAACAACATATTAGACGTGATAAAGCAACATCAAATATATGTTCAAATCAAGCATTAAACGCATTGGCTTCATCAATTTGTATGTCTGCTTTAGGAAAACAAGGTATCTATGATATTGCGGTTCAAAATTTTGAAAATGCAAACTATGCTAAAGAACAATTTAAACAACAAGGCTTTGAAGTTAGTAATGGTACATCTTTTAATGAATTTGTTGTTAAATTTGATAAACCTGTTAAAGATGTAAACGATGCTTTAATTCAAGAAGACATCATAGGTGGATTTGATTTAAGCGAGATCGTAGAAAACTTTGACAATCACATGTTAATTGCAGTAACAGAATTACGAACGAAAGATGAAATTGATACATTTGTTAAGAAAGCAGGTGAAATAAATGGCAGTAAGTAAATCTAGTCCATTAATTTTCGAACGTTCTAAAGAAGGTCGCTATGCATATTCCTTACCAAAAAAAGAAATTGATAATGGTGCAGTTAATAAACTATTAGATGACAAATTTATTAGAAAAAATAAAGCTGAATTTCCTGAAGTAGCTGAACTAGATTTAGTGCGTCATTATACAGAGTTATCAAATAAAAACTTTGGTGTGGATTCAGGATTTTATCCGTTAGGGTCATGTACTATGAAATATAATCCAAAGGTAAATGAGAAAATAGCCAGAATTCCTGGATTTGCTGAATCACATCCACTACAAGATGAATCGCAAGTACAAGGGTCATTAGAGATTATTCATAGCTTACAAGAAGAACTTAAAGAAATAACTGGTATGGACGAAGTTACATTACAACCAGCTGCTGGTGCTCACGGAGAGTGGACAGCACTTATGATTTTCAAAGCTTTTCATGAAAAAAATGGCGAAGGACATCGTAACGAAGTCATCGTTCCTGACTCTGCTCATGGTACAAACCCAGCTTCAGCGGCATTCGCTGGATTTAAAGCTGTTACAGTGAAATCTAATGAACGAGGAGAAGTTGATATAGAAGATTTAAAACGACTCGTCAATGAAAACACTGCTGCAATTATGCTCACAAATCCAAATACATTAGGTATTTTCGAAAAAAACATCATGGACATTCGAAACATCGTACACGAAGCTGGTGGGTTATTGTACTATGATGGTGCTAATTTAAATGCAATTATGGACAAAGTTAGACCTGGAGATATGGGCTTTGATGCTGTTCATTTAAATTTACACAAAACATTTACTGGGCCACATGGTGGTGGTGGACCTGGTTCAGGGCCAGTTGGTGTTAAAAAAGAACTTGCAAGTTTCTTACCAAAACCAATGGTCGTTAAAGAAAATGATGTGTATAAATATGATAATGATATCGAACATTCAATCGGTCGTGTTAAACCATTTTATGGTAACTTCGGTATTTATTTACGCGCCTACACATACATTAGAACTATGGGTAATAAGGGGCTTGAAGAAGTTTCAGAAGCAGCAGTATTAAATGCAAACTATATTAAAGCAAGATTAAAGGAACATTTTGAAATCCCTTATGAACAATATTGTAAACATGAATTTGTTTTAAGTGGTTCAAAACAAAAAGAATATGGTGTAAGAACATTAGATATGGCTAAACGTTTACTTGACTTTGGCGTTCATCCACCTACTATTTATTTCCCATTAAATGTAGAAGAGGGTATGATGATTGAACCAACTGAAACAGAATCTAAAGAGACATTAGATTATTTCTGTGACACAATGATTGAAATAGCAAAAGAAGCTAAAGAAAACCCTGACAAAGTTTTAGAAGCACCTCATACAACGATTATTGATCGTTTAGATGAAACAAAAGCTGCTCGTCAACCAATATTAAAATTTGAGAATTTAAGATCAGAAAAATAATTTTAATAGAACAAGTCAAATAACTTTTGCCTTTAGTAAACGAAAAAGAGTATGAGACAATAAACTCAATCAAAAACAGAGGAGGCTGGGACATAAATCCCCATCCTCAAAATAAGAGGGCAAATCCTTAAAATTGGATTTGCCCTCTTTATATTTAAAATCTTCCGATTTTGACCGTGCATGCTTGTCTAGGGTATGTCACGAGCCTGTAGTCTCTTACTCATACTATCCCCCTGGGCGTCAGCACGTTACAAAATCAGCACAATATGTTTTATCATATGACGTGTTTCAAAATCCAAAAGATACTAGAACGTTAATTCCATTTTTAACTATGAAAAAAGTGCTTTCGGTAGTCTTCTAGTATAAATTGTGGCTTATGCAGGTTATGGTAGTGAACAGAACCATATGTCAGTCATAGATGATTTAAATAAAACACCACTCATCACATACGGTATGTTTCTTAAAGATAATACGAAAAAATATAAAAGTGACATCTTCAACACTCAGAATAGACCATACTATGAAATCAATGATAAATTCTTTTGTCCAAATCATAAGCTCTTAGAATTCAGAAGGTATGCGTATTACATTGATCGTTATGGTTTTAAACGCGACTTCAAATTATACGAATGTGATGATTGTTTAAAATGTCTACTTAAAAATTGATGTAGAACCAGTTTTTGGATTCATGAAGGCTATTTTGGGTTTCAATCGAATGTCAGTTCAGGGATAGACAAAGTCAAAAAAGAATTAGGATTTGTCCTAATGGCATTGAATGTAAGAAAAATATTAGCTCAACGAGCTACACTATTTGATAAAAATAAAGAAAACGACAATTTCTACATTATTTCAATAGAAATTATCGTTTTCTGTTTAGTCGGAGACATTTATGTCCCGAACTCAATCTTTAAATGTTTATTTAACCATTTACTTTTTTGATTTGATTTTACCAGTCCATTTTTTATATCCACCCTTAAGCATGAATATATCTTTATATCCATTCTTTTTTAATATTCTAGCGGCACGATAACTGGCAATACCATTCGCATCACAAAGATAGATTGGTTGATCCGTTCTCAATCCCTGATATCTTTGTTTAAACATTGTGATTGGAATGTTACGAGCACCATTAATATGTCCATAATCATAGTCTACTTTTTCTCTAACATCAATCACTTGAGCTTTTCGCAAACCATTATGGAATTCATTTTGGTTTAATTCTGTTACCGCTTTTTTGTTCAAATATCTATTGAACAACATATAAGCGACGATTATTATTAAAATTGCTAAAGCTATAAACCAAAAATTACTCATCTTGCATCCTCCCTAATTAACCGATATTATATATTATAAGACTGTTAGCACAAATTATCAAAATATTTTTATCATGGTAATTACATAATACTGACATTTTTGTACAATTATTGAAAACGATAACACACATTGGATGTTATCACAATTTAATTTTAATGAATGGAGTTTTGATTGTGACTGAAACATGGCATTTTATCAACACAGGTAGTAATGATCCATTTTACAATATGGCAATGGATGAAGCGTTATTAAATTTTGTTTCCAGAGGTGAGATTGACCCAGTAATAAGATTTTACACATGGGATCCAGCTACACTTTCAGTTGGTTACTTTCAAAGATTGACTAAAGAAATTGATATAGACAAGGTGACAGATAAAGGTTACGGCCTTGTTAGAAGACAAACAGGTGGCAGAGGCGTCTTACATGACAAAGAATTAACTTATAGTGTTATTGTACCAGAATCCCATCCAAATATGCCCAAAACGGTTACAGAAGCATATAGGGTCATTTCTGAGGGTTTACTTGAAGGATTCAAAACATTAGGTTTTAATGCTTCTTTTGCAATTCCACGAACTAAAGAAGAAAGGTCTAAATTAAAACAACCAAGAAGTGCAGTTTGTTTCGATGCTTCGAGTTGGTATGAATTAGTTGTAGAAGGACGGAAAATTGCAGGAAGTGCTCAAATGAGACAAAAAGGTGTTATCCTGCAACATGGTTCATTGTTACAAGATATAGATATCGATGACTTGTTTGATATGTTTATATTTAAGAATGACCGATTGAAAGAAAAAATGAAACAAGCTTTTGTTGATAAAGCTGTAGCAATCAATGATATTTCTGATCGCTACATCACTATAGATGAAATGGAAAAGGCATTCGAAAATGGATTCAAAAAAGGATTGAATATCAATTTAAAACCTTTAGAATTAACCCCTCAACAAAATGAAGAAGTTGAAGCGTTAATTGAAAAGTACCAATCATCAGAATGGACTTATCGAAAATAATTATATTCTTTATAAAAAAGCATTTACCCACACAATTAATTTCAAATATTGTAGGGTAAATGCTTTGATTTTTAGATAATGTTAAACTTTTAAAGTTTAACATTATCTTTTTTTATTTCTTTTTCTATACTTTCTTTGGGCACGCTTATATTTTCTTTGATCTTCTGTTAAAAAGAAAAAATAGTAAATTAAATAAATAATACCTGCAAAAATAGCTAAACTGATGGCCATTTTTACAAAACTAAATAAAAATGCATCTAAGTTAAGTATTAAACCAACTAATGCAATTGCGATTACGATATAGAATATTGCTTGTTTCAAAATAAACACTCCTATTTATATGTCCCATTACTCATTACTTATACTCACTTTTGATAAAGTAGTTTGACCTTTATTAAGTTTCTTCTTATCTTTTTCGTTATAACCATCCCTTATATCACTCATAGCTGAATCTAATGATTTGTTTAATTTAGTAATACTTTTATGTTTCTTTTTATCCTCATCATTCATTTTATCTTTATCAATTTTATTTTTATATGTAGAAAAAGCGGCATCAATTTTATTAGTAATATCTGTTAATTTGTTTTGAGTTTTTTCACTTTGTTTATTTTTTGAAACCTCGTCTTCAATATTATTATAATCATCAATTGCTTTTGCGACATCTTGATAATATTCAGAAGACGCTTTAATATGATTCAGCTTATTTTTATTACTTTTTGCATTCTTAATATTATTTTTATCCTTTTCTAATGCAGTAATATTTGTTTTTTCTTTTTTTATTTCTAGTTTTAAATCTTGAATATTACTTTTTAATTTATGATTTTCATCACGTAGTTTTGTTGTTTTCTCTTCTAATGGCCCTAAATTTTGGCTCCCACACCCAGCGAGTATACACGAAGCGCTTAAAATAGCGAATAATTTTTTCTTCATAACTCTCTCCTAATTCAAAAACTATAAATTTGTACATTAATTATGCTATCATTTTAATGTATATATTGGAAATGTACAAATTTATTGAATAGGGTGATTACTGTTGAATAGAATAGATAAATTAAAAACTGCTTTAAAAACAAAACATTTAGAAGCAATTATCGTTTTATCTGATTATAATAGACGTTACTTATCTGGATTCACTGGAACTAGTGGCGCACTAATTATTACAGAAGAAGAAAAATTATTACTTACTGATTTCAGATACATAGAACAAGCAACTACTCAGGCTGCTGATTTTAAGGTAATTAAGCAACAGGGGCAATTGATAGAATCTATTAAATCAACACTTGAAGAATTAAATGTGCAAAATGTTGGTTTTGAAGGTAATTTAGTGAGCTATGATACTTATTTACAGTTAAGTAAATCTTATATTAGTTTAATAAGTATTTCTGGATTAATTGAAAAAATTAGAGAAGTCAAAGATGATCAAGAAATAGCAAATATTCAAAAGGCTGCTCAAATTGTTGATGACGCTTATGAGTATATTTTAACAGTTGCTAAAGCAGGAATGACAGAACTTGAGCTGAAAGCAAAATTAGAAAGCAAAATGCTCGAATTAGGTTCAGAAGGACCATCTTTTAATACGATTGTTGCTTCTGGGGTCAGAGGGGCGCTCCCACATGGTGTAGCAAGTGATAAAGTAATTAATCAAGGAGAATTAATAACCTTAGATTATGGTGCTTATTACAACGGATATGCCTCAGATATTACTCGTACTTTTGCTATAGGTGAACCGGATGCTCAGTTAAAAGAAATATATCAAATTGTATTACAAGCAAATTTAAAAGGAATTGAAGCTGCTAAAAAAGGAATGACCGGAAAAGAACTTGATGCAATTGCAAGAGATTATATCACTGAAAATGGATATGGTGAGGCATTTGGTCATTCGCTTGGCCATGGCATTGGGTTAGACGTACACGAAGGTCCAAATTTATCTAAAAAATCTGAATCTCCATTAGAGTTAAATAATTGTGTTACAATTGAACCCGGTATATATTTAGATGGAATTGGTGGCGTGCGTATTGAAGATGATATATTAATTACAGAAAATGGTTGCGAACGCTTTACTAAATCGTCTAAAGACCTTATTATTTTATAGAAGACCTTATATTAAGGAGGAAACTGAATGATTTCGGTTAATGATTTTAAAACAGGTTTAACAATTTCTGTAGATAATGGAATTTGGAAAGTTTTAGATTTCCAACACGTAAAACCAGGAAAAGGTGCTGCGTTTGTACGTTCTAAATTACGTAACTTAAGAACAGGTGCTATCCAAGAGAAAACATTTAGAGGCGGAGAAAAAGTTGAAACTGCTATGATTGAAAATCGTCGTATGCAATATTTATACGCTGATGGTGATACGCATGTTTTCATGGATAATCAAACATTTGATCAAATTGAATTACCTGCTGATTATTTAGAACATGAATTAAATTTCTTAAAAGCAAATATGGAAGTTCAAATTCAAAGTTATGAAAATGAAACTTTAGGTGTTGAATTACCAAAAAATGTTGAACTTACAGTTACAGAAACAGAACCAGGTATTAAAGGTGATACTGCTACCGGTGCTACAAAGTCTGCGACGGTTGAAACAGGTTATACATTAAATGTGCCACTATTTGTTAATGAAGGAGATACTTTAGTAATTAACACTAGTGATGGTAGTTACGTATCAAGAGCTTAATTCATCAACTTCACACATAATATGATTACAGTATCTTGCAAATTACTTAAAAGCCTTTCCAATTATTTAAATGGAAGGGCTTTTGTTATTTAAGAATAAATGGAAAATAACCTTGACAAAATTTATAGTTAACCATTGATTAAATATAGTAATGAATGAGTTATAATAGAAAATATGTATATGCTTGAATTGAACATTTCACTAAAGTAAAATAAACTAGGTAATGAAAACAATCTGAAGGAGTCAGTATTTATGAATTTTAAAGAAATTAAAGAATTAATTGAAATTCTTGATCAATCCAGCTTGACTGAAATTAATATAGAAGATAAAGGAAATATAGTTAATTTAAAAAAAGAGAAAGAAACTGAGATTATCACACCTCAAGTTTCACAACAACCGATGCAACAAATTGCACCACAACAATCGGCTGTATCAAATCAACTTGATGCTCAAAATTCTGAAGAGACAAGTTCTTCTCAAGAAAATGATAACTTAAAAACGATAAATGCACCGATGGTTGGTACGTTTTATAAATCACCTTCACCAGAAGAAAACCCATATGTTCAAGTAGGAGATTCAGTTTCAAACGAATCTACTGTATGTATTTTGGAAGCCATGAAATTATTTAATGAAATACAAGCGGAAGTCACAGGGGAAATTACTGAAATATTAGTAGAAGACGGTCAAATGGTAGAGTATGGCCAACCGTTATTTAAGGTGAAATAATGAATAAAATTTTAATAGCAAATAGAGGGGAAATTGCTGTAAGAATTATACGTGCATGTCACGATTTAGGATTACAAACTGTAGCAATATATTCTGAGGGAGACAAGGATGCATTACATACTCAAATTGCTGATGAAGCATATTGTGTCGGTCCCACTCAATCTAAAGATTCTTACCTAAATATCCCTAATATTTTATCCATTGCGACTTCTACAGGATGTGATGGCGTTCACCCTGGATATGGTTTTTTAGCAGAAAATGGTGATTTTGCTGAACTTTGTGAAACTTGTCAACTTAAATTTATCGGTCCAAGTTATGAATCAATTCAAAAAATGGGTATTAAAGACGTAGCTAAAGAAGAAATGAAACGTGCTGAAGTACCTGTAGTTCCTGGAAGTGAAGGATTAGTTAAAGACATTAAAGAAGCTAAAAAAATTGCAAAAGATATAGGTTTTCCTGTTATTATCAAAGCTACTGCAGGTGGTGGTGGTAAAGGTATACGTGTCGCACGTGATGAAAAAGAACTAGAAACTGGCTTCAAAATGACGCAACAAGAAGCAGAAACTGCTTTTGGTAATAGTGGCTTGTATCTTGAAAAATTTATTGAAAACTTTAGACATATTGAAATACAAGTGATGGGAGATAGTTATGGTAACGTCATCCATTTAGGAGAAAGAGATTGTACAATACAAAGACGTATGCAAAAACTTGTGGAAGAAGCACCATCTCCAATCTTAACTGATGCTAAAAGACAAGAAATGGGTAATGCAGCAGTAAGAGCAGCAAAAGCTGTAAATTATGAAAATGCTGGTACTATTGAGTTCATTTATGATTTAAACACTAATGAATTTTATTTCATGGAAATGAATACGCGTATTCAGGTAGAGCATCCCGTTACAGAAATGGTAACTGGGATTGATTTAGTAAAACTGCAACTTAAAGTTGCAATGGGTGAAAAGTTACCATTTACACAAAAAGATATTGAAATCAAAGGACACGCAATCGAATTTAGAATTAACGCCGAAAATCCGTATAAAAGCTTTATGCCTTCACCAGGAAAGATCACACAATATCTAGCACCAGGTGGTTTTGGAGTAAGAATCGAATCCGCATGTTATACTAATTATACAATCCCTCCATATTATGATTCTATGGTTGCAAAATTAATTGTTCATGAACCATCAAGAGATGAGGCAATTATGACTGGATTGAGAGCGTTAGGTGAATATTTAGTATTAGGAATTGACACTACAATTCCGTTCCATATTCGACTTTTAAATAACGATATATTTAGAAATGGTAAATTTAATACTAACTTTTTAGAAACATATAATATAATGGATGAATAATCTAAATAGGAGGTTTGTGAAATGGTCAAAGTAGCAGAATCATCACATTCCAATTTAGGAAAAATAGAAATAGCACCTGAGGTTTTGACTGTTATAGCAAGTATAGCAACCTCAGAAATAAAAGGCTTAGAAGGACACTTTAAAGATATTAAAGACTTAAGTGTTGAAAAAGTTACAAAAAAGCAATTAGCACGAGGCATTAAAGTAGATACAAAAGATGATGGGATTCATATAGATGTTTATTGTTCATTTTCATACGGCATAAATATCTCAGAAACTGCAAGAAAAATACAAAATGCCATTTATAACTCATTATCTACGATGACAACCATCATACCAAGTCAAATTAATGTTCACATTACACATATCGTATCTACAAATTAAATATAGCACTATGACTTTAATGTAGTCATAAAACAGGAGTTCCATAATCAAGTGATTAACAAAAATTCTATTTTATATTAGTCATAAAGCGTACAATGCTAAAAGGAGTTTATAATGAGTCGAAAAGAATCAAGAACACAAGCCTTTCAAACACTATTTCAATTAGAAATGAAAAATAGTGATTTAACGATTGATGAAGCAATTAGTTTTATTAAAGATGATAATCCAGATTTAGAATTTGATTTTATTAATTGGCTAGTTACTGGCGTAAAAGATCATGAATCTGTGTTAGATAACAAAATTGCGCCACATTTAAAAGATTGGACGATCGACAGGTTGTTAAAATCTGACCGTATCATATTAAGAATGTCAACGTTCGAGTTGTTAAATAGCGAAACGCCACAAAAAGTAATCATCAATGAAGCAGTTGAATTAGCAAAACAATTTAGTGACGATGATCATTATAAGTTTATCAATGGTGTATTAAGTAATATTGAATAAAAGAGTGATATAATATGTCAGATTATTTAAGTGTGTCAGCTTTAACTAAATATATTAAATATAAATTTGATCAGGATCCACACCTACAAAATGTATTGCTCAAAGGCGAGCTTTCTAACTTTAAAAAACATAGTAGTGGTCATCTTTATTTTAATGTTAAAGATAAAAATAGTGTAATCAGTGCAATGATGTTTAAAGGAAATGCTACAAAAATTGACTTCGAACCTAAAGAAGGTGACGAAGTGCTTTTAGAAGCACGTGTTTCTGTATATGAAAGACGTGGCAATTATCAAGTTTATGTTAATAAAATGCATATAGATGGCATTGGTAATTTATATCAAAAATTAGAACAATTAAAAAAGAAATTAACTAAAGATGGATATTTTGATCAAAACCACAAAAAAATGATTCCTAAGTTTCCTGAAAAAATTGCTGTATTGACAGCAGGTACTGGTGCAGCAATCAGGGACATCCATACAACTATCAATAGTCGATATCCTTTAGTTGAACAAATTCAAATTAACACTTTAGTACAAGGTGAGCAGGCTAAGCACGATATCATTGAAAAAATAAAACAAGCTGATAATTTAAATGTTGATACAATAATAATTGGTCGTGGTGGTGGTTCTATAGAAGATTTATGGAACTTCAATGAAGAAGATGTTGTAAAAGCGATTTATACATGTCAAACACCAATTATATCAGCAGTAGGTCACGAAACAGACTTTACACTTAGTGATTTCGTAGCAGATGCACGTGCAGCTACACCTACACAAGCAGCAGTGATGGCTACACCTGATCAATATGAATTAAGACAATATATTCAGCAACAAAAATTTTCTCTAACTAGGTTTATGAAACAACAAATTCAACATCGAAAACAGTATCTACAACATGTTGCTTCATACTATAAATTTAAAACGCCAACTTTGTTATATGATCAACAGATACAAAAACGTGATGATTTAGAGAAACAACTTAATTTAGCAATAAACTTTAAAGTCAATCAACAGGTACAAAAACTGCAATTAATAAAACAGAATTTCAACTTAAAACATTTCAAACAAAGCATTCAGAGAGAACAAACAACGATCAATCAACAACAAACGAATCTTGTAAAATTAATGAACCACCGCATTGTAAAACAAAGAAATAATTTAACTAATAAAATAGAGAATTTGAATAATCTTAGTCCAACCAATACAATGTTACGTGGTTATACGATTGTGAACAAAGAGGATAGGATAGTAACAAGCACGAGTGATTTAACTGAAAATGATAATATTGTATTAACAATGAAAGACGGTTCTGTTGATGCACAAGTTATGAAAGTAAGGTGTAAAGATGACGAATAAATCACAAAGTTTTGAAGAAATGATGAAAGAATTAGAAAATATAGTTCAAAAATTAGATAATGAAAATGTTTCTTTAGAAGAATCTTTAAACTTATATCAACGAGGTATGACATTATCAGCAAATTGTGATGAAACATTGAAAAATGCTGAAAAAAAAGTGAATGAACTGATGTCTGAAGAAAATGTTGAAGTCGATGAAGAAACTGAAAAGGACGAAAATCATGATGAATCATAAAGTTGACAATTTAACTGATGAAATAAATAAATTATTGCAAAATTCAATTCCGAATTCATTACTAAATACAGATTTAGAAAATAGCATGAGATATTCGTTAGAAGCAGGTGGTAAACGAATTAGGCCTGTTTTGCTTTTATTAACACTTGATATGCTAGCAAAGGATTACAAACTTGGCTATTCTTCAGCACTTGGATTAGAAATGGTACATACGTATTCTCTTATTCATGATGATTTACCTGCAATGGATAATGATGACTATCGAAGAGGCAAATTGACAAATCATAAAGTATATGGCGAATGGAGAGCAATACTTGCTGGTGATGCATTGCTCACTAAAGCTTTTGATATTATTATTAATGATGACAATCTGAAAGATGCTGTTAAAGTAAAACTTATCAAGCGCTTGTCATTTGCAAGTGGACATTTAGGTATGGTAGGCGGTCAAACGCTAGATATGCAAAGCGAAGGTGAAGGGTCTGCAGTAGACCTGAATACTTTAGAACATATACATCATGCTAAAACAGGGGCGTTATTAAAATTTGCTGTAATGGCTGCAGTAGATATTGCTGAACCCGAAACCAATGTCGCCAATTTATTAGAATCATATAGTGAACATTTAGGATTAATGTTCCAAATTAAAGATGATTTATTAGATATTTACGGTGATGAAGCAAAACTAGGAAAAGCTACAGGTAGTGATATCGAAAATGATAAAAGTACTTACGTTTCATTGTTAGGACAAAATGGTGCAGAAGAGAAGTTAAAGTCACATACTGAATCTGCATATGCTTGTTTAGCTCGTTTACCTGAGCGATATGACACAAGTAATCTAAAATTTATAATTGAATTATTTAATAATAGAGAATCTTAAAAAACTTACTAACTGCTTTTGATCCTTGTATATTATTTCAAACATTAAGTCATGCTACTGATTGTAGCATGACTTTTTATATATATGAATTTATAATTTTATAAATAAATATTCATTTGCTACTAAAATTGTAACTGTATTAGCCTTATAAAATAGAAGTATGTGCAATATTAAACAATCTACGAAAATAGGCAAGCAGTATATATAACAGTGAATAAAAGTATTTCAATCTAAATTAACTTTAGTAGTAGTATCATCATCCATGTGTTAAAATTATTGTATAAATATTCGTTTATAGAGGTGCTATACATGGCAAAAAAATCAGTAAGACATATTAAGATAAGAGAAATTATATCTAATGAAAAAATTGAAACACAAGATGAATTGGTAAAGCGGTTAAATGAATATGAGTTAAATGTAACTCAAGCAACTGTTTCTCGTGACATTAAAGAATTACAATTAATCAAGGTACCTACACCTTCTGGTCAATATGTTTATAGTTTACCTAATGACAGAAAGTATCATCCATTAGAAAAACTTGGTCGTTATTTAATGGATTCATTTGTAAATATTGATGGCACAGGTAATCTTTTAGTACTTAAAACATTACCTGGTAACGCTCAATCAATTGGAGCAATCCTAGACCAAATAGACTGGGATGAAGTGCTAGGCACAATTTGTGGTGATGATACTTGTTTAATTATATGTAGAGATGAATCTGCAAGCGAAAAAATTAAAACGCGTATCTTTAATTTACTATAAGTATAAGGAAGTGATTATGAATGCTACAAACCTTATCGATTAAACAATTCGCAATTATAGATGAATTAGAAGTGAATTTTGGTGATGGTTTAACTGTATTAAGTGGTGAAACTGGCGCTGGCAAATCAATCATTATAGACGCAATTGGGCAACTCATTGGCATGCGTGCATCATCAAACTATGTTAGACATGGTGAGAAAAAAGCAGTGATTGAAGGTATCTTTGATATTGATAATAGTAAAGAAGCCATTTCAATACTTCATGATCTATCAATCGATATAGATGAAGACTTTTTATTAGTAAAAAGAGAAATATTCAGCTCTGGTAAGAGTATTTGTAGAGTTAATAATCAAACAGTTACTTTACAAGATTTGAGAAAAATAATGCAAGAATTATTAGATATACATGGCCAACATGAAACACAAACATTATTAAAACAGAAATATCATTTACATTTATTAGATAGTTATGCAGAAAATACATATCAAACGTTACTTGAATCGTATGTTGATACTTTTGATAAATATAAAGCTAAGAAAAAAGAATTAACCGATTTAGAGTCAGCTGATCAAACATTATTACAACGGTTAGACTTGTTGAAATTTCAATATGATGAATTACAAGAAGCGAATCTTATTGACAACGAAGTTCCACAACTTGAAACTGACATCAAACGAATTCAAAATTCCGAAAGTCTTAGTTTAGCGTTAAACAATGCACATATTACATTAACGGATGAGCATGCCATTACAGACCGTTTATATGAATTGAGTCATCAATTACAATTAATCAGTGAAATTTTGCCAGAAAAATACGATGAACTAAAAGAAGATGTCGACCAGTTTTATTACACACTTGAGGACGCTAAACATCAATTATACGATGATTTAACGAATACAGAATTTGATGAACAATATTTAAATGAATTAGAATCTAGGATGAATTTATTAAATAGTTTAAAGCGTAAATATGGTAAAGATATCAATGAACTTATTATGTATCAAGATAAAATGGCTGACGAAATTAATAAGATTGAAAATTATGAAGAAAGTACAGCTCAATTACGTCAAGAAATAGATGATTTATATAAAAATGTTATGGAATTAGGGGAAAAGTTATCACAAGAAAGAAGAATTGTCGCTCAATCTTTGCGTAATCATATTGTAGATGAAATCCAAAATCTTCAGATGAACGATGCTAATTTAGAAATTTCATTTAAACCATTAGACACACCTAACCGAGAAGGTATAGAATTTGTAGAATTTTTAATCAGTCCAAATAAAGGGGAACCTTTAAAAAGCTTAAATAAAATAGCATCTGGAGGAGAATTGTCCAGAATTATGTTAGCGCTAAAAACCATCTTTGTAAAAACTAGAGGTCAAACAGCCATTTTATTTGATGAAGTAGATTCTGGTGTATCTGGTAAGGCTGCTCAAAAGATGGCAGAAAAAATGAAAGGACTGGCGGAACACATCCAAGTGATATGCATATCACATCTACCACAAGTTGCATCAATGAGTGATCATCATTTATTTATTAGTAAAAATACAGATGATGAAAGAACAACCACACAAGTTAAGGAATTATCAGGAGAAGAACGTATCGATGAAGTAGCGAGAATGATTTCAGGTGCTACTGTGACAAAATTAACCAGACAAAATGCTAAGGAAATGATAGAACAGAATCACAATTTATAATAAAAATTTAAATTCATTATTGTTATTTTTAGTGCTAGCTGAATTTGATAAATAATCAGTGAAGGAAGTTGATTTTATGCGATTCCAACAATTAGTTGAACCATGTGAAACAATGACTGGAAATGTAGCGGTTTTATATGCAAATGATGAGAAAATGATAGCAGTATTAGTTAAAGCATTAAAATTAACTAACATAGATATTTATATTTATGATACCCAAGACACTACGGAAATCATACGTTCTTTTGATTTAGAACCCCAAATCTTAAATAGGATTCATGTGCTAACATTTTCAAGTGATTACCAATTACTAAAACAATGTTCAGAAGATTTATCACAAGGAAAAATTACTGTTTTAATGAAAGGAAAAATGAAAGCCACATCAATGATTTCTTTTGTTTTAAGCAATAAAAATTTTATTGATCAATATGGCTTTTTAAATCATGTTGCGTGCTTTAGTATTCCTAATTATCACAAAACCTTAATGATTAGTGATGTTGCATATAATGTAGCTCCGACAATTGAAGAAAAAAAACAAATCATTAAAAATTTAACTACCTTCAGCAAAGCGCTAGGCTATAATGAGTTTAATATAGGTTTATTATCTTCAGTAGAACAAGCATCTATAAAGATATTGTCATCTATAGATGCTGAAAAATTAAAAAATATTTTCAATCGAACATCTGATACAGATGCGAAAATAGATGGACCCATTCTTTTTGATCATGCAATCAGTAAAAAAAGAGCAATTGAAAAAAATAATACATCCAGTATTGCTGGTAATGTTGATGCACTTCTAGTTTCCAATATAGATATTGGGAGTGCATTGTTAAAATCTTTAACTTATTTTGGAAATGCTTCAGTTTCTAGTTTGCTACTCGGAGCAAAATTTCCTATTGTCTTCACATCGAGGACGGAAAGTAAACAAAATAAATTAAATTCTTTATTACTTGCTTTGAAATCACAAAATAAATTTAACTTCTAATTATATTTGAATTTTTACACTATTATTTGGGTTATTAATTTTATAATATTGAATTTTGATGTAAGATAGTAAAGGATATAAATTAATAGAAAATTATTTCTTTTGCGCTTGTATTTCAGTAAAGTATGAAGAATACGATTTTTCTATAAAAGACTTATTGTAATCATAGTAATCATCAATATTTCATTATCTAGACAATTCATTTAAAGTATAGAATTAAATCATTTGAAAAATAAAGGATTTTAGAAATTTTAAAAACACGCATTGAAATCACTTTTAAAACTCAAAGGTGATTTTATTCGCATGTTTAAAATAATTAATATCAAACAATTTAGTTTAATAAAAAATAAAATTTGTTATGAATTTGATTTTTATATTGAATATTGATTTTCAATTACTTTGACGAACTTTTTGTTTAAATATGATTATTGACATAATACTAAGATTACAGTTAGGAGTAAAAATATGGCAGACGAAAAATATGATTTAGTAATTTTAGGTGGAGGTACTGCTGGGTATGTGTCAGCAATTAGGGCATCTCAATTAGGAAAAAAAGTTGCACTTGTAGAAAAGTCGCTTTTAGGTGGCACATGTTTACATAAAGGATGCATACCAACAAAATCACTTTTGAAATCAGCTGATGTATTAAGAACAGTAGCAAATTCGAGTGGATTTGGAGTAGATGTAGACGCATTTAAATTAAATTTTTCACGTATTCAAGCACGTAAAAACGAAGTTGTTCAACAAATGTTCAAAGGAGTTGAACAACTTATGAATCATAATAAAATTGACGTATTTAATGGGGTTGGACGAATATTAGGTCCATCTATTTTCTCACCTCAAAGCGGTACTATTTCAGTAGAATACGAAAATGGTGAATCAGAATTAATTCCAAATAATAATGTATTAATCTGTACCGGTTCAACTCCAATGCCTTTACCCTTTTTACCATTTGATGGGAACACCGTGCTATCCAGTGACGATATATTAAAACTAGATAAATTACCCCAATCACTAGCTATCATTGGTGGAGGTGTCATAGGTTTAGAATTCGCATCTTTAATGACAGATTTTGGGGTTGAAGTAGCTGTCATAGAAGCAGGTAAACGTATCTTACCGACTGAAAGTAATTCCATCGCAAATACATTAAAAAATGATTTAACACAACGTGGTGTGAAATTTTATGAAAATACACAACTATCAAAAGAACAAGTTTCAATTGAAGACTCTGGTATCAATATTTTATTGAATGATGAAACGACTCATTTTGAAAAATGCTTAGTCGCAATTGGTAGAAAGCCCAATACAGATGATATTGGCTTAAATAATACAAAAATACAATTATCAGATGCCAACCATATAATCATAAATGAATATCAACAAACAGAAGATAAACACATTTATGCTGCAGGAGATTGTATCGGTAAATTACAACTCGCACATGTAGGATCCAAAGAAGGCATAACAGCAATTGAACATATGTATGATGCTTCACCAATATCAGTTGACTATGATAAAATACCAAAATGTGTTTATACGCAACCTGAAGTTGCAAGTATTGGCCAAAATTTAGAACAAGCAAAATCTAAAAAGCTTAATGCAAAAGCCTTTAAAGTTCCGTTTAAAGCGATCGGCAAAGCTGTTATAGAAAATGTTACAAATCAAAATGGCTTTTGCGAAATCATAATCGATCAGGATCATGATACTGTACTTGGACTTAATATGATTGGTCCACATGTAACAGAATTAATTAATGAAGTATCATTAATGCAATTTATGAATGGCTCCACTCTAGAACTTGGATTAACTACACATGCTCATCCATCGCTATCTGAAGTGTTAATGGAGTTAGGCCTAAAAGTTGAAAACAGAGCGATTCATGTTTAAATAAGGAGGAAATAAGATGTTTGATTATAAATCAGTTGGACTCGAAGCGTCTGACTTACAAACCATGTATAAATGGATGGACTTAGGTCGTAAAATAGATGAGCGTATGTGGCTTTTAAACCGTGCTGGGAAAATCCCATTTGTCATAAGCTGCCAGGGGCAAGAGGCGACACAAATAGGTATGGCATATGCAATGCATGAGGGAGACATATCTTCACCTTATTATAGAGATTTAGCGTTTGTAACTTATATGGGCATGACTGCTTTAGACTCGATGCTAGCTGCATTCGGTAAACGTGATGATATAAATTCCGGCGGGAAACAAATGCCTTCTCATTTTGGAAAAAGAGAAAAAGGTATATTATCGCAAAGTTCGCCTGTTGGAACACAAATATTACACGCTGTAGGTGCTGCATTAGCATTAAAGATGGATAATAAGCCTAATATTGCTATGGCGACTGTGGGAGAAGGTAGTTCAAACCAAGGTGATTTTCATGAAGGTCTCAATTTTGCTGGCGTTCACAATCTTCCATTTATTTGCGTGATTGAAAACAACAAATATGCAATTTCAGTACCCGACACGCTACAATATGGTGCAGAAAAATTATCTGATCGCGCCATTGGTTATGGTATACATGGCGAGCATGTCGATGGTAATGACCCAATAGCAATGTATAAAGTAATGAAAGAAGCACGAGAACGCGCATTAAATGGTGAGGGATCGACATTAATCGAAGCAATGTGTACAAGAATGACTGCACACTCATCAGATGATGATGACAAGTATCGTACACAAGAAGAACGTGATGAGTTAAAATCATTAGATTGCAATCTAAAATTCAAATCTTTTCTATTAGAAGAAGGGATCATTGATGAACAATGGTTGGATGAAATAGAAAAAGAACATAAAGAGATTGTAAATCAAGCAACAAAAGAAGCTGAAAAAGCACCTTATCCATCACCAGAAGAGACTTACACATATGTCTACGAAGAAGGGAGCTTAAATAATGGCTAAATTATCTTATTTAGAAGCAATTCATCAAGGCTTAGACCAAGCAATGGAAAAAGACAATGACGTTTTTGTATTGGGTGAAGATGTTGGTAAAAAAGGTGGCGTGTTTGGTGTCACGTTAGGTTTACAGCAAAAATATGGAGAAGCAAGAGTATTAGATACACCACTTGCAGAATCGAATATTGTAGGTACTAGTATTGGTGCTGCTATGTTAGGTAAACGACCAGTTGCAGAAATTCAATTTGCTGAATATATTTTACCTGCCACGAATCAAATTATGAGTGAAGCAGCAAAAATGAGATACCGCTCTAATAATGATTGGCATTGTCCTATTACTATTCGTTCTCCATTTGGTGGAGGCATACATGGCGCACTTTATCATTCACAAAGTGTTGAATCCATTTTTGCTTCTACGCCGGGGCTTACAATAGTTATTCCTTCCACACCATATGATGCTAAAGGGCTATTACTTTCATCAATAGAATCCAATGATCCTGTATTGTACTTTGAACATAAAAAAGCATATCGCTTACTTAAAGACGAAGTCCCTGAATCGTATTACACTGTACCAATTGGTAAGGCAGATGTTAAGCGTGAAGGTGATGATATAACTGTATTTACTTATGGTCTTTGTGTCAATTACTGTATTCAAGCGGCTGATATGCTTGCTGAAGATGGTATAAATGTTGAAGTAGTTGATTTACGCACAGTCTATCCTCTAGATAAAGAAACAATTATTGAGAGAGCTAAATTAACAGGTAAGGTTTTATTGGTCACTGAAGATAACCTAGAAGGTAGTATCATATCTGAAGTAGCTGCAATTATTGCTGAAAATTGTCTGTTTGATTTAGATGCACCGATAATGAGACTTGCTGGACCAGATGTTCCTTCAATGCCATTTGCACCAACACTCGAAGATGAGTTTATGATTAATCCAGATAAGATAAAAATTAAAATGCGTGAACTCGCAGAATTTTAAGGAGGCACAATGATGGAAATAAAAATGCCTAAACTTGGTGAAAGTGTGCATGAGGGCACAATAGAACAATGGCTCGTTTCAGTAGGCGATAAAGTAGAAGAGTATGATCCACTTTGTGAGGTTATTACGGATAAAGTAACAGCAGAAGTGCCTTCATCATACGCTGGTACAATCCGCGAAATTATTGTGGAGGAAGGTACAACAGTAGCAGTAGGCGAAGTGATTTGTTATTTAGATACTGCGGAAGAACTATCTAATGAAAATACCAATAATACTACAAATAAACAAGATGAATTTACATCAGAAGCAACACAAACCATGGTTGATTCCTCTGATGAAAAAGATAGCACGATTGAGGCGTCAGATAATCTTCCGAAAAATAACGGACGCTTTTCACCTGTAGTCTTTAAACTTGCGTCTGAACATCAAATCGACCTTTCACATGTCAAAGGGACTGGCTTTGAAGGTAGAGTAACCAAAAAAGATATAGAGAAAGTAATTAAAGAAGGTACTAATAAACTAGGCTCAGAAATCATCGCTCCTAAAGACTCTCCTAAAGTCAATAAGCAAGTTCAATATAACGAACCATCTCCTGGCTCTGCGATACCAGTAAATGGTGTCCGCAAGCAAATTGCTGAAAATATGGTGAACAGTGTTAATGAAATCCCACATGCTTGGATGATGGTAGAGGCAGATGCTACAAACTTAGTTAAAACAAGAAATTATCATAAAAATAGTTTCAAAGAAAATGAAGGTTATAACCTTACTTATTTTGCGTTCTTTGTAAAGGCGGTTGCAGAAGGATTAAAAGCATATCCTTTACTTAATAGTAGTTGGCAAAATTCCGAAATAGTTATGCATAAAGATGTTAATATTTCAATTGCAGTAGCTGATGAAGAAAAATTATATGTTCCTGTAATCAAAAATGCAGATGAAAAATCTTTAAAAGGCATTGCTAGGGAAATAAATGATTTGGCACAAAAAGCACGTAATAAAAAATTAAGATCTGAAGATATGCAAGGTGGTACATTTACAGTCAACAATACTGGTACATTCGGCTCAGTATCATCTATGGGTATTATCAATCACCCAGAAGCCGCTATATTGCAAATTGAATCCATCATCAAAAAGCCCGTTGTTATTGATGATATGATAGCTATTAGACACATGGTTAATCTATGTATTTCTATTGATCATCGCATATTAGATGGTTTGCAAGCAGGTAGATTTATGAATTTCGTTAAGACAAGAATTGAGCAATACTCTATAGAAAACACAAGTATTTACTAGTTTTTATTGTATAAACGAGCGCTAATTTATATGAAAATGGTAAGTTAGAAATCAAAATTGATTTCTAACTTATTTTTTTAATGATCATTGTTCAAACATTAGACGATTAGCAAACTTGCTTTCTCATTAAACACACTTGTTGAACTATTGTCTATATATTAGTAAAATGAAATTAATAAATTGATAACGAAAGGTGATTTGAGTATGGATTTAAATTTTGATTTATATATGAATGACGTAGTAAGCCAAGCAAGAAATGAAATCGAGGAAGCGGGTTATGAACAATTAACAACAGCCGATGAAGTTGATAAAGTGTTAAGTCAAGAAGGTACATCACTTGTTATGGTTAATTCAGTTTGTGGTTGTGCTGGTGGGATTGCTAGACCAGCAGCTACGCATGCCTTACATTATGATAAATTACCAGACAGACTAGTGACAGTATTTGCTGGACAAGACAAAGAAGCTACACAACAAGCAAGAGATTATTTTAAAGGATACGCACCATCAAGTCCATCATTTGCATTAATAAAAAATGGTGAAATCACACAAATGATAGAACGTCATCAAATCGAAGGCCATGATGTAATGGACGTTATTAATCAATTACAAAATTTATTTGATACTTATTGTGATGAAAGATAGAGGTTGACACCGATGATGCGATTAAATCCATATCGAATCGGATTTAGAACAATTAAAACTGCTGTAGGTATGGCACTAGGAATTATCATTGCTAAATTAATGGGATTAGATAATTTTGCTTCTAGTGCCATTTTAGTAGTGCTTTGTATTAAACATACCAAAGTGCATTCACTTCAAGCGATAATATCTAGATTTGTATCTTGTATATTAATCCTTATAATAGGGTCAATAGCTTTCAGTTACTTCGGTCAAAATGCTATTATTTTAGGTCTAATCGTCTTATTTTTTATACCGCTCACTGTTGTATTTAAAGTACAGGAAGGCGTAGTTACAAGTTGTGTCATTTTGTTGCATGTATTTAATGCTGAAGTGATTAACATGCATTTGTTTATCAATGAAATTTTATTATTAATTGTGGGCCTTGGTATTGCATTTATAATGAATTTAATCATGCCTAGCCTAGACTTTAAACTTAAACAATATAAAGAAGAAATAGAAAATCAATTTACAACAATTTTTGAAACGTTTAGTAATACTTGTAAAGAACCTAATGCTTCATTAAGTATTTCATTCAACCAATTACAACTTACGATTCAAAAGGCAAAATCAATTGCATTTAGGGATGTTAAAAATCATTTTGTACGTAATGAAAATTCTTACTATCATTATTTTGATATGCGAGAAGAGCAGTTAGAACTACTTGAAAGAATGTCTAAAATGATACAAAACATTGAAACGAAAGATACGCTGTTAACTAAAATCAGCAGTTTATTTTTGGAAGTGGCTCATAACGTAAATAGTAATGACTATACAGTGTTACGATTGCATTCTCTCTATGAAATTAAAATAGAGTTAGAACAATTAGAGTTACCAAATACACATGCTTCATTTAGAACTAGAGCAAGTATTAAACAATTACTCAATGAATTAGAAGAATATTTAGAAGTTAAATCACAATTTGGATCCTTAAAATTACATAAAGATACAAAATCAACAATTTTTTCATAGAAAGCATAAATAATGATCACCTTGGCCTAGGTAAGAGAATGACATCTATTTTCTTTATACCTAGGCCATAATTTTTGTTGATTGTAAATTTCTTTTGTTCTTGATTCCGAAACCTTTTGATTGACTAGGGTTTTGAAATATTTCCAGTTATAATTTCTCATTATTTTTCATAGTATTTTAATGTGAAAATACTTATAAATGCGACGTATTTTTCCGAGACGCTTGAGGTGATAAGGGCAAGCTGAAGATTAAAGGCTAATGTCGTCGCCTAAGAAAGCGAGCCAACATACGAAGCATTGAATAAAAAAGAAGCACTCAGATGAATTGAATTAAATCACCTAAGTGCCATTTTTAACGGATTTATATCCTAATCCGATAAACAAAAATTTTTAAAAGTTAAGTTTTTGATTTTAATTCGTTAAAGGAACTATACTTGTTAAGATTAATGCAAGTACTACTGCTACCAACATAACTACAATTATAAATCTAAGCACTTTATTGTTATTCAATCTTTATTCCTCCATAATATATCCAATGCATTTTATTAATCATTATTGTATTTTGAAGCATCCACAATAATGTTAAATACCTTTATTTTAACAATGTATATTATAACATAACAAATCTAACACGTATAAACATATTTGTTTTACTAAACTTTAAACTTATGTAAACTAAAATAGATTGTGATTATAGAAAAGGGGATAAATATGATAAATGAAAAACGTCTATTAGAGACATTTTTAACACTCGTTCAAATTGATTCAGAAAGTGGAAATGAACAAACTATACAAAACCATTTGAAAAAATTAATGGAGCAACAAAATATAGATATCAGCGAAGACAAAGCGCGTATTCAAAATGAAACATTAGGTGCTAATAATTTAATATGCACATTAAAGGCTACTCCAAATTATGAGCATCTTGAAAAAATATATTTTACAAGTCACATGGATACAGTTGTACCAGGTCAAAAAATTGTACCAACTGTAAAAGAAGATGGATACATATACTCAGATGGAACTACAATTTTAGGCGCAGATGATAAAGCAGGTTTAGCAGCTATTATAGAATTTATCCGTGTTATTAACGAACAAAATTTGCCTCATGGTCAAATACAATTTATTTTAACAGTGGGAGAAGAAATAGGTTTAGAGGGGGCGAAAGCTTTAGATAAAACTTTAATAGATGCAAATTATGGCTTTGCGATTGATGCAAGTGTTCCAGTCGGTACAACAGTAGTAGGTGCGCCAACTCAAATGAAACTGAATGCCACAATATTTGGAAAAACAGCACACGCCAGTACGCCTAATCATGGAATTAGTGCAATAAATGTAGCTGCAAAAGCAATAAGTGAGATGAACTTAGGTCGAATAGATGAATATACTACAGCTAATATTGGTCGCTTTGAAGGTGGATCAGCTACCAATATTGTGGCTGAAAAAGTAACGTTAAATGCAGAAGCACGTTCGCATTCAGATGAAAGTATTATCAAACAAGTGAATCATATGAAATCTGTATTTGAAACAACTGCCAAAAAGTATCATTGTCATGCAGAAGTAGAAATCATCAAAAGTTATCCAGGTTTTAAAATTTCTGATGATGCAACGGTTACTTCTATAGCTAAATCTAGCGCTTTATCTTTAGGTTTAGAGGCAAATACCGTCATTTCTGGTGGCGGATCTGATGGCAATATAATCAATCAACTTGGTATACCTACAGTCATTTTAGGTGTCGGTTATGAAAACATTCACACTACTGAGGAAAGAATTTCAATTAAATCTTTAAATCAGTTAGCGAATCAACTTTTAAGTATCAACGATGTGCTTATTAAACAATCTATAAACTGATTAAGTGAATCTAAAGTTACCTTTGTGATACAATGTACTAGAAAACTTTAATAAGAGAGGTTAGTTAAATGACACAACAAATAGGTGTAGTAGGTTTAGCCGTAATGGGTAAAAACCTTGCTTGGAATATTGAATCACGCGGATACAGCGTATCAGTTTTTAACCGTTCTTCAGAAAAAACAGATGAAATGGTAAAAGAATCTGAAGGAAAAAACATACATCCAACATATTCAATGGAAGAATTTGTAAATTCCTTAGAAAAACCCCGTAAAATTTTATTAATGGTAAAGGCTGGTACAGCAACAGACGCAACAATTGATACGCTATTACCATTATTAGATGATGATGATATTTTAATTGATGGTGGTAATACAAATTATCAAGATACAATCAGACGAAACAAAGCTTTAGCTGAAAGTGGTGTTAACTTTATTGGTATGGGTGTATCTGGTGGTGAAGTTGGTGCATTGACTGGACCTTCACTTATGCCTGGTGGACAAGAAGCAGCTTTTAATAAAGTGAGTCATATATTAGAAGCTATATCAGCAAAAGCAAAAGACGGTGCACCATGTGTAGCTTATATTGGTCCAAACGGTGCCGGTCATTACGTTAAAATGGTTCATAATGGTATAGAATATGCTGACATGCAATTAATTGCAGAAAGTTATGCAATGATGAAAGACTTACTAGGTATGTCACATAAAGATATTGCTCAAACATTTAAAGATTGGAATGCTGGTGAATTATCAAGTTATTTAATAGAAATTACTGGTGATATTTTCAATAAATTAGATGATGAAACAAATGGTCCATTAGTTGAACAAATATTAGACACAGCTGGCCAAAAAGGTACTGGTAAATGGACATCTATAAATGCTTTAGAACTAGGAATACCTTTAACAATTATCACTGAGTCTGTATTTGCTCGTTTTATTTCTTCAATCAAAGAAGAACGTGTAAATGCTTCAAAACAATTAAATGGTCCTAATGCCAAATTTGAAGGTGATAAGGAAGCATTCCTTGAAAAAATCCGTAAAGCACTTTACATGAGTAAAATTTGTTCTTATGCACAAGGTTTTGCTCAAATGAGAAAAGCTAGTGATGACAACGCTTGGAACCTTCAACTTGGTGAACTTGCTATGATATGGCGTGAAGGTTGCATTATCCGTGCTCAATTTTTACAAAAAATTAAAGAAGCATATGATAATGATAGCGAACTACAAAACTTACTGTTAGACCCTTATTTCAAAGATATCGTTACGAATTATCAAGAAGCTTTACGTGATGTTGTTGCAACAGGCGTACAAAATGGCGTTCCGACACCAGGTTTTTCTGCAAGTATTAACTACTATGATAGTTATCGTTCAGAAAATTTACCAGCTAACTTAATCCAAGCACAACGTGATTACTTTGGTGCACATACTTATGAACGTAAAGATCGTTCAGGTATTTTCCATACACAATGGATTGAAGAATAATTTAGATATTTTATAATAATCAGTTTTTGAATAACTATCTCAAAAGACAAAAAATGCCAGAGACATACACAATTCAAGCTTTTAAAATATATATTTTTATAAACGTAAATAAATAATAACTTCAATTAATAGAGTGAAATTAAAACACTTTCGTTGAATTCATAATAAAAAATGAATTTATACGGAAGTGTTTTTTTCGTTTTAAAAATAATAAATATATTCATTTGTAAGCGATTGCGCTAAAATTTTGACTTTTATACGTACATTAATTAATCTATTAATATATATGATTAAGTCTATTATATTTAATATTGTATTAAGCTATGACAGTTTAAACATTGGTACTATTTTTCATACTATATTTATATGGCACGCTAGTTCATAGTTAAAATTTCAGATATAAATATTGATAGGATTTAACAAATTTAATACCATTATAGGGGGATTTATATGAAAAGGGAATGGTGGAAAGAAGCAATCGCTTATCAAGTTTATCCAAGAAGCTTTAATGATACTAATAGCGATGGTATCGGAGATTTAAAAGGTGTGATAGAAAAGTTAGATTACTTAGAGGATTTAGGCATTGATGTTATTTGGCTTAGTCCAATGTATAAGTCGCCAAATGATGATAATGGCTATGATATAAGTGACTATAAAGATATCATGGATGAGTTTGGAACCATGGACGATTTTGATCAATTATTAGATGAAGTACATCAAAGAGATATGAAGTTAATATTAGATTTAGTCGTTAATCATACATCAGACGAACATCAATGGTTTATAGAATCAAAATCAAGTAAAAATAATCCTAAACGTGACTGGTATATATGGAGAGATCCGAAACCAGATGGATCGGAGCCAAATAATTGGGAAAGTATATTTAATGGATCTACATGGGAATTTGATGAACAAACAGGTCAATATTATTTTCATTTATTCAGTAAAAAGCAACCAGATTTAAACTGGGAAAACCAAGAAGTCAGAAATGCTATTTTTGAAATGATGAATTGGTGGTTTAATAAAGGTATAGATGGTTTTAGAGTAGATGCTATAACACATATTAAAAAAACATTTGAAGCTGGTGACTTAAAACTACCAGAAGGAAAAGATTATGCACCGGCTTTTGAAGTAGATATGAATCAGCCTGGTATACAAACTTGGTTACAAGAGATGAAAGATAAATCTTTAAGTCATTATGATATTATGACCGTAGGAGAAGCAAATGGTGTTAGTCCAGAAAACGCTGAACCTTGGGTAGGTGAGACAACTGGCAAATTTAATATGATTTTTCAGTTTGAACATTTAAGCTTGTGGAATTCAGGCGATGTTAAATTTGACGTCAACGCATATAAAAATGTACTCAATGAATGGCAAAAAAAACTTGAAAATGTTGGATGGAATGCATTGTTTATTGAAAATCATGATCAGCCAAGACGTGTATCAACTTGGGGTGATGATACGTATTATTGGTTTGAATCTGCTACAAGTCATGCAGTCGTTTATTTTTTACAGCAAGGCACACCATTTATCTATCAAGGTCAAGAAATCGGTATGACCAATTATCCGTTTGATGATATTGAAACCTTTAATGATGTTGCAGTGGTCAATGAATATAAAATTGTCAAACAACAAGGTGGCGATGTCTCAAAACTATTAGATAAACATAAAAAAGAAAATAGAGATAATTCTAGAACGCCTATGCAGTGGAATAATTCTAACTTTGCAGGATTTTCAGATGTAACACCTTGGTTTCCAGTAAATCCAAACTACAAAGACATTAATGTTGCACATCAACAAAAAGATCCAGATTCAATATTAAATTTCTATAAAGCTTTAATAAAGTTAAAAAAATCTCATGATGTTTTTACATATGGTGAATTTAATTTGGTTGATTCAAAAAATAACCAGATATTTGCATATACACGAGAATTAAATGATCAATACGTACTAATTGTTGGTAATTTAACAAATAAAACAGCTGAATTATCCTTTAATGCAACATTCTTGGAAGAAAACATATTACTACATAACTACAAAGATAGTCAGATTGATTTTGAAAATATTCAACCATACGAAGCATTTGTAATTAAACTTTAGAAACAATTATCCAGCAATTAAGATAATGATTAACAAACAAAAATATAGCGAGTAAGCAACATATATAAAATATGTTTGCTTGCTCGCTATGTATTGTTTAAGCGTATTTTCATGTTTTTATTCTAATATGTCATATTGTTCTTGATCAACAGGCATCCATAATTGAACTTTAGTGAATGGATCATCGAATGAAATGTCAAATGGATAAACTTCAACGTACAAACTATTATGCTCATAAGGTAAAGTCATTTGAAGGCTGGTCTCTATATAATACCAAGCTTCATTGACTACATAATCCATCTCACCTTGTAAATTAAATTTAGCATATTGTCTTTCAGGTAAGAAACGACTTTCAAGGTGCGCAGGATATCTTTCACTCGGTACGCCAACAAAAATTTCCATTCCATTATCAAGCGGACAATTAACCACAAAGAGTTCATGAGGACTCGTATCATTATATCGCTGTAATTCTTTAATTTTATCATCAATTAATAAATCTTCTAAAAAATCAGGCACTTTATAAGGGTTATCAATTTCCTCTGAATTTAAGAACTTGGCATAACCTACTAAAGACAAACCTTGCGTATCTTCCAAACGATACGCATAAGGGGCACGTTCTGTAGTAGTAAGTTTAATATAAAGCCTTGCTTGCAATTTTAATTCGTCTCGTTTTGTATTGACTTGAATAGGAGAAACACCATGAAAATCACTAAAATCATTAGCAAAATCATTAGCGTCTTTATAGCTATACTTTTTTGCAACATCTACCAAGCGAGCTGAACCACTTAATATGTCTTGTGCTGCTAAAGTCAATCTTCTTGACCTTGCATATTCTGTTGGTGATTGACCTACAATCATTTTAAATGATTGGTCAATATGAAATGGTGAAAGACCAACGTAATCACTAAGTGCTTGCAAATGTAGAGGCTCTAGCAAATGATCTTCAATATATACAATTGCCTGTTGGATTTGCTTGATAACGTCCAAAACTTTCACTCCTAAATGATAACGAAATACATATGATCATGTACCTCGTTACTTTTCTATACACAATGTTATGAAACATTGTTGTTTAATTCTATTTTACATCATTTTCATGTGACTTACATCTCAAAAATATTAAATAGGGTAAAATGTAAACATCTTAAAATTGTATATGCATGATTTAATCAATAGTCTAAATCATAACACAAATAAGGTATAATAAAAAAGCAACAACACAAGCTCACATTGAAACTTGTATCATTGCCTTATTTTTAAAAAGTTGATTAATGGATATCGTCCCACCAGTGGAAGCCATCTCTACTTAATAGTAAATCACTCGCTAATGGGCCATTTGTTCCAGCTGTATAATTAGGAAATTCCGGTTCATTTTGGTTCCATTCTTCTTGTATTGCATCAACAAATTTCCAAGTTGATTTTAATTCTTCCCAATGCGTAAAGTTAGTTGCATCTCCATTTAAACAGTCAAATAATAAATTTTCATAAGCATCCACTGTGTTCATTTTATCTTGTGCACTCATTGCGTATGATAGTTGAACTGGCTCAGTTTCAATGCCTTGTACATTCTTTTTAGCATTTAAATGTAAAGAAACACCTTCATTTGGTTGAATATTAATAACTAATAGATTGGAATCTAGTTTTTTATCTGTTTTATAATATAGATTCATTGGTACTTCTTTGAATTCGACGACTACTTGTATCGTTTTGCTCTTCATTCGTTTACCAGTTCTTATGTAGAACGGTACGCCAGCCCATCTAAAATTATCAATCGTTAGTTTACCAGAAACAAAAGTTGGCGTTGTAGAATCTTCTGCAACACGATCCTCATCTCTATATCTTTTAACTTGCTGTCCTTCTATGATACCTTCATCATATTGACCACGAACAAAATTTTGACGAACTTCTTCAGGTTCTAGTTTACGTAATGATTTTAAAGCCTTAACTTTTTCTGCTCTGATATCTTCACTATTTAAACTTATAGGCGCTTCCATTGCTAGTAAAGCAACCATTTGCAACATATGATTTTGCACCATATCTTTTAATGCACCACTAGATTCGTAGTAACCACCTCTGTCTTCAACTCCAAGCACTTCCGACGAAGTAACTTGAATGTTTGAAATATATTTGTTATTCCATAATGGTTCAAACATTGCATTAGCAAAACGAAGCACTTCAATATTTTGCACCATATCTTTACCAAGATAATGGTCAATACGGTAAATTTCTTCTTCCTTAAATGAACGACGTAGTTGTTCATTTAATTTTTCAGCAGATTCTAAATCTGAACCAAATGGTTTTTCAATAACTAAACGTTTGAAACCAGTTGTATCTGTTAATCCAGAAGATTTTAAATAATCAGATATAACACCAAAGAAGTTTGGAGCCATAGCTAAATAAAAGAGTCTATTACCTTGTAATTGGAAATCGTGATCTAATTTATTACTGAATTCTAATAGTGATTGATAACTTGCTTCGTCACTTACATCGTGTTTGTGATAAAATACGTGTTCCATAAACTTATCTAGGTGTTTAGTATCTTTAACGTGTTCTTGAATTGACGACTTCACTTGACTACGGAAATCATCGTTTGTTAAGTCTCTTCTACCAATTCCAACGATTGCAATGTGCTCATTCAAATTTTCTTGTTGGTATAAATGGAATAATGATGGAAATAATTTTCTGTGACTAAGATCACCAGTTGCTCCAAAAATTGTAATTAAGCATGGGATATCTTTATTTCTAGTATTCAAGATCAAAACCTCAATTCTTTATTAAATCTGTATTTATTATAGACCAATACACCAATATCTTCCCACAATTTTGCTTGTAATATCATATTTTATTATATTTTCAATACTTTTATATGATAAAATATGAACAAGAAGAGGAGGCATATGCATGGAAATTACGTTTTTTGGGACAAGTGCTGGTCTACCAACTAAAGAAAGAAATACCCAAGCGATTGCATTAAATTTGGAACCATACTCCAATAGCATTTGGCTTTTTGATGTTGGTGAAGGCACACAGCATCAAATATTACACCATTCAATCAAATTAGGAAAAGTAGATCACATTTTTATTACGCATATGCATGGTGATCATATATTTGGTTTACCTGGGTTACTCACAAGCCGATCTTTTCAAGGGGGCGAAGATAAGCCTCTTACTATTATTGGTCCAAAAGGTATTAAATCATATATAGAAACTACTTTAACTTTATCAGAATCAAAATTAAATTATCCAATCACTTATATTGAAATAGAGGAACAACTTTCTTATCATCATAATGGATTTAATGTTGAAGCACATATGTTAAATCATGGTATTCCTTCTTTTGGATATAGGGTAGAAGCGCCATATAAATCTGGTAAAATCAATGTTGAAGCGCTCAGAAACATTGGGTTAGAACCAGGACCTAAATATCAAGATGTAAAAAACAATGAAACGTTCGAATACAAAGGTGAGATTTATAACTCTAAAGATTTTAAAGATGATGCAATTAAAGGTCCAGTCGTAGCAATTTTTGGAGATACTATGCCTTGTAAAAATGAAATGATAATTGCACGTTATGCAAATATCATGGTACATGAAAGTACATATATAGAAGGAGATAAATCATTAGCTAATAACTATCACCATAGCCATATTGATGACGTTTTTGAATTGATGAGAGAAGCAAATGTTGACTATAGTTTAATAACACATATCAGCAATCGTTATACTAAAGAAGAAGTGTGCGATATTAGTAAATCGCTTAAGGCTTTGAGTAATACGCCACCGTTTAGTTTTGTTAGTGATTTTGATTCTTGGCAATTTTAATAAATGAAAAGTGGGGCAGTTTCTTAAAATTGTAGTATTTTACAATTTAGATGACTGTCCCACTATTTTATAACAATTTAAGTTCTTTTAAATTTTAATCATTGTCTTGGTTAGCTAATTCAATACTTCTATTTACTGCAGAACGTAAACAATCTTCGAAAATAGCTTCTATGTCATGCTCTGCAAGTGCATTAAGGCCTGCCTGTGTTGTTCCACCTTTAGAAGTAATGTTTTTTCTTAACTGTTCCATACTCAATTCTGAACGTTCTATCATTTTGCTCGTCCCTATGATTAAATTCCGAATGGATTCTTCTACCTGTGATTTTTCCAAACCTAAACGTGTGCCCGCTGTGACATATTGCTCAAAGACATGGTATAAAAAAGCTGGTCCGCTTCCAGTAATTGCTGTAACTTGATGCAAATTATCTTCTGAAACTTCTATCGCAGATCCAAATGCGTTTATTAAATTATCAACTTCATCTTTTGACTTAGCGTCAAAATTATTGGAAAAGCTAATACCAGTAACTGAATGTCCAACATGCGCATTTGTGTTTGGCATGATACGTGCAATTGGATTGTTAGAAGCTAATTTTTCACGGATATATTTTATCGGTAAACCAGCCATAATAGAAATAAATTTATTTTTTTCTGCAATATACGGCTTTATACGATCTGCTAAATCATCGAAATCATATGGTTTCGTTCCTAAGAATACATAATCTGCATCTTTTAACAATGCTGCATCATCATAGCTATAGTTAACACCTAACTCGTCAGCATATTCTTTTAATGCAACTTCATTTGAACGATTCGTTAAATAAATATCATTAGAATCAATCACTTTAGAACTAACAATACCTGTAAAAATTGCATGCGCCATATTTCCGGCACCATAAAATACTAATTTCATGTGAAGACTTCACTTCCTCTTTGTTTTTTATGTTTCCATACTAACATAGATTTAAATTATGGCTAAGAATTTTTAAAGGCCTGTGGCAAAATATCGTATACCCTCATATACTTAAACTATGAAATTAAAACAAGGAGAATTTACTATGATAGGTAAACATTTTGTGTTAACTGGTGGTACAAGTGGGTTAGGTAAAGCTATATTAAAAGCATTATTATCTAAAAGAGCATATGTCACAGTACTTGCCCGAAATCCAGATAAACTAAAACAATTCGCAACACCATATGATACAGAACATCTAAATATCATAAAATGCGATTTACAATCACAACAAGAAATCATTAATTTAAAAGAATACTTTCAACACCATACTATTGATGGACTTATATACAGTTCTGGCCTTGGGTATTTTAAATCTATTGAAGATCATACATTTGTTGAAATGCTTGAAACATATAAACTAAACGTGATCCATTTCAATATATTAATGAAAGTTTTGCAACCGGCATTCTCAAAAAATCCAATAATAGTAGGTATAGGTAGTCAAGCTGCCTTTATAAGTCAAGGTTATGCTGCACATTATGGTGCAAGTAAAGCAGCATTTAACCAATTATTAAATGCACTGCGTATTGAAAAACCAAATTATCATATTATGACTGTTAATACTGGGCCAATAGCGACACCATTTCATGAAAAAGCAGATCCATCTATGAAATTTGCAAAAAAATACAGGGACATGATGCTAGCCCCTGATAAATTAGCAAACCAAATTATCAATGGTATAATTGAGAAAAAATTAGAAATTAATCAACCTAGATGGATGCATCATTTATTAAAAATTTATCAATTGATGCCACGATTTATAGAAAAAAACTTCACTTTCTTATTTAAGAACAAAGGTTAGCACTTACTCAAAGTTTGGAAATATTCATTTTGACTATATCATTAAAAAAAGAAGATAAAAATGTGGCTATGAAGCTTTTTAAACATAAAAACGTCAATTTCTATAAAATCACAAGAGAAATTGACGTTTTTACTTTGATTGAAGTTATTTAAATTTTCATCTTTGCTCAGACATACATGTTTTAGGACAATGAAAAGAGATTTATTTTAAATGTTGAGTATATTCTAAATTTTTCACTCGATCTTGTGCTGCTTTTAATGCTTCTAAATTTATGTCTTTTGAACGTTGATAATTTTTTACATTTTCATCCAATTGATCTGTACTACTTGCACCAACAATGATAGAACCCAATGCATCATGAGAAGTTAAATAATTAAAAGTAAGTGCAGATAAATTACTTTCAATTTCTTTAATTGATGCAATTGTTTCTCCAAGTTCTTGATAACTATAATCAAAAATACCATCACTAAATTTTGAATCTAACACATTATTACTTTTAGCAGTTAACAATCCTTTAAATACTGGACCACGTGCTAGTACTTTAACTTTTTTAGCATGCACATCATCTAAAAGTTGTTCTGGTCTGTTATCAATTAAGTTAAATTGAGACATTAGCGTTTCGATATCGCTATGTTTTAAATAGTAATCAATCACGTTAGGTCTGATTGACGAAATACCATAAGCACGGATAATACCTTCTTTCTTTAATTCATCGAAAGCACTAATCGTTTCATCTATAGGATCATCAATCGTACCACCATGTAACTGATATAAATCTAAATGATCTAAACCAAGTCTTTTCAATGAGCCTTTCACTGCTTCTTTAATATAAGATTTAGAAGGATCCCATGTTGTAGAACCATCTTCCGTTAAACGATTTCCTACTTTTGTACCAATGATAATATCATCTCTATTTTGGTATTTCTTTAATGCCTCACCAACGATTGTCTCGTTTACACCTTTGTCATACATATCAGCTGTATCAAAATAAGTGATACCATGTTCAATTGCACGTTCTATGATAGGCTCTGCTTGCTTTTTATTTGTCCCAAGACTCATACAACCTAAACCTAACTCTGAAATTTCTATACCGCTTTTCAAAACATTTTTTTGCATGTTTTATCTCCTTTCGATACACTTGAATAATAGGGCGTAGACGTAATAAAGTTAGATGGATTTTCCATATTAACTATCTATACATAGCAAAAATGAAACATGTATATGTCCATCCGCTATTCCCATAATAACTAATGAGTATATCTTAACAATATCTTAAACCAATTAAAAGGACTGTGATTATATATGAACCTATTTGAAAAGACCTTACATAGTACTTCTATTTATAAAGGGACAATCATTGATTTAGAAGTCCACGATGTTGAACTACCCGATGGACAAACTTCTAAACGAGAATTGATATACCACAATGGTGCTGTCGCTGTTTGTCCAATAACACCTGATAATAAAGTGATATTAGTGAAACAATTTCGTAAAGCTTGCGAAAAACCACTTTTAGAAATACCCGCAGGCAAATTGGAACAAGGCGAAGAACGAATTTCAGCTGCCAAACGTGAACTTGAAGAAGAAACAGGTTTTATTGCTGATGAATTAGAACATATTACTGAAATGTATGGTTCTCCAGGTTTCTCAAATGAAAAAATATCAATTTATATAGCTGAAAATTTAACAAAAGGTAAAATGCAATTAGATGAAGATGAATTTTTAGAATTAGCATATTATGATGTGAATGAAATTAAAGCATTGTTAGACAATAAAGAATTAGAAGACGCAAAAACTATAATCGCTTTACAACATTTATTACTTAATTATAATCATTATAAATAAGATGCGAGAATACTTGCGAATTTTATCAATTATTGGTATTTTATATATATCATAACTAAATTAAAATGATTATAATTATTAGTAGGGGAGTGAGGCTTCCGTGGAAGAACGATTAAATCGCGTGAAGCAACAATTACAGCAATCATCTTATAAATTGACGCCACAACGTGAGGCAACTTTAAGAGTTTTAATTGAAAATGAAAAAGACCATTTAAGTGCTGAAGATGTTTATTTGAAAGTTAAAGACAAAGCACCTGAAATTGGACTTGCAACTGTCTATCGTACTTTAGAATTGCTGGCAGAATTAAAAGTGGTCGATAAAATAAATTTCGGCGATGGTGTCGCTCGATTTGATTTGAGAAAAGAAGGAGCAAAACATTTTCATCACCATCTTGTTTGTATGGAATGTGGTAAAGTAGAAGAAATCGAAGAAGACTTATTACCTCGTGTAGAGGAAAGAGTTGAAAATGAGTTCGAATTTAAAATATTAGACCATCGTTTAACATTCCATGGTATTTGTGCGTCATGCCAAGCAAAAGGGAAATAAATTTAAAAATACTATTTCAGAAATAGAGGTAGTACAGTGAAAAATATTATAGATGAATATTTGAAATTTATACAATTAGAAAAAGGGTTAAGTGTCAATACAATAGGTGCATATCGAAGAGATTTAAAAAAATATGATGAATTTTTAACATTACACAAAATTAGTCATATTGATTTTGTGGATAGACAAGTCATTCAGGAGTGCTTGGGTCACTTACATGATGAAGGTGCATCTTCAAAATCATTAGCTCGCTTCATTTCTACTATTCGCAGTTTTCATCAGTTTGCATTAAGAGAAAAATATGCAGCAAAAGACCCAACAGTATTAATAGAAACACCTAAATATGATCGTAAGTTACCAGATGTTTTAGAAATAGATGAAGTACTTAGACTATTAGAGACACCTGATTTATCCAAAAACAACGGTTACAGAGATCGCACAATGTTAGAATTACTTTATGCTACCGGAATGCGTGTATCAGAACTGATTCAAATTGAACTAGAAGACGTTAATTTAATTATGGGCTTTATACGTGTTTTTGGAAAGGGAAATAAAGAGAGAATTGTGCCATTAGGCGATACAGTGATTGAATACTTAAACACTTATTTAGAAACGGTAAGACCACAATTATTGAAAAATACGGTCACAGATACACTATTTTTAAACATGCACGGCAAACCTTTATCGAGACAAGCGATATGGAAAATGATTAAACAAAATGGTATCAAAGCAAATATAATAAAAACTTTAACACCACATACATTAAGACATTCATTTGCTACCCATTTACTTGAAAACGGAGCAGATTTACGTGCAGTACAAGAAATGCTTGGTCATTCTGATATATCTACAACACAATTGTATACACACGTTTCGAAATCACAAATTCGTAAGATGTATAACGAATTTCATCCAAGAGCATAAACACAGACTGGTTTATTCGATTGAATAACTGGACTGTGTTTTTTTATTGATACCATAGAATATAAAAATCATCTACATAAGCAAAGTGTTTATACTGATCTATTTCGTGCTTGTAAAGCACGTTTTCTTGCCGCTTCAACTTCAGTTCTATCCCTTTTCAAATGATGATCTATGATATAATCATCTTCAATTTTATAATATGTCATCACATAATTCGGGTACTGTTTTAATATAATTTGTTCCATTGTATCTGTTAAAGGTAGATGAATTGGCTCAAAAGATTGCTCTTTTTTTGCAGCTTTAATTAATCCGATTAGCAGTCTTTTATACGCTTGTATATCAAGTCCAATATTAGTCGCTGAATCATAGTTTTCAATTACTTTTAATGCCTTATTAAAAGATTTGTGGGCGCCTACATAATTATGTCTACGGTAATGATAAGATCCAGTTGCAATCAATATAAGGCTCACAACAGCATCATTCTTATTGTAATTTGGGTTGTTTTTCCAAGCTTCTTCTAAAATATCATGACAAAGAAAATAATGTTGCTTTGTATGAAATTGAAAATAAAAATCTTTTAGTGCATTTTCTAACATGAATATCGCTCCGATTTTAAATGTTTATAATAAACATGCTATAATAATTTAGTGAATTACGCACTTAACTTGCTAATATGAGGTAGATAAAATGTATGAAGTAAAACTCGATGCCTTTAATGGTCCTTTAGATTTATTATTGCATCTTATTCAAAAATTTGAAATTGATATTTATGATATACCAATGAAATCTTTAACAGAACAGTATATGCAATATATACATGCGATGAGTCAATTAGAAATTAATGTGGCAAGTGAATATTTAGTTATGGCTTCAGAATTACTTATGATAAAAAGCAAAATGCTATTGCCTCATTCAGAAGAAATTGACGATTTAGATGATGATCCGCGTGAAAATTTGGTTGAGAGATTAATTGAATATCAAAACTATAAAGAATACACAGTGCTCTTAAACGAAAAAAGGGCGGAAAGAGAAAAGTATTATTCCAAGCATCCAACAGATTTAACGCACTTAGAATCAAATGAAACTTGGGACCCTAATAATACGATTGATTTAACAGAGTTAATCATAGCTTATCAAAAAGTAAAAAATCGTGTTGAATATCAAACACCTAAATCCGTTGATATTCGAAAAGAAACGTTTACAATTCAACAAGCTACTTCACAAGTAACTCAACGTTTACAAAAGCATGAATCATTCAACTTTTTTAGTTTATTTAATTTTACTGAACCATTGGAAATGGTTGTTACTCATTTCCTTGCAATACTAGAAATGTCTAAATCTGGAATCGTAAATATTGAACAACAAAAAAGCTTTGACGATATTAATATTTTAAGAGGAGTTAATTATGGCATTGAACGATAAAGGAATCCTGGAAGCATTACTTTATACTGCAGGTGATGAAGGACTTGAAGAAAAACAAATTCTAGAAATTTTAGACATTAACCAAGATTATTTTCATACATTAATAAAAGAATATGACGCTTGTGGCTTAGAAATTCAACATTATGGGGAACATTATGTTTTAACAACTAAAAAAGACGCATCAGAATACATTGAGAAGTTAATAGAACAAAAATCTAAAATGAAATTATCGCAAGCAGCAATGGAAGCATTATCGATCATAGCATATAATCAGCCATTATCTCGAAGTGATATCGAAATGATTAGAGGTATTAATTCTGATGGAGCAGTCAAAACTCTGATAGCACGTGGATTAATTGAAGCAAAAGATGAGGAAGATTCCAGAAGTCAACAATTATATACAACAGCATTATTTTTAAATGTATTTGGTATTGAACAATTAGATGATTTACCAACTACTGATGAAGAAGACGAAGAAATAGAAGCTTTCTTTAGTAATTTAGTAAATCAAAAAGGAGATAATAATGAATAAAGAAACAGAAAGATTACAAAAACGCATCGCAAATAGTGGTTATACATCAAGACGTAAAGCTGAAACATTAATTACAGAAGGTAAAGTAAAAGTAAATGGTGAAATTGAAACAGAATTAGGTACTAAAGTTAAACCGACAGATATGGTAGAAGTTGAAGGAATTAAATTAGAACAAGAAGATAAACTATACATTCTTTTCTATAAACCTTCGCAAGTTATCACTAGCGTATCAGATGACAAAGGTAGAAAGGTCGTTACGGATTATTTTAAACAAATTAAGACAAGAATTTATCCAGTCGGACGTTTAGATTATGATACATCAGGGTTACTTTTACTTACCAACGATGGTGAGTTCACTAACTTAATGACACACCCTCGTTATAAAATCAAAAAGAAATATGTAGTTAAATTAAAAGGTTATCTAATGCGTGAAGAAGTTAAAGCATTAGAACAAGGTATTAACTTAGAAGATGGAAAAACACAACCTGCAACAGTTAAAATCAAAAATCAAGATAAAGATAAAAATACTACACTTGTTGAAATTACAATAACTGAAGGTCGCAATAGACAAGTTAGACGCATGTTTGAACACTTTGGTCATCAAGTATCAAAATTACAACGCATAGAATTTGGCCCTTTAAATCTAAAAGGACTCAATGCGGGTGAAGGTCGCGTACTTACACCTCATGAAGTAAAAATGTTACGTCAAATTGCAGAACACGGACATTAAATATGACTTTATTTTAACAAAACTTGATATTGATAATTTTTTCACAAACTTTTCATTCATAAACACTTTTATAGCTCAACCTATGATATAATATGGTTAAAATTGAAAGTTAGCAGTGTGGGAGGGTACGAACCTATGTCAAATGAAATACTTATCGTCGATGATGAAGATAGAATCAGACGATTATTGAAATTGTACTTAGAAAGAGAATCTTTTGAAACTCATGAAGCTAGAGACGGACAAGAAGCATACAAAATGGCAATGGAACATGATTATGCATGTATCTTATTAGATTTAATGTTGCCAGAAATGGATGGTATTACTGTGGCATCTAGATTAAGAGAGCAAAAGGAAACACCAATTATTATGTTAACTGCTAAAGGAGAAGAAACAAACCGCGTAGAAGGTTTTGAATCCGGCGCAGATGATTATATTGTAAAACCATTTTCACCACGTGAAGTGGTTTTGCGTGTAAAAGCTTTATTAAGAAGAACTCAAGTTGCGCATACAGAACAAAGCGAACCACATGCACGAGATTTAATAGAATTTGAGCACCTTGTAATTGATAATGACGCACACCGTGTGCTAGCAGATGGCAACCAAGTAAACTTAACGCCAAAAGAATATGAACTTTTAATCTTTTTAGCAAAAACGCCAAATAAAGTCTTTGATCGTGAACAACTTTTAAAAGAAGTATGGCACTATGAATTTTACGGAGATTTGCGTACTGTTGATACACATGTAAAACGTTTAAGAGAAAAATTAAATCGTGTTTCTGATGAAGCTGCCCAAATGATTCAGACTGTTTGGGGCGTTGGCTATAAATTCGAGGTTAAATCTGAAAATGAACCGACTCAATAACGTAGTAGTAAAACTGTGGTTAACTATAATCTTTATAGTAACGACAGTTTTAATTTTATTAAGTGCAGCACTTATAACGTTTATACAATCATACTTTACGCAAGAAACAGAAGATTCATTACTTGAAGATGCTAAAAGAATCAGTCATTTAGTTGAGAATTCAGATGATAAAACAACTGCCATAAAACATAGTAAATCACTTATTGAGGGGCCGGTAGGGCTCATCATCATGAACCATAAACATATGGATAGTATTAATAACGATGAGACAAAAGAAAAAATGTTCAAAGAAATTAAAGGTAATAAAAACTATGAAAAAGTGTTCGATCGAGGAGAACAGATATCAGAGCACGTGACAATTGATATGAATAAACAGCAAAAAACCTATGTTTTAATAGGCTATCCATCTAAAAATTTAGAGTCTAGTCCTCATAATAGTATATATAGTGGGGTTTTTATCTATCAAGATTTGAAAACGATAGAAGATACCAATAATGTGATTACAGTCATTATATTAATTATTGCAATAATCTTTTTATCTATTACAACTGTGTTTGCCTTTTTCTTATCATCACGAATTACAAAACCGCTTAGAAATTTAAGAACACAAGCATTAAAAGTTTCTAAAGGGGACTATGCTCAAGTAGTTCCTGTTAATTCTCGAGATGAAATTGGAGAATTATCACGTGCTTTTAACACGATGAGTTCCGAAATACAGCAGCATATAGACGCACTATCCTCATCTAAAAATATCAGAGATAGTTTAATAAATTCTATGGTTGAAGGTGTACTTGGCTTTAATGACAAACAAGAAATAATCATATCAAACAAGATGGCACAAAATATTTTGAAAATATTAGATGCTCATGATTTAGACAAGCTTGATCGTCAAAACGAATTAACATTTAAAACCCAACAAACACAATTCGAAGAATATGAAATTAGTACACGTTATTTTGTCATTATTACAAGTTATATTGAACAAATTCAACCTGATGGTAGAAGTGGTATTGTGGCTATTATTCGTGATATGACAAATGAGCATAATATTGATCAAATGAAAAAAGATTTTATTGCTAATGTATCACATGAATTGCGTACACCTATTTCATTATTACAAGGATATACAGAGTCGATTGTTGATGGCATTGTAACAGAGCCAGACGAAATACATGAATCATTGTCAATTGTACTTGATGAAACAAAACGTTTAAATCGATTAGTAAATGAATTGCTCAATGTTGCACGAATGGATGCTGAAGGACTAACTGTAGAAAAAGTAAAACAACCCATTGATCCGCTGCTAAATAGAATGCAACAAAAATACCAAAAACAAGCAAGTGATTTAAAATTAACGATGAATTTAAATCCAAATACGCAAAATCAATTATGGTATTTCGACACTGATAGAATTGAACAAGTGTTGACCAATCTTATTGATAATGCTACAAGATATACAGAACCCGGTGATTTAATATCAATTAGTTATGGAGAAACAGAAAGTGAAAATATCTTATACATTTCAGACACAGGTTCTGGCATTGCTCCAGAACACTTACAACAAGTATTTGATCGTTTCTATAAAGTTGATACCGCTCGTAAACGGGGTAAACAAGGGACTGGCTTAGGATTGTTTATCTGTCGTATGATTATTGATGAACACGGTGGAACGATTGACGTTAAAAGTGAACTTGGCAAAGGTACTACTTTTATAATAAATCTACCAAAACCAACAGAGGAATAGGATAACACTTGAGTATCAATTAATTAGTATAAAGTAAAATATAATTTAGTTTATAGATGTGAATATTTATAAAGCATGCATGTTCTGATCAAGACGAGATTGGAAATCACTATTTTAATATTGATTTCTAATTTCGTCTTTTTTAAAAATAATATCATTTACTTAGAATAGAGCACGACTATTGTTTTTATCTGAGTAATAGGCTATGATATATTTATAAAATTTAAGAAATTCATCTTCGGGGTAGGGTGTAATTCCCAACCGGCAGTAATTTAAGCCTGCGACCCATTTATCTATTAATGAGATAAATGGCTGATCTAGTGTAAATCTAGAGCCGACAGTATAGTCTGGATGGGAGAAGATGGAGGGTTTTTGTTGTGCAATTAAATCCTCCTTTTCTGTGTAAGATGAATGGAAGGAGATAATTGAATATGCAACAACAAACCAAACGACTTATTACAATAAGCATGTTAAGTGCGGTGTCATTTATTTTGATGTTTATAAAATTTCCAATTCCTTTTTTACCGCCGTATTTAACACTAGATTTTAGTGATATTCCAGCTTTGTTAGCAACTTTTAGTTTAGGACCAGTAGCCGGTATTATTATATTATTCATAAAAAATTTACTTAATTTCTTATTTAATATAGGTGATCCAGTTGGTCCCATTGCTAATTTCTTAGCTGGTGCGAGCTTTATTTTGAGTGCTTTCTATATTATAAAAAATAGACATACTGTCAAAACACAAATTATTGGATTTGCTATAGCGACAATTGTCATGACTATTGTTTTAAGTATTTTAAACTATTTTGTTTTATTACCACTATATGGCATGATTATGAATTTAACTAATGTAGTTGAAAATATTAAAATTGTTATAGTTTCAGGTGTTATACCTTTTAACATAATAAAAGGTATAATTATTTCTTTAATATTTATGTTATTATTCAAACGTTTGGAAAAAATTTTACTTAACTAATAATTAAGTACACGTTTTTATCTACAGTTATGAAACAAATAAAAATGCAAGACACGAGATTGGCTGAGATAAATTTATTATCTCAGCTTCTTTTGTTATTAAAAGGTTTTGATAAATTTTAAACTTGAAGTTATTACCATTTATAATTTCTCTTTATTCGTTGTGCTTATGCGCCTCATTTATAACAATTTTGTAATGTGCTGACGCCTAGGGGAATGGTATGCGCGAGAGACTACAGGCTCGAGCCATATCCCAGGCAAGCATGCACTACAAAATCGTAAAATATTAAATATAAAATTATCACATAACGTTTATATTAATTCATATCAGTTATTGAAATATAAAATTATCAACATAACCTTAACGTTTATATTAATTCATATCAGTTATTGAAATGAAAAATTATTAACGAAGATTAACTAACGTATCACTTATAGCGATTTTGTAATGTGCTGACGCCTAGGGGAATGATATGCGCGAGAGACTACAGGCTCGAGCCATACCCCAGGCAAGCATGCACTACAAAATCGTAAAATGTTAAATATAAAATTATCACATAACGTTTATATTAATTCATATCAGTTATTGAAATGAAAAATTATTAACGAAGATTAACTAACGTATCACTTATAGCGATTTTGTAATGTGCTGACGCCCAGGGGAATGATGTGCGCGAGAGACTACAGGCTCGAGCCATATCCCAGGCAAGCACGCACTACAAAATCGTAAAATATTAAAAAATAAGAATTATGTACAACGCTTTGCTCGTTCATTTCCAAATGATAATCTGCATAATGTTTGTTTTTTCCTAATATAAAAGCTCAGCATTTTCATTAATACAATGAATACACTGAGCTTATATAAATTAAATTCATTCAAAAATGAATATCTATTTGATTAATTTTATTATTCAAATTTTAAAGGGTCCCCGTCAAAAGATTCCTCTTCAATTTTAATAGAATCTGTAGGACAACCTTCTAATGCATCTTCCATGTCTTCATATAATTCCTCTGGTACTTCCGCAGTACCTTGGTTATCATCTAGTATAACGTATGCGATACCTTCATCGTCGTAATCATATATATCAGGGGCAGCAGCACCGCAAGCACCACATGCAATGCATGTATCCATATCAACAATTGTATATTTAGCCAAACTCTTCGCCTCCTTTAACAAACATGCTACACTAATAACACAATTAGTATTGTAGTTACTGTTTTAAATTTTTTCAAATGTTTTTGTTTTATAAAATGAGGGAGCACACATGTATAATTTAATTCACTTTACACGAACGCAAGCACATAATTACAAAACAGAAAAAAGCATATATAATATTATCACAGGCAAAAAGTCCCATCAAACCTTTTTTGACGCCTGTAGTCAACAACTATTATCATTGTATCATAGCTTACCAAACTTAAAATATTCATCATTTGTTGGATATGCTCAAAATAAAACACAAGATGTTGATGATACGCTATTAATTCGTACGCATCCAAGGTATACATACGATAGTTTATTAAATACTTTTAAAGCAATTCAATTATTAACTCAAACAATTTCGAATGTAGCACATGATTCATTTCAATTTGTACCTGTAACACACAACAGTACAATTCAATATAGAGTAAAAAAAGTATATAACAACTTTAAAGATAAGGACATATCATACAAATTAAATAATGAATTAAATATTTTATTTTCTTCAATTATAGAAAAGAATAATAAAACCTACTTACATTACTATTTACAAGGATATAAAGAAAGCATGTATACAAGACAACAAGTTAGTTTAATAGAAGACATTTCTCAACAATATTTGTTTGTACTAGAAATGAATGATTTAGTAATAATGATGTTTGAATTAGAAAATGTAACTAAATATCCTATTTTAAGTCAATTGATTATTTTACCTACTTTACTTTTTAAAACAGAAGAAACTTACAAAGCCATAAAAAGAGGGCACAGTTTTAAACAATTAGCTAAGATGCAAAATGTAAAACCAAATACAATCGAAGATCATATACTAGAATTATTTATCAAAGGATATTTATCAGACTACGATACATTTATTAACGAGAAGACGTATACACATTTTTTAAGTTATTATGTAGAAAACCGTAGCGAAAGACTAAGAAACTACAAAGAAAAATTTCCAAAATTAAATTACTTTGAAATAAAACTATTAATCATCGGTTTTGAAAGAGGTGATTTAAATGTTGCATCATGAATTAAAAAAATGGTTTGGTTTTGATACATTTAAACCTGGGCAACAAGAAATTATAGAACATATATTAAATGATAAAAATACTTTGGGTATATTGCCTACTGGTAGCGGAAAAAGTCTATGTTATCAATTACCAACTTATATTAAGCAAAAACCAACGCTCATCATCTCACCATTAATATCTTTAATGGATGATCAGGTCATGCAATTAAAACTTCAAGGTGAGCATTACGTTTCATGTATCCATTCAGGATTAGATGAAAATGAAAAAAAACAAAACATACAATCTTTGCGACATAGTCGCTTTATATTTTTAAGTCCTGAATTTTTGTTGCAACCACATAATTTTAAACTTATAGAAAGTTTGGATTTAGGGTTAATTGTTTTAGATGAAGCACACTGCTTATCTGAATGGGGGTATGATTTCAGACCACACTATGCGCTTGTTGGGAAAATCATCAATTATTTTCCTAAAGCAAACATACTTGCTTTGACTGCTACAGCACCACCATATTTAACATACGACTTAAATCACATGTTAAATAAAACATTTACTGTTGTGAAAACAACGACGAATAGAGAAAATATTACATTATCTCACAAAAATTTCGAAGATGATCATGAAAAGTTAAAGTGGTTACTTCCAATGTTAGAACAATCAGGACCAACAATCATATATGTTTCATCTAAAAAAATGTGCCTGACTTTAGCCAAAGCAATTTACCAATATGGCTTTTTAACAGGAATCTACCATGGTGATTTAACCTATCAGGAACGACATACAGTTCAACATCAATTTATAAATAATGAAATACCCATTATTGTAGCAACGAGTGCTTTTGGTATGGGGATTAATAAAAAAGATATTCGAACAATCATACATTTTCATCTAGCTACGAGCCCATCTAGTTATATGCAAGAAATTGGGCGTGCAGGACGTGATGGTAAATCTAGCCAAGCAATCAGTCTTTATCAACCAGATGACAGCTATTTATTAGAAACGTTACTCTTTGCCGATATCATTACAGAAGAAGATGTGAGTGCATTTGAATTAGGTATGTTTTTACCACCTGAAAAAAATGAAATATTAGACGTTCTTAGTAGTTATTATAATGTTGAACAATTGCGTGCTATTTTCAAAGCAGCTTTTGAACGAAAACAACGAGGTTATTATCGAATGTTAGGCTATAAAAACTTAGATCAATGTCGCAGAGCATATATGATAGAATTTTTCGGTGAAAATCTAACATCTAAACCAACACAGTGTTGCGATAATGACTCAGAATTAAAGCCAATTCATATAATTAATAGCAAAAAAGTGAAAAGAAAAATGGATTATAAGGAAAAATTACAAAATATATTCAAATAAAAGATAAATGCTTTACTTCACTTTTTCAATCAAGCTATAATACTAAATATACACTAAAGTTTTATTTATTTTTCATATAAAATTTATACATATATACTACCTTTTAGGGTAAAACAGTATATACTAAAATTAAATGACGGAAGGATGATGAATTTGTCTAATAATAATTTCAAAGATGATTTTGAGAAAAATCGTCAATCTATTGATCCAAAAGAACATCAAGATGATGTAAAGGATTCTGTTAACGATTCCGTTGACAACGTAAAAGAGGAAGTTTCTGATAAAAAAGACGAACAATTCCCTCCTAGAAATGCTCAAAGAAGACAACGTAGAAGAGATACGGCAACACATCAAAATGAAAGAAACCAAACACCTGTTGACGAGAATAATGATACATCAAATCAAATAGATGATGAGCAAAAACAAGACACACATTCATCATCTAATACAGATGAAATCAGTAAGAATCAAGACCCTTCAGAAAGCAATAATATTAATCAAAACCGAGATGAAAAAGATAGAGATAACGAAACACATAATGACAACCATTCTGAAGATAAAAACGATAACAAAAAAGGTGCTGCCGTAGCTGGCGGAACGGCAGCAGCGGGTGCTGGCGCCTATGCTGCTAAAAAACATCATGACAAAAAAGACGAATCTGTTGATTCAAAAGATGATAACACATCAACAAAAAATAAGGAAAAAAGTGATGCTAGCACAGGCGTAGGTGCTATTAATAATAAAGATCAACATACTGAAGAAAATAATAATAAATCTGAAAAAGATAAAGAGCAAAAAGACAACAAGAAAAAAGGTGCTGCCGTGGCTGGCGGAGCAGCCGCAGCTGGTGCAGGAGCTGCAGGCACAAAAGCTGCACATTCAAATGGCAATGGCTCCGGTGAAAATAATGGCAACGGTAACAATAACAACGATAATAATGATGATGATAACAATAAAAACAAGAAAAAAGGTGCTGCTGTAGCCGGCGGAGCAGCCGCGGCTGGTGCAGGAGCTGCAGGAGCAAAAGCTGCACATTCAAATGGCAACGGCTCTGGTGGAAATAATGGCAACGGTAACAATAACAGCGATGATAATGATGATGATAACAATAAGAACAAGAAAAAAGGCGGCTTGTTTGGAAAAATATTACCTATTATAGCAGCTATTTTAATATTAGCAGCAATCGGAATTTTTGGTGGTATGGCACTAACTGGCAATAATGATGATAGTGGCAACAACGACGACAAAAAAGTAGCTGATAATAAAGATAAAAATGCTGACTCAGACAAAGACAATAAGAAAGATTCAGACAAAGACAAAAATGCTGATAGTGATAAAGCAAATAAAAACAGTGACAATAGCGCTGAATCAGATAATAATGATAGTTCAAACCAAACTGATTCTAATGCTGATGATGCTGCTACTAGCGATCAAAATCAAGCTACTGAATCAGACCAAAGTAATCAAAGTGATCAAAATGCACAAAGTGGTCAAAACGATCAATCTCAACAAGATAACCAAGCTACAAATCAAGGTAATGATTCAGCAAATCAAAACCAAGCAACCAACAGCCAAAACAATCAACAAAACAATCAATCTTCAAACAATAATTCAGGACAACAAACGCATACTGTAAATGGTCAAAACCTATACAGAATAGCTATCCAATATTATGGAAGTGGTTCTCCTGAAAATGTAGAAAAAATCAGAAAAGCCAATGGTTTACAAGGTAATGATATTCATAATGGACAACAATTAGTTATCCCTCAATAATGATGATCATTCTCACCGTACAAATATAATGAGCTTGAATATCAAGCCTATTTCCATAAAAGGACTAATTCTTATTAAATGGATTAGTTCCTGAACGTAGACAAACCCTTCGCATTAATTTGCGAAGGGTTTATTTATTTTCTACTTATATAGTTTTTTAATGACTTTTTTCTTAGTGCTCGTATTTGTTCATTTTTTTCATTGTCCAATTCTTCCTACAAGTGAAGTTTATCTTTTTTCATAATTCTTTTGATGTATTTATTCTTATTTGCATTTATTTTAATATGCGTAGAATCAATAAATAAAGATGGGTGATCTATCAATTTATTTTTGATAGCTATTTCTATTATTTTCTCAAATGTTTGTTCAAATAAATCTGTATCATGAAAACGACCTGTATAATATTTACTAAAATAACTGGGTCTATTGATAGTTTACCATTATCAAGACAATATTTGCCTTCGACAAGTTCATATACAAAATTTAAATCTAATATCGCATAGACTTTACGTAATCAATGATTATTAAAGACTAATTCAGAGATAGAAATCATTTCATATTGATCACTTTTATCAATTGATTTATTCAACATCATAAACACCACCACTATTTAATTTACATATATTATAATATTGGCAGTGATTTATACCGACTCTTGCGGGAATAGCGCTAGCCGAAGACTACAGGCTAAGGCAGTGCCCGCGGAAAGCGTTCATAAAAAAACTGCCAACAAAGGCGGAGACTTTGGCGACAGCCTGGGACTAATCCTTATAAAATGGATTAGTCCTTTTGTATTGTGCTAATTTTAATGAATTAATTTTTATTGTAAACAAATTTTCAAATTCTATCACTTGGTTTTTTAAAATCTACTGGTATAATAAATGGGTGGTAAAAGGAGGACAAATACTATGCAAACAGTAGAAAGTATAATCATTGGCGGTGGGCCATGTGGTTTAAGTGCCGCTATCGAACAAAAGAAAAAAGGGATCGATACATTAGTAATTGAAAAAGGAAATGTTGTGGATGCTATTTATAACTATCCAACACATCAAACATTCTTTTCTTCAAGTGATAAATTAAGTATCGGCGACATTCCGTTTATTGTAGAAGAAAGCAAACCACGTCGAAATCAAGCATTAGTGTATTATAGAGAAGTTGTTAAACATCATCAACTTCGTATCAATGCTTTCGAAGAAGTCCTTACTGTTAAAAAAATTAATAATCGTTTTACACTTACTACTACGAAAGACGTTTATCAGTGTCGATTTCTAACTGTAGCTACTGGTTATTATGGTCAACATAATACATTAGAAGTACAAGGTGCAGAACTACCAAAAGTAAAACATTACTTTAAAGAAGCACACCCTTATTTCGATCAAAACGTTGTTATCATCGGTGGCAAAAACTCAGCAGTAGATGCAGCATTAGAATTAGAAAAAGCTGGTGCACATGTCACAGTTATCTATCGTGGTTCTAACTATCCAAAAGCAATCAAACCATGGATTTTACCTAACTTTGAATCATTAGTGAAACATGAAAAAATAAACATGGCATTTAACGCTGACGTCACAAAAATAACTGAAGACAGTGTTATTTATGAGCAAGATGGGGAAGTAATTGAGATTCCTAACGATTATATTTTTGCAATGATTGGTTATCACCCTGACTATAATTTCTTAGAATCAATTGGAATTGAAATCAATGAAAATGAATATGGTACAGCACCGGTTCATAACAAAGAAACTTACGAAACAAATGTTGAAAATTGTTATATTGCTGGTGTAATTGCAGCAGGGAATGATGCTAATACGATTTTCATTGAAAATGGTAAGTATCATGGTGGCATCATCACTCAAAATATTTTATCTAAAAAACAAACACCTTTAGAATCATAATATATAAAAAGAGCTGGATAAGTTATTATAATTTTAGAATTTCTTCAATATTCTAAAAATCCAATATTGCTTATCTCAACTCTTTTTTTATTTTATAATTGAGCTTCAAAATACTTTTTCAATTGTTCAAACGTTAAATGATTACTTAAACCGATTAATAATTTCAGTCTCGCTTTTTGTCCATTTAACCCATTAGAGAAAATAACGCCTTTTTCTTCTAAAGTTGCGCCGCCACCTTCATAGGCATAAATGGGACCAACAATGCCATTAAATGATCTAGATACAAGTATGACTGGTATGTCATTACTTAAACATTGATTCAATCCTTCTAAACATGTCGGAGGTAAATTACCTTGTCCGAGTGCTTCTATTATAATGCCATCCACTTGTTTTTCACTGTAAAAAGCTAATACATCACTATTCATCCCCATATATGCTTTAACAAGTGGGATATTTAAAGTTTGATTTATTTCAGTCAGTACTAAATGATCAAATGGTCTGTGATGAAATTGTACACTTTGTTTTGTAATCACGCCTAAGGGACCATGGTTCGGACTTTGAAAAGTATTCGTATTAGAAGTATGTGTTTTCGTAACATTTCTAGCTGTATGAATCTCATCATTAAATACCACCATAACACCCATATTTAATGATTCATCACTGATTGCAACTCTAATTGCAGATAAAAAGTTATATAATCCATCTGCACCAATTTCATTAGAGGAACGCATCGCGCCTGTGATTACAATTGGTTTCGAGATATCCACTGTTAAATCTAATAAATACGCCGTTTCTTCTAGCGTGTCAGTGCCATGTGTAATCACATAACCATCATAGTCATCTTGCTTTTCAGATTGGTTAATAATTTGCTTTAATGTTTCTACATACTCAATATTCATATGTGGAGATGGTACATTAAAAGGTGTTATTTCAGTTACATCAGCATATTTATTAATAATATTTTGATGATTAGAAATTGGATTATCCGTATTTGTAACAACTTTGTTTGATTCATCCTGTGACATGCTAATCGTACCACCAGTATGTATGACAAGAAGTTTTTTCATGTGTGCATTCCTCCTATTTATAAAATACATATTTATGATAAAATAATATTTATAAAACAACAAGGAAGGGTTACTAAAATGAAACCAATAAATATCGCACTTGATGGACCTGCAGCCGCAGGTAAGAGTACAATAGCAAAACTTGTGGCAGCCAAATTGTCAATGGTTTATGTAGATACTGGTGCAATGTATCGTGCTATTACTTATAAATATTTACAATTAAATAAAACTGAAAATTTTTCTAAACTTGTTCAGTCAACGGAGCTATCATTAACTTATGATGAAGAAAAAGGTCAAAGAATTATTTTAGACGACCAAGATGTTACAGATTATTTAAGAGAAAATGATGTAACGAATCATGTTTCCTATGTATCTTCAAAAGAATCAGTGCGTTCATTTGCAGTTGAAAAACAACAAGAATTGGCAGAGCAAAAAGGTATTGTTATGGACGGAAGAGATATCGGTACTGTAGTCTTACCAGATGCTGATTTGAAAATATATATGATTGCTTCTGTGGAAGAACGTGCTGTACGTCGTCAAAAAGACAATGAACTTAGAGGTATTCAATCAACGGTAGAACAATTAAAAAAAGAAATTTCTGAACGTGATCACTATGATATGAATAGAGAAATATCTCCATTGAAAAAAGCTGATGATGCAATAACAATTGACACTACTGGTATGAGTATCGAAGAAGTTACTGATAAAATTTTGACATTAGTAGAAAAAATTTAAATATTTAAGCTTACATGGTCTATTTGTTATTCTTTTTATCTTTTTGTTAAAATAATGTAAAAAAGTTATAAAATATCAAAATCAGGGTATATTATTATAGTAGATTTTTAAAATTTGTACTACATATAAGTCAATGTAAATTGCTATTGATATTAAAACTATTATCTACATGATAAGTATCAATTAATATTTTTAAATGTATAGAATTAGAGTGTTCACTATAAAGTGGAATTTCTTGACAATTCTGTCAAATTATAAGATGTTATAAATATGTAGTGTAATAAGGAGGCAGACAAGATGACTGAAGAATTCAATGAATCAATGATTAACGAAATTAAAGAAGGGGATAGAGTTACTGGTGAAATTCAAGAAATTGAAGAAAAACAAGTAATTGTACATGTTAACGGTGCTAAATTTAACGGTATTATCCCTATAAGTCAACTTTCAACACATCATATTGATAATCCGAGTGATGCTGTTAAAGTTGGTGACGAAATCGGTGCATATGTTACAAAAGTGGAATATGACGAAGAAAATGAAACAGGTACTTATATCTTATCTAAACGTCAATTAGAAACTGAAAAGTCATATGAATTTTTACAAGAAAAATTAGATAATGATGAAATTATCGAAGCTAAAGTCACTGAAGTTGTAAAAGGTGGTTTAGTAGTAGATGTTGGTCAAAGAGGGTTTGTACCAGCTTCATTAATTTCAACCGATTTCATCGAAGATTTCTCTCATTTTGAAGGTCAAGTTCTAAAATTAAAAGTTGAAGAGCTAGATCCAGCAAATAATCGCGTCATTCTTAGTCGTAAAGCTGTAGAAGCATTAGAAAATGCGGAGAAAAAAGATGACTTACTAAATAATCTTAATGAAGGCGATGTAATAGAAGGTAAAGTTGCACGCTTAACAAATTTTGGAGCGTTTATCGATATTGGTGGCGTAGATGGACTTGTACATGTTTCTGAATTATCACATGAACATGTTAAATCACCAGAAGATGTTGTCTCAATAGGTGATCAAGTTAAAGTGAAGGTAAAATCTGTTGATAAAGATTCTGAACGTATTTCATTATCAATTAAAGATACGTTACCAAGCCCATTCGAATCATTAAGAGGAGAAGTCAATGAAGGCGATGTAATAGAAGGTAAAGTTGTCAGACTTACAAATTTTGGTGCTTTTGTTGAAATCAAACCTGGAGTTCAAGGTTTAGTTCATATTTCAGAAATCAGTCATTCACACATTGGTACACCTGGTGAAGTGTTAGAACCAGGACAAGTTGTCAGTGTTAAAATACTAAGTGTCGATATTGATAATGAACGTATCTCACTTTCTATTAAAGCAACATTACCTGACGAAAACGTTGCTGAAAGTGATAATGAAACAACGCAATCATATTTAGATAATAATGAAGATGAAGACAATCCAACACTTGGAGATGTATTCGGAGATAAACTTAAAGATATTAAGTTTTAATAATTATCATAAGACCAAATCTAAATCTTGTCCTATATTATGTTAGGGCAAGATTTATTTTTTTAGTGTCCATATCCATCAATTAAGTAATTGCATTTAATGAAAACCATTTAAATGGTTTCTTTAATAATTTCTTTTGAAATACTTACCCCGTATGATAGAATTATAGAGATTAAAAAAGAGAGGAAGTTAGTTATGACTAAACCTATAGTTGCTATTGTAGGAAGACCAAATGTTGGTAAGTCTACAATTTTTAACAGAGTCGTAGGTGAACGTGTCTCTATTGTTGAAGATACACCAGGTGTGACTCGTGACAGAATTTATTCATCAGGCGAATGGTTAACTCATGATTTCAATATCATTGATACTGGAGGTATTGAAATAGGTGAGGCGCCATTCCAAACGCAGATAAGAGCACAAGCAGAAATTGCCATAGATGAAGCTGATGTCATTATTTTTATGGTAAATGTTAGAGAAGGTTTAACACAAAGTGATGAAATGGTAGCTCAAATGCTATACAAATCCAAAAAACCCGTTGTATTAGCTGTGAATAAAGTAGATAATCCTGAAATGCGTAATGAAATTTATGATTTTTATTCACTAGGTTTCGGAGATCCTTATCCTATTTCAGGTTCACATGGTTTGGGATTAGGTGATTTATTAGATGAAGTAGTTAAAAATTTCAAAGAAGAAGAACCAGACCCATATGACGAAGATACAATTCGTTTATCAATCATTGGTCGCCCTAATGTTGGTAAGTCTAGCTTAGTTAATGCCATATTAGGTGAAAATCGTGTCATCGTATCAAATGTTGCTGGGACAACTAGAGATGCTATTGATACTGAATATAGCTATGATGATCAAGATTACGTCCTTATTGATACTGCTGGTATGCGAAAAAAAGGTAAAGTATATGAAAATACAGAAAAGTACTCGGTTTTACGAGCACTTAAAGCGATAGAACGATCAAACGTTGTTTTAGTAGTAATTGATGCAGAACAAGGCATTATAGAACAAGATAAGCGTGTCGCTGGGTATGCGCATGAAGAAGGAAAAGCGATTGTTATAGTTGTCAATAAATGGGATGCTGTAGATAAAGAAACAAACACAATGAAGAAATTTAAAGACGAAGTGCGTAAAGAATTTCAATTTTTAGATTACGCACAAATCGCATTTGTTTCAGCTAAAGAACAGAAAAGATTATCTACGCTGTTCCCATACATTCTAGAAGCGAGTGAAAACCATAAAAAGCGTGTTCAAAGTTCAACATTAAATGAAGTTATCACTGATGCGATTTCTATGAATCCTACACCAACAGATAAGGGGCGCCGATTAAACGTATTTTATGCTACACAAGTTGCAATAGAGCCTCCTACGTTTGTTGTATTTGTAAATGACGTAGAATTAATGCATTTTTCTTATAAACGCTATCTTGAAAATCAAATAAGAGCTGCTTTTGGATTTGAAGGTACGCCTGTACACATCATTTCTAGAAGAAGAAATTAATAAATGGAGGGGTTACATGTCTAATATAACTGTCTTTGGTACGGGGAGTTTTGGTACGGCATTAGCAAATGTCTTAGCTGAAAATGGACATCAAGTATTAATGTGGGGAAAAAACGAAACGACTGTTAAAGAAATAAATGAATTACATTCAAATACAAAATACCTTAAAAATGCACAACTTGAGTTAACAATTAACGCAACTACTGATATAAATAAAGCAATAACACATTCGGATGTATATCTTATGGCTTTACCTACTAAAGCGATGAGAGAAGTTGCAAGTGAAATAGATTCTCATTTATCATCGAAAAAAACCTTTATCCATGTTGCTAAAGGAATAGAAAACGACACTTATAAGCGTGTTTCTGAAATGTTAGAAGACTCAATCAGCCCTGAACATAATGCAGGTATTGGTGTATTATCAGGACCAAGTCATGCTGAAGAAGTTGTCATCAAACAACCAACTACAGTGGCTGCTTCTTCTAAATCAGCAGAGGTGAGCAAGCTAGCTCAAGATTTATTTATGAACGATTATTTAAGAGTTTATACTAATGACGATCTAGTTGGCGTAGAATTGGGTGGCGCTTTGAAAAATATTATAGCTGTTGCAAGTGGTGTGATTTCAGGAATGGGTTTCGGAGACAATGCTAAAGCAGCATTAATGACTAGAGGTTTAGCTGAAATAAGTCGCCTTGGTGAAAAATTAGGTGCAGATCCACTCACATTTTTAGGATTGGGTGGTATTGGCGATTTAATTGTAACTTGTACCTCTACACATTCAAGAAATTACACACTTGGTTATAAATTAGGTGAGGGTAAATCCTTAGACAAAGCATTGGAAGAAATGAACATGGTTGTTGAAGGTGTATACACGACAAAATCAGTTTATAATTTAGCAAAAGAACACAATATTGATATGCCAATTACAACTGCATTATACAAAGTTTTATTTGAAAACCAACCTGTTGATGAAAGCGTAAAAGATTTAATGGAACGTGGCAAAAAAGCTGAATAAGATAGAAGTATTACACTTTTTAGCAAATATATAACAATTTGATATTAAAATCCTATTAATTCAACGTTTTTTACACATAAATCATTGCAGTTGCAGTATTCGTTGTGTTAAAGTCATACCATAATGATATTAAGTTATCATTATAAACCCTAGGGGAGGTGAATTCATAATGAACAAAACAGATTTAATCAATGCTGTTGCTGAACAAGCTGACTTAACTAAAAAAGAAGCTGGTTTAGCTGTAGATGCAGTATTCGAATCAATTCAAACATCACTTTCTAAAGGTGAAAAAGTACAATTAATTGGATTCGGTAATTTCGAAGTACGTGAACGTGCTGCTCGTAAAGGACGTAATCCACAAACTGGTAAAGAAATTGATATCCCTGCAAGCAAAGTACCGGCATTCAAAGCTGGTAAAGCTTTAAAAGATGCAGTTAAATAATTCTTTACTTACAAGTGAAGCCCTTGTTACAGGGGCTTTTTTCTTTTGATAAAAACTTTTAAACGCAAATAAAAATAGATTGTAAACTATGTCTCTTAATATGGTATCATTCGATATGATGATATGATATTAAGAGCTTTTTAAAATAATTAAACATCAATTTAATATTTACAGTGATAATTAACAAAACATAATTCATTTCTTTGAATAATTTTTATTATTCACAAAATACATAAAACGTATATATTTATCAGTTTGAAAACCGTTGATTTTAATTTTCCTTATATAATGTTAATATGTATATTGATAATAACGTGAGGTGTGAACATGGAAACGACATTAAGTATTTTTGAAAAACAAATTACCCAACGCTTGAAAGGTATACATCATTATGACGCTATTTATATAAATGAAGTATTAGCAAAAATCCTTGATTCTTATGATATACCTGAAGATGCTAAATTAGCTTGCCTCACTATAGATACTGCGATGCGTCATTTAGATGAGGTTTCCAAGAATTTATCCTCTAAGAAAGCCATATTAATTGGTGATTTACTAAGCGCTCACTTTTATACATTATTAGCGAAGTTACATGATCCAATTTTTCAAAAGCAAATTAGTTCAGCGATTGTTGAAATTAACGAAATGAAATCCTCCATCCATAATGGAGTGATACCAAGAGAAAAAATTGGACATTATATTTTAATGATAGAAAATAAATTTCCACTTATAACAATCAATCGATACGTACCAAATATGGAAACAGTAAATATAAATCAAAAATTATTAGCAAACTTACTAGAAAATCATCCTTCGTATTTAAAGAAATATTCAAAAGATGAATTAAGTACATTTTTAGATGAAATTAAATCAGAAATTTATTAAAAAAGAGGTAATCAATGATGACAGATAATAAAGCAAAAAAAGAACAAGTCCATAACGTTTTTCAAAATATTTCTGGAAAGTATGATCGCTTAAATAACATCATTAGTTTTGAACAACATAAAACATGGAGAAAGCGTGTAATGAAAGAAATGAATGTCAAAGACGGTAGCAAAGCATTAGATGTTTGTTGTGGCACGGCTGATTGGACCATTTCTTTAAGCAAAGCAGTTGGACCTTCTGGTGAAGTGATAGGTGTAGATTTTAGTGAAAACATGCTTGAAGTAGGGAAAAAGAAAACAACGGATATGCAAAACATCCAACTTATTCATGGTGATGCAATGAATTTACCGTTTGAAGATAATGAATTTGATTATGTCACAATTGGCTTTGGTTTGCGTAATGTACCTGATTATCTAGCAACACTTAAGGAACTTAATAGAGTATTAAAGCCTGGTGGTATGGTTGTTTGTTTAGAAACAAGCCAACCAACTGCACCAATATTCAAACAGTGTTATAAATTATATTTTAAATTTATTATGCCTATATTCGGTAAAATATTTGCGAAATCAAAAGATGAATATGAATGGTTACAACAATCCACTTTTGATTTTCCAGATAAAGAAAAATTGAAACGTTTATTTTCACAAGCAGGATTTAGTAATATAAAGGTACGTAGCTTCACTGGTGGCGTTGCAGCGATGCACCTAGGCTATAAATAAAATGAAACAACCAAAGGTGATGACTGTGTCAAAGTTAAATATGAATAATGAAATTAAAATAATTGAAAAACGATTAGAAGAAGCATTAATAAGTAAAGATCAAATCTTAGAAGATGCTTCTTATCATTTATTTTCATCAGGAGGTAAACGTGTAAGACCTGCCTTTGTAATATTAAGTAGTCAATTTGGTGAAGAAATGAATGAAGATGTATATCGTGTAGCTGTTGCACTTGAATTAATACATATGGCCACTTTAGTACATGATGATGTCATTGATAAAAGTGATAAACGTCGAGGTAGCTTAACTATTGCTAAAAAATGGGATCAAGATACTGCGATTCTTACAGGTAATTTTCTATTAGCAGTCGGTTTAGAATATATTTCAAATATAGAAGATAATCGAGTACATAAAGTGATATCAAGTGCTATTGTTGAAGTATGTATGGGTGAATTGTACCAATTTCAAGATCAATTTAATGCAAACCAAACAATTACAAATTATTTAAGAAGAATCAATCGCAAAACAGCCTTGCTCATACAATTATCAACAGAAGTTGGCGCAATTGCTTCACATGCTGATACTAAAACGGTTCGTAATTTAAAAATGATTGGACATTATATTGGGATGAGTTTTCAAATCGTAGATGATATTCTAGATTTTACTAGTTCTGAAAAAAAATTAGGAAAACCTGTAGGCAGTGATTTAATGAATGGTCACTTAACATTACCAGTATTGTTAGAAATGCGTAAAAATCCTGAGTTCAAATCAAAAATCGAACAACTAGGCCCTAACAGTGATCAATCATTATTTGATGAATGTATTCAAACAATTAAACATTCTGATGTCATAAACCAATCGCAAGCAATCAGTGATAGATATTTAGATAAAGCCCTACATCTTATTGATCAGCTAGAAAGAGATGAAGCAAAACCTATATTTAAAAAAATTATTAAAAAAGTAGGAAAAAGAAACGGATAATTGTGTGAAAAGCATTGAAAGCGCTTAAATTAACTGTTAATATTATAATGTGCTTTAAGACATTATAATATTTTGTTTTATATTTTTATAAAACTTACATCATTAACAGGGGGATAAACACACAATGGAAAGAACATTTTTAATGATTAAACCGGACGCGGTTCAACGTAACTTGATAGGTGAAATTGTTTCACGTATTGAACGTAAAGGACTAAAACTTGTAGGTGCTAAACTAATGACGGTACCAAAATCACTTGCAGAAGAACATTACGCTGAACATACTGATAAACCATTCTATGGTAATTTAATCGATTTTATTACATCTGCACCGGTATTTGCAATGGTTGTAGAAGGTGAAGATGCTGTACATATTGCACGTCACATTATTGGAGCAACAAACCCATCAGAAGCTACTCCTGGTACAATTAGAGGAGACTTTGGCTTGACTGTAGGCAGAAACATTATTCACGGTTCAGATTCAGTAGAATCTGCTAATAAAGAAATCACGCTTTGGTTTAATGCTGAAGAATTAAGTGATTTCACAGAATCACGTGAAGCTTGGTTATATGAATAATTATCTTTGAATCAACAAACCAACGCGAATTAGATGGCTTTCGTTATTAACTTTTAATACTTTCAACAAAATAGAAAAAAAGCTGATAATTAAAAACACGATTCTTAGTCGTGTGATTAAAATCAAAACACTTTCGTTGAATTCATAATAATATGAATTGATACGAAAGTGTTTTTTCTATGGCTAAAAGTTGCAATTGCATTCTAAAGTGAAGTCGTTTAATATCTTAAGTTATTACTAAAATTTAGTCAGATGTTATAGTTGAATGTAGGTAAATCTTATAAAGTTTAGTTATTTGAAATTTTTCTGTTAATTTGAACAAATGAATATGATAAGATAAGGAACATATAATCATTTAAAGTACTAAAGAACGGAGTGGGTAAATAATGAGATATTTAACTTCAGGAGAATCACATGGTCCACAGCTAACAGTAATAATTGAAGGTGTGCCAGCAAATTTAGAAATTAATGTTGCCGATATAAATGAAGAAATGTTTAAGCGTCAAGGTGGATATGGTAGAGGTAGACGCATGCAAATTGAAAAAGATAGTGTTGAAATTGTATCCGGTGTGCGAAATGGGTATACACTTGGTAGTCCAATAACGCTTATTGTCACAAATGATGATTTTAAACATTGGAGAAAAATTATGGGTGCTGATCCTATTAGCGATGAAGATCAAGAAAACATGAAACGTGTGATTACAAAACCACGTCCTGGACATGCAGATTTAATCGGTGGTATGAAATATAATCATAGAGACTTAAGAAATGTATTAGAACGTTCTTCTGCTAGAGAAACTGCTGCACGAGTAGCTGTTGGCGCTGTATCTAAAATTTTACTTAAGCAACTCGATATTCATTTTTATAGTCGAGTAATGGAAATTGGCGGTATTAAAGATGATTTAGAGTACGATCTTGAAACGATTAAATCTAATATTGATAAAAATGATGTCCGTGTTATTAATGATGATATCGCTCAACAAATGAGAGATAAAATTGATGATGCTAAAAAAGCAGGAGATACTATTGGTGGCGTTGTGCAAACTGTTATTGAAGGTGTGCCAATTGGTATCGGCAGTTATGTTCATTATGACCGTAAGTTAGATGGGAGAATTGCTCAAGGTGTCGTAAGTATCAATGCCTTTAAAGGTGTGAGTTTTGGAGAAGGATTTAAAGCAGCTGAAAAGCCTGGTAGTGAAATACAGGATGAAATACTATATGATACAACCAATGGTTATTACAGAGGATCAAATCATTTAGGTGGATTTGAAGGTGGTATGTCTAACGGTATGCCTATTGTCGTCAATGGCGTCATGAAACCTATTCCAACACTTTATAAACCTCTAAACTCAGTAGATATTAACACAAAAGAATCATTTAAAGCTTCTGTTGAACGTTCTGATAGTTGTGCTGTACCGGCTGCAAGTGTTGTGGTAGAAAATGTTGTTGCATTTGAACTTGCAAAAGCACTATTAGAAGAATTCCAATGTAACCATATTGATCAATTAAAATCACAAATTGAAGAACGTCGCTTGTTGAATATAGAATACTAAGTTTTATTAAAATTTTATGATTAGCCAGGTGATATCTATGAAATTACAAACTACGTATGAGACAAATAATTATCCCATCATCATAGAACATAACGCATTAAAGGATCTACGTCATTATATTGAAAATTATAAAGATATTGTACTTGTCGTTGATACCGAAATCGCAAACAAATGGGATGACACCTTAGAATTTATTACATCTGAATACGATGCACACAAGCTGATGATTCCATCAGGTGAAACCACCAAATCTCTAGCTTATTATGCCGAAACTATTGAAACATTATTGAGTAAAAATTTAACTAGAAATACGTGTATCATTGCAGTAGGAGGGGGAGCTACAGGTGATTTCGCTGGATTTATAGCTTCTACTTTATTGAGAGGCGTTGATTTTATTCAGGTACCTACGACAATATTAGCGCATGATTCTAGTGTTGGTGGTAAAGTAGGCATCAATTCGAAACACGGTAAGAATTTGATTGGCGCCTTTTATAGACCAAATGCTGTTATCTATGATTTAAATTTTCTTTCAACACTCCCTTATACAGAAGTATTGAGTGGTTACGCTGAAGTATATAAACACGCATTATTAAATAGTGAGCGTGCAGTTCGTGATATTGAAGCACAATTTTATGATAAAGCTACGTTAGCTTCCTTAGATGAAATGGAATATTACCTTTTTAAAGGCATAGAGACTAAGTTAAATATTATTGTAAAAGATGAAAAAGAATCAAACGTTCGTAAATTTTTAAACTTAGGACATACTTTTGGTCACGCCGTTGAATATACATTTAAAATACCACATGGTCATGCGGTAATGATTGGCATCCTATTCCAATTCATTGTGTCAAATCATATTTTAAATCAAAATTTCAATATTTCACATTACATCAATTATTTAAATTCTCTAGAATATCCATTAAATATTATCAATACCTTCGATTTTGATCCACTTTATGAATTGATGTTAAGAGATAAGAAGAATGATCAGCAAGGGGTGCAGATGGTTTTATTAGAAGGATTAGGTAACCCTGTAGTTAAACATGTTGATAAATCCATATTATTAGAGAGTTTTAATGCATTACAAACATATATTAAAAAGTAGGTGGCATATTTGGATATTAGTAAAACAATTGATATAAAAGGTCCTCTGATTGGAGATATAGAAGTTCCTGGAGATAAATCAATGACGCATAGAGCTATTATTCTGAGCTCATTAGCATCTGGTAAATCAACGATATATAAACCATTACTTGGTGAAGATTGTATTCGTACAGTTGAAATTTTCCGTCTGCTTGGTGTTGAAATAGATATATTAGAAGATAAAATAGAAATTAATTCACCTGGATATAAATTTTTCCAAACACCACATCAAGTACTCTATACTGGTAATTCTGGAACAACTACACGCTTAGTTGCTGGATTATTGTGTGGTCTTGGTATTGAAACAGTACTTTCTGGTGATGCTTCAATTGGAAAAAGGCCTATGGATCGAATAATGAAACCCTTAACCTTAATGAACGCAGATATTTCAGGTGTGAATAATAATTATACACCTTTAATAATCAAACCTGCTCAAATTAAAGGCATAACATACCAAATGGAAGTCGCAAGTGCTCAAGTTAAAAGCGCAATATTATTTGCAAGCTTATTTGCAAACGAAAAAACGACTATTTCTGAAATCGGTATTACGCGTGATCATACTGAAACGATGTTTGAACATTATCAAATTCCAATCTCTACCAATGATAAAACAATTGAATTACCTGAAAATAGTATCAAACATATTACTGCCACTGATTTTCATGTACCTGGCGATATTTCCTCAGCTGCATATTTCATTGTTGCTGGCTTGATAACACCAGGCAGTGATATTACAATTCACAATGTTGGCATAAATCCAACACGTTCAGGTATTATTGATATCGTGACACAAATGGGTGGAAATATAACTTTATTTAATCAAACTAACGGTTCAGAACCTACCGCTTCAATACGTGTACAGTATACGCCAAGCTTGAAACCTATTCATATAGAAGGGGAATTAGTACCAAGAGCAATTGATGAATTACCAGTTATTGCCTTACTTTGTACTCAAGCAAATGGCACAAGTATTATAAAAGAAGCGGAAGAATTAAAGGTCAAAGAAACAAATCGTATTGATACTACAGCAAACATGTTGAATTTATTAGGCTTTACATTGCAACCAACAAGTGACGGTATGATAATACATCCATCAAGATTAGAACAAACTGCCACAGTGGATAGTTTTACTGATCACCGTATTGGAATGATGCTTGCTGTAACTTCTTTATTAACTGATGATACATTAACGATTGATCAATTTGATGCAGTCAATGTTTCCTTCCCAGGTTTCTTAGCTAAATTTAAACAATTAGAAAAAGAGGGATAAAGTATGGAAGATATCTATAAACTTATAGATGATATCAACTTACAAAAACTAGACAACTTAGATACACGTGTAAATGACGCGTTAAGTTCTCCAAAAGATGATGCACTCTTTATACTTGGTGAAACACTTTATAATTATGGATTAATGCCACAAGGTCTTGAAGTGTTTCGTACACTTTATCATAAATATCCAGATGAAAGTGAACTGTTAATTTATTTTATTGAAGGGCTGATCGCGGAAGATCAAACGGATGAAGCATTAGAATATTTAAGTACTGTTGAACTTTCGACGGAACGTTTGATGTTAGAGGCAGATTTGTACCAGCAATTAAATATGCTAGAAGTAGCTATCGATAAATTAGTAGAAGCTATTGATATTGAACCCAACGATCCAATCATCCATTTCGCACTGGCAGAATTACTTTATTTTGATGGACAATATTTACGCGCTTCTTCGGAATATGAAACAGTACTAGAAACGGGAGAATATCAGATCAATAATGTCAATTTATTCTCACGTTTAGCTGATTGTAGCTTGCAAAGTGGAAATTACAGCGATGCTATCACGATGTTCGATGAAATCAGTGACGATGAAATGGATTCAGAAAGTTACTTCAAAAAAGCGATTGCTTATGAAAAAAATGATTTAACACAAGAAGCTATCAAATTGGTACAAACATTATTATCAAAAGATCCAGATTTCCTACAAGGCTACTTTTATCTACAACAATTGTATGAAAACGAGCATAATCACGCGGATGCCATTGAAATTGGTAAAGAAGGATTGCGATTGAGTCAATTTTATAAAGAATTAATGGTATCAACAGGCAGTATTCAAATCGAACACGGAGATGCTAATGAAGGTGTTCAATTACTACTACAAGCCTTAGATGTAGACAATGCTTATCAGGAACCACTTTTAATCTTAAGTGATTTCTATAGACAAGAAGAAGATTACGATTCAATTATTGGCTTACTACAATATGCAGATGAAGAAGATTTAGATCCAGTATTTATGTGGCATTTAGCACATGCACTAGGCCAAGAAGAGCGAGATAAAGAAGCACAACTTTTCTTTGAATTAGCTTATCCAACTATGAGAACGCAATCAGCATTTTTAAGTGATTATTATTTCTATTTAGTTGAAATTGGTTATATAGAACAAGCTCAACAAATCTTAAAACAATTACTGGAAATAGATCCATCTAATGAAACATGGCATGATGAAGCTGAGAGATTGCAATCATTCTAAAAAGTAAGGAAGGTGAGTACATTGACTGATACCTTACAACAAGTAAAAGCAAGTTTTATAGAATACGTATTATTCCAATATCGATTTAAATCTCGAATTAGTGTATGGGTATTAAATTTGATAAAATCCTCACCTGAATTATTACAAAAGATCTACTTTGTAGATGAGCAAATTCCTAGTCATAATACTTTAGAAATTGCTGCGGTGAATACAGACAATATCGCCATAAAACTTAAAGTGCAGAATCAACAATATATTAACAATGAAAAAATATTTGACTATATCGCAAATCATAACGCCTTTTTTGATATTAAATTATATTTAAATAATGGAGATTCAAGAGATACAAGATTAGATGAATTATTATTAACACAATTACTTCACTCTCCTTATTATGCTATATATATTCAAGATATTTATGGCTTGCCATTATCAAAACAAAGTGAATCATCTATTATCAAATATTTACAGGACAATATTGACTTAAGTTTACAATTACAAGATAAAGCGTTATTTTATCAATTATCTCAAATCCTTAATACATTTAAGTTGAGGAATCTTAATACATTATCGAAGGATTGACTATATGAACATTTATTCGTTTTGGCAACTTATCATTTTTAATAAAGGGATGCTATATTTCTTATTAATATGCAATTTATTAGGAACGATTTATGGGTATATTTGGTATGGTTCGCAAATGAGTATTACACCATGGTATTTTATGCCTTTTGTACCTGATAGTCCGACTGCATCATTATTTTTATGTATTGCTATTCTAGGGTTAATTGTTAACCAGAACATACCAATCATTGAAGCACTTGCTTTTGTCACATTAATCAAATATGGTGTATGGGCTGTAATTATGAACATTATTCTATTTATCCAATACGACATGATTACAATTACAGGTTGTATGCTGATACTTTCCCACGGCATTATGGCAATTGAAGCTTTTATATTTTATCCAAGATTTAAAGTGACTATGCTTTCGTTTTTCATAGCGATGATATGGGTGTTCCATAATGACATTATCGATTATGTATTCATGCAATATCCTTTTTATGATTTTATTGAAAGTCACATTGGGTCAGTTGCATACTTAGCATTTTGGTTAAGTGTCATACCTTTAATTTTATATTTAAGTTTAACTCTATTTAAAAAAGATAAAATATTTGACCATTATTAACGTCCACAGTAAAATGTTTATAAAGGAGTGAGGATTTTTGTCTTTTATTTATATGATTATATACTTTGTTATCTTAATGGTTCTGCCTCTATGGGCACAACACAAGGTTAAATCTAACTATGAAAAGTATTCTCAAGTAAGATCAACTAGTGGAAAAACAGGGCGTGAAGTCGCGCTTGAAATACTCCATTCAAATGGAATTTATGATGTAGACGTTGTCGAAGGTAAAGGATTTCTAACAGATCACTACGATCCTAGTAAAAAAGTACTTGTCTTATCTCCAGCGAACTTCAATAGACCTTCAGTAGCTGGAACAGCAATAGCTGCCCATGAAGTAGGTCATGCTATTCAGCATGCTCAGGGTTACTTCTTCTTAAGGTTTAGAACATCATTAGTACCTTTAGCGAATATTGGTAGTTCTTTAGGTTACATGGCAGTGTTTGCTGGTATTGTTTTAACTAGTTTACAGAGTACACTGGGTTCAACTGCACTTTGGATTGGCGTTGCATTAATGTCATTTGCAGTACTTTTCTCAATTGTTACCTTACCAGTCGAATTTGATGCCAGTAGTAGAGCAATGAAACAAATCAAAAGTTTAGATATTGTTAACGAAAAAGAATATCGACATGCGAAAAAAGTATTATCTGCTGCTGCAATGACTTATGTTGCATCAACTGCTGTAGCATTAGCAGAACTTGCACGTTTCATTTTAATCGCTAGATCAAGTGAATAATTTGGCCATGCGCATGAGACAGAAATCTAATTGATTTCTTCTCTTACTGTGGTAAGAATGACAATATTAGCAAAAGAGGTTGAGACAATAAATTTGTCCAGCCTCTTTTTTTATGCTTGCAATAATTATCTTTTAATATAAATATTTTTTATGTTCATTTTTCGTGAAATTTATTATTGTGTGCTTTAGGTGTATCATATTATCATTATATTCATTGCCCACTGAACATTGAATTGCGTATAAAGGTTGCAGGAATAATGCATGAATCATAGAATTAGTCTATACTATAAAAGAAACTGTAAGAATGAGAGGCGTTTATCATGAAATCAATGAAAGATATGCAAATCGAAGTAGATGACTATATAAATCAATTTAAAACAGGCTACTTTTCACCTCTAGCAAATCTCGCAAGGTTATCAGAAGAAGTGGGAGAATTATCAAGGGAAATTAACCATTATTATGGTGAAAAAAAGAAAAAAGATAGTGAAGCAGCAAACACAGTAAAAGCCGAACTTGGTGATAATTTATTTGTGTTACTATGTATTGCTAATTCTTTAGATATAGACATGACGGAAAGCTTTAACGAAACGATGGAAAAATTTAATACACGTGATAAAAATCGTTTTGAAAGAAAATAGATTGACATTGTTTAAGAAAGGATGTGCCACCTATGAAAATAGGAATTACATGTTACCCGTCTATGGGTGGTTCTGGTATTATCGCTACTGAATTGGGTATCAAGTTAGCAGAAAGAGGACATGATATCCATTTTATAACATCAAATATACCTTTTAGAATTAGAAAAGCATTACCAAATATTACATTTCATCAAGTTGAAGTGAATCAATATGCAGTATTCCAATATGCACCTTATGATATTACCTTAAGTACAAAGATTGCTGAAGTAATCAATGAGTATGACTTAGATTTATTACATATGCATTATGCGGTACCACATGCTGTTTGTGGCATCTTAGCAAAACACATGTCAGGTAAAGATATTAAAATAATGACCACTTTACATGGCACTGATATAACTGTATTGGGGTACGACCATTCATTAAAAAATGCGATTAAATTTGGTATAGAAGGTAGTGATGTAGTAACAAGTGTTAGTAAATCACTAGCCGATCAAACAACTGATATTATTGAAACTGATAAAGCTATTATTCCAATTTATAATTTCGTTAGAGAAAATGAATTTCCTACAAAACATTCATTGCCGACTGAATCTGATATCAAATTAAAGGCTTGTTATGGGATAAAACCCGAAGAAAAAGTGGTTATTCACGTTTCTAATTTTAGAGCCGTCAAACGCATTGATACAGTCATTGAAACGTTCGCAAAGATACACCAACAATTGCCATCAAAACTTATTTTATTAGGTGATGGTCCTCAATTAATGGATATGAAAACAAAAGCACGTGAATTAAATATTGAAGATGCCGTGCTATTTTTAGGTAAACAAAATTGGGTAAGTGAATTTTATCAAATATCAGATATAGTTTTATTATTAAGTGAAAAGGAAAGCTTTGGCCTAACATTACTAGAAGCAATGAAATCAGGTGTACTTCCAGTAGGCTCAACTGCTGGAGGTATCAAGGAAGTAATTAAACATAATGAAACAGGTTTTCTTGTAGATGTTGGAGATAGTGAGAAAGCTAGTACGTACGCATTACAATTGTTGACAGATGATCAGCTTTATAAAAAAATGCAGCAGCAAATGTTGAATGATGTTGCTGAACGTTTTTCTTCAGATTTAATTGCTGATCAATATGAATATTATTATAAAAAAATGTTAGAGGGTAATCATGACTAAAACATTATTCGAACAAGCAAAACCAATATTAAAAACTTTACAATCTAACCAGCATCAAGCGTATTTTGTTGGGGGATCTGTCAGAGATTATCTAATGCATAAAACAATACACGATATTGATATTACTACGAGTGCAACACCTGATGAGGTAGAAGCTATTTTTGAAAAGACAATTCCTATAGGTAGGGAACATGGTACAATCAATGTCGTTTATAATGGACAACATTATGAAGTAACGACTTTTCGTGCAGAAGGTGATTATGATGATCATCGTAGACCTAACGAAGTATTTTTTGTACGTGAATTATATGAGGATGTTAAAAGACGTGATTTTACAATGAATGCAATAGCCATGGACGCCGATTTTCATATTCATGACTATTTTAATGGGCAACAAGATATAAAAAATCACATAATCAGAACTGTAGGAAATGCACAAGAACGTTTTAATGAGGATGCATTAAGAATCATTCGAGGGTTACGTTTTCAATCACAATTAGGATTCTCACTAGAAAATGAAACTTTTTATGGTATGCAATCACACATCAATGATATTGAACATTTATCCATTGAACGTATCGTGGTTGAGTTAAAGAAACTCACTTCTGGTAAGTATGTAGCCAATAGTTTTGAAAACTTGCAACGTTTGAATGCATTTAATTACATTCCTTTTTTTAAACATTATAATCTAAATAATTTTATTTTGGATGAAGCCATTCCGCTCACTTTATTAATAGCATTATTGAAAGCACAACAACCTTCAATAAATGGCAATCTTAATGATTTGAAAATCAGTAATAATGACAAAAAATATATAAGCAAGTTAGAAAAGCTACTCAATCAATTACCCTATATTAAATCAAAATCAGACTTTAAAATACTTATTTATGATTATGGTGAGCAAGATATACAATCCATATTAAATTATATGGATTTACACAAAAAAAACCATTTACCATCTTTTTCACCACTCATTATAAATACACAGTCTGTAAAAGAAGTATCCAAACAATTACCAATTCAATCGAGAAAAGACATTGATATTAATGGTAAAGATATCCTTGAAGTCGTGAATAAACAAAGCGGTCCTTGGCTAAAAACAGTATTGAGAGATATTGAGATTGCGATTATCGATGGAGATGTTCAAAATATTAAATCAGAACTCATTAGGTGGGTGAATTCACATGTCGAAATACAGTAAAGATGTTATTCAAATCTTATATACAAATCAAGATGAATATATTTCTGGTCAATTTATCGCTGAACATCTTGCAATTTCTCGAACAGCAGTCAAAAAAGTAATCGATCAACTTAAGCAAGAAGGATGCGAAATTGAATCAATCAACCATAAAGGACATCGCTTAATTGAACTACCTGATAAATGGTATAGTGGGATTGTAGAACCTTTAATCGATGAACAAAAAATGTTTGATCATGTTGAGGTAATAGCGCAAATAGACTCCACACAGTTACTCGCTAAGCAGAAATTAGTTGGTAATACAGATACTTTTTTAATTTTAAGTGATGAACAAACGAAAGGAAAAGGCCGTTTTAACAGGCCGTGGAATTCATCACGTGGTAAAGGGTTATGGATGTCTATTGTGTTGCGACCAAAAGTTCCATTTGAAATGATAACGAAATTTAATTTGTTTATGGCATTGGGTATCAGAGATACAATGCAACAATTTAGTAATGATAGCGTAACTATAAAATGGCCGAACGATATTTATATTGATGGAAAAAAAGCTTGTGGCTTTTTGACAGAAATGGTGGCTAATAGTGATGGTATAGAAGCGGTTATATGTGGGATTGGCATAAATATGAATCACTTAACCGAAGACTTTCAAGGTGAGTTACAGTTAAAAGCTACGAGCCTGAGAATACATGCTAATCAAAAAATACATCGTTATCATTTTTTAGAGCAATTAATAAATCAAATTGAAAGACGTTATCACCAATTTTTAAAACAGCCATTTTCTACTATACGAAACGAATATATTGAAGCTTCAAATATTTGGAATAGAACCCTAAAATTCACTGAAAATGCGCAACAATTTCAAGGTAAAGCTATAGATATTGATGAGGATGGCTATTTAATCGTCATTGATGACGAACAGATACAACACAAACTCATGAGTGCAGATATAGAACTTTAAATTATAAGAAAAGGAGGAATGAATATGACACAACCTTGTTACGCTGTTGTTGATTTAGAAACGACGGGTAATCAATTAGATTATGATGAAATTATTCAAATTGGTATTACTTTCGTTCGTGATAATAAAATAATTGGCACCTATCACTCTATGGTGAAAACAGATTTAGAAATTCCTCCTTTTATTCAAGCATTAACCTCAATTGAAGAAGAAATGCTAAATCAATCACCATATTTTCATGAAATTGCTGACGATATCTATAAGCAACTAGAAGGTTGCATCTTTGTAGCACATAACGTGACCTTTGACTTAAACTTTATCAAAAAATCGTTTAAAAATTGCAATATCAAATATAAGCCTAAAAAGGTATTAGATACATTAGAGTTGTTTAAAGTAGCTTTCCCAACAGATAAAAGTTATCAATTAAGTGAATTAGCAGATTCGCATGGAATTACATTAAATAATGCTCACCGTGCTGATGAAGATGCTGCAACGACGGCACAACTCATGATACTTGCTTTTAATAAATTTGAAGCGCTTCATTTAGACACTTTAAAGCAACTTTATTACTTAAGTAAAAATTTAAAGTATGATTTACATGATATTCTTTTTGAAATGGCTCGAAACCATAATCATGAACCTCTAAATGAAAATTTCGATCAATTTGAACAGATTATTTATAAAAAACAAAAAGATTTTAAGGCACCTACAGCAAATTTTGATGGAACCTTAAAAGATCTATATACAAGTATTACTGAAAAATTAAATTTAACATATAGACCACAACAATTATATTTAGCTGAAATTATATTAGAACAATTAATGCATAGTGAAAAAGCCATGATTGAAGCACCGCTAGGAAGTGGCAAATCTTTTTCCTATTTATTAGCATCATTAATGTATAATATTCAAACAGGTAAGCATGTAATGATTTCTACAAATACAAAATTATTACAAAACCAATTGTTGGAAAAAGATATACCTGCACTAAAATCAGCTTTAAACTTTAAAATAAATGCTTCTTTAATCAAAAGTAAAAGAGACTATATTTCTTTAGGATTAATCAGTCAAATTTTAAAAGATGAATCTAATAATTACGAAGTAAGCATTTTAAAAATGCAATTATTGATTTGGATTACAGAAACGCATACTGGAGATATTCAAGAGTTAGATTTAAAAGGCGGACAGAAAATGTATTACGAGCAAAAGTTAGAAACTTATGTTCCAGTACGTAATGACATTAATTATTTTAACTTTATTAAACGCAACGCAAAAAATATTCAAATCGGTATTACTAATCATGCACATTTAATTCATGCTTCACATGATAATACAATCTATCAATTATTTGATGATTGTATTATTGACGAAGCACATAGATTACCTGACTACGCTTTAAATCAAGTTACGAATGAGTTAAGCTATTCTGATGTTAAGTATCAATTAGGACTGATCGGTAAAACTGAAAATGAAAAATTGCTTGCAGCTATCGACTATTTAGAACAACAACGTATACTTGAAAAGTTAGATATACCGCCAATCGATGTTTTTGGCCTTAAAACAAATATCAATGAAATACATGATTTAAATGAACAACTGTTTAGCACTATGTTTAATAGTATCCAACAAGCAGAAATACATGATGATGAAGTGCATAAAGTTCATTTTGTATATCATTTCGATGTAACGCCGATTTTGAATGATTTGCATGCTATTATTCATAAATTAAACATGACTTTAGAATTCTTTAATGGCATGGGCCATAAAACAATTAAAACAGTAAGAAAACAATTGCTTTATATCAACGATAAATTTAGAGCAATTGAAACTAGTTTAAAAAATAATCATATTAGTTATTTGTCTATTAAAAATATTAATCAAAAATCCACAATAAAATTAAATGTCAAAGATTATGATGTGAAGGAAATACTAACAAAACAAGTGTTAGATAAATTTAATGCGTTAACATTCATTTCAGGTACTTTAACCTTTAATCATTCATTTGAAAATTTCAAGCAGTGGTTTAATAAAGACATTGTTTTTAATACTTATGAACTTGATACTACTACAGTATCTTCAAATCAGACAACAGTATTTATACCAAATGATATCGCTTCTTATAATTATAAAAATATTGAGGATTATGTGAGCTCTATTGTCAATTATGTTATAGAATATACAACAGTCGTTGAATCAAAATGTTTAATTCTTTTCACTAGTTATAAGATGATGCATATGGTTCAAGAACTCTTGAATGAATTACCTGAGTTTGAAGATTATGTAATACTCACGCAACAACAAAACCAAAACTATAAAATCGTTCAACAATTCAACAGTTTTTCTAAAGCCATATTATTAGGGACTGGAACATTTTTTGAAGGATTTGATTTTCAATCAAATGGTATCAAATGCGTGATGATTACAAAACTACCGTTCATGAATCATAATAATACTAAATATTGGCTAATGGAATCTGAATTCACTTCCACATTCAAAGATTTTGTATTACCAGATGCTGTTACGCGTTTCAGACAAGGGCTAGGTAGACTTATTCGAAATGAACAAGATAAAGGTATAATCGTATCCTTTGATGATCGTTTAATTAAAAGTAATTACAAACAATTCTTTGAACAGTCATTAGAAAGTTATCGCCAAAAAAAAGGTGATATAAAACAATTTTCAAGTTTACTTAAAAAAATTAAAAAAGAGACAATACATCATTAAAAGTTAACACGCGCAACTAGAACTTGTATCTTGATTTTGTTAAAATGTATAAGGATTAATAAAAGAAGACTACAAAAATATTAGGAGTTTGGTTATGAAAACAACGATAAAAGAAGCAAAACATTACATTAACCAAGAAGTAACGATAGGTGCTTGGTTAACGAATAAACGTTCAAGTGGTAAAATTGCATTCTTGCAGTTAAGAGATGGTACTGGCTTTATGCAAGGTGTCGTAGTAAAAGCTGATGTAGATGAAGATACTTTTCAATTAGCTAAAGATATTACACAAGAAACTTCATTATATATTACTGGCGTTATCTCAGAAGATAATCGTTCTGACTTAGGTTATGAAATGCAAGTAAAATCTATTGAAATCATTGCAGAAGCACATGATTATCCAATCACACCGAAAAACCATGGTACAGAATTCTTAATGGATCACCGTCACCTTTGGCTACGTTCAAAAAAACAACATGCAGTTATGAAAATAAGAAACGAAATTATTCGTGCAACTTATGAATTTTTTAATAATACTGGTTTTACCAAAATAGATCCACCTATTTTAACAGCTAGTGCACCAGAAGGCACAAGTGAACTATTCCATACTAAATATTTTGATCAAGATGCCTTTTTATCTCAAAGTGGTCAACTCTATTTAGAAGCAGCTGCAATGGCTCATGGTAAAGTATTTTCATTTGGACCGACATTCCGTGCAGAAAAATCTAAAACACGTCGTCATTTAATTGAATTTTGGATGATAGAAGCTGAAAAAGCATTTTGCGATCATAACGAAAGCTTAGAAATTCAAGAACAATATGTAGCTCATGTTGTTAAATCAGTACTAGAAAATTGCAAATTAGAATTAAATATTTTAGAACGTGACACTGAAAAGCTAGAAAAAGTTGCAACTCCTTTCCCACGTATCACATATGATGATGCAGTTGAATTCTTGAAAGAACAAGGTTTTGATGACATTGAATGGGGCGAAGACTTCGGTGCACCTCATGAAACTGCAATTGCAAATCATTACGATTTACCTGTATTTATTACAAATTATCCAACAAAAATCAAACCATTCTATATGCAACCAAATCCTGATAATGAGGATACTGTGTTGTGTGCAGATTTAATCGCACCCGAAGGATATGGTGAAATAATTGGTGGTTCTGAACGTATTAATGACCTTGAATTACTAGAACAACGTATCAATGAATTTGAATTAGATGCTGAAAGTTATAGTTACTATTTAGATTTACGTCGTTATGGCAGTGTACCTCATAGCGGGTTCGGATTAGGACTTGAAAGAACAGTTGCATGGTTATCAGGTGTAGAACATGTTCGTGAAACTGCACCATTCCCTCGTTTATTAAATCGTCTATATCCATAATATTATCAATACAAGTAACTACCGAAGCTACGTCCAGTCTATTTTATGGCTGGACTTTTTTATAATATTTATACAAGATAAGGAGGGGATGTATTTGAATATAGATATGCTAAAGACTAGACCTGTTGTAATTCACAAAGAATTACTAGAGCACTATAATGAATTAGGTATCAATGAACGTGAATTAGTTATTTTGATAAAATTGATTCATGCATCGGAAATGACCAATAAACAACCATCCATTGAATCTTTACAAAAAGGAACTTCACTAGATTCCAGGGAAATTACTGCCATTATACAAAATCTTATTCAACGTGATTTATTAGAATTAAACGTTAACAAAGATGAAGAAGGCAAATTCACTGAATATATGAATCTCGATCAGTTTTATTATAAACTAAATGATATTATGCAACACGTTAATGATAATAACGATCAAAAACAAACTGAACTTGAATTCAACAAGCTTTTTCAACAAATTGAACAAGCTTTTGGTAGACCGTTATCACCATATGAAATTGAGACATTAAATCAATGGTTAGATGTAGATAAACACGACTTAAATGTGATTCAAGCAGCTTTAGACGAGGCAGAAAGTCAAAACAAAATGAGTTTTAAATATATTGATAGAATTCTATTAAATTGGAAAAAAAATAATGTGAAAACCATTGAAGATTCCAAAAAAATAAGCCGACAGTTTAACCAACCTAAAATGAAACACACAGTAAAAAAAGTGCCTAAATTTGATTGGCTAAATGAGGAGAATCAAGATGATAAGTAATAAAAAATCTTTAGAAATGATTGACGTCATTGCTAATATGTTCCCAAATGCTGAATGCGAACTAGTACATGATAACCCCTTTGAACTAACAATTGCAGTGTTATTATCAGCACAAACTACAGATATTTCCGTCAATAAACTCACTAAAAATCTTTTTAAAAAATATAAAACACCTGAAGATTATCTGAATGTAGATATTTCAGAATTAGAAAATGATCTTCGTACTATTGGCTTATATAGAAATAAAGCTAAAAATATCCAAAAATTATGTGCATCATTACTAAATAAATTTAATGGCGTAATTCCTCAAACACATGCAGAACTTGAAAGTCTAGCTGGAGTGGGGCGTAAAACAGCAAATGTAGTGATGAGTGTTGCTTTTAATGAACCTTCGCTTGCAGTAGATACACATGTAGAACGTGTAGCTAAACGTTTAGGTATTTGTAGGTGGAAAGATAATGTTAGACAAGTTGAAGATAAATTATGCAAAGTAGTACCTAGAGAACGATGGAATAAAACGCATCATCAACTTATTTTCTTCGGACGCTATCACTGTTTAGCACGCAGCCCTAAATGTGATATATGTCCCTTATTTAATGAATGTAGAGAAGGGCAAAAAAGATATAAAGCCAGTTTGAAAGAAGTGTGACATAGTTGATTTCAAAAGAAGATTTTATAAAATTAGAAGCACAAATAGATTTATTCTCGAAACAAAAAAAATTAAATTCTGAAGAAGCTAAGATATTAATTGATGAATATTTTGATATGATTGAAACGTTTTTTAAACAAATCAATCACATTCACACAATTGATTTTGAGCGATTAACCGATTATCCAGTTGTACCAATGAATTTTAAAGAACGTTATCATTATATGATTGCGCGTAAATATCATTTTATGGGTTATAGTCAAATGAAGACACTTAAATCAGAATTAATTAAAATGAATGCATCATACCAAATACGTAGCAAAAATAAAGGCCATTAACACAAAAATTTAGCGTTGAAATGGAGTTACAAAACAATTTTGTGATGCCATCACAATCATATAGCAATAATTCAAACACAATAGGTCATGAAAACATCATTCATTCGTCCAGACTTATTCATCTGGTCAATTAATAGTAGAACTGAAATTAAAAAGTCCCACTTCTCAATTTATTGAGTAAGTGGGACTTTTGCATATGCTACAGTTCAGATAATACTCTTATACTTTTTTCAATTTTGGCCATCCTTACCGAAATGGACGACGAAACCGTTTTAGTAAAATTTGATTTCTATCTCACTCTTTTTACTTAATTTCCAAAATTTTGGTACGCTATGTTTTTTAAACTTTTACTTGATACTTAGTTTCTTATTCATACAATTCCATAAAATGTCAATAAGTAACAAAATCTCTATAAAATAAAGAAAACGCCAATTTCTATATAATTTCAATAGAAATTGACGTTTATAAGCAATGATGATAATTAAGCGTTTTTTGAGCATTGAAATAAATACTCAAAACTTAATTTAATAGTTATTGCGCTCTGGATAAGCCATTAGAATTACTTGTATTACTACTGTTTGAGCTAGCTGATGAAGAATTATTGCTATTGCTATTATTATTACTGTCACCGCTATTACTACTACTGCTGCCACCTTGTCCTCGAGGCTTACTACTTGTTGTGTTGTCATCAGGATGTCCTGCAACAGATAGACTATCTTTACTATCACCATTTACTGAATCAGGTTTACTAAAGTCTTTGCCATCTCTTGGTGAGATATTGCTCATTACATCCTCGAATAGGTATTGAGGATACTCTTGTTCATCATGTCCAACAAATGAATTTACGCCGCCTTGTTTAACTTCTTTGAAGCCCATCCATACAGACATGCTGTATTTTGGCGTGAAGCCATTCATCCATACATCTTTTGCAGCATCATCAGGCAAGCCATATTGTTGGTAAGTTTGATCACCATAAGTACCTGTACCAGTTTTTGCTGCAACGTTCACACCAGAGATACCGTGGCCATATGCAGAACCATATGCTTCAAATGTACCTTTAAGTACTTCTGCCAACATATAAGAAGTGGAATCTTTCATTGCTTTCTTACTTGTATGATCGTAATTAATTGTTTCTCCATCTTCTTTTTCTACTTTTTTAATAGAATGTGCATTATTATATTCGCCACCATTTGCTATAGATGCAAATGCAGATGCTAATTGTGTAGGGGAGAATTCTGATGATGAACCACCTAATACTTCAGAAGGTCCTATATCTCCCTCATATTCTAAACCAACTTTATTAGCGAAATCTTTTGGTGCGTCATTTCCAGCATTCTCTTTTGAAGATTGCCAAGCTTTTAATGCTGGTATATTGAAACTTTGACGTAAAGCGTCATACAATTTAACTTCGCCATGACCTTTAGTATCATAGTTTCTAAATGTGACACCGTCAACTTGATAAGCTTCTTCATCCTGAATTGCGTGATTCGTAGCCCAATTCATATTTTCAATGGCAGGGCCATACGCTAAGAATGGTTTTAATGATGAACCAGTAGGGTGTGCATCTGTAGCTAAGTTTCTATCAACAATATCTTTATAATTTCTACCGCCAGATATTGCAACTAAACCACCAGATTCACTGTCTACAATAGAAGCACCAACTTGTTGGTCTTCATTTTTATAGTAACCACCATTATCTACACGGTCTTGCAGTGTTTGTTGGACATCTTTGTCCATATTTGTGTAGATTTTGACACCACTATTAAGAACTTCACCTAAATCTTTGCCTTTAAATGCTTTATTATTCATTAATTCAGATTTTACGAAGTTAACGTAAGAATCATATTCAGGATTTGAACTTTTATCGCTCACTTGGCGATCTTCTGAATCACGTTTTACTAAGTTATCTTCTAATGAAGTATTTTGTGCTTCTTCTTTTTGTTTCTTAGTAATACGATTATGATATTCCATTAAGTATAAAACAGTATCTTTACGTGATTCTGCTTCTTTTGGATGATCATAAATATTATAAGTATTAGGAACTTGTGGTAAACCAGCTAGATATGCCGATTCAGCTAAATTTAAATCTTTCAAGTCCTTATCAAAGTAATATTTAGCTGCAGCTTTCACACCATAAACACTGTCAGAATAGTAAATTTTATTTAAATACATCTCAAAAATTTCATCTTTACTATACTCTTGTTCGAGTCTATATGATAAATAAGCTTCTTGTGCTTTACGTGCTATTGATTTTTGATCCGTTAAGAACGAACGCTTAACTACTTGTTGCGTTAATGTTGATGCACCTTGCGAACCAAATCCACCCGTAAAGTTTTTAGCCACTGCACCAAACAAACGTTTATAGTCAAGTGCACCATGGTCATAGAAACGATTATCTTCTGTTGCCAAGACAGCTGATTTCATGCTTTTAGGTACTTCATCTAAATCAACATGTTCACGTCTTTGCCCATTATCAATCGTTTTAATCAAATCGCCATCTTTATCATATATTTTAGCAGGAATTGGATCTTGTAATTTTGATTCTGTAAATGCAGGTGCTTTCCAAGCGTAATACGCAAATAACAAAATACCAATTAATGCTAGAACAATGAAGGCTATGATGAGAAACCCGATTATCTTAATAATCGTTCTTTTTATATTCCTATTCTTTTTTTCTCCGGACTTATCATTCTTATTTGAATCGGAAGTCCTTTTTTTCTCCGTCATACGCGGTCCTCACTTTCATCTAATATCAACTTATCAACTGCTTTGAGGTAATTCAATCTTGGTTGATACTGATAAGGAATATAGTAACCATTTTTTCTAATTTCTTCAACCGTAATCGACTTTTTAATTTCTTTTTTGTACCGATGCCAATAATATTTAAATTTGCTATAAGGTAACAAATAAACTTCATCTAATGATTTAAAGCGAATTAATAAAAAAACAATTCCTCCTTGGTCATAGCAAGCATCCATATGCACCACTTGGTGTTCATGCATGTTATTCAACGGAAAAGAAGTTTTATTTTTAGTTTCTTTCGCTTCAAAATCTAAATAGTGTGCTTTGTAAATACCATTGTAATCAGTAGTCGAAGGCGTTCGGAAATAAGCCTCATTAATTACCGCCTTACTTCTCATAGGATAATGAACATTAACTATTTGAACGGGGGTGGGCTTTTTATGTATAACAGCTTGCCCAAGTTTCAAATAGTGCGTATTAGATAATTCAATATCACTCTCAAGTGACATGCCTCTGCCACCATAGTTTATTTTACTCTTTTCATCCTTATAAGTTCGTCCGACTTGAGACTTATTTCCGTAAAATGGTTTCCCATTTGGATAATTCATTGTTTTTCACCACTTTAATTTGGTTTCAAAAACTTTTTCCATTATACATGAAAATAGTCTTTTTTTCCAAACTATGAAATATGAAGCGATGTATCTGTACATACATCATTATTTATTTTAACGTGCTTTTCTCAATTAAACAATATTTCCCTATAAATATGCCTAGAATATGACATAAATGTTAGATGATTGTTTCACAAATGACTATCAAATTTATTTGTGGTAAATTTAATGTGTAGGAGGAAACTTCATGCAACAATTAATTACCCAACTATTAAATGATGTGCAAATGATGCAAGATAGATATGAATCAGTCAAATCGAAAGATATAGACTATGATTTTTATAAAGATGTTGTTCCATTTACGAGTGACATAGATAAGCTGTTAGAATCACTTAGCACATTCGAGCCTAAAATATTACAACTATCCTATATGAAAAAGAAAAAATTTGATTTACTTATTTCAAATATTGAATCATTGTCAGTAGAATGTCATTTTAAAAGAACTAGCCGTAAATTATTCACAGAAAAAGTTAAGGCAGTACAATGCGATTTAAGTTATATACAAAGAAGTGATGTTACATTATGATAAAGACAGTTTATGTGACTGGCTACAAGTCATTTGAACTTAATATCTTTAAAGATGATACACCTGAAGTTTCTTATTTAAAAAAATTTATAGCACATAAATTAAAATCATTGATTGAAGAAGGGCTTGAATGGGTATTAATACAAGGACAGATGGGTATAGAATTATGGACTGCTGAAGTAGTAATTGATTTAAAGGAAACCTATCCTGATCTTAAACTAGCTGTGGTCACACCATTTTATGGTCACACTGATAGATGGAATGAACAAAATCAAGCAAAATATAATCACATTGTACAACATGCTGATTTTGTAGATAGTGTATTTCATACATCATATGTAGGGCCACATCAATTTAAACAGACAGATCAATTTATGCTCGATCATACTGATCAATCATTACTGATATATGATGAAGAACAAGAAGCTAGTCCAAAATACTTTAAACAAATGTTAGTTGATTTTATGGAAAAAACAAATTATACTTGTGACATTGTTTCGTTCGATGAATTAACGGAATTTATCAACGATTTGCAGTGGTCTCAAGAACAAAGTTTCGAATGAGGTGGAAAAATATGTCAGATGTTTCATTAAAACTATCAGCTAAAGATATTTATGAAAAAGATTTTGAAAAAACTATGACACGTGGTTATAGAAGGGAAGAAGTAGATGCTTTCTTAGACGACATCATAGCAGATTATCAAAAGATGGCAGATTTAGATAATGAAGTTGTTAAACTTTCCGAAGAAAATAACAAATTAAAAAAAGAACTAGAAGAATTGAGATTGCGTGTGGCTACTTCAAGACCGCAAGAGAATAAAAACTTTTCAACAAACAGTAATGCTACAAGCAATACTACTAATAATAACAACGTCGATATTCTAAAAAGAATTTCAAACCTAGAAAAAGCTGTTTTCGGTAAATAATATAACTAACTATCACATCAAATGACTATTTCTACGTAGTTATTATTGCGTACATAAAGATAAGTTTTGGGAAAACCAAAACTTATCTTATTTTTATTTGTTCTAGCCTTTGAAAAGTGATATACTCTTAAAGATGGTGTTTTGGGTAATCGCTATAGCGATATAGAGGAAAGTCCATGCTCACACAATCTGAGATGATTGTAGTGTTCGTGCTTGATGAAACAATAAGTCAAGGCATTAAATTGACGGCAACGAAATAACCTAAGTCTTTAGATAAGGTTAAAATAGTTTGAAAGTGCCACAGTGACGTAGCTTTTATAGAAATATAAAAGGTGGAACGCGGTAAACCCCTCGAGTGAGCAATCCAAATTAGGTAGGAGCACTTATTTAACGGAATTCAACGTATAAATAAGGTATACTTTTAAAGTATATAGACAGATGGTTACCACCAGCGTACGAGTGTAACTAGTACACGTTGGCAGTACAAAGGTACAAAACATGGCTTATAGAAACATCATTACTAGACCCCAAGCTCTCCCACTTAGGAGAGCTTTTTTAATGTTTAAAATTCACATCAAACTTTAATATGAACCTAACCAGAAGTTAAGTCATATCTATTTAAAATAACTTTTGATAAAATTAAATTAAATCAATTTAAAAAAGGAGCAAAACAATGTATCAATTATTAGCTGTATGCCCAATGGGGTTAGAAGCAGTTGTTTCTAAAGAAATCCAAGATCTTGGTTATGCAACAACAGTAGAAAACGGTAAAATCTTTTTCGAAGGCGATGAAACAGCAATAGTTAAATGCAATTTATGGCTAAGAACTGCCGATAGAATAAAGATTGTTGTTGGTCAATTTAATGCAAAAACATTTGATGAATTATTTGAAAAAACAAAAGAACTCCCATGGGAATCGATTATTGAAAAAGAAGGAAACTTTCCTGTACAAGGTCGAAGTGTAAAATCCACTTTATTTAGTGTGCCAGATTGCCAAGCAATCGTTAAAAAAGCAATTGTTGAACGTTTAAAAACTGCTTATCAAGAAAAAGGGTGGCTAGATGAATCAGGTGCTAAGTATCCAGTTGAAGTAGCTCTATTAAAGGATAAAGCACTATTGACAATAGATACTTCTGGGTCAGGGCTAAACAAACGTGGTTATAGACTTGCCCAAGGTGAAGCACCAATAAAAGAAACGCTTGCTGCTAGTTTGATTAAATTAGCAAATTGGACAGGTGATACACCATTGATAGATCCATTTTGTGGTTCTGGCACGATTGCGATTGAAGCATGTTTAATAGCTCAAAATATTGCACCTGGTTTTAATCGAGATTTCGTTTCAGAAACATGGGATATTATGCCAGATGGACTATATGATGAATTGCGAGATGAAGCTGATCAACAAGCTCATTACGATAGACCTTTAGAGATTTACGCCTCAGATATTGACCCAGAAATGATAGAAATAGCGCGTAGAAATGCTGAGGAAGTCGGCTTATCAGACATTATTAACTTTAAAGTTCAAGATGTAAACACCTTATCAATAGAGTCAGAAGCGCCAATTGCATTAATTGGTAATCCACCATATGGTGAACGTATTGGTGATAGAGCAGAGGTTGAAGAAATGTATCGTTATATTGGTCAATTAATGCAAGGACATCCTTATTTATCAACTTATATTTTAACAAGTAATAATGAATTTGAATTTTTAGTTAATAAAAAAGCTACAAAAAGAAGAAAGCTATTTAATGGTTATATCGAGTGTACCTATTATCAGTATTGGGGGAATAAAAAACCTAAAAAATAGACTGCATGAATCAATCAGAAAGAGGTGCAACAAATGAATAACGAGTTTAAAAAAGGCATATTTTTTGCTTTTGGTGCATACATTTTATGGGGGATTTTACCAATATATTGGGATTTAATAGAAGATATTGGTGCATTTGAAATATTAGCCTTTAGAATTATACTATCAATGATATTTATGCTGATAGTAGTAATAATCACCAATAATACAGCACCATTTAAACGCGATTTACAACAGCTTATTGCAAATCCTATACAACTCATTGCTATCATAGCTGCTGGCTATGTAATAACAATTAATTGGGGTACTTTTATATGGGCAGTTACGAATGGTCATGTATTACAATCAAGTTTAGGCTATTATATTAATCCACTCGTAAGTATTCTATTAGCGTTAATTTTCCTCAAAGAGCGATTTAATAAATTAGAATGGATTGCTATTGGATTTGCAATCATCGGCGTTTTGTATATGACTATAAGAGTTGGTGTATTCCCAAGTATTTCATTACTATTAGCATGTTCATTTGGTATTTATGGTTTAATTAAAAAAATCGTGCCAATTGATGCAATTAGTAGTATTACAATAGAATGTATTGTTACTGCACCAGCAGGCATTATATATCTATGGTACATATGGCAACAAGGTAGTTTAACTTTTGGTTATAATACCTCATCTTTTTGGTTGATTTTCTCAGGAGCTGTAACAGCAATTCCATTGATACTTTTCTCAGCTGGTGCACGTAGAATTCCATTGTCGCTCACTGGCTTCATACAATACATAGGCCCTACAATTATGTTTGTATTAGGTATTTTCTTATTTAAAGAACCCTTTAGTGTCGACCAATTTATCACGTTCATCTTTATTTGGGTTGGCATAGTAATATATAGTATTTCACAGTATGTAAAAATCAAAAAAAATAATAATCCTGCTATCCGTTAAATGGTATTGATATTTCCCTAAGATAACTTCATAAGAGTTGTTTTTAGGGATTTTATTTTATCTTGAAATTAATCAACACATGTTTACATATCATACAGCTCATTTTATTATATTCTTTTATCGTAAATATATCATTAGTATAAATCATGCATTTGTAGTATTGTGAAATTAGATATAAAGAAAAGCATTCGAAAAATTATTATATATACTACTATTTTTAACCATATATTATAATGGAGTGATTATATGACGAGAGTATTAATACTAGGGGCAAACGGAGCAATTTCTAAAGCAGCTATTAATTCTTTTTTAGAAAATACCTCATATACGCTGAGATTGTTTTTAAGAGACGCGAATAGATTACCTGATTATGCATCAGATCGCATTCGTGTTCGTGAAGGAGACGCTACAAATTTTGAAGATGTTAATAGTGCGATGGAAGATGTAGACATTGTATTTGCTAGTCTTTCAGGTGAATTAGATAAAGAAGCAAGTACTATTGTAAAAGCTATGGAACAGAATCAAGTCGATCGATTAATATTTGTAGCAGCGCTTGGCATTTATAATGAGGTGCCAGGTGAATTTGGCGAATGGGTAAATGAGCAAATCCATAATTACTTACCAATTTATAAAAAAGCAGCCGACACCATTGAAAGCTCAAAGCTCAATTATACGATTTTAAGACCTGCTTGGTTATCAGATATTAACGAAATTGATTATGAAGTTACTCATAAAGATGAACCATTTAAAGGAACAGAAGTTTCCAGAAAAAGTGTTGCTGCTGTTGCATTACAAATTGCCAAAAACCCTGAACTTTATTTAAAAGATAATATTGGTATTAGCAAACCTAATACTAATTTTAGTAAACCAAGATGGAAATAATATTTTAAAAACAACAACATTTTATAATGATTGCAAATGCCACCAATTAAGGTGGTATTTTTAATTTTTATATTAAGTCGCTATCAATAACTTAGTAGTAACTCTTTGATTTTCATTAATAAATAAGTACTAAATACAATATAATTTTGCTAACTTACTTTAGACCCACAATAATTTGTTATACAATAGAACTTAATTACATTTAAGTAATAAAGGGGATACATAACATGTCTAAAACGAAGCAACTCGATATTCTATATAAACTAAAAAAAGAAGTTGAAAAATCAGAAAATCATAGGCTTGTTCATATTATAAATCAAGTTATTAAAAAAATATTTTTAGAACAATATACTGCTACATTTGTTGGTCATTTTTCAGCAGGAAAATCAACGCTCATCAATTTGCTGCTGGAAGAAAATATATTACCAAGTTCTCCAGTACCTACAACTAGTAACACAGCAATCGTTTCGGTATCAGATGAACCAGGTATTATAGCAAATTTGAGTAATCAAAAATATACTTTATTAACAAATTATGATGAAGTGAAACAAATGAATCGCGAAAATATTGATGTTGAATCTGTAGAAATTAAATTCCCTTCTGATAAATTTAATAAAGGGTTCACACTCCAAGATACACCAGGTGTTGATTCTAATGTATCGACACACCAATCTAGTACTGAAGAGTTTATGTATACAAGTAATGTTCTATTTTACACTGTAGACTATAACCATGTTCAATCTGCAATGAATTTTCAATTTATGAAACAGCTTAATCATGCTGGTGTACCAGTAGTTTTTGTTATCAATCAAATAGATAAACATCATGAATCAGAGATTCCATTCGCTACATTTAAACAACGCGTTGAAAAATCGATTGATGAATGGGAAATCAAATTAGATCAAATATTTTATGTTTCCAAATTTGAACATGAACACAATCAAATTCAAGCATTATCAGACTATCTCATTGATAAAGATCAACATAGAGAATCAATGTCGGATTATGTGGAACGTACTATCAATTTTATTACAGACGAACAACTATCATTTATTCAACATGAAATTCAAGCAATTTTAACAGAACTGGATATCTTTGAAGCAGACTTTGACCAAGCATATTTAAACTTCCAACAACATCAGCAAGTGAGTGAGGAAGCAAAATTACTAAATAACCCTGATCAATTGTATGATTTCTTAAAACAAAAACGTAAAGCGATTCTTGACAATGCATATGTAATGACACACGATACTAGGGAAAAAATAAGAACTTATTTAGAAAGCCGAACTAAAGATTTTAAAGTGGGGGGCTTATTCAATAAGAAGAAAAAAACATTAGAAACACAACAAATTAGACTTCAAGAACTACTTGAACAATTACAAGAAAAGGTAAATCAAGAAATACGTCAACCTTTGAGAGAAGATATGTCATTTTTAACTCGGTTTATTAATTCTTCCGAAGTAAATGAAGCTATTTTAAACCAACATTATCAAATCCCTGCAAAACTCGTGAATGATTTGTATCAAATGCAAATATCTATTAGTAATCAATATGTCTTAACATTTTCAGATGATTTAATGAAATCCATCAAACAACATATTGTTAAAGAAACTGAACCATTATTTGAAAAAGCAATAAACCATTCTCAAGCAAACGATATTGGCACAGAAGAAGTAGATGATTATAATGATTACGTTAAATTTATGGAGCTTCGTAATTTAAGAGAATCGCTTGAAACACAAAATTATAGACACTACTATATTCATATTGATGATTCATTAGATAAATTAATAGATAGAGAAGAAATTACTTATCAAGCTAAACCGGAACATTCAGTGACTAAAAAACAAAATCAACCTAATATCACTAACGCAAAATCAACAAATACTTCAATTCAAGATATTAAACGTTCATTAGATTTAATAAAAAATATTCCATTATTTGAACAAACTAAGCAAGATATCAATGATGCATTAAATCGCCTTGATAATAAAATTATTAAAATAGGGGTTTTCGGAACATTCAGTGCCGGAAAAAGTAGTTTAATCAATGCACTACTTGGTGATGCGTATCTTGTAAGCTCTCCAAACCCTACAACAGCTGCAATGACAGAATTGACATATGGTGAGGAAAGTCAAATTGCACTTAAATCGTCAGAACAAATATTAGAAGAATTAAACCAATTATTTGAAGTGGAAAATAAATCTTTTGATTCAATTGAAGCATTTTTAAATCAAAACACACATAAGTTAACAGCATCTTTAGAAAAAAACAAATTAGCATTTATCAATGCAATTGACAAACATTACACGATGTATCAAGAAATGTTAGAACAAGGCTTAACCCATTCCATTGAACAGGGCGAAATTAGAAAATGGAGTGCAGAAGATGAATATGCAACCTTTGTAAATACAGTTCATTTAAGATTACCCATTGATTGGTTAAAAAATAAAGTTATCGTAGATTCACTTGGTTTACATTCCAATAATCAACGCCATACAAATGAAACAGAAAAGATTTTAACTTCTTCAGATTTAATACTTTATGTAAGTTATTTTAATCATTCTTTCACTGATAATGATAAACGCTTTATTGAGCATATGAAAGAAATGAACCAATTAAGTGAAAACCAAGCATTTAAAATGATTATCAATGCTACTGATTTAGCTGAAACTGAAGAAGATCTGAATGCAGTCATAAACTATGTAAGTGATGCACTTAATCACGTAAATATGAATTCTGATATTTTTGCAGTTTCAAGTCGAAAAGCATTGAATACAGGTGACTCAGGGATTGATAAATTAAAAAATAGTATAAACTACTTTACTCAAGTTGAGTCACAAAATATATTGCAACAACAAATGACCAAACAATTAGTAAATATTTCAGAAGCATTTGATCAAATAATAGAAGACGCACAGCATAATCAATCAAAAATTAACCAACGTAAAAAGAAACTAGAACAGTACCAACAACAAATAATACTGAATAATAATATATTACAAATTGCAGTACAACGTGCTTCAAATGAAGTTGAAGATCAAATTTATCACTTAAATGAACGTTTAAAAATTCAATTGCTAGATGAAGTTAAATCAATTTATAACGGTCAAATGACACAAAGCAATAACTTCAATGAAGAAAAACGTCTTTCCACAAAGCAATACTTAGATCAAATTCATCAAAGATTATATTTAGAACAATCCTTACTTGTAGAACGAATTAAAAAGTATTTCATTCAGCAAATACATGAAGAAATCGCACCTTTAAAACAAAAATTGGAACAATTACACATTTTCATAGAACCAGAATTTAATAAAAATAATATGGAACTAGACGATCCATATTTAAAAATTGAATTAAGCCAAATGATCTCTGCTTTGCCTAAATCACTAACTAAAAAGAACATTTTGCAACCAAAAATGCAAAATGAAATTCAAACTTCAATAACTCAAAACACACTTGTGCAACTTAAACCTTGTATTGCTGATTTAAGGAAGGCATTAATTGAAATTGTAAATAAACTGAATAATGATGCAGAAATGAAATTCAATCAGTATGAAAAAGAGATACACGCACAAATTAAACAACTTTTAGCTTTTAATATAGATAATTCATTAGTAAAACAACTTCAAGAAACAAATAGCGAACTAAAAGCGCAGTTGTTAACTTAGAAAGAGGTACGCACAATGTCCAAAAAAATATTATTAATAGATGGTATGGCTTTATTATTTCGTCATTTTTACGCAACGAGTTTACACAAACAATTCATGAGAAATTCATCAGGAACTCCTACGAACGGCGTTCAGGGATTTGTACGTCATGTATTTACCGCAATAAATGAAATACAACCCTCACATGTGGCTGTGTGCTGGGATATGGGAAAATCTACGTTTCGAAATGAAATGTTTGACGGTTACAAGCAAAATCGTCCGGCACCACCAGAAGAATTGATACCACAATTTGATTATGTCAAAGAAATATCAAATCAATTTGGTTTTGTAAATATTGGTGTTCAAAATTATGAAGCTGATGATGTTATAGGGACTTTAGCACATGAGTATTCACAACAAAATCAAATTTATGTAATCACTGGTGATAAAGATATTTTGCAATGTATTAATCCAAATGTTGAAATTTGGCTAACTAAAAAAGGATTCAACATTTACAATCGTTATACCTTAACCAGATTTCGAAATGAATATGGACTAGATCCACTACAACTCATAGATGTTAAAGCATTTATGGGAGATAGCGCTGATGGTTATCCTGGCGTTAAAGGAATTGGAGAAAAAACAGCTATAAAACTCATTCAAAATCATGGTTCAGTTGAAGCAGTGATTGATGCTTTAAACGAATTAACACCTGGTCAACGTAATAAAATAGTAGATAACTTATATAATTTAAAACTTTCTAAATCATTAGCTAAAATTCATACAGAAGTACCAATCAATACTTCCGATTTATTAAATGATATGAAATTTGGAACTGATTTAGCTGAAATACTAAATATTTGTAAAGAGCACGAACTCTACGTATCTGGAAAATATTTAGCCACACACTTTAGTTAAACAAAATAAACAACAATAAAATATACACTCAAAGTTAAGAATCCTAGAACATACAGTTCTTGGACAAGTAAAAAAAGGCAATTTCTATTAAAATAATATAGAAATTGCCTTTTTTATTAATATTTTGATTATAGGTAGCTCATTAAGTTACTACTTTTCTTATATTAAGTGCCATTAACACAAAACCAAATTCTCTTTTGACGTGTATGCATTCACCAAATACATTTTTCAGGGATTGTTTCAACGATTTCTTTAACATGTCGTGACAAATACATATGAATGCGACGTATTTTGGCGAGACGCTTGAGGGAAGAGGACAAGCTTAAAGCTACAGGCTGAAACTACTGCTTAAGAAAGCGCGCCAATCAACAATACGAGGTATGGAATAAAAAAGAAGCACTCAAATGAATTGAATTATCTCACTTGAGTGCTATTTTAAAGGGTTTATGTCCCAATATCCTTAATAATTAGTATCGAATGCTTTTGACCGTGCATACTTGCCTAAGATATAATTTACATAATAAGTGCTTGTGGTCAATCGCTCATACAATTGTTTCGGACGAATTTTCATTAAAAATGTGTTATAAATGCAAAAGAATAACTATTAGCACCAACAACTAAAATGTTTTGCACCAAAAAAGTTAGTGTCTTAATATTTTAAATAGAATTAAACTTTTTTATATCTTACTAGATATCTATCATCGAGACACTATTTTTTACAATAATTTATTGTTTTAACGCTTTTTTCCTGCCGTTTTAGTGATTTTATATAAGGCATTTTTAGCATGATGGTTTGCTTCTTTATTTTGATTTCTTGGAACCCATTTAACAAACAATAAATCAAAAGAGGATTCTAATATTTTTATTTTATGGTAGTAATTTATGAACTGTTTATTTTTCACTTGTCCTTTGTTCATACTATCTTCTATTAATTTCGAATCAGTGTATACGAGTGCTATAGTGATTCCTTGATGTTTTGCACATTCCAATGCAAATACAAAAGCTGCCCATTCTGCACTATGATTATCTAAAATTCCCAAATCAAATTCATAATGCAATCGTTCTTGCTCAGTAATAATAACTATAGAGCATGCACTTTGACCTGGATTACCTGCTGTAGCTGCATCAAAATATATTTTTGCCATAAATTCACCTTCAAATTTAATAAGTTAACTTTATATTAACAAAAGAGCATAAATAAGCATAATCATGCAGACATATTTTTCTTGGAAAATACATCAAAATAACGTAAGCTATTACAGTTAATGAAAATGCACAAAATTAATATATACAAAGGATGATCTTAATTGAAAAACATGTTTATTATACATGGCTATCAAGCCAGTACAAAAAGTCATTGGTTTCAATGGTTAGCCTCTCAGATGAAGCCATATGGTTATAATGTTGAAATTGTATATTTACCAAATTCCGATCATCCTGAACTCGATTCATGGTGTCAGGCTATTGATAACATCGTACAAAATAAATTGAATTCAGAAACAATTATCGTTGCGCATAGTTTAGGTGTCATTTCAATATTACATTATTTAACTTCTTTTAAAGCTAATTCAAAAATAAAAGGGCTGTTTCTAATTTCTGGTTTTAACGAAAAATTGTCTAACATACCTGAACTAAATCAATATATAGATAACACCTGTATTGACATCAATAAATTAAATGCGCGCTACATTATTACAATTGGTGCATTAAATGATCCAGTAGTGAATATAGATGCGACTGATAGATTATCAAATCAATTAAATGTCAAAACACATTACATAAATCATGATGGACATTTTTTAGAAACTGAGGGATATCACACCTTCAATTTCTTAAAAGATAAGATAATGGAAATTTTATAGTTACATTCTAATGTTTGAAATGTAGAAAGCCCGTAAATGAATTTTTAGAAATTCATTTACGGGCTTTTTTTATCAGTTATATTGAAACACTTAATTAAAATTAATAACCTTCATCTAATTTCTGGATCTTTCCTTTTCGGTACATTGATTTAGCCCAATAACCAAAAGGAACATTAAATATAGTAGAAATGATTTTTAATAAATATGTTGTAATAAAGATTTCAAGTACCGCTTCATTTGGCATTGCACCTAAAAAGGCAATAATAACAAATAATGCAGTATCCACGATATTACTTAAAATCGTACTACCATAGGCTCTTATAATAAATGTTTTATCAGAACTGAACACCTTTTTGATTAATGAGAAAAGCAAAACGTCTAAATGTTGTCCGATGATGTATGCTATAACAGAACCTAAAGCAATCCTTGGAACAATATTAAAAATAGATTCTAATGCTTTTTGTGTATTGTCTACTGGAGAAGGTGTGAAATGAAGTGAAAATTGCATCACTATAATCAATACCAACGTTGAACAAAATCCTAGCCAAACTGCACGTTTAGCTATTTTACGTCCGTAGATATCATTTAAAATATCAGTTGCTAAATAAATTGATGCAAACATAACATTTCCCAGTGTTGCTGAAATCGTAAAAATATCGATTGTTTTAATAACTTGAATATTAGCTATAATTGTGCCAATAGCGATCCACGCAATCAAACCATGTTTACCAAACAAACGATACATAGTAACCAATAATATGAAAGTTACTAAAAAAGTAATAACGCCAAATATTTCATTAAACAATTTAATTCCTCCTAAATTTTGATAATGCGGGTGTTTAGAAACCGCAAAATAAACAACTACATTATTTTACTAGAAAATTATAAAAAAGCAAGTTCAAATTGCAAATATTTATCAAATATTTGCACTAATGCTATATTTCAAATTAATGATTAAACAATCGTTGTTACAAATGATATAATGTCTTCAAGTCTCAAATCTTATAATAAATTAGTTAATTGGGTACTTATAATTCATTTTTAGAAATACAGGAGCGTGAAGCGTATTCTAACCTATTCTGAAAAAGAGGCAATTGACGCCATAGACCAATTGATGAACACATATTGTAAAGCGTGTTTATTAAAGCGTCATATTAAAAATACTAATGGCAAGACACAAGCACATCATTTTTGTATAAATGAATGCTCGGTCGGTAAACAAATTAAACAAATCGGTAATGAATTACAATAAAAAGGAGCATACGATTATGGAAATATTAAATGTAGCTACGACACCAAATCCAAATACGATGAAAATTGATTTAAAATTAGATAGTGGTGATAACAAACCCAATACGTATACAAAAGTTAAAGAAGACCAACCAGATTTCATCAACGCAGTATTAGAAGTTAATGGTGTCAAATCTATATTTCAAGCAATGAATTTTATATCAGTTGATAAAAATTCAGATGCAGATTGGGATACACTTTTACCAAATATAACAAAAGCTTTAGAAGAAATATAAAAATAAGGAGGGTGCCTTTATGGAAATTGTACGTGTTGAGCCTACACCTAGTCCCAATACAATGAAAATTGTATTGAGTGAAAAAAGAGAGGATAACCAATCTAATACTTATTCATCAATTGCAAAAGGGCAGCCTGATTTTATCAATGATGTTTTAGAAATTGATGGTGTTAAATCTATATTTCATGTGATGGACTTTTTAGCTGTAGATAAAAAACCAAAGTTTGATTGGGAAGATGTTTTACCTAAAGTAACAGCAACATTAAATGACGAACACGAAGTAACTTCCGAAGCGCTACCAGATGAACATTTCGGTGAAATAAAAGCAGAAGTTTTAACGTTCAAAGATATTCCTTATCAAATTAAACTAACGACAAGTACAGAAGAACAACGTAAACAATTACCTGAAATATATGTCGACAGTATGTTAGCTGCCCAGAAAGATGATGACAACGTTGTGTTTCAACGTAAATGGGAAGATTTAGGTATACGCTATGGTGAGCTCTCCGAGGTTATGGAAGATGTCGTTGAAGAGATAACAGCTATCTATCCCAAAGATCAATTACAAAAACGTGTGGAAGAAGCCTTAGCATCTGACATTACAGTCCCTGAAACCAAATACAAACATGTAACCTTGGAAACATATCAATCAACTGAAAGTTGGAAAGAACGTTTGAGAATGCTAAAATCGTTCCCAACACCTACAATTGAAGATTTACCGTTACTCGGTGAAGTCGTGAGTGATGAACAGAAAACACCATTAAGACGTGAAGCTATCATACTTCTTGGAATGATTGAAGACGAAATTGTACTTCCTTATCTCTATAAAGGGTTAAACGATAAAAGTCCTGCAGTAAGAAGAACTGCTGGTGATTGTTTAAGTGATTTAGGTTTCAAACAAGCATTACCAGAAATGGAAAAAGCATTAGATGATCCTCACAAAATAGTCAGATGGAGAGCTGCTATGTTTATTTTTGATGAAGGTGGACCAGAACAATTAAAATCACTACGCGAACATGCTGATGATTCAGCATATGAAGTGAAACTTCAAATAGAAATGGCTATAACAAGAATTGAAAATGGTGATGAAGCATTAGGTTCCGTTTGGAAGCAAATTGCTAATCGAAATAATGTCTAAAGAAACTATCATTTAATTAAAATAGGAGTGTTATATATGAATGCTTATGAAGCATATATGAATGAACTTGCTACACAAATGAGAAGCGAACTAACTAATCATGAATTTAATAGTTTAGAAACTGCAGATGATGTCGATGACTTTATGAATAATGTATCTGAAGATGATACAACATTTGTCGTGATTAATTCAACTTGTGGTTGTGCTGCAGGATTGGCTAGACCTGCTGCAGTTACTGTTGCAGAACAAAATGAAAAAAAACCAACTCATAAAGTTACTGTATTTGCTGGTCAAGATAAAGAAGCAACTGAAGCGATGCGCGCTTTCATTCAACAAGCACCATCTAGTCCATCGTATGCCTTGTTTAAAGGAAAAGAATTAAAGCATTTCATGCCAAGGGAGCATATAGAAGGTAGAGATATTCAAGATATTTGTATGGATATTAAAGACACATTTGATGATTATTGTGATTAATCAATTAGACCAAGGCTGAGATATAAATAAATGTCTCAGCCTTAAATTGCTTTAATGCCAAATACATAATTCTGACTTTATCATGCATTTCATTAATGAGCTTATTTTAGTTGTTTTGACTGATTATAGTTGGCCACCTCAAAAGTAAAACTAACTATTTAAAAAAATTAATTTTACTTTTGAGCGTTTATCTCAACATTTAGAATAACAGACTTATGTTACTAAGCCTTTCAAATCACAAGTCATTAATTGAATACATAAATATAATGCTCAAATTCCAATTATAATTTTATTTTACTAGTGGTTATCTCTTTAAATTATTAGTATTTTAAAATATGATTAAATAAAAATAACTTTACTGTTGAAAGGCGTGTGTTCGACATGTTAAATACATTTGATCAATCCTATCATGATCTTTGTAACGAAATATTAGAAATAGGAAAACAAAAAGAAGACCGTACAAATACAGGTACGATTTCAAAGTTTGGCCATCAATTAAGATTTGATTTGTCAAAAGGTTTTCCATTGCTAACAACTAAAAAAGTATCATTTAAATTGATCGCAACTGAATTACTATGGTTTATCAAAGGTGATACAAATATTAAGTATTTACTCCAATATAATAATAATATATGGAATGAATGGGCGTTTGAAAATTATATTAACTCAGTTGATTATAAAGGGCCAGACATGACAAATTTTGGTCATAGAGCACAAACGGACGAGGCATTTAAGGAAACATATAAAGAAGAAATGCGTAAATTTAAAGAGCAAATTTTAAACGATGAATCCTTTGCTAAAAAGTATGGTGATTTAGGTAATGTTTATGGCAAACAATGGCGTGATTGGGAGGATAAAAATGGCAAGCACTTTGATCAGTTAAAAACTGTTATCGAACAAATTAAAAATAACCCAAATTCAAGACGTCATATTGTTTCAGCATGGAATCCAACTGAAATTGATACTATGGCTTTACCACCTTGTCATACAATGTTTCAATTTTATGTCCAAGATGGTAAATTAAGCTGCCAATTATACCAAAGAAGTGCAGATATCTTTTTGGGTGTACCATTTAACATAGCTAGTTACAGTTTACTGACACATTTAATCGCTAAGGAATGTGATTTAGAAGTAGGAGAATTTATACACACATTTGGCGATGCTCATATTTATACGAATCATATAAACGCCATTGAAACACAGTTGTCTCGTAGTAGCTATGCGCCACCACAACTCAAAATAAATTCAAATGATTCTATCTTCGACATTAATTATGAAGATTTAGAAATTGTTAATTATGAATCACACCCAGCAATCAAGGCACCAATAGCTGTATAAATAATAAAACGTTTAATTTTAATGATTATTTAATATATACTTTAAAATGAGAACGTTTTACTTACTGAAATCATACTACTATTTACTATTAGGAGGAAAATTATGACACTTTCTATACTGGTTGCTCACGATCAGCAACGTGTTATTGGAGTTAATAATCAACTACCATGGCACTTACCAAATGATTTAAAGCATGTTAAAAAACTATCAACTGGCAATACGCTTGTTATGGGCCGTGCAACATTTGATTCTATAGGAAAACCTCTTCCTAATAGAAAAAATGTAGTACTAACGAGAAATACATCATTTGCTCATGATGGTGTAGAAGTTATCCATTCAATTGACGAAATATATAATTTATCCGGTCATGTTTTCATTTTTGGTGGTCAAACATTATTCGAAGCAATGATTGATAAAGTCGATGATATGTATATTACTGTTATAGAAGATAAATATAATGGTGATACATTCTTCCCACCTTATACATTTGAAGATTGGGAAGTGGAATCTTCTATTCCAGGAGAACTAGATGAAAAGAATAACATTCCCCATACATTTCTACATTTAGTGCGTAAAAAACAACATAGGAGGAAATAATATGAAAATGAAAATTGTAACTGATTCAACATCAGATTTATCTCACTCTTATTTACAAGATAATGATGTACATGTCATCCCACTTAATTTAACTATTGATGGCAAGTCATATGTAGATCAAGTGGACATTTCCTCTGAAGAATATATTAAAAAGTTGGAAGAAGATGCTGATGTAAAAACGAGTCAACCAGCTATTGGAAATTTTATCGAATTATATGATGAATTAGGCAAAGATGGTTCTGAAATCATTAGTATTCACATGACATCAGGACTTAGCGGTACCTATCAGACAGCTCTACAAGCAAGTCAAATGACAGATAGCAAAGTAACTGTTATAGACTCAAAATCTATTTCATTTGGATTAGGGTATCAAGTCCAACATGTAGTTGATTGGAATAACCAAGGGTTTTCATCAGAAGAAATTGTTTCAAAAATAATAGATTTACAAAGTAATATAAAATTATACGTCGTGATAGGTCAATTAAACCAGTTAATCAAAGGCGGTAGAATCAGTAAAACTAAAGGATTAATTGGTAATATGATGAAAATTAAGCCAATTGGAACACTTGACGATGGTAAAATTGAATTAATTCATAATTCTCGTACTCAAAATGCTAGTATTCAATTTCTAAAAAAAGAAATCAGCACTTTTTTAGGTGATAAAAAAATTAAATCAATAGGTATCGCGCATGCAAATATTTTAGAATTTGTGGATAAAATTAAAAAACATTTCACCGAAGAATTTAATGTCACTGAATATGATACAAATGTTACAACTCCTATAATCTCTACACACACTGGAGAAGGTGCAATAGGTCTAGTTGTTTTAAAATCATAAACTAATTTATAATAAATTAAGGTTCATTTTAATTATGCTTTCGTTTGTTAAATTTTCAAAACAATTTAATAGCTTATCTCTTAAATTAATGATAACTTAATGACAAGATAATAAAAAAGGAGGTATACCATGGCATATGCGACATTAGCTGGAGGTTGTTTCTGGTGTTTGGTAAAACCATTCACATCTTATCCAGGCATTGAAAATGTTGTTTCTGGCTATAGTGGTGGACATGTTGAAAATCCTTCTTATGAAGATGTTAGCCGTGGACAAACTGGTCATGTAGAAGCAGTACAAATCACATATAACTCTGAAATCACTACCTTCGAAAACATTTTGGATGTTTATTTTAAAACATTTGATCCTACGGACAACGGTGGTCAATTTTTTGATAGAGGCGAACATTATCAACCAGCTATTTTTTATCATAATGAAGCGCAAAAAAAAGCTGCAGAAGCAAAAATTCAAGAATTAAATGAGCAGGCAATATTCAACAATCCTGTAATTACACCCATCAAACCATACAAAAACTTTTATCCTGCTGAATCATATCACCAAGATTATTATAAAAAGAATCCACTACATTATGAGCAATATCAGCGTGGTTCTGGTCGTAAAAGTTTTATAGAAAAACATTGGGGGCATCAATATGATTAAAAAAAATAAAAATGATTTAACCGAAATAGAATATTTGGTAACACAAGAAAATGGAACTGAACCTCCTTTTCAAAATGAGTATTGGAATCATTTTGAAAAAGGGATTTATGTTGATAAAATTTCTGGTAAACCTTTATTTACCTCAGAAGAAAAATTTGAATCAGACTGTGGTTGGCCTAGTTTCTCAAAAGCTTTAGATGATGAAGAAATCATAGAGCTTGTTGACAAAACATTTGGTATGGTACGGACAGAAGTACGCTCTGAAGATGCAAACAGTCATTTAGGACATGTTTTCAACGATGGTCCAACTGAAAGCGGTGGTTTAAGATATTGTATTAACTCTGCTGCAGTTCAATTCATACCATATGACAAACTAGAAGAATTAGGCTATGAAGATTTAATACCACATTTTGAAAAATAAGGAGCGAACAAGACATGTTTAAAAAATTATTTGGTAAAGGTAAAGAAGTCGACAAAGAAACAAGTGTATATGCACCTATTACAGGCGAATATGTAAAAATAGAAGATATTCCAGATCCAGTGTTTGCACAAAAAATGATGGGAGAGGGATTCGGAGTGAATCCAACTGACGGTGAAGTTGTTTCTCCAATCAATGGTAAAGTAGATAATATCTTCCCAACAAAACACGCTATTGGTTTACAAGCTGATAATGAACTTGAACTACTTGTTCATATTGGTTTAGATACTGTACAACTTGATGGGGAAGGTTTCGAAGTATTAGTTGAAAGTGGCGATACTGTTAATGTTGGAGACCCATTATTACGTTTTGATTTAGATTATATTAAAGAAAATGCTAAATCAGTTATTTCTCCGATTATTGTTACAAACTCAGATAACACATCATCAATTGCAATTGCCGACGATGTAACTTCAGTAACTAAAGGTGAAACTAAAATTATAGATGTGACAATGAACTAATGAAAGATCATTCATTTTATCAATTTGCATTAACAGCACGTGGTCGAAAAGATGAAAAAGGCGAATTAGCAGAAGAAATTTTTGACGATTTGTCTTTTCCACGACAGGAAAAAGATTTTCATGCACTATCAGATTACATTGAAATGCAAGGAAGTTATTCCGTTTCAATGTCTGTTTTCGATAGTTTATATGAAGAATATACTGAATGGTTAAAATTTTAATCTTAGTTTATATTTGAGCGAATATAGTAAAGTATATTAAAATAATAAAGTATCATAGAGAGCTGGGATTAATCTTTAATGATTCAATCCCAGCTACTTTTATTTTCAAATCAATAAAATATTGATTTGAATTATACATATATTTAGGAAGTGATAAAATGTCGGAAAGATCAGACATGGAAAATGAACACAACAAAGAAACTAAAACTGACGATGCAAATAACAAACAGTCCACTAAAAAATTGAGCTTTAAACGTAAAAATTTTATTTTAACAATCATAAGTATTGTGCTCATAACAGCAGTATTAACAGTCTTTGCAACCATAGCAATCATGCATTGGACAAGTGGCCTGGATGGAAAACAAAAAACAGAAATGAAAAAAGTTGAAGATGTCTATCGTATTTTAAATAAAGAGTATTATAAAAATACTGATTCAGAAAAAATATCTGAATCTGCAATTAAAGGGATGGTTAAAGATTTAGATGATCCTTATTCAGAGTATATGACAAAAAAGGAATCTAAATCGTTTAATGAAGATGTCTCAGGCGATTTTGTAGGTATCGGGGCTGAAATGCAAAAAAAAGGGGATAAAATTCAAATTACAAGTCCGATGAAAAATTCCCCTGCAGAAAAAGCTGGCATTCAACCTAAAGATGTAGTGACTAAGGTAAATGGTAAGTCTATTAAAGGACAACCACTTGAAGCTATTGTCAAAAAAGTGCGTGGAAAACAAGGGACAAAAGTTACACTAACAATTGAAAGAGCGAATCAAGCACACGAAATCACTATTAAAAGAGATAAAATACACGTTAAAAGTGTAGAATATGAAAAACACGGAAATACTGGTGTGTTTACAATTAATAAATTCCAAAGTAGTACATCAGGAGAGTTAAAATCTTTAATTATTAAAGCGCATAAAGATGGGATTAGAAAAATTGTTCTCGATTTACGTAATAATCCTGGTGGGTTACTTGATGAAGCTGTAAAAATGGTAAATATTTTCATAGATAAAGGTAAAACTGCAGTTCAACTTGAAAAAGGCGATCAAAAAGAACAAATAAAAACATCAAACGACGCTACTAAAGAAGCTAAAGATATGGATGTTTCAATTTTGGTAAACAAAGGTTCAGCCAGTGCATCTGAAGTATTCACAGGTGCAATGATGGATTATAATAAAGCCAAAGTTTATGGTTCAAAAACTTTTGGTAAAGGCATTGTACAAACAACACATGAATTTGACGACGGTTCGTTATTAAAATTTACGAATATGAAATGGCTAACACCAAAATCCCATTATATTCATGGAAAAGGTATTACACCTGATACAAAAATTAAAGAACCTGAATATCAATCATTAAATGTCATACCTAATACACAAACTTACCAATTGGGTGATGAAGACAAACATATAAAAACAATAAAAATAGGTCTATCAGCATTAAACTATGAGATTAATAATAAGTCTAAAATTTTTGATAACGATTTAGAAGATGCTGTTAAATCTTTCCAAAAGGATAATAATTTAACAGTTAATGGAAAGTTCGACAAACAAACCAATGATAAATTCACTCAAGCTTTAGTTAATAAAGCTAATAAAGAAGATACTGTATTAAAAACTTTATTAAATAAATTAAATTAAAGAGGTGAACTCCATATGATAAGATTAGGTACTATAAAAGATTTGCCAACGATTTTAACGATTGTAGAAGAAGCAAAATCTATAATGAAACAAGAAAATAATACACAATGGGATGAACAATATCCATTAAAATCACATTTTAAAGAAGATATTAGTAAAGACTCACTATTTGTACTAGAAGAAAATGAGATAATTTATGCCTTTATAGTTGTCGACCAACAACAATCTGAATGGTATGATGAACTGGCATGGCCAATTGAAAGAAAAAATGCATACGTTATTCATAGATTAGCAGCCTCATCAGAATATAAAGGCGCTGCAACAAAATTATTTGATTTTGCTGTTAACCTTGCGTTAAAAGATAATGTACATGTAATGTTAACTGACACTTTTGCATTGAATAAACGTGCTCAAGGATTATTCCAAAAATTTGGCTTTATCAAATTAGGTGAAGTAAATATTGACTATCCTCCTTTCGACAAAGGAGAACCATTCTATGCCTATTATAAAAAATTAGAAGAATAGAGGTAATAATATGACAAAAATCGCATTTACGGGTGGCGGTACTGTTGGACATGTATCTGTAAATCTTAGTTTGATTCCAACAGCTTTAGAGGAAGGACATGAAGCTTTTTATATTGGGTCAAAAAATGGTATGGAACGAGAAATGATTGAATCTCAATTACCAGAGGTTCCATACCATAAAATCTCAAGTGGTAAATTAAGACGATACATCTCTTTTGAAAATATCAAAGATATTTTTAAAGTTTTAAAAGGTATATTTGATGCAAGACGAATATTAAAAAAAGAACGACCTGACCTATTATTTTCAAAAGGCGGTTTTGTATCTGTGCCAGTAGTTATTGCTGCTAAATCTTTAAAAATTCCAACAATCATACACGAGTCTGATTTAACACCAGGTTTAGCAAATAAAATTGCTTTAAAATTTGCTAAAAAGATTTATACGACTTTTGAAGATACATTGCAATATCTTCCTAGTGAAAAAGCAGATTTTGTAGGTGCTACAGTACGTGAAGATTTAAAAAGCGGTGATAAAAATAGAGGCTATCAATTAACAGAATTTAAAGATGATAAAAAAGTTTTATTAATCATGGGGGGTAGCCTTGGAAGTAAAAAGTTAAATGATATTATTAGAGATAATTTAGATGCATTATTAAAAAATTATCAAGTCATTCATTTAACTGGTAAAGGATTGCTAGATCAATCCTTTACGAATAAAGAAGGTTATGTGCAGTTTGAATTTGTTAAAGACGATTTAACTGACTTATTAGCGATAACAGATACAGTTATTAGTCGTGCTGGTTCAAACGCTATATATGAGTTCTTAGCATTAAGAATTCCAATGCTCTTAATTCCTTTAGGTCTTGACCAATCTAGAGGAGATCAAATTGACAATGCGAAAAATTTTGAATCTAAAGGTTTTGGAAGAACGATTCCAGAAGACACTTTAACTGAACATAAACTTATCGATCAGTTAAAAGATATTGAAACACATCGTGAATCAATCATCACTCAAATGCAAACATACAAAGAAAGTTTTACACGCCAAGATTTATTTCATAAAATTGTTAAAGATGCAAATAACTAATATTAGGGAGGATACGCAATGAGTCGTTGGAAAAGGATAAGTCTACTCATTATTTTTACATTAATTTTTGGCATTATTGCATCCTTCCATGAATCTAGGTTAGGAAAATGGATAGACAATGAAGTTTACGAATTTATATATTCTTCTGAAAGCTTCATAACTACCACATTTTTCTTAGGAGTAACTAAAATTGGTGAAGTATGGGCAATGGTTTGTTTATCATTATTACTCATCGCCTATTTAATGCTAAAAAAGTTAAATATAGAGGCACTTTTCTTTGCTATTGCTATGAGTTTATCAAGTACTTTAAATCCATTATTAAAAAATATATTTGATAGAGAACGACCTACATTATTACGACTTATAGATATCTCTGGTTTTAGTTTTCCAAGTGGACACGCAATGGGCTCAGCTGCTTTCTTTGGCAGTACCATTTACATTGCTAATCGTGTCTTAAAAGGGAAAACAAAAGGGATAATGATAGGTCTTTCAGCACTATTTATTATTTTAATTTCATCATCAAGAGTGTATCTAGGTGTGCATTATCCTACAGATATCATTGCTGGTATTATTGGTGGTGCTTTTTGCGTCGTTTTATCAACATTGATATTAAGACACAAATTAAAAATATAAATGATAATTATACCTTGAGAAGATAAATCATAATAAAATAGAGTAAAAGGCAATTTCTATACAAAAATAGAAATTGCCTTTTTTAAATTCGTCTGAAATGATTTTATCTCAAACTTAATTTAATTGTGTCAAAAATTATTATAAAAACCGATTTCACACTGCAAAACCGGTTCTTATATATACGTTGTTTTACAACGTTAGTCTTTTACGGGCATATAAAAGGGGATATTTACGAAAATGATCATTCCTACTAAAACAAATATGTGTGGGGGGAATGTCTATGTAGTATTGATAATCATTTTCAATTACATTATACAATACTGAGAATAATTGTCAATTAGATTTTAAAAACTTTTCTAATCTTTTATTTCAACATTGTTACACTTAAACATATTCACCTTCTTATGTATTTTTAATACCCTGTTACTTTCTATAAACTGTTATTTCATATATTATATATTTTGAGGTGTAAGCAATGACAAAAATTTTAATTGTTGAAGATGAACAAAATCTTGCTCGTTTCATCGAACTAGAATTAGAACATGAAAATTATATAGTAGATATTGAATATGATGGCAAACCTGGGTTAGAAAAAGCTTTAACCAATGATTACGATTTAATTTTGTTAGACTTGATGTTACCTAATATTAATGGTTTAGAAATTTGTAGACAAGTAAGACAAAATAAAACCACTCCTATAATCATTATCACAGCTAAAAGTGACACTTACGATAAAGTAGCAGGATTAGATTATGGGGCAGATGATTATATAGTAAAACCATTTGATATTGAGGAATTATTAGCAAGAATTAGGGCAATGTTACGTAGACAGCCACAAAAAAACATCATAGACATGCAAGGCATTATTATAGATAGAGATGGCTTTAAAGTCACTGTAGATGGTAATACTTTAGATTTGACGAAAACAGAATATGATTTATTGACCTTATTAGCTGAAAATCGTAATCATGTATTACAGCGAGAGCAAATTATCGCAGATGTGTGGGGGTATGATTCAGAAGTTGAAACAAATGTTGTTGATGTATATATACGCTATTTAAGAAATAAGCTTAAACCATATGGCAAAGATAAAATTATCGAAACTGTACGCGGTGTGGGATATGTGGTTAGAAAATGAAACAACGTAAATTAAAAACCAAGTGGATGATTATTACAACAACTATTACATTTTCAACAATTTTTATCTTCAGTTTAATTATTATATTCTTTCTAAGTAATGCATTACGTCACAATGAACTTAGCGAAGCAGAAAGAAGTTCATCTGATATCATTCAACTCTTCGAAACTAAACAATTGAATGATATTACGCCATTAGATTTAAATGCATCGTTAGGTAATTTTCAAAAAGTGATTCTTTTTGATAAAAAGGGTAAAAAACAATTAGAAACTTCAAATGATAACAATATCGTTTATTCACCCAATTTTAAACCTAAAGAAATCAATACTGCTTTGATAAAAAAGTATCATAACAACGATTATTTAATTATTACAAATCGAATTAATACACAGCACTTTAAAGGATATAGTGTAATCATTCATTCTTTAGAAAATTATAATGCACTTGTTAATTCACTATATTTTATTGCACTCATATTTGGAGTTATTGCTACCTTTATCACTGCAATGGTAAGTTACTTCTTCTCAGCACAAATTACAAAACCATTAATCTTAATGTCTAATAAAATGCAGCAAATTCGTCGTGATGGTTTCCAAGAAAAAGTTGATCTAGTTACAAATTATGAAGAAACAGATAATTTAATCGTTACCTTTAATGAAATGATGTTTCAATTAGAAGAGTCGTTTAATCAACAGCGACAATTTGTCGAAGATGCCTCTCATGAGCTACGGACACCATTACAAATTATTCAAGGACACTTGAATTTGATACAGCGTTGGGGTAAAAAGGATGCAGCAATTCTTGAAGAATCTCTTGATATATCCTTAGAAGAGATGACTAGAATTACAAAATTAGTTGAAGAATTATTATTATTAACAAAAGATAATAACAACAGTAAAGAAAATGAAACAGAAAGCGTAGAAATTAATCAAGAGATAACTTCTAGAATTAAATCTTTAAAACAGCTACATCAAGATTATATTTTTGAATTTGAACCGTATCATAAACCACTTAATATAAAAATAGATCGTTATCAATTCGAACAAGTATTAGTTATCTTCATTGATAATGCTATGAAATATGATCAAGTTAATAAATATATTCAAATCCAGACAAATCTGCGAAACAAACAAATATCAATAGAAATCACTGACCATGGTGTTGGTATTCCAAAAGAAGATATAGATTTTATTTTCGATAGATTCTATAGAGTAGATAAATCTCGTTCCAGAAAATTAGGAGGAAACGGTTTAGGTTTATCGATTGCTAAAAAAATCATTGAATTAAATCATGGGACGATTCATGTAGAAAGTGAAGTAGGAAAATACACGACATTTAAAATCACATTTTGATTTTTAACCGGTTACTAATTCGACAGAAAATATGTTACGCTATAAAATGAAAATTCAATTAGCAGAACCAAATAAAATCAGGTTCTGCTTTTTTCATATAACTAGTTATTGACACTTTAATTTGGTTATATTTAATGCTATTATTGATTTGTAAGCGTTTTAACTATTTTGTGGAGGGTGTAATATGAGCAACGAAAGTCAGGTTACCCAGGCACCTGTAAATTTCGGGGCAAATCTTGGATACATTTTAGATTTATATGATTTGTATTTGAATGATCCGGCTTCAGTCCCTGAAGATTTACAAGTCCTATTTAGTACAATCAAAAACGGTGAAGCAAACATCGCAACAAATACAGCTGAAGGTCAACAAAATGCGACTAAAGCTGATAGCACGATTAAACGTGTTATGCGTCTCATAGATAACATACGTCAATATGGGCATTTATTGGCAGATATTTACCCAGTTAACAAACCTGTAAGAGAAAATCTTCCCAAATTAAATATTGAAGATTTTAATTTGGATAGAGAAACACTAGAGTCAATCTCAGCAGGTATCGTATCTGAACACTTTAAAGATATTTACGATAATGCATATGAAGCTATTGTTCGTATGGAAAAACGTTATAAAGGTCCTATTGCATTTGAATATACACATATCAATAACAATAGGGAACGTGTATGGTTAAAACGTAGAATAGAAACACCATACAAAGCGACATTAAACGATAATCAAAAGATTGAATTATTTAAAAACTTAGCACATGTAGAAGGCTTCGAAAAATATTTACACAAAAATTTTGTGGGCGCAAAACGTTTCTCCATAGAAGGTGTAGATACACTCGTTCCAATGTTACAACAAACATTAAGACTTGCTAGTGATGAAGGCATTCAAAACATACAAATTGGTATGGCCCACCGTGGTAGATTAAATGTACTCACACATGTGTTAGAAAAACCATATCAAATGATGATTTCAGAATTCATGCATACTGATCCAATGAAGTTCCTACCGAAAGATGGCAGTTTAGAATTAACTTCAGGTTGGTCAGGAGATGTGAAATACCATCTAGGCGGTGTCAAAACTACAGATTCATATGGTAGTGAACAACGTATTTCTCTTGCGAATAATCCAAGTCACCTTGAAATAGTTGCACCAGTTGTTTTAGGTAAAACACGTGCAAATCAAGATGATACTGATAAAGCTGGGGCTGTTCACACTGATTTCCATAAATCTATGCCGATATTAATTCATGGTGATGCTGCATACCCAGGGCAAGGTATTAACTTCGAAGCCATGAATTTGGAAAATTTAGATGGCTATTCAACAGGCGGTACACTTCACATCATCACTAATAATAGAATTGGCTTTACAACTGAGCCAGAAGATGGTCGTTCCACAACGTATTCATCTGATGTTGCGAAGGGGTATGATGTACCTATCATGCATGTTAATGCAGATAATGTTGAAGCAACTATTGAAGCAATTGAAATTGCTATGGCGTTTAGAAAAGAATTCCATAAAGATGTTGTCATTGATTTGGTTGGATATCGTCGATATGGACACAATGAGATGGATGAACCATCCATTACCAATCCGTTACCATACCACAATATTCGAAAACATGATCCTGTTGATGTACTTTATGGTCATCAATTAGTTCAAGATAATATTATTTCTGAGGATCAAATGAATCAAATCTTTGATGAAGTTCAAAAAGAACTCCGTGCCGCTCATGATGAAATAGATAAAAACGACAAGATGGATAATCCTGATATGCAAAAACCTGATAGTCTTGCAGAGCCACTTCAAAGTGTTGATGTAGATGTAAGTTATGAACAACTTAAAGAAATTAATGATGCAATGCTATCATATCCATCTAACTTTAATGTTCTTAAAAAATTAAATAAAGTCTTAGAGAAAAGAAGAGAACCTTTTGAGAGCGAAGAAGGATTAGTTGATTGGGCTCAAGCAGAACAATTAGCTTTCGCAACAATCACACAAAAAGGTACACCAATTCGCTTAACTGGTCAAGATAGTGAACGTGGTACATTCAGTCACCGTCACGCCGTACTTCACGACCCTGATTCAGGTGAAGAATATATCCCACTTCACAATGTTCCAGGACAAAAAGCAACTTTTGAAGTGCGTAACTCGCCACTATCAGAAGCAGCAGTTGTTGGCTTTGAATATGGTTATAATGTGCAAAATAAAGAGTGTATGACAATTTGGGAAGCACAATATGGAGATTTTTCTAATATGGCTCAAATGATATTCGACAACTTCTTATTTAGTGCTAGAGCCAAGTGGGGCGAACGTTCAGGTTTAACACTATTCTTACCTCATTCATTTGAAGGTCAAGGCCCTGAACATTCGTCAGCACGTCTAGAAAGATTTTTACAATTAGCTGGAGAAAATAACGCTACAGTAGTAAACTTATCAAGTTCAAGCAACTACTTCCATTTACTGAGAGCTCAAGCTGCTAGCTTAGGTACACAATCAATGAGACCACTAGTGGTAATGTCACCTAAGAGTCTCTTACGTAATAAAACGGTTGCTGATCCAATCGATAAATTTACATCTGGAAAATTTGAACCAATTTTACCAGAAGAACACGATAAGGATGCTGTTAAAAAAGTTATCCTAGCTTCAGGTAAAATGTTTATTGATTTAAAAGAATATTTAGCAAAAAATCCAAACAATTCAATTTTAGTAGTTGCCGTGGAAAGATTGTATCCATTCCCAGCTGAAGAAATTGAAACATTACTAAATGAACTACCTAATTTAGAAAATGTAGCTTGGGTACAAGAAGAACCTAAGAACCAAGGCGCTTGGTCGTTTGTTTATCCATATCTCAAAGAATTAACAACTGATAAATACGATTTAAGTTATCATGGCCGTATTCAACGTTCAGCTCCTGCTGAAGGTGATGGAGAAATACACAAACTTGTTCAAAATATGATAATCGAACAAAGCACAAAATTTAACTAGGGGGAAGTTAAGCATGCCAGAGGTAAAAGTTCCAGAATTAGCAGAATCCATTACAGAAGGTACCATTGCAGAATGGTTAAAGCAAGTCGGTGATAGTGTAGATAAAGGTGAAGCTATCCTTGAATTAGAAACAGACAAAGTAAACGTCGAAGTTGTTTCTGAAGAAGCTGGCGTATTGCAAGAATTACTTGCAAATGAAGGTGATACTGTAGAAGTTGGTCAATCTATCGCTGTTGTAGGCGAAGGAAGTGGCAATAATAATTCAGAAGCACCAAAACAAGACAATTCTGAATCACAAACATCTGATAGCAAGGAAGAATCAGAGCAACCACAATCAGAATCAGCATCTCAAAAGGATAATGATAGCGCTGCTGACGATTCGCAAGATAAAGGACAACGTGTGAATGCGACACCATCTGCACGTAAATATGCACGTGAAAAAGGCATTGACTTATCAGAAGTAGCAACACAATCAAATGACGTTGTTAGAAAAGAACATGTTGATCAAACACAAAATAATAAAAATGAACAAGCTGCACAATCATCAACTAAAGAAGAACCTAAAAAACAAGCAGCTCAACAAAATCCAACAAAACCAGTTATCAGAGAGAAAATGTCTCGCCGTAAGAAAACAGCTTCTAAAAAATTATTAGAAGTATCTAATAATACAGCAATGTTAACAACATTTAATGAAGTAGACATGACAAATGTGATGAACTTACGTAAACGTAAAAAAGAGCAGTTCATTAAAGATCATGATGGCACAAAACTTGGATTTATGTCATTCTTTACAAAAGCATCAGTAGCAGCTTTGAAAAAATACCCTGAAGTAAACGCTGAAATTGATGGTGAAGACATGATTACTAAGCAATTCTATGATATCGGTGTTGCAGTATCTACAGATGACGGTTTACTAGTACCATTTGTAAGAGATTGTGATAAGAAAAACTTTGCCGAAATTGAAGATGAAATTGCTAATTTAGCTATCAAGGCACGTGATAAAAAATTAGGTTTAGATGACATGGTAAATGGTTCGTTTACTATTACCAATGGCGGTATCTTTGGTTCAATGATGTCTACACCAATTATTAATGGTAGCCAAGCTGCGATTTTAGGTATGCACTCTATTATTACACGTCCAATTGCTATCGATGCAGATACAATTGAAAACCGTCCGATGATGTACATTGCGTTAAGTTATGATCACAGAATCATTGATGGTAAAGAAGCAGTAGGTTTCTTAAAAACTATTAAAGAATTAATTGAAAATCCTGAAGATTTACTATTAGAATCTTAATCCGCAACACAAAATAGTTTACTAACCCTAATACAACGGCGTTTATCGTCGTTGTATTTTTATGTATTTATGCATTTTGGAAAACTTCCCCCAAATTCCCCCCATAACGTAATTATTTTTAGAATCAGGCTACACTATTCATAATCAAAATAAAAAAGCACCTAATCAATATAGGTACTTTCAGATTGCCAACAAAGTCTCCGACTTTGTTGGCATTTTCTTTTATGCGCGCTTTCCACTGCCACTACCTTAGCCTGTAGTCTTCGACTAGTGCTATTCCCGCAGGAGTCGGCATAAATCACTGTCAATACCATATACGATAACTAAAGAAAAAAGTAGTTTTTCAGAACAAAATATTTCATCTATGATGAACATTATGATATTTATATTTGTCCTGAAGTTGAAAGTGTATCTTAATGTATCAAATGATTCAATATGTCTAAGGCGATTTAGATATAGTTGAAGATTTGTGGACACAGAAAAAATCAATATAAATTTTGACGTCAAACAACAGAGAGAAGATTGCGTGATGCAAAAGAACAGCATAGTATACGATGGACGAGATATAGAGGACTTGACAAAATTTCCATGGATACCACATTAATTTGTGTTACCATGAATATTAAAAAATCGTAATACAACTAGTAAAAGTACAAGTTATGGTCTGAAAGACTACTACTATTTTTGAAAAAACTATATAAATAGAAAATAAGACAAGTCTTTCGCAAATTAAAGTGAAAGACTTGTCTTATTTCTTAAAACACACAAATAATTTAGGTACTTTTGTTTTATATGAAAGATAATATTACTAATAATAAAGCACAAGCTAAGCAAATGTAACCAGTGACACTAGAATTTTGTTTTAAAAATATATAACTCAAAATAAAAATAGATAAACTTAGACTTAAGATAGATAGTCGAACAGATACATGAATGATATTAAAGTTTATGAAAATATGAAAAACAAATAATATTGTAGCAATTATTAACAATATTATTTCAAGTGGTTTTAAATCTTTCATTTGAGGATTGCCCATAATATTGTTCTCCCTAAATTTAACAAATTAAGCATATCCATATTATCAAACATGAAAAGTTGTAAAAACAGTCATTTCAATCAATTTATATTATTACATATTAATAATGAATAGTCATATGTAATCGTACAGCTACGTCGTGTTGATTCATATATTGATGGAACATATTTCCATTAAATTTAATAGCTTCATTTTTATGAATAACAAAGGTTTCTCCATCTAATTTAAGTGTTAAAGTACCTTCATAAACTGTGATATATTCCATTGTATTTGATCCATGGGGTGATCCATTCATTCGTCCTTCATCTTCAATAACAACCATATAGCTTTCAAATTTCTTTTCAATATCAAACTTAAAAAGAGGATATACTTTGTATTTATTATCTTCTGAGATTAAAGGTTGTATTTCTTCATTTAAACTTATTTTCTGTATAACATTGCCATTTTCTTGTGTTAATTCTGTGAAAGATATTTTTAAACCATTTGCTATCTTCCATAATGTAGTGATAGATGGAATAGATATCTTACGTTCTATTTGTCCCAACATTGTTTTACTTACACCAGTAGCTTCTGATAATTGTTCTAACGAATATCCATTTTGTTTTCTATATAATTTTAAATTCTCAGCAATAATATCATTTATTTCTCTCATCAATTTTTACACCTCTATTTACAATATAACGTACAAAGCATACACTTTAAAGACCGAAAATTATAACGTAAATTCAGACGTTATAATGTTTTTGTGGATAGGGGGGCTTACAATGTTAACAATATCTATGCTTATATATGCCGTTGTAGCAAGCTTTACACCTGGACCAAATAATATTATGGCATTATTTTTTTCTCAAAATTTTAATTTCAAAAGTAGTTTGCGATTTTCAATTGGTGTAGGATTAGGTTTCCTATTTTTATTATTACTATCTAATATATTTAACACAACAATGCATGCTGTTTTCCCTAAAATTGAATTATTGATGAAAATATTTGCATTTATATATTTACTTTATTTAGCTTTTAAAATTTCCATGAGTTCTATTTATGGGACGAAACAAACTTTTAATCACAAGCTAAGTGGTTTGAAATCTGGTGTAATGCTACAATTCATTAATCCTAAAGGAATCATTTATGCTTTAACAGTGATTTCCACTTTTATTACACCATTTTATACACATTGGCTAGAACAATTACCATTTATTATTTTATTGGCTGTTATTGGATTTTTTGGCACTTTGAGTTGGGGTGTTTTAGGCACCTTATTTAAATCATTTATAGCAACACATGAGCGCTTATTTAATTTTGTCATGGCTGGTTTATTAGTTTATGTTGCTCTGAATATTTTAATGCATTAGATATGAAATGATTTTATATTAATGATTATTATATTGCTGTAAAAATTCACGCGGACTACAACCATATGATGTTTTAAATCTTCTGTAAAAATTCGAATAATCAGTAAAACCACAATTGGTAGCTACTTGTTGTGGATTTTCTCCTTTTTTTAATAATCTTTGCGCATTTCGTAAACGTAAATTTAGTAAATAACGATATGGTGGATAACCAACCAATTTTGTGAATTGTTGTGTTATTTTGTGTCTACTTACAAAGAACTTATTTTCAAGTTGCTCTAATGAAATGACTTCACTGTAATGCAATTCCATATAATCTAATACCTGTCTAACTAAGTGACTAGATGGGTCATCACTATAATCAACGATACCTTCATTTTCTATTGCTGTTCTATTAAGTATGATTAAAAACTGTGTCAGTAAAGATCTAGCTGCTAAATCTTTACCAAAAGCTTGATTATCTTGTTCATTAATTAGACCTTGTAACAAATAATATAATTCTCTTTTTTGATATTCCGATAACTGCAATAGATATTTAAATTTAGATGAATATTTATCAAAACACACGCTCAAATCACAATTTTCTACAGAAAGTTCATTTAATATTTTGGCATCAAATCTCAATCCAATACGCTCAGCATGACCATCCATTTGTTCATCCAAACGATGAAATTCATACGGTGGAATAATAAGCATTGATCCAACCTCTAAATTAAAAGATTGTCCTTCTATGGTATAACGTAAATTTCCAGATAATGAAAAAAATATTTCATAATGATCATGATAGTGTAATTCATTTCCAAAATGGCCATCACTTATTCTGTGCCATGCGGCGTATTTACCTTCAAAAGGTAATGAAATTGTATCAAATTGATGGACAAATTCTTCTCTATTTTTCATGAATATATCCCTCCTGCTCAAAAAACATACTTTTTCCCATGATTTACAATGTTGTTAATTTTCCCTCAAATTATAATTATATTATAACACTAAAATATAAATATTTTTGAAAGGAAGAATGAATATGACATCTACACAAATTGGCGTTCAAATGATGATGCTCAAACAAAAAGTACAAGAAGAAGGATTGTATAACGTACTGAAGAAAGTTAGTGAATTAGGTTATAATGCGGTCGAGATTTCTCAAATCGACATGAATTCACAAAACATTGAAGAAATGCAACAAGCTATTAATGATTTCGGTATGAATATTGCAGCAATGTCCTGTGGTGTAGAAGATATATCTGCTAAACAAAAATATCCTGGTGATACTTTGCAAAATGATTTCGAAAAAATTGTAGCAGACTGTAAAGCTGTAAACTGTTCTATATTGAGAATAGGTATGTTACCAATTAACTATATGGGCTCTAAAGAAAGCACCTTACAATTTGCTGAAATCTGTGAAACTTATGCCAAAAGACTTAAAGAAGAAGGAATAGATTTATACTATCATGCACATAATTTAGAATTTGTTCAATACAATGGACAGTTTATGCTTGATTTAATGAGAGACAATACTCATTATTTAGGTTTCGAGTTAGATGTACATTGGATTTGGAGAGCAGGACTGAATCCCGTAGAGGTCATACCAAAATATGCGAATCGTATTCGTGCTATACATCTTAAAGATTATCGTGTAGGCGAAATAGATATGTCACAATATCCTGGTGAAGGTCATGAAAAAATATATTATATGTTGCATATGATTACTCAATTTGCTGAATTAGGAAAAGGTACTTTACCACTTAAAGATATTATTGAAATTGGACGTGAGAGCGGCAGTGAATATTTCTTTGTTGAACAAGACGAACTATATGGCGAAGATCCATATGATTGTTTAACAATTAGCCGTAACCATTTATATGATCTAGGTTATAAATCTTGGTTTTAACATATGCTTTTAAATAAGAAATATGTACTTATTTATCACCGGATAAGTAAGCGCTACCAAAAATGAAAAGGATGTTGATACGATGCTTAAAAATATTGAGATCTCTGGATTTTCTGATGAAATCGCTTCAGATTTTCAGACACAGTTAAAAACGGTAAATGAGCTAGGCATGAGCTATATTTCCTTGCGTGGTATTAATGATAAAAATATTGGCGATTACTCAGTAGAAATGATTAAGAAAGATGTACTTCCTCGCTTAAAGCAATGGGATATTGGCGTTTCTTCCATAGGTTCACCAATCGGTAAAATTTATATAAACGATGAAGATGCATTTCAAAAACAATTGGCAACGCTCAAAACATTATGTGAAATAAGTCAATTGCTCAATTGTCAGTATATTAGAATATTTAGTTTCTACATTCCTAAGGAGGACAATTTTGATGCTTATAAAGAGGTTGTGATTTCAAAATTAAAAGAATTTGCAAAAATCGCTGAGCAATACAATATTATACTGTTACATGAAAATGAAAAAGATATTTTTGGTGATATTGCTCGTCGATGTAAACTTATTCTTGATGAAGTAAACTCTCCAAATTTCAAGGCGATATTTGACTTTGCGAACTTTGTCCAATGTGGAGAAGATACACAATATTGTTATGACTTACTTTCAGATGACATAGCGTATATCCACATTAAAGATGCAGTATATAAAGATAATTTTAATGTACTTTGTGGTACAGGTGATGGTCAGATTGAAAGTATCTTAATACAATTTTTTGAATCAGGTTATCAAGGTTTCTTAACACTTGAACCTCACCTTGTAGTTTTTGATGCTATTAAAGACTTAGAATTAGAACATTCAACTGAAACAATTCAAAATTCTGCTGCAAAAGATGGCGCAGAAGGATACAAAATGCAATATGAAGCACTTTTAAAAATATTATCTAGTATCAATAAAAAGGAGAATACACAATGAAAAAAATTCGTTTAGGCATTATTGGTTTGGGCGCTCAAGGTAGTACGTATGCTGAATTTATTAACGCTGGTAAAGTACCACAAATTGAAATTGGTGCGATTTGTGACATCAATACTGAAAAGAAAAGTGAAGTAGAAAAACAGTATCCTAATGTACCATTTTATAATGATTATATCGCTATGCTAGAAAGTGGGGATGTTGATGCAATTGTCACAACCGTTCCTCATTATCTGCATACTGATATAGGTAAAGAAGCCTTAAAACGAGATATTCACGCTTTACTTGAAAAGCCGGCTGATATATATGCTGAAAAAGTGAAAGAAATAAGCGAATTAGCAGCATCCAAACCACATTTAACATTTGCTATATTCTTTAATCAACGCACAAATCCACTTTATCAAAAAGTAAAATCACTCATTGACGCAGGTGAAATAGGAAATATTCGTCGCACGAATTGGATTATTACTACTTGGTGGCGTCCTCAAGCTTACTATGATCAAAGTTCATGGAGAGCAACTTGGTCAGAAGAAGGTGGAGGTGTTTTAGTAAACCAAGCACCACACCAAATTGATTTATTACAGTGGCTATGTGGTATGCCAAAATCTGTGTTTTCAAATATTAAATATGGCTATCAGCGTGATTTAGCAGTTGATGATGATGTTACAACCATACTAGATTATGGAAATGGTGCGACAGGGGTGTTCATTACATGTACCCATGACATCATTGGCACCGACCGTTTAGAAATCACAGGTGATAAAGGGAAAATATTAGTTGAAGATAGTAAAACAATAACATTGACCCGTTTGAAAACATCCGAGACACAAATGAATCAAAATATGTCTTGGAAAGAAGCAGCTGAAATTTTTAAAGGCAATGGTTTAGAAAATATTTATGAGCAAGAAACATTTGAATTTGAAAGTGTTTGGGGTCAACAACATATGAATGTATTAGAAAATTTCGCTGCAAATATTATTGATGGTACGCCTCTAATTGCACCTGGAAAAGATGGTATAAACGGCGTAAATCTAGTAAACGCTATTTATTTATCTAGTTGGACAGGTAAAGAAGTAACAGTTCCAGTAAATCCCTCAGAATTTAAAGATGCATTAAATAAACAAATTCAAAACGAAGCACATTAAAAAATGTTGAAAATCGGAGCTGGTAATATGTTGAAAATTGGAATTATAGGACTAGGTGATATTTCAGCAATACATCTAAACGTGATAGAGACAAATTCCAATGTAGAATTAGTAGCTGCATGTGATATAGATAAAGCCTTGCAAGCTAAAGTACCTAACGTTCATTTCTTTACTGATTTTGAAGATATGTTGGATAAAGTGGAGCTAGATTGTGTACATATTTGCTTGCCGCATCATTTGCATGTATCTGCGACGGCTGCTTGTGTAGAAAAAGGTATACATGTGTTGCAAGAAAAACCTTTATCAATCAATGCTAAAGAAGGATTAAAATTAATACAATTAGAACAAAAAAATCCAGATACTAAAATATGTGTTTGTTTTCAAAATAGATTCAATGATACATTTCAAACTTTACAACAAATAGTAAAAAGCAACAAATTTGGTGACATTGTTGGTATAAAAGGAATCGTTACTTGGTTCAGACCCGAAACATATTATACTGACAAACCATGGCGTGGTAAATTAGATACTGCTGGTGGAGGCGTATTAATTAACCAAGCCATTCACACATTGGATTTAATGCAATTACTTTGTGGTCCTGTTGATACAATTAAAGGCAATGTATCACAATTGTTAGATTATCATATCGAAGTCGAAGATACTGCTTCTGCTCATATGAAATTTAAAAATGGCGCAAATGGTATGTTTTTTGCAACTAATGCTAATTTTGGCAATTCAAGTATTGAGCTTCAAGTCATTTTTAAAAATGAAAAATTTACAATTAAAGATAATATACTTACACGTGTCAATAAAGAAGGTTACAAAATCCATATTATTGAGGATAAAAAGCTACCAGGTACAAAATCGTATTATGGACCAAGCCATGGGACACTCATAAATCAATTCTACGAATCAATTTATGAAAACACCCAAAATTATGTACACGTCAATGACGCTTTACCATCTATTGCAATCATTGATGCGATACAAAAATCTTCACAAACAAATGAGACAATTCATTTTACTAGTGTTTAACATACAAATGAAATTTTGATTTATTGTGGAACATGACCATTAGCGATTAAAAACATACTCATTTCAATTTAATTAAAGAACCGGATAGAAATCTTTTGATCTTGATTTCTATCCGATTTTATTATCCTTTGGTTTATTGTAATTTGTAATTCTATAAACTATAATAAACATTACCAAAATAAGGAGTAATCACAATGCCTAATAATAAAATTATCTTAGATTTAGCGATTACATTGGATGGATATATAGAAGGACCAAATGGAGAAGTTGATTGGTGCATCATGGATGAAGAAATGAACTTCAATCATTTTTTAGAGCAAATTGATACCATTATATATGGTAGGAAAAGTTATGATTTATGGGGCGAATTTATGCCGAATTTAAATGACGATCAATTTGGGGAGAAAACGATGTGGGAACAAATTCATAGCAAGCATAAGTTCGTGTTTACTAACCAACATTATAACGATAAAGATCAAACAAAATTTATTAATAGTGACGATATCAGTGGAATGGTTTTTAAAATTAAAAAGCATAGTAATAAAGATATTTGGCTCTATGGCGGCTCAAATATTATTACAACTTTTATAAATCTTAACCTTATTGACGAATATAGACTTTCAATCCACCCAGTCATTTTAGGTTCTGGCAAACCGCTTTTTGAACATATTCAAAATCGTGTAAACATAGCTTTGTGTGACACACATGTTTATAAAAGTGGGGTTGTACAAATGATTTATCAAAAACTAGATGAAAAATAGAGTAGAAATATTAATCTCATGTTCAAAATAAAGGACGCATCCGTAGTAAATGGATACGTCCTTTATCTATTTAAAATTTACGATTTCAACCATCATTGTCATTCTTAATCTTGACTATTTAAACCCTTTTTATTTAAGCAATAAATACAAATAGTTCAATAATCGCAAGAATTAAAAACACTAGAAAAACAATGCCGTAAATATTATTTTTCTTTATACTTTCTTTGCTTGCTTTTCGTTGTTTTGCTTTGTTATTTATATTGGAAAAGAAAGTAATACCTGAATAAACTGCAATAAGTACTGTGACACCAAATAAAATCCATGTACCAATCATATATACAACCTCCTCTAGTAACTAAAATAAATATTTGAACATATAAAATAATTATTCCTATTATATACCTATATTAATACATTTCTGCTAATCCTCCAATGTTTAAAAATTACAATTTTGTAAATACAATCACAATCAGATACTTCATCATACAAATAACATGAAAAATAAGTTATAATGTATTGAAAAGATATGAATAGAGGGGTTAATATAATGAATGGTCTTAGAAGTGTTACTACAGGGACAAATGATTTAAGTAAAACCAAAGAGTTATTCTCAAACATACTTGGATTAAATGTGGCAGATAAAGGACAAGCTTTACGTTTTGGTGATGCTGAATTAAATTCAGGTACACGTATACATTTTGTAGAAGTACCAAACTATATTAACAATAACAACCATATTGAAAATATCGGATTGAGGGTTCCAAGTGATGAAGGAATTGAAGAATATCAATCTATTTTAGAACAACATCAAATTTCTTTCAGTTCGCCTACAGATTTAAATGGCCATAAATACTTCAATTTCCAAGATCAAAATGGTCAAACATTTAATATTTATTCCAATGAACATAATTCTGGCACACCATTAGGTATACCTACATTCGAAAGTAATGTAAACCCATTACATCAGATTCAAGGGCTAGGACCTGTAATCTTAAAAGTTAATGATATTGTACTCACACAATCTATTTTAACTAGAGTATTTGGCCTAGAACATTTTGCAGAATATACGCCTAGTGAAAATGCTGATTTTAAAATACAAGTTTTTCGTATAGGTGATGGTGGTTTAGGTGGTGAGCTACATGTTCACGCATCAAACGAGGAAATTTTAATGCCAGAACATGGTATATTAGAACAAATTGAATTCGGAATAGAATCTAAATCACAATTTCAAAAGACTATTGAAGAACTCGAATCCATAGGAATACCTTATCAAACGTTAGATCAAGAAGGCGAAAGATCACTAAGAATCACTGAAAAAAGTGGTATTACATTCATTTTAACCTTAGAAATTTCATAATAAAAAAGAGAGGATTTTTAGAAATGTTACACGAAACTTGGAAAGATCATACACCCATTAAAAAAGTAGAAGTTACACATACAGATGCACAAAAATTCACAGTCTCTGACATGTTAACTGTAGGAAAACAATATGATGTAATAAATGAAACTGAAGAATATTATCAAATCATCGACAACTCTGGGCTTGTTGGTGGCTACTTTAAAACCTACTTTAAAGAGATATAATTCACAGTATGACGCATGTACTATTGAAAATGTGCTTAAATTAATAAGACTAGGGCTATAATATCAAACATTATTCAAGCCCCAGTCTATTTTTAATGATATGGATTTTTTATAACTTATTTTAATTTTAAAGGAGTAAGAAACAATGACGAAATCACAATATATTAATAAAGATGAAACAGTATTTGATGATGCAAAATCATTGATGGCATTGAATAAGAACATTTTATTAAAAGGACCAACGGGCTCAGGAAAAACAAAGTTAGCTGAGACTTTAAGTGAAACAATACAGCGTCCAATGCATCAAGTCAATTGTTCAGTAGATTTAGATGCTGAAAGTTTATTAGGTTTTAAAACTATACAGACAAATGAAAACGGTACTCAAGAGATTGTATTTATTGATGGACCAGTTATCAAAGCAATGAAAGAAGGCCATATTCTTTATATCGACGAAATCAACATGGCAAAACCAGAAACATTACCAATTTTAAACGGTGTATTAGATTACCGCAGAAAATTAACAAATCCGTTCACTGGCGAAGTGATTAATGCTGCTCCAGGATTCAATGTAATCGCTGCAATAAATGAGGGATATATTGGTACATTGCCGATGAATGAAGCATTAAAAAACCGTTTTATAGTTATTCAAGTAGATTATATTGATGGAGATATTTTAAGTGATGTAATTAAAGATCAAAGCCAATTAGCAGATGATACGACAATACAAAAAATCATTAACTTTAATGAAGATTTACGAACAATGACTAAACAAGGCCAAATATCTGAAGAAGCAGCGAGCATACGTGCTTTAATCGATTTAAGTGACTTGGCTACCGTGATGCCTATAGAACGTGCGATCAAACGTACAATTATTGATAAATTAGAAGACGAACGTGAGCAACAAGCGATATTAAATGCGGTAGAATTAAATTTTTAGTGAGGGATATTTATGAGCGATCGTTTTATATTATTTAATGATGAACAGCTAGATGCAAAGCAAGTGATGATGCTGCAAGATTTAGCTCGATTATTACTTAAAAATGAACAAACACAAGTTAAAATTCAAAAATTCCCATATTACGATCCAATCAATAATATGTTAATAACGAGTTCTTTTTGGTCACATAGAAAAAAAGATATTGAAACAACAGGGCTTAAAACAGATGTTATGCTCGCAGCTTATGGCTACCAATTGATGGATGAAACAGTAGTCAACGAAGTTATTCATAATGATACATTTAACCATCCAAAATTTTTTCAACAACTGTTTAAATTACTAGAAGATAAAAGAATATTGAACGAAATTGTTAAGCAACGACCATCTACTAAAGATGCAATTCACATGCGTAATGAAATTAGATTAAGCTATACACATACTCAAATTAATGTATATAAAACAAAAAAGACATTTACAGATTTGCTCTTTTTATATTTAGAATCTTCGTTTTTAACTGAATACTTTTACGACGTACCTCAAATTGGTCCACAAATTGATGATATTCTGTTAAATATGTATCAATACTTGCCTAATTTTTTCTATAACGCTTCTTCTGAGGATAATATGTACTTAGCTGAACGGATCATGTTTCAAATTGATGATATCTTAAACGAAGATATGCTAAATGAATATTATCATTTACCTAAAAAAGTATATGAAGCAATTCATGAGCTTAATTTTGAAGATTTAAAACGAACAGATGCAAGTAATACTGATAATGCTTCAAACAATGATCATGATGAAGAAAGTGTCAGTGAAGATATTGAATCCAATCATCAAGATAGTGCTTCACAAGGTGGTGCATATTTAGAAATGGAACTTCATGAAGGTGAAAATAGTGATGTTATTGGCGATAATGACACTGCCAGAGAAGGTGACAGTGGTGATGATATGACAGATATGCAAACAAAAAAAGGTAAAGGTTCCACGAACCAAATAGAAAGTGATGAGGGCGGATCAATCGGCAATAATTCTGCTTTTGCATTAAAAGGCATAAATGCAAACGTTGACGTTAAATGGAATGTACCTGAAATACGACCTGAATATCAAAATGAATATCACGATGTTGAAAAAGAAGTACAATTTGAAACAAAAGATTTGATACAAATTATCAAAAAAACAATAGATAGAGAATACCAAGATGAGCGTCGAAATCTAACCAAAGGTCGATTACAAAAAAATTTATTAAATTGGTTTATTGATGATCAATATAAATTATTTTATAAAAAACAAGATTTAAGCCAAACTTTTGATGCAACATTCACATTGTTAGTGGATGCATCGGCAAGTATGCAGGATAAAATGTCTGAAACAATCAAAGGTGTCGTTTTATTTCATGAAACGTTAAAATCTTTAAACGTAAAACACGAAATTTTAGCATTTAATGAAGATGCATTTGATGCTGATGATACAAAACAACCTAATATCATTGATGAAATTATAGCTTATGATCAATCAACTATAAAAAGAGAAGGACCTAGAATAATGGCCTTAGAACCTCAAGATGATAATAGAGACGGTGTGGCAATTAGAATTGGAAGTGAACGTTTAATGCGTAGAGCGCATAATCAGCGTTTTCTAATCGTATTCTCTGATGGTGAGCCATCCGCTTATAATTATAGTCAAGATGGTATTCTTGATACTTATGAAGCTGTAGAAACAGCTCGTAAATTGGGTATTGAAGTTTTTAATGTATTTTTAAGTCAAGATCCAATTACAGAAGAAGTTGAAGAAACAATTCATAATATTTATGGTAACTATGCAATTTTCGTTGAAGGTGTAGAAAATCTACCAAGCCACCTTGCACCATTACTTAAAAAATTATTATTAAAATCTTTTTAGTACGTAATTTATTTATAAAATCACACATAAATTGAAATATTCAGAAATTTATATAGACGCATTCTTATAAATCGTGATAGAATAGTAAATATTATTTTATAGGCAAGAAGGAGAACGATTTATGAATAAAAATACATGGATTATAGGGTTTACACTGTTCGCTATGTTTTTCGGAGCAGGGAATCTTATATTTCCACCAAATTTAGGTTTAGATAGCGGCCAATTCTTTTGGCCTTCTATATTAGCATTTGCTTTGACAGGTATAGGATTACCATTATTAGGGGTAGTCGTTGGTGCTTTAGATAAACAAGGTTATATTGGTTCTTTAAATAAAATTTCGCCAAAATTCTCTGTTATATTCTTAATTATCATATATTTAACAATAGGGCCACTTTTTGCAATACCACGTACTGCATCAACGTCATTTGAAATGACAATTACACCAATTGCCCATACTAATAGCAGTTTAGCATTGTTTATATTTACAATTATTTACTTTTTAGTAGTTTTATATTTATGTATCAATCCAAATAAAATGGTAGATCGCATCGGTTCATTGTTAACACCTTTATTATTGATTACTATTTTAGCGATGATTATCAAAGGGTTTGTTGATTATGGTAGCAATTCACATAGTCAAGCAGCTGAAGCTTTCACTTCTAATTTTGCAGGATTTTCTCAAGGATTTACAAATGGTTATTTAACGATGGATGCTATTGCTGCTATCGCTTTTTCAATGATTGTAGTTAACGCGGTTAAAGCCACTGGTATCACGCATGCTAATAAAATTTTCAGACAAACACTATTAGCTGGTATTATTGCTGCAGTTGCACTTATGTTTATTTATATTTCTTTAGGATTTATAGGTAACCACATGGCTGTACCGCAAGAGAAAGTTGCAAGTTTAATTGCTAATGATCAAAATATTGGTACATATTTACTGACAACAATGGCAAGCACTGGATTTGGCGCTTTTGGGAAGTACTTGCTAGGTATTATCGTGGCACTTGCTTGTTTAACAACTGCTTGTGGATTGATTGTATCTGTTTCAGAGTATTTCAATAGAATATTCCCAAGAATTTCATACAAAACTTATGTTATCATCTTCACATTAGTGAGTTTTATTTTAGCAAACCAAGGATTAAATTCAGTGATTACGATGTCAGTTCCAGTTTTAAGTATTGTATATCCAGTAGCTATCACTTCAGTATTACTTATATTAATTGCACGTTTTGTTCCAACAAAACCAATTGCACAACAAATTCCTGTAGCAGTGGTTTCAATTGTTTCGATCCTTAGTGTGGTACATACACAAGGATGGATTAAATTAGGCCTTATTGATAACTTACCATTGAAAGATTATTCATTAGAATGGTTCCCAATTGCAGTTATCACTACAATTATTGGTTATATTGTAGCGCCATTGTTTAAAAAACAAGAAACGATTGTTTATGAAAAAGAATAATATAATCAAATAGCTAGGATATAGACATCCTTCATTAATAAATAAACGTCAATTTCTATTGAAATAGTAGAGAAATTGACGTTTGCTACATATTGGGATCGATTTATCATGCGAATCTTAGCGTATTAATGATGAGAGAAACGATTTTTGATTACAATTTAAGCCAATGCCACAACATACAAAATAAAATATTCAATTCAAGAAGTAAGCCTGTAAATGAATCATGGAAAGCATTCATTTACAGGCTTATTATGATGGACTTATATTTTAAATACTTTTTACTTTTCCTGTTTCATACCTAATAATTGATTCTTCATTTCTGTTTCTAATTGGTTTAATTCAGTTTCTGCTTGTCTACGTTTATTTCGACCTTGTTCTTGAATTTGGAGCGTTTGTTCAATCGTATCAATAATATCTTGTTGTGTTGTTTTTAAAGTTTCAATATCAACGACACCACGTTCATTTTCAGTAGCTGTAGCAACTGCATTTTGTTTTAATAGTTCTGAATTTTTGAGTAACAAATTATTTGTTGTATCTGTTACAGCTTTCTGGGCAGAAACTGCATTGCGTTGTCTCATTAACGTCAAAGCAATTGACATTTGATTTTTCCATAAAGGAATGCTCGTTAAAATGGAACTTTGAATCTTTTCTGCTAATGCATGGTTTACATTTTGAATCATTCGAATTTGAGGTGCTGTTTGTATAGCAATTTGTCTGGATAGTTGTAAGTCATAAATGCGTTTATCTAATCTATCTATAAACTGTTCCATATCTGATACAGCTTGAACATCCATTTGATTACCTGTAGATTCAGCTTGTGCGTTTAATTTAGGCACATCTTCCTGCTGTAGCATTTGTTGCTTTCTTTTAGCCGCTTCAATATACAGTGTTAATTCATCAAAATACGCTTTATTTAAATTATACAATTCATCTAGCATTCCTATATCTTTATTTAAATTATTTTTATGTTTGTCTAATTCAATAGAAATACGATCAATTTGAGAACCAACAGATTGCATTTTTGAAAAAATTTCATTTACTGATGCTTTTGTTCTTCTAAAAATACGTTTTAATTTCGATTGATTTTCTGGATTTAACTCATCAGGGTTTACAGATTTAAGTTTACTCATCAATCCATTTAAGGACTCTCCAACAGGACCAACATCTGTAGTTTTCACCTCATTAAGAATACGGTGAGAGAATTGAGACATATCAGATTGTGCAGTAGTACCATAATTTAATAAGCTATCATTATCCATTGGTTTTATTTGTTTACTCAATTCATCAATTTTCTGTTGATCTTCTTGAGTAAATTGTTTTGAGCTGTTGATAATTTCTGATTCATTTGCTGATTGTTCATCTATATATTTATCCAATGGATGCGAATTTAAAAAGTCTTGTTCTCTTACCATTTAATTTCACTCCATTTCTTCATGTAATTTACTTATGCCTTTTTTGTTCAATTTTATTTAATTCCATTTCTATATCTAGTTGACTATAATCTTCTTCATTAATTCTCTTTAAGTCCGCTACTAAAGTTCGTTTAACTTCATCTAATGTGATGCGAGTTTGTGCTAACTTTTGCTTTTCTTCTTCAGATTTTTTTGGAGATTTTGCTAATCTCGTATAAGCTTCAATGAGATTCAATGCATTATCAATATGAGAATAGAAAAAACTTTCTACTTTAAAAAACATTCTCGGTTGTTGTTTAACAGCAAAGTAAATAGCTCGAGATAATCTATATATTTCATTTACTTGTCTAAAATCTTTGATTGATCTCACATTAACAAAAGATTTTAAAATTCTTCTTATCTTGTCTTGAGCATTGTTTAATTGGCTATTTACAAAATGATAATCTCTTCGTGTTAAGCCAATTTCATTTAAATATTTTCTAGAAGTTAAACGCTGCGTAGGGAAGTAGAATGCTATAAACGCTAATGCAGAAATAAGAAAATCAAAAATAAAATTTAATTCTAATGCAAATATACTAGAAATCCACGCGATAACTGCTATTGGAAAAGCAATAATGGTCCCATAAATTCGCGAAATATTATATCTCAAACTTCATCTTCCTTTATAATGTACTAAATTTTTTCCATGATGGGTTCGTTTCTATTTCTTCAATTTCATAATCTTCAACTTGAGAAGCAGGTGAAGCACCCTCAATGATAGCGTTAATAAATGAAGTTAGTGATGACTCATCACTTTGGGCGTAAATTTCTACATAATCAGATATATTTTGAACAGTACCCACAACATTATATTTTCTCGCTATCTTCTCGGTATAATAGCGAAAACCAACGCCTTGAACTATACCGAATACTTTAATGTGTTTGCATTGCATATAATCACCTCTTATTATCATTATACGAAATTTTGTCATACAAAACTAATATTTTTGTCTGAACACCAATTGTCTATCCGTCAAAAGTATGAAACAGATAACTTGATTTTGTGTATGATACAGTTAAAATATTACACATAGCTATTTTGCAATATCATTTGATTATCGATGAATAACTGTATTTTTTAATATATTACTTACATATAGCTAATATGTGCAAATAAATCAAAATGAACATAATAAATCAAACTTAATATAATGTTGAGAATGAACGAAAACTGTGTTTGACGAAGTTAAAATATGAAGTTGAAAGTGAAAGGGTGTAATTTACATGTGGACAGTTGCAAAGATTCGAGCTGATTACGAAGGCTGGTGGTTATTTAGTGACTGGACTGATCATATCGTAGAACAATATCATTTTGAAAACTATGAGAAAATGCTAAATTACTATCAATCAATCATTGAAAATAGTAAAAAGCATTATGATAATTTCCTCGTTGGTAAATACAATATTCATGCATTTTATAATAATTGTGAATTAGGATTTTGTGAAGATTGTGATGAAGATTTACAGATTTTTTATAGTTATATTGTTTTAAATAATAATGATGTTTATTATAAATTACCGATTGTTTAATAAATTGTTTTTTCATAATTGCATTGCATTTTCAGCTATTATGGCTTATAATATGAGTCAAGCAATTGTTTTATTCCATATTGCAAAGAATATTGTAAGACAGATTTACACTGTGAAATTGTATTTTTTGTAATATGCGAATAATGCATATTGAATGAATATTAGTCTTGGAGGTTTCACATTTATGAAACAAGGTACAGTAAAATGGTTTAACGCTGAAAAAGGATTTGGTTTTATCGAAGTAGAAGGAGAAAACGATGTATTCGTACACTTCTCAGCGATTAACCAAGAAGGTTACAAATCATTAGAAGAAGGTCAATCAGTTGAATTTGAAGTAGTTGAAGGCGACCGCGGTCCTCAAGCTGCAAACGTTGTAAAACTATAATATAGATTGCAATATTGACTATAAAAAGAACCTTGTTAAAGGTTCTTTTTTAATATATAAATTAATAAATTGTAACTTAAAAAGCTCTTTTTAAAGTGAATACTCGTAAATCGGGTACTTTAAAAAGAGCTTTTATACATATGATTGGTTCTTTATAACACTAACAAGTTATTTTGTATCATTTATGATTAATTGTCGCAATGATTGTCGTTTTATAACTTCTCTCGCTTTACTATCTTTTAAAAAGAATACTGATGGTTTTTGCATTTGGTTATAATTAGAAGCCATGGAATAATGATAGGCACCAGTTGATAATACTGCTAGATAGTCACCACACTTAACTGTACTAGGTAACTTAGCATCTTTAATTATTATATCCCCAGACTCACAAAGTTTACCTGCAATTGTTACAGTCTCATCTTTAGGCTCATTCCTATTAACTAACAACGCTTCATACTGTGCATCATATAACGCAGTACGGATATGATCACTCATACCACCATCTACCGATACATATTTATTAACATTGGGAATCTCTTTGATTGTGCCAACTTCATATAATGTTATACCAGCTTCTCCAACAATGGATCTTCCAGGCTCTATTCCAATTTCAGGAAGAGGGTAGTCAAATTCAGTTGAAAATTGTTTAATTGCATCAGAAATTTCAGTAATACCTGTTTCGATAGGGAAACTAACATCACCCTCAACATACTTAATACTGAAGCCACCACCCAAGTTAATCAGCTCAACATTTATAGCATTTTCTTTTAACCATTGAATTACTATTTTTGCAGTTTTAATCATTGCTTCTGTGCCTTCAATTTGTGATCCTACATGAAAGTGAACGCCTTTTAATTTTAAATGTTTAGTGTTTTTTACTTTTTCAACTGCTTGTATTGCTAACCCATGTTTAATGGACAGACCAAATTTACTATCTTCCTGACCAGTTTGAATAAATTCATGGGTATGTGCTTCAACACCAGGGTTTAAACGTAATACAACATTAACCGTTTCACTCGCATACTTATCGATGAGTTCTATTTCTTCTAATGCATCAATAACGATGTAACCAACTTTACTTTCCAATGCATACTGTATCTCATGTTTTGTCTTGTTGTTACCATGAAAGTGTATATGCTGTGGATCAAAACCTGCCTCCAATGCTGTATACAGTTCTCCTTCAGATACTACATCAAGTTCAAGACCTTCTTCTTGTACTAATTTCACCATTTGTAGACAGGTAAATGCTTTAGAAGCATATGAAATGTTATAGTTCAATCCACTTTTCTGAAAAGCAGAGTGAAATCGTTGCATTTGTGTTCTGATTTGCTCTTCATCATAAACAATCGTAGGGGTACCGAAACTTTGTGCTATTGTTTTAAGACTTGTACCTCCCATTGTTAATTCGCCACGATCATTATATTCTACTACCATAATTTATCTATACTCCTTTATTAGTGAGTCATGATTCATTGCACTTAATTGTTCAGAATTCGCGCCAACACCTTTAAATGTAAACTCATCAACACGAATATCATTATTATATAATATTACTTCGTCTTGTGCATGCACGTTGTGATCAACTTCAACAAACATATGACTCATCATCAACGCACGAATAGGGTAACGCTTGCCATTGATAAGTGCCTCATGTTTTGCTCTTGATTTAAGAATACCATCTCCATAGCCAATATCAACTACTGCTAATTTTGTATGATTATATTTAGCTTCAAATGCAAAACTATAGCCACAATAATCTCCTTTATTTACTTCACGAATTTGGATGACATTACCTTTTACAGTCAAAGATTGTTCAATAGCATTTACATCAATCGATTGATAAGGTCTAGAGCCGTAAAGCGCAATACCGACTCGCGCATGTGTATGATTTTCAAGTACACCGTGTTCTCTATAATAGCTTGCACTGTTTTGTGCATGTATCATATCAAAGTGATAACCTTCGTCTATTAATGTGCTAACAACATCTAACCAAGCCTGACGCTCTACGTTATATTCAGATACATCAAATTCATCAGCATATCCAAAGTGGGTCCATAAACCAGTGATATGCATTTTATTTTTATTTGCATTTTTCATATGATGATGTATCACTTCTCTTATTTCATCAATATTTTTCAAACCTGAGCGGTGAAGTAAATTTTCAAATTCTAAATGCACTCGAATACCTTGTAAATCTTCAATATGTTCATAATAGAAGTTTAATGAGGGCAGGGTCATTTGAATCTGATAATCTCGCACTTTATCAAATTCATATACCGCATTCATTAAGAAAATTGTTGCATCAGGGGCTAATTGTCTAATGCGAACTGCTTCTCTTAAAGATGTCGTACTAAAGGTATTAATACCTGCTTTTAAAAATTGCTGTACAGCAAATTCCAATCCATAATGATAAGCATTATTTTTAACTACTGCCATAATTTGATTATTTTGGATTACTTTAAGCGCATTATTGTAAAATCGTTGAGCATCAACAGACCATATTGCTGTCATTGTGTTTCCACCTCACTATAGGATTTTAAAATCGCTTCATAATAATCTACAATTTTAATTAACATATGTTCATTAAAATTTAAATGGGCAGTATGCAAACCTGTTACAAAACCATTTGACTCGTCTCGTACACCGACAAAAATAAAATAACTAGGTGCAAGTTGACTATAAAAGCTAAAATCTTCGCCAAATAAATACGGTGTAGGCTTGTCTACTATTGTTAAGTCGGCAATATTCAGACCATTTTCAACATGTTTACGTAATTCAGGTGAATTATATGTTGGTGGATAGCCTTCTTCAAATTTCACTTCACAATCAACATCAAACAATAATTTTACACTTTCGGCAATTTTGTTCATTTGCTGTTTAACAGTTTCCAAATCATAGACATCATAAGTTCTAATTGTACCTTCTAAATAGCCATTGCTAGGAACTGTATTTATGGCTTCTCCAGCTTCAAAATGACCCATGTGTACAATATTTCTCTTTAACCCATTTAAATGGAATTGTTGTATCTGACCAACTTGACTTAAAACATGCTGCAGTGCTTCTCCTGCAGAATGTCCTTGCTCTTTGTCCGCAACATGACTTGATAGACCAGTTAAATAAAAACGATATTCTGTGGCACTTGCTGTAATTTCTTCATCACGAATCACAACTCGACCTTCATCTTCAAAAGGCATTACGTGAATACCAAATATAGCTTCGATAGGGTATTTATCAAAAGCGCCTGCACGAATTAAACGGTTTGCGCCACCTCCAGTTTCTTCTGCTGGCTGAAAGATAAATACAATATTTTGAGGTAGTGTACCTTGATCTGCCATAGATTTACATCGTTTAACAAATAGCATTAATGCAGTTGTATGTCCATCATGCCCACATGCGTGCATAACATTATCAGTTTTACTACGATACGGGACGTCATTCTCTTCATAAATAGGTAAGGCATCTATGTCCGCACGATAAGCAATCGTATGATTACCATTACCAGGAAGATAGGCAATCAAACCCGTTTCCAGTGGGCGATGATATTCAATACCAAGATCATCTAAAAATGTTGCAATATATTTAGTCGTTTCAAATTCATGGAGGCTTAATTCTGGATGTTGATGTAAGTGACGTCTGTGGGTTGTAACAAATTCTAACTCATTCATTAAAATCAAATCCTTTTAGTTATTGTAATATGTATAGGTATAAAATAATGCTCAATTAAGACGATTTATGTATAAAAAGGAGGTTAGACGATTTGCATAGTTACATATTGATATTCACATTAAAATAAATGTGTATATATCAATAATTACATGTTATTTCGTCTAAAACCTCCTATAAATATTAAAATTTCAGTTTTTATTAATTATCTATTTAATTTGAAATTAATCATTTAATTTTCTTAGTGCTGAAACAATTTCTCTTTTTGAATCTTCAACTTCACTTGTTTGCTTAATCACTTTTGCTGGTGTTCCAGCAACTACAGAACCAGCAGGAACATCTTGTGTAACGATTGCACCAGCTGCAACAATAGAACCTTCTCCAACACGAACACCTTCAAGTATCACTGCATTTGCACCAATGAGTACGTCATCTTCAATGACCACTGGTGATGCACTAGGTGGTTCAATCACGCCAGCTAATACTGCACCAGCTCCAACATGGACGTTTTTACCTGTAGTAGCACGACCGCCAAGTGTTGCGTTCATGTCTACCATAGTTCCTTCACCAACAACAGCACCGATATTGATAGTAGCACCCATCATAATCACTGCGCCATCTTCAATCGTAGCTTGTTCACGAATAAATGCACCAGGTTCTATACGTGCATTCGTATTGGTTAAGTCTTTTAATGGAATTGCTGAATTACGACGGTCCATCTCAACTTCTAATTCATCAATCACTGATTGATGATTTTCATAAAATTGCTTCCAATCATCTGCTTCACAAAAAATTACCTTAGAATCAGAACCACCAAACACTTTAAAGCTGTCAGGTAAGGTTACATTGTCAAACTGCCCATTCACATAAACTTTAAGTGGTGTAGATTTCTTTGCATCACTTATATATTGAATGATTTCTTCTGCCGTTAAATGTTGTACCATAATTTAATTCGCTCCTTAAAAGTTATAAATTATCAAACGTATAAAATGCATTTGATTTATTAATTAATTTTTCTGCTGCACCAATCGCTCCATTAGCAAAAATATCTTTTGATTGAGCACGGTGGGTGATTTCTATTGTTTCATCAGTACCTGCAAATAAAACATCATGTTCTCCAACAATCGTACCACCACGTATTGAGTGAATACCAATTTCATCTTGTGAACGCTTTTCATTTATTTCATGTCTGTCGTAAACTGGTGTTGTCTTTTCACGTAAGGACTCAATTACATCATAAAGTTTTACTAATGTACCACTAGGTGCATCCACTTTTTTATTATGATGTGCTTCTGTAAGTTCAATGTCAAAATCTTGAAGTAGGGGAACAGCAGCCTCCAAAATTTTAGTTAGTGCGTGAACCCCATAACTCATATTTGCACTGAAAAATACTGGCATTTCACTACTTAATTCTTTTAATTTTGCAATAATTTTTTCTTTTTCCCCAGTTGTTGCGATAACTAATGGCAAATTAAATTCATCATTTAACAAAGGCAACAATAACTCTGGATTTGAAAAATCGATTGCGACATCAGCATCTTTAACGTCTGAAATACGTTGGAACGTTGGATAAGGGTATGATTTTGATGGGTTAGGTACAATCACACCTTCAATTTGATGTCCTTTTTCTTCAGCTAATCTTGCTACCCTTTGATTCATGGCTCCATAGCCTATTAACACAATCTTCATGTATTGTCACCTGCTTTAAATTGTTCGTATGCTTGCTCTAACGTTTGACGTTCTGCATCTTGAAGCTTCACTAATGGAAGGCGTACTTCATAATTACCAAACCCTTCAACCGCTGTTAATGCTTTGATTGGAATAGGATTGACATCAACAGCTAGTGCATCTAATAGGGTTTGAATTGGTTGAAATTGTGAATTGATATCTTTTCCACTTTGCTTTGCATCGAATAAAGACTGAAACGCATTAGGAATGACATTTGCTGCAACAGAAATGACACCGTGACCACCTTTTTCAAAATATTCAACCACATTATCATCATTACCGCTGTACAAAGCAAAGTTATTTAAATCTAAACGTTTTTTCAATTCATCCATATATTCAAAATCATTAGTAGCATCTTTTAGCGCTACAATATATTCATTATTACTTAATGTTTCAACTGTTTCTGGATTAATAGTCATATTCGTACGCGAAGGTACATTATACAAAATGACAGGTAATTTTACTGCGTTAGCTATTGTTGTAAAATGTTCAATCAATCCACGCTGATTTGTTTTATTATAGTAGGGCGTAATCAACATAATACCATCTGCGCCAATTTCTCTCGCACGTACTGAAGCTTGGATAGATTTTTGAGTATTATTTGTACCCGTTCCAGCAATAACTGGTACTTTACCATCTACATAATTCACAACTGTCTCCAACACTTGATCTTTTTCTTCATCTGTTAAAGTAGGATTTTCAGCTGTTGTACCATTAACCACGATACATTTCGCATTATTTTCTAATAAATATTTCACATGTCTTCTAAGCGCATTTAAATCAACTTCATTATGTGTAAACGGTGTTGTTAGAGCAACACCTACACCTTCAAAAATATGTCCCATTTTATTTTACTCCTTTCAAACTCATTACTTGTTCTAGAATTTGTACTGCATTTAAAGCTGCACCTTTTAGTAAATTGTCTGAAGTACACCAAACATGGAAAGTATTATCTAATGAATCATCTCGACGAATTCTACCAACAAAAATTTCATCTTTGCCAGTAGCATTAACCGCTAATGGATATTCATTTTGTTCTGGATTATCAATAAGAACAACGCGTTGATCATTGTCAAAGAGTTGCTGAATCGCTTGAACTGAACTTTCACTTTCAAGCGTAACGCCCATATGCACACTGTGACTATCTTGAACAGGCACACGTACACAAGTTGCTGTTACTTTTAAATCATCATCTTTTAAAATTTTTCTAGTCTCATCAATCATTTTTTGCTCTTCTTTTGTATACCCATTTTCTAAAAAACTATCAATATGTGGTAACACGTTATTATAGATAGGGTGAGGATATGCTTCCGGCGCTTTGCCATTCGCACCTTCAGATAAGTCTTGTCTACCTTTTACACCAGATCCTGAAACTGCTTGATATGTTGTATAAGCTACACGATCTAAACCAAATGCTTCTTGTAATACCTTTAAAGGTACAACCGATTGAATAGTAGAGCAATTGGGATTAGCGATAATTTTTCTGTTTAAAACAGGTTCATTAACTTCAGGTACAATTAAATCAATGTCATCTGCCATTCTCCATTGACTAGAATTATCAATAACAATGGCACCAGCTTGTTCAAAAATAGGGGAGAAGTGGGCACTTGTACTTCCACCGGCACTCATTAAAACATAATCATAATGTTCACTTGCAGCCTCTTCAGTTAATTCTTTAACAATATACGTTTTGCCTTGGAATTCAATTGCTTCTCCTGCTGAACGTGCTGAAGAAAATAATACTAATTCATCAAACGGTATATTTTTACGATCTAATGTTTCCAACATTTTTCTTCCTACTAAACCAGTTGCGCCTGCTATTGCTAATTTTGTCATAGAATATACACTCCATTTTCATTTTTATAAAGTTTTTAAAATTAATTATTTTTAGAAAATTCAGATATCAAAAGTTTGATATAAAGCATGAACTGCACGTTCACCATTTTCGGAATCTATTACACATGAAATACTAATTTCTGATGTGGTGGTTTGATAAAAAGCAATATCATTTTCAATCAATGTAATAAATGCTTTTGAAGCAACACCAGACATATCTCGCATACCAGAACCGATTAATGAAAGTTTAACGTATCCTTCGTTAATCTTGAAGTCTAATGCATTAAACCTTTCTTTTAATACATCTAAGATGTTTGTTATTTGAACAGCGTCTGTATCTTTTATCGTAAAAGACATTTGCAATCCTTCCAAATTAATGATTTGAGAAATCATATCCACATTGACTGAGCCTTCTTCTAAATGATTGAATAAATCCGTCAATAATCTATTGTCCGGTAGGGGATAACTAATTGTAACATGTAACATGTGTGTATCTAATGCTACACCAGTAACTGCTTTTTTTTCTAATAATTCTGCTTGTGACATAATCCATGTTCCTTTCACATTTGATAAAGTTCTTCCTAAATACAGTGGGATGTTATAATTATTTGCTAATTCCACGCTTCTAGTTTCAAGTACACCTGCACCTAAAGCGCTCATTTCCATCATTTCCTCGTAAGATACATATGCTAATCGTTTCGCATCTTTGTAAACCCTTGGATCTGTCGCATACACACCGTCTACATCGGTATATATCTCACAAGTCGTTTGATTACTTGCAGCTAAAGCTACAGCAGTCGTGTCTGAGCCACCACGACCTAAGGTGGTTATTTCTAATTCATCATTAATACCTTGAAAACCTGCTATCACTAGTACATCATTGTTTTCAAAAGCTTGTTCAAATGTACTAGGATTGATTTCAGCAATTTTACTTTTCAAATGATGACCAACCGTTTTAATTCCTGCTTGATATCCAGTCATCGCTTTTGCGTTTACGCCGATATCGTTTAATACCATCGACAAATAGGAAACGGTCTGTTGTTCACCGGTTGTTAATAGCAAGGCCAATTCTTGATCTTTGGGTGTCGTAGTAAGCGTTGAAACATTAGCCATAAGCTCATCTGTTGTTTTTCCCATTGCACTAACGACAACGATAAGTTGTTCGCCTTCATCAACTCTTGTTTTTAACATGCCTGCTATATTTTTAATTTTAGTAAAATCACTTACAGATGAACCTCCAAATTTCAAAACACTTCTTTCCAATTCCATATCCTCCTCATTTGATAGGGGAGAATCACAGTGATATAAAAAAAGAACAAGTCCGGAATGCGAACCTGTTCTATAATTTATATACAAGTGATGCACTCCATTATTTTAAAATAATGACAGACTCTTAGCTCTTAACCATAAAGTCCAACTTGTTATAAGCTGCTATTATAACTGTTTCGGCATCTCACCCTTTCAAAATTAGCTGCTAGCAGACAGGTTCTTCTAAAATTTACTCATGATTGATGCGCCTCATCAAAACTTATTTAATTTTGTTTATGAATCATATTATACATATGCTTATATATACTGTAAACCGCTTTTACAAAGTTTTTTAAATTTACTGAAAAATCAAACTGTTTTATTAACGTTTTGCTAAATAAGTGTAATTGTATATTTTTAAAAATTTAAATATTAATATATCCAAATGTATGAACTATTAATTTAAAATTCTTCATAAGTGGCTGGATCTTGGTCTTTACGTCTGCCATCTGTACGTGTTAGTGCATTGATTTGCTCAATATCATTACTATCAAGATAAAAGTCAAAAATATCTATGTTTTGCAGTTGTCTTGATACAGTTGTAGATTTCGGAATAGGTACAACACCATTTTGAATATGCCATTTTAATATAACTTGAGGAATGGTTTTGTTATGTTTTGTAGCAATTTCGACAAGATTTTCATCATCAATAACACTAGAAGCACGACCTAATGGGCTCCATGCTTGAGTAACAATTCCTTTGGATGTGTTGTACTGAACTAATGCTTCTTGATTGAAATACGGATGTAATTCAATTTGGTTTACAGCTGGCAAAACACCCGTTTCTTGTTGTAGTGTTTCAATATGTTCTGGTAAAAAATTACACACACCTATTGATTTTATTAAGCCTGCTTTTTGTGCTGCAATCATTGCTTGCCAAGCTTCAACATATTTACCTTGTTTAGGATTAGGCCAGTGAATTAAATATAAATCAAGATAATCAACACCTAAGCGATAAATTGATTCCTGAATTGCAGTCAGTGCATCATCGTAAGATTGATAACGTCCAGGCAATTTTGAAGTAATCATAATTTGATCTCGTGAAACACTGCTCATCTCGATTGCTTTACCAACTGTTCCTTCATTTTCATAATTATAAGCTGTATCTAATAAACGATAACCTTGTTCTAATGCATTCACAATCGCATGTGCACCATGAGCACCATTTAACTTATATGTACCAAACCCAATTTGAGGAATCACTTGTCCATCTAACATATTTAACTGTTCCATTTACATACCTCCATAACGATATATGCTTTTGATTATATAATGCATAACCATTTATGACTAATATTTAGACTTCATAGTGAAGACAAATAAACTGATATATATCAATATCTCAGTTTCAGAACGTAGACAAACCTTTTGCGCCGATTTGCGAAGGGTTTATCTATTGTCTATTTATATAGCTTTTTCAAAATAGTAGGGGGATTTCAGACCATTATTGGCCATTTTACTAACCATATTGCCATTTTTAAAAGATTCATGGCAACACAAATTAGCATGGTATCCATAGAAACTTTGTCATTCAGAGACTATATTTAGTGTGATATTGGCAGTGATTTGGGCCGACTCCTGTGGGAAGCGCACTAGCCGAAGACTACAAGCTACGGCAGCGGTCGCGGAAAGCGTGCACAAAAAAACTGTCGACAAAGTCGGAGACTTTGTCGACAGCCTGAGCTAAGATATATTAATATCTCAGCTTCAACATATAATTTCATCCACTGATGATAATTTTCATATATGCTTAATAATGCTATTTGCAATCTAAGATCCACCATTGAAATATCCAATACTTTTAATCTAGGTGATGACTAATATAGTTCTATATTTTTAATGGTCTTATTTATTTAAAACGCCAGTTTCTTGTAAATAAGCTTCATATGATATTTCTTTTGATAAACCACCAGTAGGATTTAAGTCAATTACTCGATTCGCGATTGTGTTGATAAATTCAAAGTCATACGATGTGAAAATCATTGAACCTTTGAAATTTTTCAAACCATCGTTCACTGCAGTAATACTTTCTAAATCTAAATGGTTCGTTGGTTCATCTAGTAATAGAACATTCGCACTAGATAACATCATTTTGCTTAACATACAACGCACTTTTTCTCCACCAGATAAAACACTCGCTTTTTTCTTAACTTCTTCACCGCTAAATAACATGCGGCCTAAGAAACCTCTTAAGAATGTTTCAGTTTGTTCGTCTTCAGGCGCATATTGACGTAACCAATCAACAAGGTTCATATTTACACCTTCGAAGTATTCAGAGTTATCTTTAGGGAAGTAACTACGTGAAGTCGTAACACCCCATTTTACAGTTCCTTCATCTGGCGTCATTTCACCAGCTAATATTTTGAGTAATGTCGTTTTCGCAATTTCACTATCTCCAATTAAAACTGCTTTATCATTAGGATTCATTGTAAATGAAATATTATCTAACACTTTATTACCATCTATCGTTTTTGATACATTTTCTACAAATAGTAAATCATTACCGATTTCACGTTCTGGTGTGAATTTCACATATGGGTAACGACGTGAAGAAGGTTGAATATCATCTAGTTCAATTTTTTCTAGTTGCTTTTTACGGCTTGTTGCTTGTTTAGATTTAGATGCATTTGCAGAGAAACGAGCAACGAAATCTTGCAATTCTTTAATCTTTTCTTCTTTTTTCTTGTTTTGCTCTTGTGCCATTTTCATTGCTAATTGACTTGATTGATACCAAAAATCATAGTTACCTACGTATACTTTTATTTTTCCATAATCTAAGTCTGCAATATGTGTACATACATTATTTAAAAAGTGTCGATCATGCGATACTACAATCACTGTATTTTCAAAATTGATTAAGAAATCTTCTAACCAACTTATCGCAGGGATATCTAAACCATTGGTCGGTTCATCAAGTAGAAGTACATCAGGTTTACCAAACAAACTTTGTGCTAATAATACTTTTACTTTTTGGTTATTTTCTAATTCAGCCATTTTTTTATCTTGTAAATCTGCAGATATACCTAAACCAGATAATAAAGAACCTGCATCTGCTTCGGCATTCCAGCCGTCCATTTCAGCAAATTCACCTTCTAATTCTGCAGCTCTGATACCATCTTCATCACTGAAATCCGGTTTCATATAAATTTCATCTTTTTCTTTCATCACTTCATATAGACGTTCATGTCCTTTTATTACAACATCAATTACACGTTCTTCTTCATATGCAAAGTGATCCTGTTTTAAGATTGCTAAACGTTCGTCTTTCCCCATAGATACATGACCTGATTGTGCATCCAACTCACCAGATAAAATCTTTAAAAATGTCGATTTCCCAGCACCATTAGCTCCAATCAAACCATAACAATTTCCTTCTGTAAATTTAATATTTACATCCTCGAATAATTTACGATCACCAAATCGTAAACTCACATCAGTAACTTGTAACATGCATTTGCTCCTTTACGTTAATCTACCGGACAAATTATAACACACTTAAGAGGTAGTTTCGACCATTCACAATGAGTTGATGCTTGTTTCTTTATAGCATGTTATAATAGATAAGAATAAATTTAAGTACGAAGGAGAACAGTATGGCCCAAGAAGAGAAAAATATTGTAGGTTCCATTGAATTCCTTGAAGTTGTGGGATTAGAAGGATCTACTTACAAGTTACAAGGACCAAACGGAGAAGAAGTTAAACTCAATCAATCAGAAGTTAATGAAGAAGATGATTTAATCATAGGCGAGGAATATAGCTTTTTCATTTATCCTAATAGATCAGGCGCATTGTTTGCTACACAAAATATGCCAGACATTACTACTAGCAAATATGATTTTGTGAAAGTTTTAAAAACCGATCGAGATGGTGCACATGTTGACGTAGGTCTTCCAAGAGAAGTTTTAATTCCGTGGATTGATTTACCAAAAGTAAAAGATGTATGGCCAATACAAGGTGATGAATTATTAGTTACTTTACGTATTGATAGCGAAAACAACATGTTTGCTCGTCTAGCAACTGAAACAATTGTTGATTCAATGTACACACCAGTAAACGATGATACATTACAAAATAAAGTTATCGAAGCAAGACCATACAGAGTTTTGAGAATTGGAAGCTTCATGCTATCCAAAGATGGTCACAAAATATTCGTACATGAGTCTGAACGTAAATCTGAACCTCGCTTAGGTGAAAAGCTAGAAGTTCGAATTATCGGGCATAATGAAAAAGGGGAACTCAACGGTTCTTTTTTACCATTCGCACATGAAAGACTTGACGAAGATGGTCAACATATTTTTAATTTACTTGTAGAATATGATGGTGAACTTCCTTTTTGGGATAAATCAAGCCCTGAAGCCATTAAAGAAGTATTTAATATGAGTAAAGGCGCATTTAAACGTGCGATTGGTCATTTATATAAAAACAAAATTATAACAATTGAAACTGGTAAAATCACGTTAACTAATAAAGGTTGGAGCAGAGTTGAAGACTAGTTCTTTCTATATTAAATAGTGTGTAAATATTTATAATTTTATCCTGTACTACATAAATCAACATGTAGCACAGGATTTTTTTGTTTTTATATTACAAATCATGCGCTTTTTGTAATATTCATATTGTCACAAACGTTGTCATATCAAGGTTTAATTAAAAATATACGTTATAGATCTTATCATTGTGAATTTTGTAAACAAGGTCAATAAATACTTAACAAAACATTTACATTAACTATATTTGTATTTAATAAAAGGTGTGTAGTATAGGAACTGTAAGAAATACATATAACTTTTGGGTTATTCACTTATTAGGAGGATGTTTCAATGAAAAAATGGCAATTATTTGGTACTACTGTAATCGGTGCTTCACTTTTATTAGGAGCTTGTGGCGGCGGAAATAGCGATTCTGGTAAAGGAAGTGGAGAAGTTAAAGGTGATGGTTCATCTACTGTAGGTCCAATCATTGAAAAATTAAATGAAAAATTTGCTAAAGATAATTCAGATGTAACTGTATCAAATGGTACATCGGGAACTGGTGGTGGATTTGAAAAATTCATTTCAGGCAGCACTGATTTCTCAAATGCATCTAGACCTATAAAAGATGAAGAAAAGAAAAAATTAGATGATAAAGGCATTAAATATGATGAATTTAAAGTTGCACAAGATGGTGTAACAATTACAGTAAATAAAGAAAATGACTTTGTAGATGAACTTACGAAAGAGCAATTAAGCGAAATCTACTCAGGTAAAGCAAAAACATGGAAAGATGTTAATTCAAAATGGCCAGATAAAGAAATTAAAGCATTCTCTCCTGACCAATCACACGGTACTTACGATTTCTTCTCTGAAGAAATTATGGACAAAAAAGATATCAAAGCAGAGAAAAATGCTGACACAAATACAATTGTCCAATCAGTAGAGAAAAACAAAGACAGTGTTGGTTACTTTGGTTATAACTTCTATAAACAAAATAAAGACAAATTAAAAGAAGTTAAAATCAAAGATGAGAATGGCCAATTAACAGAACCAACTAAGAAAACAATCCAAGATGGTTCTTACGCATTAAGCAGACCACTTTATATCTACACTAACGAGAAAAAATTAAAAGATAATGAAGGATTCCAAGACTTCATGAAATTTGTCATGAAGGATAAAGGAAAATCAGCTGAGGAAGCAGGATTCGTTGCTTTACCTGAAAAAGATTACACAGAACAACAAAGTAAATTAAAAGACATCATTGGTAAAGATAGCGACAAAAAAGACAGCAAAAAAGAAGATAAATAAACATAATAGCAATTTTTAAAGTTGGGATTCCGGAAGTAGATAGACAAAACATATTATTAAAATTATCTATCTACTTCCAAGTTCAATTTATCTAGCGTTTAACAATATAGTGAAAATCGCTATGTTGCTAAACGCTAGATGAAGAACAGTCCCAACTTTATTTTAAATATTGGGAGTCTATACGAAAGAAGGGTATTTACATGGCTAATCAGAATACTTCTGTTAGTGAAATGATTGCTAAAAATAACGGCAAGAAAAAAGGTATTAGCGATAAAATTGTACCGATCATTCTGGGAATCATTGCAATTTGCTCAATTTTAGCAACAGTAGGGATTATCGTTACATTATTAACAGAAACCATTACATTTTTTACACGTGTTCCAATAACTGAATTTTTATTTTCTAAAGAATGGAATCCATTCTCATCAACACCACAATATGGTATTTGGGCATTAATTTTAGGTACGCTTAAAATTACAGCTATTGCAACAATCGTTGCTGTTCCTCTTGGTTTAGGAGCTGCTTTATATTTAAGTGAATATGCTTCTACAAGAGTGAGAAAAATAATAAAACCTATATTAGAAATATTGTCTGGGATACCAACAATTGTTTTCGGCTTTTTCGCTTTAACATTTGTTACACCTGTTCTCCGTTCAATATTTCCTGAGCTAGGCAGCTTTAACTCAATTAGTCCTGGTATTGTCGTAGGCGTTATGATTATTCCATTGATTTCAAGTATGAGTGAAGATGCTATGTCATCAGTGCCAAACAAAATACGTGAAGGTGCACTTGGTCTAGGCGCAACAAAATTTGAAGTTGCAACAAAAGTAATATTACCAGCCGCTACTTCAGGTATTATGGCGTCTATCGTATTAGCTATTTCACGTGCAATTGGAGAAACGATGATTGTATCACTTGCTGCAGGTAGTACACCTAGTTCCTCATTAGATTTAACTGGGTCAATCCAAACTATGACAGGATATATTGTACAAGTAGCAACAGGAGATGCGACATTTGGCTCTGATATCTATTACAGTATCTATGCTGTTGGTTTCACATTATTCTTATTCACACTTGTGATGAATTTAATTTCACAATGGATTACGAAACGCTTTAGAGAGGAGTATTAATATGGCAGAGACAAATACTAAAGCGCTTGTTAATCAACAAAAAGTTGAAAAAAAACTTTCCAGTAGGTTAGCAACAAATAAATTCAATAAATGGGCATTTTTTACATGTACTTTAGTTGCCTTACTTTTTCTAGCAGCTTTAATTATAGACACATTCATTAAAGGCGCGGGGCATTTAACACCGTCATTCTTCAGTAATTTCTCATCTTCAACGCCTTCTATGTCAGGTGTAAAAGGTGGTTTGATCGGTACAATTTGGTTGATGATTACAATCATACCCATTTCAATTGTATTAGGTGTAGGTACAGCAATTTATTTAGAGGAATATGCCAAAGATAATGCACTTACAAGCTTTATTAAAGTCAGTATTTCAAACTTAGCCGGTGTACCTTCAGTAGTTTTTGGTTTGCTTGGACTCACTATTTTTGTAAGAGGTATGGGGATAGAAGCACTTGCTTTAAGTAACTCTGTACTTGCAGCAGCATTAACTATGTCGTTACTAATCTTACCAGTGATTATTGTTGCAAGCCAGGAAGCTATCAGATCTGTGCCAAGTTCTGTTAGAGAAGCTTCATATGGTTTAGGTGGAAATAAATGGCAAACAATACGCCGAGTTGTCTTACCAGCAGCTATTCCAGGTATACTAACAGGTTTCATTCTAGCATTATCACGTGCATTAGGTGAAACTGCACCACTCATATTAATCGGTATACCGACCGTATTATTAAGTTTACCTTCAAGTGTATTCGACCAATTCCAAGCATTACCTATGGCGATTTACAATTGGGCTAAACTTCCACAAGATGAATTCCAAAATGTTGCGTCTGCCGGTATCATTGTCTTGCTTGTCATTTTACTACTAATGAACGCAATTGCGATATTCTTGAGAAACAAATACAGTAAAAAATATTAATGTTATTTCAAAATCAAATTTAATTAAATGGTTATTTTGGGGAGAAATTATAATTTTATAGTTTAAAAATAACCGTAAAAGGAGTTTTAATTATGACTAAAGATACAATTAAAGAGGAAAAAACAAAAATAGCGGAACATACGAATCAAAATTCAGTTCCAATTGCATCGATTGATAGAGACACAGATAACAAAGAACATAAAATTCCTGATAGTGAGAAAAAAATCGTCTATTCTACAAAAAATTTAGATTTATGGTACGGCGATAATCATGCTTTAAAAAACATAAATCTTGATATCTTAGAAAATAATGTCACTGCCATTATAGGGCCATCAGGTTGTGGTAAATCTACTTATATCAAAACATTAAATAGAATGGTAGAACTTGTGCCATCTGTTAAAACAGCAGGTAAAATCATTTACCGTGATCAAAATATTTTCGACGAAAAATATTCAGTTGAAAAATTAAGAACAAATGTCGGAATGGTATTCCAACAACCCAACCCATTTCCAAAATCAATATATGATAATATCACATACGGACCTAAAATACATGGTATTAAAAACAAAAAGATTCTTGATGAGATTGTAGAAAAATCTTTACGTGGCGCTGCAATATGGGATGAATTAAAAGATCGCTTAGATACAAACGCATATAGCTTATCAGGTGGTCAACAACAGCGTGTTTGTATTGCACGTACATTAGCAATTGAACCAGATGTTATCTTAATGGATGAACCAACATCTGCGTTAGATCCAATTTCAACATTAAAAGTAGAAGAACTCGTACAAGAACTAAAAGAAAAATATTCAATCATTATCGTTACACATAATATGCAACAAGCTGCGCGTGTTTCTGATAAAACAGCATTCTTCCTTAACGGTTATGTAAATGAATACGACGACACTGATAAAATCTTCTCTAACCCATCTGATAAACAAACCGAAGATTATATCTCTGGTCGTTTCGGTTAATATATGGTTATTAGAGAGAAATATGAAGGCCAATTAGACGCATTAATGAAAGATTTGCGTCGACTTGGCCTTCACGTATATTATAATATTGAATATGGATTAAAATCGTTAAGTGAAGAGGATAGAAATTATGCACGGGAAACAATTGCGAATGATAAAGACATCAATGCTTTAGAAACAGAAATAAATGAAAAAGTAATTATGTTAATTACTAAACAACAGCCCATCGCTACTGATTTAAGGTTGATGATGGCTGCATTAAAAATCGCTTCTGATTTTGAAAGAATTGGTGATAATGCTGCAAATATTGCAGAAATTAGATTACGAGCCAAAATCACCGATGAATACGTGCTTACAAGATTGAACACAATGGGTAAACTTGCATTATTAATGTTAAAAGATTTAGATGATGCGGTAAAAAGAGACGATGTTACCTTGATTAAGGAAATTATTGAACGTGACGAAGATATTGATGATTTATATAAAAATATTGTTAATACAACTTATTTGATAGATAATGATCCTTTTGTTGCAGGACAAGCACATCTAGCAGCCAGACATTTGGAACGCATCGGTGACCACATCAGTAATGTTGCAGAAAGTATTTTTTACTTTGTCACAGGTGAACGTTACGAATCATATGACTAAAAAACAAAAAGCACGATGTCGAAGATAAGCTACAGCCAGTTGTAAAACAGGACTTGCTTATTTTATTGACATCGTGCTTTTTAAGAATATGTCTTTATTTATATTTATTAGTGTTGATGATTATCTACTTCAATTTCATCTGTAAGCTGCTCCAACTCATCTACCAATTTACCTATATATGCAATTGTAGATTTTAATGGCTGATCAGTGCGAATATCAATACCAGCTAATTGAGCTAATTCAGTAGGCGATTGGCTGCCACCTGCTTGCAATGTTTTTAACCAATCATTCACAGCAGGTTGTCCTTCTTGCTGAATACGTTGTGACATAACTGTACCTATTGTTAAGCCAGCAGAATAAGTATACGAATATAATCCCATATAATAATGTGGTTGTCTCATCCATGTAAGCTCTGAACCTTTAGTAAATTTAACACTTTCTCCAAAGAATTGAGTGTACATATCCAACATAATTCGATTTAATACTGGTGCAGTCAGCGATTCACCATTATCAACCTTTTTATATACTTCGCGTTGATACGCTGCTTCCAGTAAATGCGTTACCATATTGTGATAATATGTTCTAGAAACGATAGAACCAATAACCCAACGCTTAAATTGAGCATCGTTACTATTTTCGAATAAATAATTTGCCATTAACATCTCATTCATTGTCGATGGTGCCTCTACAAAATACATGGATGGTTCTGATTCCAAATAATTTTGATGACTTTGTCCTAACGTAAAATGGCCAGCGTGTCCTAACTCATGTGCTAAAACAAAAGTCTCAGTCATTTTACCAGTCCAAGAAATAAATATATATGAATGTGTAGCATATGGACTAGCACAATACGCTCCAGTATCTTTGCCTTTGTTTTGAGCAAAATCTATCCATCTATCTTGATAAGCTGTTTCAACCATATTCAAATAATTTTCACCTAATACATTTAATGCGCCATAAATATATTTTTTAGAATCTTCAATAGAGATATCTGGTTCGTAATTAGGATCTATAGATATCTTTAAATCTTCAAAGTGCATAACTTCTAAGCCATGAACACGCTTAATCAATCTCGCATATTTTTGCATAATAGGCGCTAAATCACTCATAATAACATCAATTTGACGGTCAAACATATCTCGCGTAATTTCTTGATCTTGTAATAGGTAATCAATTACAGAATCATATCCACGTAGATCTGCTTCAATTTTTTCTTGTTGTACTTGCATATTATATGTAGCAGCAGTTGTATGTTGGTACTTATTTAATGCATCGCTAAATTTCTTGAAACTAATTCTTCTAAATGCTTCTTCTGGATGATCTTCATATTCATTTTCAAAGGTAGCATAGTCTAAAGGATATGTTTTACCGTTATATTCAAATGAATCAAAATCTATATCTAACATCTTCGTTATACCATATAGTTCAAAAGGGCGTTCAAACACTGATGATAAACTTGCTAATGTTTTTTCGACTTCAGGACTAAGTTGATACGGTTTACTTTTTTTTAATTTTTTTAAAAAATGTGGGTATTTAGATGTTGAAATAAAATGATTTAATACATCATCAGAAAGTTCCAATATTTCTGATTCAACAAATGATAGCTCGCTCGCAATTTTTCCATAAGTATTTGAAAATTTAGCACTTAATGTTTGTGCTTGTTCATTCGCCGTATCTACACTTAATCTCAATTCTGCATAATTTGCCATTTTATCTAATTGGACCAAGATATCAGAATATATAGCTAATGCTTTTTCAATAATAGTAGGATTATCCAATTGATGAACATAATTTTCATTAAATGTTTTAGCAGCTGCTTTGGTGTTATCTAAAGTTTGATAAAATGCTTCATCTGATGAAAATAAAGCTGAAATATCCCAAGTTGTTTCAGCTGGAACTTCATTTCTAAGTGGTAAAGTATCTGCCATTTAATCACTCCTAAGCATATATAATAATTTCATGTTTAATTATACATGAAATTACCTAGTAAGATACAATTGTGCGTTTATAGACCACATACGCGCAAGTAAAGGGGTTATCTAATTGTATAAAGAATGGTAATTTGACGTGGTTAATGCAATATTTTAATATGTTATTATACTACTTAAGATGGATATGATATATAATGTCATTTAGTATAATTGTTATAATGACTAATATGTCGATTTTTATAAGGAGCGCTATAAATGACTATTTTTGATTTACCTAATTTTTTATGGATTACAGTAGTGGCTGTTATAGTAGTTACATTATTCTGTACACTTGTTTTAAATAAATGGTTTGCAGCTGCTATTTTAACATTTGTTATATTAGCTATTGCTGCATTCTTAATACCTAATTTTGAAAATATTACTTACGAGCCTTTATTAGGTTTTGCTGCATTTATGGCGGTATTAAGTTTAATCATGAGCTTTTTAATTTGGTACTTTACACGTGACTTCAGACGTAAACGTCGAGAAAAAAAGGCATTAAAAGAAATGAAAAAACGTGGTATCTCACCTGAAGACGAAACACACGAATTTAAAAGAAAAAAATAATTGTTAAAGGTAACGTCGAAATAAAAATGCAAAGATCATTTATTAATATCGAAAGTCCCCAGACATTTTTTGTCTCAGGGACTTTTTATTTTTATTATATTGCTAATAAAACAAAATTTATTATTGACCCTGACGTTCCGTTAAGCATTATAGTCATTATATGAGGAGGTAAGATAAATGCAAATGACGGTCAAACAAATAGCCAATTTAGTAGGTATTAGTGTGCGGACGTTACATTACTATGATGAAATTAATTTATTAAATCCAACAAAACTGTCCAAGTCAGGATATCGGCTATATTCAGAAGCAGACCTAGATAAACTACAGCAAATTTTATTTTTTAGAGAACTCGACTTTTCTCTTAAAAAAATAAAATCAATCATTGATAGCCCGTCTTTCGATAGACAAGAAGCGTTAAAAATACACAAGCAATTACTAATTGAAAGAAAAAATCGTACTGATCAAATGATTCAAACAATCGATCAAACATTACGTCACATGAGAGGAGAAATAACAATGACAAATGAAGAAAAATTCGAAGGTTTTAATTTTGATAATTCACCTAAAAGCTATGATGAAGAAGCACGTAAAAAGTGGGGTGATAGCATGATTATAAAAGCTAACCAACCTATTAACTCATGGTCAGATAAAGAAAAAGATGTAAAATCAAAAGAAATGAATGATATCTTTTCAACTTTCGCTAATTTAAAAAGTCAGCCACCAGAATCTGTTGAAGTCCAGTCAAACGTACAAAAATGGTATGATTATTTAAATTCAAACTTAAATTTTAATTACACATTAGATATTTTTGAGTCCTTAGGTAATATGTATATCGAAGACGAGCGATTCAAAGTAAATCTTGATAAATTTGGCACAGGCACTGCTCAATTCATTAAAGACTCCATAGATGTTTATGTAAAAAACAAGCAATGATGATATGCCTTTATTAAATCAAAAAAATTACGATTTGATAAAGGCATATATTTTATGTAAATTTATCAACTATATTTCAATATCAATGATTAAAACTGTAATCTTCATATAATGTTTAATAGATTTTAGTAAATAATTAATAGATACGTATCGCTACATAATTTAAAATGCAATACAAATCACTATATAGAGTGATTCCTTAGCAACTTAATAATTACAGTTATTAAAGTAGATAACGAATAATCTAATTTAAACTACAACTAGAATATGAAATTGGTTATTCAAAAAGCTAACGAAAATAAATTAGAACAAACGTAAATAACATAATAATTATAAGATAGGTCCCTTATATCATAATATACATAACTTCCTATAATATATATTATGTAAACTAAAATGTTAATTCATATATGTATGCTGATTTATCTATGAGATTTCATCATATAATATGTCCTTAATTAATTTAACCAAAACTTAAACTACAAATACAAAATTGATTTAAACTGACAAGCACATCATATTTCATTCGTGTGAACATCACTAATTGGATGTTACTTTTTCTTAACCATCCGCAACGTGTATTTACAGTAATCTAAATGACAATAACATTATCACAAATCAATTTATCGCTCAGTTGCAATCACATTTACATAGATACACAAAAACAAAGTTCAACGTTCAAAAATCAACTTCTCAGCGTTTCAATTGAGATATTTCATTTAAAAAGTAATTATACTTACTATTAATTATAAGAGTATTACTATCAAATAATATTTATAACAATCCTTACTTAACTTGTGGTTTAAAAATTAGCATATACAATTATAAGTTTACATAATATAAATAACGTTAATTAAATGTTTATGTTACTGTATCATATAAAAATCAATAGTGTTGAGACTAAAAGTAAAATTTCAACACTATTGATCAAAAATTTTATTTTAATTATCTTTGTATAAATAAGCTCTTGTCATTGGCAGTTCGTTATTGACGCCTTTTGTGATTAAAAATTAGTGCAAATCGGAAACACCACATGTGAAGTTTGCTGCACATGCATTCAAATACAAACGCCACATTCTTATAAACCTCTCATCAAATTGTTCTCGTACTTTATCTATATTTGCTTCAAAATTTTCTGCCCAGTTGCGTAAAGTTAACGTGTAATGCCTTCTTAAACTTTCTACATCTACAATTTTCAAGTTATTTTGTGACATATTGTCAACTAACGCTCTTATAGAAGGAATTGCACCTCCAGGAAAAATATATTTAGTGAGAAAGTCGTTACCTTCTACTTCTACAAGTCCAGTAATACAATGCAATAAGGCCACACCGCCATCGTTCAATAGCTTATGTGTATTTTCCATGAATATAGGAATATGATCATGGCCAACATGTTCTAACATGCCTACGCTTACAATGCGATCAAATGTTCTCTTTTCATTAATAAGTTCTCTATAATCCATTAACTTAACATCCACTTGACCGATCAAACCTTCAGCTTTAATGCGCTCTTTTGTTTTAATATATTGTTCTTCACTTAATGTAATACCTAACGTTTGGACATTATATTGTTTTGCAGCTTCAATAATAAGATGTCCCCATCCAGATCCAATATCTAATAAATTTTGTCCAGATTGTAAATTAAGCTTTTTTAATATATGGTTAATCTTGTTAACTTGAGCTGTATATAACGAATCTTCTTTCGTTTTAAAATATGCACAAGAATAATTCATTGTTTCATCTAACCATAAGCGATAAAAATCGTTGCCTAAATCATAATGAAATGAAGCATTTTCTTTCGCAGTTTTTTTATTGTTTTTATATTTTTTACGAGAGTGCACATATTTTTGCTTAGGTTTATTAATAAAACTTTTTTGTTGTGAAAAGATGGACTCCATAATAAATTCTAAATCACCACTGACTTCAATATACTTATCCATATAGCCTTCTGCTAATGCAATCATCGGATTTGCTTTTAACAATTTTTTATTTAATGGCTTATTGAAAGTTAAATGAAATTTAGCAATTCCATCGTTATAATGTACGGTTGAACCATCCCAAAATGTTACACTAAACGGCTCAGTCGCTAAATTTTTTAATAGTTTTTTATAAATTGATTTTTGAATCGAAATTCCCACTGATCATACACTCCTAAAACGAATACTTAATTTTAAAACCATACATATTATAGAGTGAACCTAAATATTTATTAAATCAAACAAAACAGGTTACTTTGTTATTCAATTTTGTTAACATAATAATATTATTATTTACTAAAGTGTTGAATACTTTCATTTTGGGTAAATATTATTGAGATTGGAGTGAAAAACATGCAACAAAAATCAGGTATCAAATGGTCCAGTTTATTAATAGGTGTTTTCTTCTTGATTATAGGCGTTTTTATCATTAGTTTTCCTGAAGAAAATTTATTTGCCATTACTTGGTTAATAGGTATTTTATTTATAATTAATGGCTTTATTGAAATTTTTGTAAGACGTATTATGAAACAAGCCACGCAGAATGGTTCAAATTTACTGATTATCTTAGGTATTATCAACATTATTATTGGTATACTTATACTATTTAATGTAGTAACAAGTACAACATTTATTGTTTATTTATTTGCTATATGGTTTATTATTAATGCACTTTTGAATATGTTTACGATTACACCAGCAGAAGGCGCAAACAAACGATTTCATATAGTATCTATTATATTAAACATTATAGAAATTATATTTGGTATCATTTTATTGTTTAATCCATTGATAGCTGCCGTTGTTATCGCAGTATTTATGAGCGCAGTTTTCTTTATTATTGGAATAACTTATCTCATAGATGCTTTACGTTAATTATTTTTAAAAAAGTATTTCTAATATATTAGAAATACTTTTTTAACCTAAAATTTTTGAATAATATTATTTATTAATTTACTATTCTGTTTATATAATAAAATGATATTGCACTTCTGATTAGTGAGATATATACTAAAAATGTGGAAAACAACCAGAGTTGACATCGCATGAAAATCCACACAAAAGGAGTGGGACGAAATCTAATTTTATTAAAATGATTTCTTCCTACATGAAATGAGGCTGTAGGAATCCATTATGTCTCAGCCTCTTTTGAACATAAGAAAGCATACTGGCTTAGGGCTTATATACCAGTATGCTTTCTTTTTATTTTTTAATTTTTTTTCTAATATTGTTAAGCGTATTGAATAACTTATACTTCGTTTTTTTGATTGGTTTATAAAAATCACCAATTAATTCTTCGATTTGTACGCTGAAACCTCGTTTGAATCGATAAACACCATAATCTTCACTATTTTCAGTGAAGTCACCAGATAAGCCATAGAAATTATAACGGCCATATCCATGATCAAAACAATAGTTAATCATAAACCAATGCATCATATAAGGCCCCATATATTGATTGTATTTTTCAGATGATCCACCTGAGAAATAATTCACTTCATACGCATTAGCGAAATATACGCCTGCTGCAAGGTTTAAGATTGAGCCATCTGTCTGTCTTAATTCACTCGCATGTAATAATTCTTTTTTATCATGTTCAATTTGTTTATCGATTTCAGCAATTTTTTTCAATTGCTTATCAGATTTATTTTCATTTTGCATCATTTGATCTCTACGCGCTTCTTTTTCATTTATACTTTCTTGCGTATTCGTAATATATTCATCTAGATCAATATAAGCTAGAGGAATCAAAGCTTTATCGCCATAATTATCTATGAAATTATAGAAATATTCATCAGTTTTTGATACAAAACCAGCTCGTTTTTCAGTTTCACGATAAAGTGATAAAAAGATGTCAAATTCATCTCTTTCTAAAAATCTTACTTTCACACCAAAATTAATTGCTTTATTAATATTTCGTTTTCTTTGACTATCAAACTGTTTTTTTAATGACGCTGGTGATTTACCATCTAAATTAAGTACGCCCATCCATCTAACTTGACTTGATGTATCATATTCTGTTGTAAAACCATGATGTGTATATCCATGTGATTTAAATAAATTAACAAGTGCATCATTTTCTTGATAATCAGGCATTGGATTAATATCTTTATCATAAATTTGGTATATCCAATAAGGATCCATTTTCACATATAAACAATTTTGTTTTTGAAGGTAAGTATCTAATTCACGTAAATAGAAATCAACTAAACCTAAATCATTATAATCCATGACTGGACCGCGGTTTGAATAATATACATAGCTACCCATAGTTGGGATTTTAGAGAAAAGACTAGCTGCGATAACTTGATTATCATCATCTTTTAAGCCTAATAAAACAACTTGAAAACCATCTTCTTCTCTAGTAGCTATATTTTCCTTTACTTGAAAGTAATGACTCTCTAATGCTGGATTTTGTACAAAATTGTCATATTCTTTGACAGTTAACTCTGTAAATTTCATTATAGCTAGTTCCTTTCTAAATATAATACGTGTTACTTTTTATCTTTTAATCTCTTTAACATTGTATAAATTTTGTACATTGGTTTATTTATTGGTTTTATAAAATCACCAACATATTCAACTACATCAGCGTTAAAGCCTTTTTTAAATTTAACAACACCTGCATCTTCTGCATGTTCTGAAAAATCACCACTTATGCCATAGAAGTTATATCTATCAATATTATTATCGATTGCATAATTTATCATTTTCCATTGTATTGCATAGCTTCCCGCAAAGTGTCTAAATTCGTTAGATGTTCCTCCAGCGTAATACACTACCTCGTACGGATTAACAATAAAGAATGCTGCTGAAATTGGTAATTCATTACCGTGTTGTTCTTGTAATGACTTAGCTTCATCAATTTTTTGTTGATTTGCAATAAGTTGTTTTTCTAAATTTTCTTTTTTATTATATGCTTTTTTATTTTCAGGACGTTTTTCTATATCTTTCAGCGCTTTGTTGATATCTTTACTTAACACTTCACGCTCTGACTTGAGTTCATCGATATATGCTTCAAAATCCATATAAGCTAATGGCACCAATACACGATTCTTATAATACTTTAACCTATTGTAATAGAAACTGTCTTCTCTATCATCGAAATCTTTAGATTCTGAAGTATCTTCCATAAACGAACGGAAAATAGGTAATTCATCTTCGCCTAAAAATCTGACTTTCACGCCATTTTTTTGAACTTTTTTCGTATTACGTTTACGTAAACTATCCATATCATTTAGTACATCTTTTGCTGTCTTATCTTTTAAATCTAATACAGAATGGAATCTTATTTGAATAATTGGATCAAAACCAGTTAAAAATCCTTGATGTTTATAACCAAGTTGTTTCATTTTATCGAAGATCCAATCATGACCTGCATTTTCTAATACATCTCCATCGTGATTTCGATATTGATATGCCAAGTATGGATCTACTCTTAAATATAATGCATTATGTTTTTTTACATATTTAGCTAATTCATTGAAAAAATAATGGACGAGTTCTTTATTTTCGAAATCAATCACTGGTCCACGATTTGTATAAAAATATTTAAATATTTTCATAACTGGTACAGCCGTCAATAAACATGCTGCTATAACTTCATTTTCATTATTTTTAACGCCTACTAAATGTGTTTCTGTGCCTTCTGCAATTTTTAACTCATAATTCCCTACCATCTGTGTGAAATGACTGTTGGGCATGTGATCAACAAATGCACCAAACTCTTTTGCAGTTAAATTCGTAAATTTCATTTTATATACTCCTATTTGTCTATAGTACTTTATTTCGAGTTTAAACTTTAATCTTAATTATTATACAATATTCAATTATAAAACAAAATCGATACCCTAGTTAGAATTACTAAATGCTACAATTTACTTATAATTTATGTATTGTTTTATTATAGCATTACTTTTATTCTAACAAAGAATAACTATTTAAACACAAATCTTAATTTATTTATGTAAATATAAAAACTACTAACAAGTTTTTTACTTGTTAGTAGTTCGTGTTACCCAATATAACTTATTTTTAAAATCCCACCTATTTTAAAGCATCTTTTAATGCTTCACCGATTGCTACACTTGATTGAGGATTTTGACCAGTGATGAATTGACGATCTGTTTCAACATGTTCGGTAAAGTTATCTTTGGTAACGAATTTAGCGCCTTGTTGCTCTAATTCTGTTTGTGTTAAGAATGGTACTTTATTCTCTAGTCCCATCGTACGCTCTTCATCATCTGTAAATGATGTTAAAGTAACACCTTCTACGAGATATTTACCATTTTTATCTTTTGCACCGACAAATGCACTTGGTCCATGACATACAGAACTTATAAACTTGCCTTCATCTTTAAAATCAGCTAAGATAGTAGCTAATTTTTGATTGTGAGCAAAATCAAATACTGTACCGTGTCCACCTGGTAGATAAACTGCATCATAATCTGAAACATTAATGTTATCTATACTTGGTACATCACTTATTTTCCCTACAAATTGTGCATATTTCGTTAATTCGTCATTTTGAGTTGAATTTGGATCTAAAGGAATTTCTCCACCTTCAATTGAAACGATATCTACGTCGATACCTGATTCTGTTAAAATATGATATGGTTCACTTGCCTCCTCCAACCATAATCCAGTTGGTGTGCCATCTTCATATTGTGCTCTACTTGTTATAATGAATAAAACTTTTTTATTCACGATTGTCACCTCTTCATTTATTTAGGTTATTATCTACTTGAAATCACATCGAATACATTTCGATGTTTCAATTTTGACTATCTATTTCAAATAATACCCACCTAAAATAAACATTACACATCATTCATTAATTTGTACATCATCTAGGGTTGTTCTAATCGAATTTAGATACGCGATTGTCGTTTCTTTTTGGTCATGTTCAAACCGTTTAACGATTTCACTACCGATGACTACGCCATCAGCTACTTCGCTAATGTCATTAACATGCGTTTTAGTACGAATACCAAAACCGGCCACTACAGGTACATGTGCTTTGTTTTTAATTTTTTCAATTTTTCGTTTTAGTTCTGGATGAAACTTTCCATTTTCTCCAGTTGTTGCATTCATTGTAACTGTATAGATAAACCCTTCCGCATTTTCAGAAATTTGATCGATGCGTTCATCAGATGTTGTCATAGCAATTAATGAAATAATATTAACTTTACGATGAGGATGTCTATCTTTTAATTGTTGGACAAGTTCATGTGGCAAATCAGGTATAATTAATCCATATACACCAGCTTTTTCACATGCATCAAAAAATGCATCTTCTCCATAGTGATTAATAATATTGATATACGTCATAAGTACATATTGACTGTTTATAGAATCACGATGTGCAGTCAGTTCATCAAAAATATATGCGATATTCACGCCTTGTTGTATTGCTTTATTTCCAGCTTCCATAATCACTGGCCCATCAGCTACTGGATCTGAAAATGGAACGCCTACTTCAATAATATCCGCGCCTGATTCACTTAATATTTTCATATTTTCAATAAAATTTTTGTTCCCCATGATATAGGGAATAAATAATTTATGCATTACTTTCGCCACCTTGTCTCATGTAGTTTCTAATCGTTTCCATATCTTTATCACCACGTCCTGACACAGTTACGACAATGATTTGATCTTTATCCATAGATGGTGCTAGCTCTTCAACAAAACTTAATGCATGTGCACTTTCTATCGCTGGTATAATTCCTTCTGCCTGGGTAAATTTCACCAATGCATCCATCGCTTGTCTATCATTAGCAGTTGCATATTTAACTCTACCAATATCATGATAATACGAATGCTCAGGTCCTACGCCCGGATAATCTAATCCAGCTGAGATTGAATGCGCTAATTCTATCTGTCCATTGTCATCTTGTATTAAATACATTTTTGTACCATGTAAAATACCTTCATGCCCTTTATTTATTGCGAGCGCATGTTTATCACTGTCAATGCCCTCTCCTGCTGCTTCTACACCATATAGTGCAACATCATCTTGGATAAATGGATAAAATGTACCAATAGCATTTGATCCTCCACCTACGCATGCAATTAACGCATCTGGTAAACACCCTTCCTTCTCTATGATTTGATCTTTGATTTCAGTACCTATAACTTTTTGGAAATCTCTCACTATAGTCGGGAATGGATCTGGTCCTAAAGCAGACCCTAATAAATAATGTGTATCGTCTACATGACTCACCCAATATTGTAACGCCTTATTTACTGCATCAGATAATGTACCTTGTCCTTCAGTCACGGGTTCAACTTTTGCACCAAGTAATTCCATTCTAAATACATTTAACTCTTGTCGCTTGATATCTTCTTCGCCCATAAACACCACGAGCTCCATATCAAATAATGCTGCTGCTGTCGCGCTAGCAACTCCATGTTGTCCTGCACCTGTTTCTGCAACTAATTTATTTTTGCCCATTCTTTTAGCTAAAAGTGCTTGACCTAGGGCATTATTAATTTTGTGGGCACCAGTATGATTTAAATCTTCTCTTTTTAAATATATTTTTGCCCCGCCTAGCGCTTCTGTATATGATGCCGCATATGTTAATGGTGTCTCTCTTCCTACATAATCTTTTAAATAATTCTTCAGTTCATTTTGAAACTTAGGATCTATTTTAGCTTTTGCATAAGCTTGTTTAAGTTCTTGAATTGCTGGCATTAATGTTTCTGGGACATATTGCCCACCAAAATTACCGAAAAATCCAAATTCATCTGCTTCTGTCTGTATGTTTTTAACCATATTTAATTAACTCCTTTTACAAGTTCTATGATTGCTTGCATTTTTTCGCTATCTTTTACACCATTTGTTTCGATACCACTAGCAATATCATAACCATTATGATTTAAATTAAGTTTACTCACTCTTTGAATATTTTTATAATCCATACCGCCAGCTATTAAAAAATCCACATCTTCTATATCTTTTAAGATTTCCCAATCATAGGATTGGCCAGTACCACCATAAGCAATTGATGGTGTATCAATAATAAATTGATCTACAAAACCTTTATAATATTGAATGTGCTTCGCTAATGTATTAGCGTTTTGTGCAGGCAATGCTTTAATAATTTTTACATTGTCTTTTTTTTGACGTATAAAATGAATGGTCTCTAAATTTTCCAATCCGTGTAATTGGATAGTAGTTATATTTGTATTATCTATGAGATTACTGATTGTTTGATAATCTGGATTCACTACAATTACTACTTTGTCTTTATCTTCTGGTATTATGTTAGCAAATGCTTCTATCTTATCGATATCCACATAACGTTTGCTTTTGGGGTAATGAATAAAACCAATTGCATCAATATCTAAATCTTTTGCTTTATATACATCTTCAATTGTTTTAAAACCACAAAATTTCAATTTCATACCTTCACCTTATCTAACTTTAGACTTGGTAAAAATTGACTTAAATCATCACATTTCATTAACGATTCACCGATAAGTAAACCATCAATACCTGCGTTTATAATACTTGCAACATCTTGTTTGTTGCGAATACCACTTTCAGAAATATAATAATAACCTGCTTTTTTATTCTCTAATATTTCATTTGTATGCAAAACATCTGTTACAAACCGTTTTAAATCTCTATTGTTCACACCAATAATTTTGGGATCTAGCTTGTAAGCACGTTCCAATTCTTCTTTATCATGTACTTCTACTAATACTTCTAAATTTTTTGATATCGCATAATCATATAAGGCTTTCAACTGTTGATCAGTCAATACATTTACAATAAGTAAGATAATAGACGCTCCTGCCTTTTTAGCAACATCAATTTGAATAGGATCAACTACAAAATCTTTACACAATACTGGTAAATCAGTTACTTGTGTCAAAGTTTGTAATCGTTCGTAACTCCCTCCAAAATAATGTTCATCCGTTAAGATTGAAACTGCGTTGGCACCATATGCTTCATACGCCTTAACCTGTTGTTTCAAATCTCTCCCTGGAAGTTCAGATAATGTCGGACTTTTCGATTTAATCTCAGCGATAACCGATAATTGATCAGCTTGTGCTAACTGTGACTCAAACGTTTGTTTATGCGTAATGTCTACCTCATCAAGGTCTGATAATTTTTTTGTATAATAGCCATCCTTCAATAATTCCTTTTTATAAGCTACGATTTCATCCAATATAGTCATACGTTTTGCCTCCCATTTTGTTATATTGTTTGAGTGCATCTCCATTTTCAATTAATATTTTTGCTTTATGAACACCTTCTTGAATAGTGGCTGTTTTTTCAGCAACATATAAGGCAATGCCTGCATTCAATAGCACCACATCTCTTTTAGCGCTTTGATCTTTACCATTTAATATTTGTTTTGTAATTTCTAAATTTTCTTGAGGTGTGCCACCTTTTAAATCCGTATTTGGTGCATAATCTAACCCTAAATCTGTTGCATTTATAGAATAAGATTTAATGTGTTTGTCTTCCGTCACTTCATATAGTGTGTTATTGCCAGATAATGTTGCTTCGTCCATACCATTTGCACCATGTAAGACGATTGCTCTTTTTCTACCTAAATCTGCTAATGTTTGCGCAATTTTATTTAATTGAGACGGTTCATAGACACCCATAACTTGATAATCTAATTTGAATGGATTAATTAATGGTCCAGTAATATTAAAAATAGTTGGATTACTAATGGCTTTTCTTAACGGTTGAATATGCTTCATAATTGGATACGTTTCAGTCGCATTTAAAAAAACAAGCCCCTGTGTTTTTAAATGTGTTGATGTTTCCTCAACACTTCGCGTTGGAATACGCATAGCATTTAATAAATCAGTACTACCTGATGCTGATGTAACACTTCTATTACCATGTTTAATAACTGGTACACCTGCACTTGCCAGTACAAAAGAAACAGTTGTTGAAATATTAAAACTATTAGATTTATCTCCGCCAGTACCACAAACACACATACTATTAGGAAAAGTTGGCTGTGTAGGATACATAGACCCTATTAAGCTTTTTGAAATATATGTTAATTCCGCTTGACTAGTCTCTCTTTCCGAAAAGGCTTCTAACAGCTCTCGTTTTGTATCATCTTCTAGTTGATCTGTGATTAATAATTCTATAAATTCGTTCATTTGTGTTTGATTAAGTGGCTTATACTGTTTTATATGATTTTGTAGACTCATTATAATTGACCTCCTCTACTATATTTAAAAAGTTACTTATGATTGCTTCACCGTATTCCGTAGCAAAAGATTCTGGGTGATATTGTATGCCAAAATGTAAATCATTAATATGCTCAAATGATTGAATACTATCTTTTGTTTGAGCAGTTATTTTTAATGTATCAGGTAACGTTTTTGGGTCACTAATTAAGGAATGATAGCGCATTATTTCAGAATATTCTGTAATATTTCGGTATAGTTTGGATTCATTTACAATCTGCATCATATCTTTTTTACCGTGACATATTTTTTCACCTTGGATAACATCACCTCCGTGGTAACATGTCAATGCTTGTGAGCCCAGACATACACCTAATATAGGTTTATGTTTATAATGTTCAATAATATTGACTAAATAGCTAGTATCTAACGGATGCCCAGGTCCTGGCGATATAATCAAACCATCTATTTTTAAATCAAATATTTCAGGATCATCTGGATACTTAATAATTACATCAGAAGTCTTTCCTACAATATTGACTAAGTTATACGTAAAAGAATCGTAATTATCCACTACTAAAATCATGGTGATACCTCCAATAAACTTTTGGCTTTTAATTTTGTTTCTTCTAATTCTTTTTCAGGTATTGAATCATAAACGACACCACATCCTGCTTCTACATTGATGTATGTATCATCAATCATCATTGTACGAATCGCCAAAGCAAAATCTAGGTCATGATTACAGTTGATATATCCTATCCCTCCACTGTATACACCTCGTTTTTGAGGTTGGGCTTCATAAATTCTTTGTATTGCTCTTAATTTAGGTGCTCCTGACACGGTGCCTGTAGGTAATAAACTTGCAATTACAGTCATTGGTGAATAATTTGATTTCAGTTTTCCTGTTACCTCACTAACAATATGCATAACATGTTCATAGCGCTCAATTGACATTAACTTTTCAATTTTAGAACTAGCAATTTCACTCACTCTATGAATATCATTTCTACCTAAATCAACAAGCATGCTATGTTCACTTATCTCTTTTTCATCGTTGATTAGCTGCTTTTCATTTTCAAGATCTTCTTTGTCAGTCGCGCCTCGTTTAATTGTTCCAGCTATAGGATTTGTGACTACAGTTTGCCCTTTCACTTTGACAAAACTTTCAGGTGAACTACCTACAATAATCGGTTCATCAAAATTCAAATAATACATGTAAGGACTTGGGTTTTGTCTCTTTAAATTCTGATAAAGCTGATACGATAACTGTTGTAAATTCATTCCAAAATCATGTTTATACTTATATATAATTGAGGGTACAACTTGAAACATGTCTCCTTGTTGTATCAATGATTTCATTTCACTTACAGTTTTTTTAAATTGATTTGGTGTAATGTTCGATTCAATTGCTTTGTCTTTTATGTCATTTTTTATAGGCGAAGGATATATACTTATATTTTGCAACTCATCAACATGTCTTTTGACACGTAATGCTAATTGCTCTTCATTTTCATTTGAAAACAAGTTTGTGGATATAACATATAGATGCTCTTTGTAATGATCAAACACGTATACATCTTCTACCATGTAAAATTTAGCATCGTGTTGTTTATGGTCAGCTAAGTCGATTTGCTTTAATACAGGAAATTCATGTCTTACCAAATCAAAACTGCATGATCCAACAAATCCTGAGATAAATGGTAATTGTGCTAAATCTTCGTCTTCTATTTCTACTTTATATTGATCTATAAAAGCTTTCAGTTTTTCATATGGTGCTTCGTTTTCTATCTCTGTATGCTTATCATTATATTGAATGACCATATTTTCATTATCTAAAGTCACCGAGCCGTATACATCAAATATTACAATTGAATAACGCCCTTTCACTTTAGACTGTTCTGTACTTTCCAATACTATTTTTTGTTTTTTCAATCTTGCCAATGCTTCTGGTGTTACTTCAGCGTTTACTTTTTGATATTGCACCTTCATTTTTACTCCTCCTTATAAAAAAATCAGCATCCTTAAATATTAATTAAGGACGCTGATGCGCGGTACCACCTAAATTAGTAGATCATATCAGTCTCATCTACTCACTCATTTAATTATGCAATTTTAATCCAACAAAACCCAATTTCAGTATGTGTAGGTGTTAGTTTTCATCTACCACTAACTTTCTGCTTGCTACCATTCACAACTTACTACATTTTGTTTTTTTATATAAAAAAACACCACACTAACGCATGCTGTAAGGACGCGTTACCGTGGTGCCACCTTAGTTAACAATTTCATTGTTCACTTTAAAAATTATTATATTATACTTACGTTTAAAAGCCCAATTCACAATATATGTTGTGCTAATTTTCATCTACCATTAGCTTTCTACTTGCTACAAATCATATATGTTACTTTACCTTTCAAACGGCAACTGTCGTTGCAAAATGAATTAACTAGAATAATACAAGCTTCATTCTTTCTTGTCAACTCTTATTTTTAAATTCTTCTACTTATTTAAAGTAATCTGATAACTTAATGTTTTAATTATATTGAAATTGTTTAAGCTAATGATCTTATAAATGCGTTCTGCTTATGAAGTAGAAAATAAAACATGTATTGCGAATTAACTACTCCTACTATACAATGTTACTATTCTGAAAATTTTGATAGAGGTGGTCAGCAAAATGAAACAAATACTTTTCGTAGGTTTAGGCTTAATTGGTGGTAGCTTGGCAAGTAATCTAAGATATTATCACAATGAAATTGAAATCACTGCATATGATGCAGATCGCTCCCAATTAGAAAAAGCTTTATCTATTGGAATTATTGATTATCAATCTACTGATTATAAAACCTGTGTGGAAAATGCAGATATCATTATTTATGCCACACCTGTGCAACAAACAATCAAATACTTACAAGAACTACCAAACTATCAAACAAAGTCTGACGTCATAGTTACCGATACTGGCAGTACTAAATTGACGATTTTGCAATATGAACAATATCTTTTAAATCACAATATTCACCTAATTGGTGGTCACCCGATGGCAGGTAGTCATAAATCTGGCGTACTCAATGCAAAGAAACATTTATTTGAAAATGCTTTTTATGTTTTGGTTCACGACGAACCTGCAAATGATAAAGCTTTTGATGAAATACGCTCATTACTTAGTACAACAAATGCAAAATTTATTGCTACTAATCCACAAGAACATGATTTTGTGACAGGCATCGTTAGTCATGTCCCTCATATCATTGCGTCGAGTCTCGTGCATTTAAATGCAAACCACGCATCTCACTCTTCATTAGTTAAAACACTTGCTGCTGGAGGCTTTAGAGACATTACAAGAATTGCAAGTGGCAGTCCAATCATGTGGCGTGATATTACTATTGAAAATAAAAATACTATTGTTGATATATTAAAAGAATGGAAATCACAAATGGAGGATGTCATTACACTCGTTGAAGAAAATAAACCCGATGCGTTATATCATTTTTATAATGATGCAAAAGTATATAGAGATGAACTCCCCCTTAAATCACAAGGTGCACTATCTATAGAGTATGATCTTTATGTAGATATTCCGGATAAACCGGGTATGATTAGCCAAGTAACACACACCCTTAGTTTACATAATATTTCTATAAGCAACTTAAGAATATTAGAAGTCCGTGAAGATATTTATGGTGCGTTACGTATTAGCTTTAAAAATCCAGAAGACCGTAAAAAAGGTGCTGAAGCATTAAGTGATTTTGATACTTATATTGAATAGATTTTTTCTTTTTTAAAAAGTTTAATTACTTAATTGTTATTGCTTTATTTAGTTTTTGTTTGCATAAATCGTAAATAATATATTTAAGCCAATCACTCATTTCTGTAGTAATAATTGTTGTTTTTTACAACGCTAAATTTAAAAGTATTTTCAATATATTACCAAATATAAATATGAGCCTAGCGCAGTTTTCTTTTGTTAGAAAGCTACGCTAGGCTCATATCGTTTCATTCTCGTATATCGATATAATTTGGATGGGACTGTTTATATTTCAAATGTTATTTTACATAACTAGTTTAGCAATTTTCCTTCTTCTTCTTGTATCATCTCTATAATTTCATTTTTTTCATTCATAAGCGCGACTTTTGGATTGTGATTTAATGCTTCTTCTGCAGTAACTTGTACATAAGACATAATAATAATAATATCATTTACTTGAACAAGCCTAGCAGCTGCACCATTCAGGCATATCTTTCCACTATTACGTTCTCCTTCAATCACATAGGTCTCTAATCTTTCTCCATTGTTATTATTAACAATTGCAACTTTCTCATTAGGTAATATATCTACTGCATCTAAAATATTACGATCTATCGTGATACTACCAACATAATCAAGGTTAGCTTCTGTTACACGTGCACGATGTATTTTTCCATTCATCATAGTTTTTATCATTTGATTTATGCTCCTGTTCAAAATATATTTTTACATTTTTAGTTGATTAACACTTCATTATTGATTACTATCATAAACATATCTATTATAATTTTATTTTCTAAATAAACGGAGGTCAACTATAAATGAAAAAGATAGGTATTATTGGTCCTGGTGCTGTTGGTAGTTGCATCACAGTTCAACTTTTAGCAACAGAACATAAAGTATATTTAATTGGTCGACGTAATGAGCACATTACCTATCAAGATGCTTCGAATAATTTAAATATAGTACTTAATGTTGTTAAAGCATCAGATATTACTGAACCATTAGATATTATATTCATCGCTGTTAAAATTCCACATTTAGAGGGATTATATGAACAAATCAAGCATTTATCACAAGATACTACTATTGTTATACTAGCTCAAAATGGATATGGACAACACTTAAAACTTCCTTTCCCACACATATATCAAGCTGTAACTTATATTAGTGGTCAAAAAACCGCTCAACATGTGATTCATTTTAGAGATGAAATACTGCATTTACAACAAGATGATAACACTATATCATTGAAAAAATTATTAGCTTCAAGTGGACTTTCACTTGTGTTACATAAAAATATTGAAGTGGAAATCTGGTATAAACTATTAGTTAATTTAGCAATCAATACAGTTACAGCTCTTGGAATACAGCCTGCATCTATTCTCAAGCAACCCCATATTAAATCATTATGCATATCGTTATTAAATGAGGGTTATATGATAGCTAAACATTCTGGTATCAACCTTTCTGATAACGTTATTGAAGAAATAATGACAATTTATCAAGGTTATCCAGACGATATGGGAACAAGCATGTATTATGATGTGCTTTCAAATACCCCATTAGAAATCGATGGAATACAAGGTTTTCTATATCGACAAGCTCGAAAGTATAAATTAACAACACCTCATCTAGATACAATTTATGCTTTATTACTATCTAGACATCATACTTTTTTAAATAACTCATAATAGTAATGTAAAGTCTATGATATTTTCTTCTTATCATGCCAATATTATATTTACATGTTTAATAGATGTGCGTTAGTTTTTTTACTTACCTAGCATAGACAAATCATATATTATGTTATAAATACGTTATTTAAATTGTATTTGTTAAAAAGCTAACTAATTTTGATTCAACAGCTACTTTAGGGACGGGCTGCACCGTATAAACTTACTTAAAATTATCCCCGTTCCATATATTACTAATGAAATTGATTTATGACATATTAAACGTTCAGTTTATCATTTTAATTTTTACATTTTATGCCCTGCCATAAGTCCTAAACGCCCATGTTTTGTGCCTGCATCTGTATAGGAAATTGCTTTAGATACGATACCTTTACCAAATTTTTGATGTAGCGCATCAATCGTTTTGGCCAATTTTTCATTCCTTTTTCTTTCGTATTCATCTATAAATAAATTCAACTGTGTATTTCGCTCATCTATAAACTGTGTGAGTGAAATGCTCACCGTTCTGTACAACATTGTTGGATCACATAATTTATCTGCTAAATATTCAACCACCTTAAAAATAGTACCATCTAAATTTGTTGGGTCTTCTAATGTGTATTGTTTCTGCACCCCTCCTTGGTCACTATAACCAAATGAAAAGTGTATCGTCTTAGCTAATTTATTTCTTGCTCTAACACGACTCGCTACGTCTTCAATTAATTCCTGCATCACTATTTTAGCTTCATCATAATGGTAATCACGCATCAATATTTGACTCTTACAAATTGAAGGATTAACTACACTATATTTGTCTCTTATTCTACTTTGATCAATACCATTTGCATGCAAATGTAAATCCACACCTACAGTACCAAAATCCCTTTTTAAATATTGATATGGATAATGAGCTAAATCACCTATAGTAAAGATACCTCTTTTATTCATTTTTGCTTCTGTTTTTCTACTAATACCCCAAAATTTACTCAATGGTGAAATAGGCCAAAGTTTGTGCGACACATCTTGATATCTCCATTCAGCAATGAAATCATCAGTATGTTTTGCTTCTACATCCATTGCAACTTTACTCAATAACATATTTGATCCAATACCTATTGAACACTGTATACCTGTTTCTTCTAGAATTTCATATTGTAATTTTTTACAAAAAGATTGAATTGTACTACTAAATCTGTGATAACTATTTGTTACATCCATAAAAAATTCATCAATACTATATTGGTGTAAATCTTCTGGAGCAACATAACGTAAAGCGATTTTAGAGATTGCTACTGAAACTTCCAAATATTTTCTCATGCTTGGATTGATAATATATATATCATTTCTATGAGGGATTTCGAATAATCTTGACCCTGTTTTAATGCCTATAGATTTTAGTGGACCCGTAGCAGCCAATACAACCGATCCCTGTCTCTTAGTATCCGCAACAACTGCTAACTTTTCTTTCATTGGGTCTAATCCTTTTTGTATACAAGAAACACTTGCAAAAAAACTTTTTTGATCAATACACAATATATCTCTTTCCTCTAACAGATTGTAATCATAAAATTCATACATATAACATTCCTCCCTTAATCACTTACATTATATAAGAACACACGTTCTATTTCAATATAAATGAGAACAAATGTTCTTATTTATATTTTTATAATTTTGTGAATTTTCATGCTATAATGTATAAAAATAGCTTTAGGAGGAATTTAAATGCCAATAGTAAATGTAAAACTGTTAGAAGGTCGTTCTGATGAACAACTAAAAAATTTAGTCACAGAAGTTACTAATGCAGTAGAGAAAACAACAGGTGCTAACAAAGACGCTATACAAGTTGTAATAGAAGAAATGAAAGCTTCTCATTATGGTGTTGCTGGAATTAGAAAATCAGATCAACAATAAATTACATATCAAAAAGCTAGAACATAAACATCAATATCTATTACAAACATATAGAGATTGATGTTTTTTTACTATTCAAAGGTTTATTCATTGATCAATGATATGACCAAAGAAACGAATAATGCATATAGACATATAAAACTATTTTCAACAACATCACTTATAGAGGTTTTGCATCGTGCGGACGCCCGGGGTAATGATATGAGTGAGAGACTACAGGCTCGAATCATATCCCCAGGCAAGCATGCACGATCAAAATCGTAAGTTTTTTATATAAAATGGACGCTTCCATCATGTATATTCATATTAAATTATATCTTTTGTTTAATTAAAAATATGAACTTCTATTAGTTCTATAAGTTAAATAATACGAAGTTATTTCTTTTGTATTAAAACACATCTCTTATAGAGATTTTGCATCGTGCGGACGCCCGGGGTAATGATATGAGTGAGAGACTACAGACTCGAACCATATCCCCAAGCAAGCATGCACGATCAAAATCGTAAGTTTTTTATATAAAATGGACGCTTCCATCATGTGTACTCATATTAAGTTATATCTTTTGGTTGATTAAAAATATGACCTTCTATTAGTTCTATAAGTTAAATAATACGAAGTTATTTCTTTTGTATTAAAACACATCTCTTATAGAGATTTTGCATCGTGCGGACGCCCGGGGTAATGATATGAGTGAGAGACTACAGGCTCGAATCATATCCCCAGGCAAGCATGCACGATCAAAATCGTAAATTTTCAAATAAAAAAAAGCTCCCTTCAAAGTTTACATTTTTAAGTGTCTACTTTGAAGGGAGCATATCAAAATGGATTAGCCCTTTTTAAGTATGAGATTTATATTTCATTCACATTTAAATGAATGCTTTTAATCATCATTCATTCAAAAATTTCTGTACTTCTTCTTTGTTTTTTGCTTTATCGATTTCTAGCGCACTACCATCCATTGGTGACTGAATATCTTGATAAGTGTTTGGTACAGGTAAAGTGATAGAGTCTACTTTTTTATCACCACGTATTCCAAAATTCAAACCAGTTTGAATGAGCGCAGAATCTGGCATATTCGTATTTAAATAACCTCTTAAAATACCTGCAACTCTAGGCAATTTAGGTAGCGTATCTAAACTAGCCAATTCTTGTTTAAGTGATTGCATGACTTGTTGTTGACGTCTTACACGTCCAAAATCGCCTTCTTCATCATGTCTAAATCTAGCATAACCCAATAATTCTTTACCATTTAATCGATGATGACCTTTTTTCAGTGATACGCCTATATTTTTAGACATATCTTTTTCAACATCAATCGGTACACCGTTTGGTTCCAGTTCATCAATCATTTTTTCAAAACCGGTAAAATCAAGTATTGCATAATACTCAGGGTCTATACCTAAGTTTTTCTTTAATGTTTGTCGTAATAATTCAGGTCCACCGATAGAATAAGCTGAATTAATTTTATGTTGCCCATTGCCTGGTATATCTGCATAAATATCTCGCATTACAGACATCATCTTCATCTTTTTATGAATATAATCATATTGTGCAATCATAATCGAGTCGGTTCTAGAAATACCACCTTGCTCTTTATCTGCACCTAAGACCATAATCGTAATTTTTCCATCATTTTTTTTAGCACCATTAAATTTATGTTGCTTGAGCGTTTTACCATGATCTTTTGCGTATTCAATACCTGATTTATAACCATGAACAGAATAACCAATAATAATGGCTAAAATAATTACAATGATTAAAATTACAATCGGAAATTTTTTTAATTTCCTCTTTTTTGTCCTACGCATCGTTGGTTGTTCTTCTGTGTTTGCACTTTCTTTACTACTGTGTTTGTGTTCATTCATATGTAATCAACCTTATATCTTCAAAATTGCACTGCTATGTACTATAATTAACATATATTAAAGTTATATAAAAACTGAATAAAAATCAAGTGATATCTTAATATATGGTACTAAGGTCTAATATGGAAAGGATGTTAAACATGAATATAAACAAAGCATACTTCGCTGGAGGTTGCTTTTGGTGTATGGTCAAGCCTTTCGACACATTTGAAGGGATTGAGAAAGTGACTTCTGGTTACATGGGAGGTCATACAGATAATCCGTCGTATGAAGAAGTTAAAACGGGTGACACCGGGCATTACGAAACAGTTGAAATAGAGTATGATGTTGCTCTATTTTCCTACAATAAATTATTAGAAATATTCTTTTCTGTAATAGATCCAACTGATGAAGGTGGACAATTCCAAGACAGAGGGTCACAATATAAAACAGCAATTTTTTATACAAATGAAGACCAAAAAGCGGTAGCTGAAGATTATGTAGAACAATTAAAACAAAGTATAGATAAAGAAAAAGCTATTGCTACAAAAATATTACCCGCTTCTACATTTTATGAAGCTGAAGCGGAGCATCAAAATTTTTATAAGAAAAACCCTGAACGATATGCTCAAGAACAACAAGAGCGACAAAAATTTAAGTAAACACATAAATAAAAACCGGTGCCTTATGCATCCGGTTTTTTATTTATTACTCAAACTTCAAAATGATTTATTGTCGTTTCATTTCTAAAGGTATTTTATTCTTTTTCTCAACCTTTTTACCATTATATAAATTCATTATTGTTTTAATACTTTCTTCTCCCATCAAATTAGGTTGTTGCGCAACTGTAGCAAACAACTTACCCTTTTCAACAGATTTTATCGCATCTTCATTACCATCAAAACCAATGACTTTAATATCCTTATCTCCTATCGCTTCTACTGCTCCTAAAGCCATTTCATCATTTTGAGCAAAAATAGCTTTGATGTCAGGATGAGCTTGAATAATATTTTGTGTTACATTTAAACCTTCTGTTCTATTAAACTTAGCACTTTGTTTGGAAACTACATCAAGTGATTTATCTGCGACATTATGGAAACCTTTACCACGTTCACGTGTAGCACTGGCACCGGGAACGCCCTCAAGTTCTGCTACTTTCGCGTCTTCACCCAATTCATCGACAATGAGTTCACCACCCATTTCACCGCCTTTAATATTATCAGAAGCAATAAATGAAGCAACATCCCCTTTAGCTACATCACGGTCTAACGTAATAACTGGTATTGCCTCATCATTCGCGATTTGAATACTACCTGATATCGCATCTGAATCTGTTGGATTTACAATCAAGTAATCTACCTTTTGTTGTATTAAATCATCAATATCATTAGCTTGTTTCGCTGCATCATCTTGAGCATCTGCAAACTTAACTTTGACACCTTGTTTCTTTGCCTCTTTCTCAATACCATCTTTAATTTTCACAAAGAAAGGGTTATTTAAAGTAGAAATACTCACACCAATAACAACATCAGATTTTTTCTTATCTACCTTACCATTATCATTTTTTTCTATAGGTGATTCTAGCGAACAACCTGTTAAAAATAGTAAAATAGCTACTGTAGTTATAAAAAGCTTTTTCAATATCAACACCTCCAATTATTTATTTTTTCTATCTATCAGTACTGCAATGATAATAACGACACCTTTAACCACTTGTTGGTAAAATGAAGATACACCTAGTAAATTCAAACCATTGTTCAAAACACCAATAATTAACACACCAATCAATGTTCCAACTATACGACCTTTACCACCAGTTAAAGAAGTTCCGCCTAGTACAACTGCTGCAATGGCATCCAATTCATAGGACATCCCTGCTGTGGGTTGTGCTGAATTTAAACGTGAAGTTAAAATTGATCCTGCCATAGCTGACATTAAACCGGCTAAACTATAAATCATTATTTTAATTTTATTAACTTTAATTCCTGAAATAAATGCTGCTTTTTCATTACCACCCATAGCATAGGTCTGTCTACCAAATACGGTTTTATGTAGCACAATATATAATATGATAAATGTAATAAACATTGTGACAGCTGGTACTGGAATACCTAAAAAATAGCCCCTACCAAATAATTGAAATGCGTAACTGCCATTTAAATTTGTAATGGGATTTCCATCTGTAATAACAAGTGTTAATCCTCTAAATACAGTCATTGTAGCTAGCGTTGCAATGAAAGGTGCCATTTTACCTATCGTGATAAGTAAGCCGTTCACAACTCCCAAAATCGCACCAAATATACAACCCACGAATAGAGCTACAATAGAATCCATACCTGAAACCATTAAAATCGCTACAAAAGCACTAGATAATGCTAACGTTGAACCTACTGATAAATCAATGCCTCCAGTCAATATTACGAAAGTCATGCCAAATGCAATCAAACCATTAATAGAAACTTGTCTTAACAAATTAAATAAGTTAGAAGGTTCTAGAAAAGCACTATTTAAGACACTAATAATAACAACTAATAGTATTAACCCAATAAAAGGTATAATTTTTTCCAAATATGAATATGAAAATGATAATTTAGACTGTTTCATTTAATTTTCCTCCTGTAGCTAAAGTCATAATACGTTCTTCTGTGATAGCTGAACCCTCTAATGTTCCTGCAATAGATCCCTCATGTACAACCGCAACTCTATCACTCATACCTATAATTTCTGGTAGTTCTGATGAAATCATAATAATAGACATACCTCGATCAGTTAATTCATGCATCAATTGGTATATCTCACGTTTGGCGCCTACATCTATGCCTCGTGTTGGTTCATCTAGTATTAACACATGTGGTGCAGTCGCAATCCATTTAGCCAAAACTACTTTCTGTTGATTACCACCCGATAAGTTGCCACAAGTATCTCCTATTTTGCCTTTAATATTTAAACGCTGAACCATTTGTTCTGAATATTGTTCCATAGCATGTTGCGTTAAAAACCCAGAACTTGAAAAACTTTTCAAAGCAGGTAATGTAATATTTTCTAAAATTGAATCCTGTAAAACTAAACCTTCTTCTTTTCTATTTTCAGTGATAAAAGCCAGACCTTGCGAAATGGATTGATTAGGACTTTGAATCTGCAATTGCTGATTGTTAAGTTCCACTGATTTATTCCCTTTATCTAAGCCAAAAAGTACTCTCATAATTTCTGAACGACCGGCACCCATCAAACCACTAAAACCAAGTATTTCACCTTTATGTAAATCAAAATGAATATGTTTTAAATGATGTTCAGCCGAATCTAAATTTTCAACAGAAAGCACAACATCACCTTGATGATATTGTCTAACAGGGTATTGATTATCTAAATCTCTACCAATCATAGATTTTACTATCTCAGCATGCGTCGTATTTTGAGTTTCTTTAGTTAATATCGAACGACCATCCCTCATTACTGTAATACGATCTGAGATTGCAAAAATTTCTTCCATTCTATGCGATATATATATAAAAGAAACGCCTTCTTTTTTTAAATTTTTGATTTGTTCAAACAACGTATTTATTTCGTTATTTGTCAGAGCTGCAGTAGGCTCATCCATGATAATGATTTTCGATTTTTCCATTAATGCTTTACTGATTTCGAGCATCTGTTGCATACCGACTGATAAAGTACCTGCCATGCGATTTAAATCAATATCAATATTTAATTTTTTAAAAATAGCCAAAGCACGTTGTTTCATTTTTTTATTATCAACAATGCCAAAAACTTTTGTTTCTTCTTTTCCTAAAAATAAATTTTCAAGCACTGTAAGATTTGGCCAAATATTTAATTCTTGTTGTATAAATGACACACCGTTTTGTTCAGCATCCATCGTATTTTTAAAATGAATAGGTTGGCCATTTTCTAAAACATTACCGCTATCAGCGTTATATACACCTGTTAATATTTTCATGAGCGTACTCTTACCTGCACCATTTTCACCCATTAAGGCATGTATTTCTGCATCATTGATTTCAAAATCAACACCTCTTAAGACATCATTTTGACCAAATGATTTATGAATTTGATTCATCGTTATCATATTTTTCACCCCTTAAAATAAAACACCACTTGATAAAATTGCATTTGCGTAAGGTGTCGCTTCACCTGTTCTTATAATTGCTTTAACATCCTTACTATACATTTTTAATTTTTCATGGGATTCCGTGACCATATCAATATTTTCAGCTAATAATTTCACATATAACTCACTATTTTGTTTTATCATTTCATTTGCAATGGTAAGCTGTTCAATTTTCATATGTGCTTTAACTAAATTAAATACTTCTTCAAATGATGGGTGCCCAAAAGTTAATGCTAAATCTATTTTTTTTACACCATCTGGTACTGGTAATCCACAATCAGCAATGATAATTGTATCTGTATGCCCTAAATCACTTAATACCTTAGAAATTTCGCTGTTCAAAATACCTGTTTTATACATCTAAATCCCCTTTCGTTAAATCATATTTTATGTAACCCGTTACACATTATTACTCAAATCTAATACTACCTCTGCGTTTAGTAGATAACTTTAACGAATGATCTTGTTGATCCACTACACAATTTTTATTTAGTTTTAATAAAATTGATACCGCTTGTTGTCCTAAAAAATATGCGGACTGGTCAATAGTTGCAATTTGAGGAAACGTCATTGTAGAAAAAGGTATATTGTCATAACCCACAATTTGAATATCTTCAGGAACTTTTAATTGAAATTGCTGAACAAGTCCCATTGTTTCAATTGCAAGTACATCATTGCTGCATATAATGCTATCAATATGTAAATCTTTAACTAATGAAATAAATGCATTTTTATTTTTTAAAGTCTCGGCTGAACAATCGTAATAACTTACATCATAATTGTTCAATTCTTGTTTAATGCCATCTATTCTCAATTTAAATGCACCAATATTCAAATCTAAATGAAGGATCAAAATATTTTTTGGTTTACCTTCTAACACAAGTCGAGCTTGTAATTGTCCGCCCTCAAAATGATTCATAGAGATACCATTACCTTCATCTTTAACACGATCTACAAAAACATAATGAATACCTTGTGATACTAATAACTTTTCGATTTGATCATCAGCAAATGCTGTAGCAATCACACCTACACAATTATAAGCATTGAAAGTAGACAGATAATCTTTAGCCTTATCAACATCATTGTCGCTATTTCCAATTAAAACTTGAAAACCATGCGCAAGCGCTATATCTTCAACACCTCTCGCTATCAATGTAAAAAAAGGATTACTGATATCTGGCAATAATAAACCAATCATCTTTGACTTACGTTTATATAAAGTACGTGCAGCTTCATTAGGTTGATAATTAAGCTCACGAATCGCACGTTCAATTTGTATTTTTGTTTGATCTTTTACATATCCATTATTGTTTATAACTCTAGATACCGTTGCTACAGAACAACCAGCTAATTTAGCCACCTCTTTAATCGTTACTATAAAAATCACCTCTATTTGTGTAACCGTTTTCATATTATCATAATAATTTATATTTTGGTAGTTTATTTGGAATTTTAATTTTCATATTACTTTATATTTCATATTTTTATTAATTTATTTATATAGCGCAAGAACATTGGTTTATACTAATCGGACCAAAAATATAAATATCTTACCATTTTATTACTAAAAAGCTGACACTTGCTTACTTTAAATGTATTTTATAAACTATTGCGCCATTAGTTATATTAAATAAAGTCGTATTCAAACCTTCATTTATTTTTATTAAATGATAATTTCATCATTTTCTTAAAAACCGCAATTCTTTCACCTCATATAAATTTAAATAAAAAAGACTCATCCTGTTAATTCGGATAAGTCTTTGAAGTTGATAATGAATATTATATTCATGCTCATTCATAGCTATTCTATAGTAGCTATTTGATCTATATTCTCTATTGCCGTCACTTTTTCATTTGAATCAAAATATACTTTAACAGAAAAATGATTAGATGGATTATCATCATATATTATCGTGCGATTATGACTATTAAATGCTCTGTGACCATGTACTTGAGCAAACGATTCAACAGTAACATTATCAGGAACAACAAAAATTCGTTGAACTTTATCATTTTTAAATGAAACTGCGATGTTACCATATTTATGTGCTTTCACATTAGCAATTTGTATTATATTTTCACTATCACCAAAATATGTTTCAACTTTACGCTTGTGCATACCTTTTGAAATATGCATATAGTGATTTCGTACATCACTATTCATGAAATTTTCACTGAATTGTTGTGATAACACATTAATCTTAGGTATTTTATACTTAGGGTTTTTTTCCTTTTTAAACTTTTCATTTTGAGCAGATTGGTTCGAACCTCTGTAATTTGTGTGTATAGTATCATATAACGACTTAATTGATAACGTTAAAGCAACTAAAAGCATTATTAATACCAAACAAACGATAACTTTTTTCATTTTTTCACCCCATTGCACACACTGCAAGCATTAATATTTACATGTTACTACATAATCTTAAAATATTGAATTTATTTTAATAATATAACAAATGATAATAATTCAAATTGCAAATATTAACATTAATCTGATGTAAAAATACATTTAAGTTTCAAAATGAAATTAACTATATAAAATGTCAATTTTTATTCAAATGAGATGATATTATAGTATTGAAAGCGTTTTCTATTGATGATATATTATATATACACCTTGGACAAAGGGGTAACTAGAAATTCATAAATATAGTTAGAGTCAAAATGATATTTAGAAAGTATATAGTTAGTTTATTAAAAAGTAGTTAATAACTTCTCCGGCATTGACTACAAAAACCATTAAAAGCTATAACTCCAAAAAACAACCAACAATCATTAACGGGATTGTTGGTTGTTTTTTATTATTTTTTTCTAATTACACGCATGACTTTTGTCATACTTATCCATAATGAATTTCCTTTACGATATACTAAAAATCTTGGTTGCCAGTTGGGATTGAACTTTTCTTTATAACGTCTTAAACCTTGAAATCTATATAAGCCATTGAAATGCTCAAATATTCTACCAGCAAGTCTTTCTCTGTAAAAAGAAAACGGTACTTTACCTACATTAGACAGTGTAGCCATGCCCATATTAAAGTATTGATAATGATTTACTTTCGCCCATAATAGCATATGCAGATATAAACTATCCATTAATGGTAAGGAAGCATCTGATTTCCAACGAATTAAGTCAATAGATAATGTCGAATTATCATTCACAGGCATAAATGTACAAAAACCAATAATAGCTTTTTCTTTATCTTTAATGACTCCAATCGGCGCCTGCGATATATAATGTTCACTAAAATGTCCTACTGAAAATTGCATTTCTGTAGATCCTAATAACCAATCATCACTTATTTGTTTCAATTCATCAAATATATTTTGTGAAAAAGGCGGTTCTAACATCTCAAAATTACAACCCAAATCTTCTAGTTTGTTCAAGGTAGCACGTAAACCACGCTTCTTTTTTCCTGAAGTAGTAAAAGTTGATAAATCAATAATGGCTTCTTCACCTAATTTAAAAAATTGATTTCCAAAATCATGATAAATTGACATATATTTGTCAGTCACTTGATAGAAAATAATATCATAACCTAAATAGTGTGCTTCATTATAAAATGCTTCAAGCAACTCATGGAACGATGCACTATTTCCTATGGGATCACCCAAAACAATATATGCATTTCGTTTATAACGATACATCACAAATGCATCTTGCTGTTCATTAAAGAAAAACTTCTTATCACCACTATAAATGAGATGACTTAAATAATTCCCACCAAATTTTTGAATGATTCTTTCACATTGCTCTAGATTGTGATCACTACCTGCAGATTTAAATCTTGCTTCAAACCACCACACAATAACACTTACTATAATAACTACCGTAATAATTGTGAACCAAAAATAATATCTTAAAAGAGAGGTATCTACTTCTAAATGATAAATATCTAAAGTATAAAATGTATTCTTTATAAACACATGGTTAATGAACAACACTAGTGCGCCTATGATTACACTAGACAATAGTTTCGTATATCTAAATGGACGCTTTATGACGCGTGCGCTTCTATAAAATAAAACAAGCATTACGAACATAGTTATTAACCAACTCAAAAGAATCAAAGAAGGATAAGTATATACTGTGACACTAAATATGATGATAATTGAACAGATAGCAAATAAAAGTGCTCTCTTAGATAAATGATATACACCAATCACATTTAACAATAATAATAGACATGCACAAGTATGGATAGACGCTATAATATAATAAAACGCATGATTGTTACTATATAGTCCATCATAAATAATTGTAATGTTATTAAAGAAAAATAAAACACTCGTAAATAAAAGTAATAATGCAATAGAAAACGCTGGAATTCTTGTTAAAATATCTTTTTGATAAGATGCTAGAAGTGATGACATATCTTTGACAGGTATCATAATTTTAGAGTCATCCCAATAACGTTTTGCAGTATTTCTGAATTCAAATGTTGAGAGAATAAGTGCAATTAAAACAGGAAATAGGTAATAAGCTAACCTGTAGAGTAATAAAGCTAAAACAATTTTCTCTTCTGGAATGTTTAAGCTTTTCAATCCTAGTAATAGAACCAAATCAAATGTACCAAATCCTCCGGGAATGAAACTCATTAACCCAGATAAAGCGCCAATGATAAATATCCCCATGAATACAGGGAAATGCACATGTATACCAACAATTAATAGCGCCATGTATAACACTAAAGCAGCCATCATCCATTCAATACTAGAAACAATAGTGCAATATATCCCAGTCAGTTTACTGTTTTTATTGACTGGTTTCCAAATTGTAAAGAAAATAAAGATTGGCAAAAATAATGCTACAATATACATTAACCATCTAACCCAAGGGAATGGACTAAATACGTGCCTAACATCAAATACATGAAACACTACTAAAATGGAAAGCATACTCAAACCAGTCAACATAGAGATTAAAACAATAGAAATAGTGTGTAGTAATTCTTTTTTATCTTCTGTAGTATCTTTATATAATAAAAATCTTACGCTCGCTCCTATAAACCCTCCAAAACCCAATACTGCATTCAAAGCATTTACGATATATCCTATACGTATGGTTTTAAATAAAGAAATTTTTAAATGTAATACTTTAGCTAAAATCACATCATACATCGATAATATCAATATGGCTAGACCGCCACTCATAAACAACACAACCAACCATACACTATTAATATCTTTTATAGAATGAATCGTTTCTTTTAAATTTATATTCGCTAGTTCTTTATATAACGTAAAAGCAACAAATAGAAATAATGAAAGTGCAAATATAACTTTCATTATTGTTAATATTTTATTTCCTAACTTTTTTGACATGTGTTCACATCACTTTTCTATATTCATATAATATTTAAAATATAGCACAATTCTTATTTTTAATAAATAATTCTTATACATGTTATATATTACAATATTGTTAGACCTATATACTTCGTTTTAAAAGTTTACATATGCAATCATCTTACAAACAAAATAAAAAATAGCAGATCAGGAAACTCATTCACTTAAAATGAATACACATGATAGATACGTTCATTTTATTTAAAATCTTATGATTTTGATCGTGCATGCTTGCCTGGGGATATGGTTCGAGCCTGTAGTCTCTCGCTCATATCATTCCCCTAGGCGTCAGCACGATGCAAAATCTCTATAAGCGATGTGTTTTAATACAATAGAAAAAGCTTCGTATTATTTAACTCATACAACTAATAAAAAGTCATGTTTTTAATTAACCAAAAGATATAACTAAATATGAATATACATGATGAATGCGTTCATTTTATTTAAAATCTTATGATTTTGATCGTGCATACTTGCCTGGGGATATGGCTCGAGCCTGTAGTCTCTCGCTCATATCATTCCCCTAGGCGTCAGCACGTTTCAATATCACGATGTTAGATATTTAGTTCAAATAGAAATACTTTGACTTAATTCCATTCGAGCTAATTGTTTCAAGTTGTAGTTATTTTATTTCTTTTAATATATTTTGAACGTGCATGTTTGCCTGGTATATGGCTCGAGCCTGTAGTCTCTCGCTCATATCATTTTCCCGGGCGTCCACACGGTACAAAAATCTCTATAAGAGATGTGTCACGACATGTGAATGAAAGCGTTGAAACAATCCCTGAAAATGTATTCGGTTAAGAAAGCAAACACGTCAAAAAAACTTGCCTTTATATTAATGGCACTTAATATAAGAAAAGTAATAATTCAATAAGCTAACAATAATCAAAACAGTAATGAAAAAGGCAATTTCTATCTTATTTCAATAGAAATTGCCTTTTTTCACTTGACCAAGCACTTTATGTCTCAGCCTTTTAATACATTGTATAAATTTTAAATCAACGAATTTCTTCATCAGAAGTAATTTCATATTCTCCTGCATCATCACCATAATATTTATTATAACGACGTTTGTACATGGTAAACAAATGCGAAACTAATACTTTCAATATCGCATAAGCAGGAATACCTAAAATAACACCAACAACACCTAATAAATTACCCGCACTTAATAAGATAAATATAATTGTCAGTGGATGAATTTTCAATGTTTTACCCATGATATTCGGAGAAATGAAATGCCCTTCAATAAATTGAACAGCTGTCCAAACAACCACTAACTTCAGCAACATAATCGGTGAAGTAATCAAAGCAATTATAATTGCTGGTGAAATCGCAATCGTCGGACCAATATATGGAACAACACTTGTGACTGCAGCGATTGAAGCTAAAATTAAACTGTAGTCTAAACCGATGATACTATACCCAATAAATAATAATATACCAATACAGAACGATACGATAATTTGTCCTTGGATATAAGAACCAACTTGTAGACTCATTTTATCTAATAAATCATGAAAATCTTTTCTAAATTTAGGCGGCATTAAGTTTGTTGAAAATTCTTTGAAGCGATGCCCATCTTTTAGCATAAAGAATAAAACAAATGGTGTTGTAGCAATTACAACGCCAACATTTACTAAAGCTTCAGCAAAATTTTTAACTTTAGAACCAAAACCATTAAAATAATCAGACACCATTGAAGGTAACTTTTTCGCCAATGAATCTAATTGATCTTGAATTTGTCCATAAAAATTAGAAATTAAAGAGTATTTCGTTACACTATCTATAAATTTATTAACCTTGTCTACATAGTATGGGAAGTTATTTCCAAAACTTTTAAACTGAGCCCCAATCACAGGTATTAATAAATTAATAGCTAACGCAATCACACCAATAATGACTAAAAATAATATAATCACACCCCAAAGTCTTGATATATTATATCGTTCCATCAAATTAACTAATGGGTTAAATAAATAATATAATATAATCGATACAATGATCGGTGCTACAATTGTATTAAAGACAATAATAAATGGTTTAAAAATATAAGAGACTTGATCAAATATAAAAATCGCACAGCCAACAAATATTAATATAAGTAAAGCAAAAACTAAATCTTTGCCCCCTAAAAACTTCATAAAACGCGTTTCGGGGAAACTTAGTTTTAACTTACTTTTCTTAGATTCCGTTTCTTGCTTTAAATTATCTTCATTTGACATAACATCACCAAACCTTATTTTTCAAAATATATTGATCTTTTAGTGCATAATAAAAAATTATGCATTTTTGTGACACAATACATAACGTTTAATATTTAAAATAACTAATGTTAATCATAACACAATGACCATTTCCCAAACATTTATTTTGCCATGTTTTATTAAAAATAAACTAAACACGCATAATTCATAATAATAACTACGAATTAAATGTATTGATGGTGTATAAATATATTAGACTAAAACATTACAGTGTATATTAAAAAGCAGTAATATAAAATCAAATGTTTAAGATGACTTTATATTACTGCCTATATATAAATTAATATTAAAGAAAATATGATAATGAAGAAACATTTAAATCTTTACACTAATATTTAAACAAGATTATTTTTTCTTCATTCCCCAACTTTCAATACCAAACAAGTTGATTTCTAACTCTTCAGGTTTAAATACAGGCTTTTTGCCAGCTTTACGTTGACGTTGGTAATCATTCATTACTGCAAAAGCAATGTTAGATAAACCAATAATAGCTACTAAGTTGACAATCGCCATTAGACCCATAAATACATCTGCCGTACTCCATACCGTTTCAGTTTTCACAACTGCGCCAACGAAGACAAGTACAACAACTAAACATCTGAAAATAAATAATACAGTTTTATTTTCCCATAAAAATTCCATGTTCGATTGACCATAATAATAATTACCGATAACGGAAGAAAATGCAAATAAAGTAATCGCAATCGTTAAGAAAATACCACCTGCACTACCTAAATGTTCATTTAATGCAGATTGTGTAACTGCAACGCCTTGTGCTGCATTCTCTCCAAATTCCAACCCAGTATATAATAAAATCATTATCGCCGTTGCCGTACATACTAACATCGTATCAAAGAATACGCCTAATGATTGAATCAAACCTTGTTTAACTGGGTGTGGCGCAGCAGCTGTAGCAGCAGCATTTGGCGCAGAACCCATACCAGCTTCGTTTGAGAACAAACCACGTTTAATACCTTGAAGAACGGCTGCACCAACAGCACCTCCAGTTGCTTGTTCAAATCCAAAAGCATTTTTAATTATAGTTGCAATCATTGGTATGATTTGATCATAATTGAATATTAATATTACAGCAACTAAACCTATATAAATAATTGCCATCACAGGCACAATTATAGAAGATAATGTTGCAATACTTCTTACGCCTCCAAATATAATAATAGCAGTAACAATAGCTAAGATTATACCAGTAACAATAGGACTTACATTATATTGTGTTTTTAATGATTCAGCTATTGTGTTTGATTGTACTGTATTAAAAACAAAAGCAAATGTCACTGTAATTAATACCGCAAAAACAACCCCCAACCATTTTTGATTGAGTCCTTTAGTTATGTAATAAGCTGGTCCACCACGATAACCACCTTCTTCATCAGGCACCTTATACACTTGCGCAAGCGTCGCTTCAATAAATGCACTGGCTGCTCCGATAAAAGCAATAATCCACATCCAAAAAACTGCACCAGGGCCTCCTAACACAATTGCTGTCGCAACACCGGCAATATTACCAGTACCAACACGAGAACCTGCACTAATTGCAAATGCTTGGAATGGTGAAATACCTTTCTTACCATTTTCTAATGTTTCAGGTTTTTCTCCAATTGCTCGAAACATTTCCGGTATCCATCTTAATTGTACGAACTTAGATCCAATGGTAAAAAATATACCTGCTGTAATTAAAAGTCCAATTAAGTATTGTGACCAGATTAAATCATTCCCGACTTGAACAAATCCTTTGAACCAATCCGGAATCAAACTATCAAAATTGCTCAATTTAATCCCTCTCATCTATACAAATTAATTTTCATAGTAAAATCAAGAGATTTATAGTTTCATTCATGTTTATAAATAAAATCCAATGCTTATGTAGACATGAAAATAAATGAATCGGTAAAGTACTTATCATCAGCTTTGCACAGCACCTTTTCACATTACTATAAATCTCTTGCTTCATTTTTGTTACACCTTATAGGTATTTTATCATTATATTGTTGTATTTACTAACAAAATTTTAAAACTAATGTTATTTAACGCTCATATTAACAACTTCACCAAATTCTTTAACATCTACTACAAAGCTACCATTGGTATATTGTTCCGATAAATGAATATCTTTAATATTGCCGCTTTCTTCATGTTGTTTTGAATATACTGTATAAGTTGTATGATCCGGCTGAACAACGTTAGCTGCTACGATGCGATGTGGTGATTTTTTAAGCTCTTTTAATAATGTGATACCGCGTTGTGCACGTTTAGCTTTTTGTAAAATATTAAATCTTATGCGCTTTAATGAACCACGTTGTGTCGCCATCAAGATCGTGTTATTTTCATTAACGATTTGTGTTAACACAACATAGTCCTCACTTTTAAGGTTAATCGATTTAACACCAGCGGCTCTTAGTCCAGTATCTGATAACTCTTCACTACTGTAAGTTAATGACATACCTTTGTGTGTTAAAACAGTAATGGTTTGTGGTTCATCTAATCTCATTACATTGATCACTTCGTCATTATCTTTTAGTTTCATAGAGACAAGTGGTTTATTGTATCTTGATGTTTTAAACATAGAGACATTACTTTTCTTAATCATGCCATTTCGCGTAGCTAAAATATAAAATACATCTGGTTTAAAATCACTTTCACAATAAACATCTATAACATGCTCGCCTTCATCAATAGGCACAATCTGTGATACATGTTGTCCTAATTCTTTCCACTTAATCTCTGAAAGTTTATGAACTGGTATATAAAGATGTCTGCCTTTATTAGTAAATACTAATGCTGTATCTAATGTATTTACTTCTTGGTATTTGAGCATTGTATCCCCATCTTTTACTCCTAGCTCTTCTACACCACTGGCATTAAAGCTACGTAACGATGTTCGTTTTATGTAACCATGTTTCGTAATACTCATAATCACATTTTCGCTTGGTACCATGACCTCTTTGTCAATCTTGATTTCACTGATTTCAGCTTCTATAGTAGATAAACGTTGTTGTTTATATTTATTTTTTATTTCGCCTAATTCTTCTTTGATAACATTCAATAAAGCATCATGGTTATCTAAAATATTTTTTAAATATGCAATTTTAGCTTTTAATTCATCATGTTCTTCTTGTAATTGTACTATATCTGTATTTGTCAGACGATATAGTTGCAACGTAACAATAGCTTCAGCTTGTGCTTCTGTAAAATCAAACTCAGAAACCAAATTATCTTTAGCGTCTTTTTTATTTTTTGAATTTCGAATGAGTTTAATGACTTCATCTAAAATTGACAAAGCCTTCATTAGACCTTCTACAATATGCATTCTACCTTCTGCATTATCTAATTCAAAACGTGTACGCTTAGTAACTACATCAATCTGATGATTGAGATAACTGTCTATAAATTGACGAATCCCCATAAGAAGTGGACGACCGTCACTGATTGCTACCATATTAAAATTATATGCAACTTGTAAGTCTGTGTTTTTATATAAAAAATTAGCAACCGCTTCGCTATTGACATCTTTCTTTAATTCAATGGCAATTCGCAGCCCGGTACGGTCTGTTTCGTCACGTACTTCTACGATACCATCAACTTTTTTATCTGCACGCAGTTCATCCATCTTTTTAACAAGTGAACTTTTGTTAACTTCATAAGGTAATTCAGTAACGATGAGTTCTTTTCTACCATTTCTTAATTCTTCAACATCGACTTTAGAGCGAACAACAATTTTACCTTTTCCTGTTTCATAAGCTTTCTTAATACCATCAATCCCTTGAATAATACCACCTGTAGGAAAATCGGGACCTTTGATATACTTCATCAACTGACTGACAGTGATGTTTGGGTTATCTATATACTTCAATGTTGCTTGAATAACTTCAGCGAGATTATGCGGGGGTATATCCGTAGCATAACCTGAAGATATACCTGTACTTCCATTGATTAACAAATGTGGCAGTCTAGCAGGTAATACCATTGGTTCCATTGTTGTATCATCGTAGTTAGGCATAAATGGTACAGTTTCTTTATTAATATCTCTTAATAATTCTTCTGAAATTCTGCTTAATTTCGCTTCAGTATAACGCATAGCAGCTGCTGGATCGTTATCAATACTACCATTATTACCTTGCATTTCTATCAGAACATGTCGCAGTTTCCAATCTTGACTCAAACGAACCATCGCATTATATACAGATGAATCACCATGAGGGTGATATTGTCCGATAACATCACCGACAGTTTTTGCACTTTTACGGAAATTTTTATCAAATGTATTACCACTAGAATACATAGCGTATAAAATACGTCTTTGAACAGGTTTAAGCCCATCACGAACATCTGGTAATGCACGCTCTTGAATGATGTATTTACTATATCTACCAAATCGGTCGCCAATAACATCTTCCAGCGACAAATCTTGAATTATTTCACTCAATTCATTTCCTCCTCATCAGAATAATCCTGCTCTAGTATTTGAATTTCATTGTTATCCAGAATGCTTTGATCTTCTTGAAGACCAAATTCAACATGTTTTTCAATCCACTCACGTCTAGGAGCTACTTTGTCTCCCATTAAAGTTGTTACGCGTTTCGATGAACGTAATTCATCATCAACTTGTACTCGAATCAGCGTTCTTGTATCTGGATTCATTGTTGTTTCCCATAATTGATCAGCGTTCATTTCTCCTAAACCTTTATAACGCTGTAAACTAAATCCTTTGCCTAATTTCTTTTGTAATTTTTCTAATTCTTCATCTGTCCATGCATATTCTATTTTTTTAGAAGCACCCTTACCTTTTTCCAATTTGTATAATGGAGGTAATGCTATAAATACTCTACCTGCTTCTACTAAAGGTTTCATATATTTAAAGAAGAATGTTAATAAAAGCACTTGAATATGTGCACCATCCGTATCCGCATCTGTCATTATAATTACACGATTGTAATTGCTATCTTCTAATTTAAATTCATTACCTACACCAGCACCTATTGTGTGAATAATCGTATTGATCTCTTCATTTTTAAAAATATCTTCTAAGCGTGCTTTTTCAGTGTTAATAACTTTACCTCTTAACGGTAAAATTGCTTGATATTTCCGGTCACGCCCCAATTTTGCAGAACCACCAGCTGAATCACCCTCAACTAAATACAATTCTTTTTTCTCTGTATTCTTACTTTGCGCAGGTGTTAACTTCCCGGATAATAATGTATCTTTTCGTTTGTTTTTCTTACCTGATCGCGCATCTTCTCTTGCTTTACGTGCTGCTTCTCTTGCTTGTTGGGCTTTTAATGCTTTTTTTACGAGGGTTTTTGACAATTGTCCTTTTTCTTCCAGATAATATGGTAATTTTTCAGATACAACAGAATCTACTGCACTTCTGGCTTCAGGTGTACCCAATTTAGATTTAGTTTGTCCTTCGAATTGTAATAATTCTTCAGGTATACGAATTGAAATAATCGCAGTCAAACCTTCTCTTATATCATTACCATCTAGGTTCTTATCTTTTTCTTTTAATTCATTAATACGTCTAGCATAATCATTAAACACTCTCGTCATTGCTGTTTTAAAGCCAACTTCATGAGTGCCGCCATCTTTAGTACGCACATTATTGACAAAACTCAAGATGCTTTCCGAATATTGATCATTATACTGAAATGCAACCTCTACTTCTATATCATTAGCAGTGCCAGCAAAGTTTGCTACATCGTGTAACACTTCTTTACCTTCATTTACATAACTCACAAATTCTTTTATACCATCTTCATAATGGAAAACATCTTCTCTTTCTTTGCCAGCTCTCAAATCTTTAAGTGTAATTCTAAGGTTTTTAAGCAAAAATGCTGATTCTTGTAAACGTTCGCTCAACACATCATAGTTAAAAGATGTTGCTGATTTGAAAATTTCAGCATCTGGTTTAAAGGTAACTTTAGTACCTGTTTTTCTAGTTTTACCTTGTTTTTCTAATCCAGTAGCTGGTATACCACCATGACTAAATAGCTGTTTATAGATAGCACCATCTCTGTATATTTCTACTTCTAACCATTCACTTAATGCATTTACTACTGATGCACCTACACCGTGTAGACCGCCTGAAGTTTTATATCCACCTTGTCCAAATTTACCGCCTGCATGAAGTACTGTAAATATTACTTGAACAGTAGGTTTGCCCGATGTATGAATTCCGGTTGGCATTCCACGTCCATCATCTTCTATAGTAATACTTTCGTCCTTATTTATTGTAACTAATATTTCATTACCAAAACCGTTCAATACTTCATCGACGGAATTATCGACAACTTCATACACTAAATGATGTAATCCTCTTTTATCGGTAGAACCAATATACATACCAGGTCTTTTTCTTACGGCTTCTAACCCTTCCAAAACCTGAATGGAATCATCCGAATATTTATTTTGTTTGTTCATTGCCAATCGTTTCGCCCTCCTACAAACGTACGTTCGTTTTTAAAACTATACATTAGTTATTCTTATATAAATCTTGATAAATTGCAAGTATCAAATTAATATTTAAACCGTGTTTTACTACAGTTATAAATTTTTATTCGTCTAACCGAGGTCATATATGGTAAAATAATTTTAATGTCATTAAAGGATGTGGATTATGTATGGTGATGATAATTATCATGTTAATTTTAAGTTATCTCATTGGTGCTTTCCCAAGTGGCTATGTAATAGGTAAATTATTTTTCAAAAAAGATATTAGACAATTTGGTAGTGGGAATACAGGCGCAACAAACAGTTTTAGAGTATTAGGAAAACCTGCAGGATTCCTAGTTACATTTTTAGATATATTTAAAGGGTTTATTGTTGTGTTCTTACCACTATGGTTACCAGTGCATGCAGACGGTGCTATTAGTACATTTTTCACAAATGGACTCATCGTAGGCGCATTCGCTATTCTGGGCCATGTTTATCCAGTTTACCTTGGATTTAAAGGTGGAAAAGCGGTTGCCACAAGTGCTGGTGTTATACTCGGAATCAATCCTATATTATTACTCATTTTAGCAGCGATTTTCTTCGGCATACTTTATTTAACAAAGTATGTATCATTATCGAGTATCATAGCATCAATCTGTTGTGTTATCGGTGCACTATTAATTCGAGATTATATCTTATTAGTCGTGAGTTTCGGTGTAGGAGTTTTATTAATATTTAGACACCGAACAAATATCGTTAGAATATTTAAAGGCGAAGAACCCAAAATTAAATGGATGTAACTATTACAAAAGTCATTAGCAATCAATAACAAAAATAGCAAACATACTCAGACTGGGACAATCTAATGCCTCAGCTGCTGATAAGTAAAAGCGAATATTTGGCTAATAGAAAATGATGGAACATAAACCTATTCATTAGTCAGTTTTCCCTTATAGTGAAGCAGAAATCTTTAAAATAGACTTCTGCTTCACTATTTTTTATTCATTAAACTAATGATTTATAGCTCAGACTATCATTGTATTATTAATTTTTACTTATTATAATCCAAGTAAACCGTATGAATTAGATCTTCTATCAAAACGAGTATTTCAGAACATTATATATAAAATATAACTTAACATTTGTGGAATAAATGCACTTCTCTTAATTCTACGTTTATAAACAATAGCATCTACGTTATTTACTATTATTTAAATTATAATCCTTATATGCTTGTTAATTCATTATGTCACACTAATCCATAACATGACTAAATATCTTCGTTTTCACTTTGAAACACGATTGATCAATTTGAATTCAAAGAAAATTATACTTAAATATGATATACTACTTTTATTATTACTCAAAATTGGGTAATAACTATAGTACTAATTTAAAAATTAGTAACCAATGGTCACAAGCTATAACTTGTGAAATGAGAGGGGACTTTTATTATGGATATAAAACTTTCAGATAACGCTGTATCTTGGTTTAAAGATGAACTTGATTTACCTGAAGATAACAAAGTCTTACAATTTTTCGTTCGCTATGGTGGAGAATTCCAATTAAAACAAGGATTTAGCCCTGCATTTAGTGTTGATCAAAAAGATGATGTAGAAATTGGTTACGAAAACCATTTCGACGGCTTAGATGTAGTGATTGCCGAAAAAGACTTATGGTATTTTGAAGATCATGATTTATTCATAGACGTTAATGATAGTGTCGATGAAATTGCTTATTCTGCTAAATAATAATAGAACTCAAAACACATAACACAATTTATAATTCATATATTAATATATACTTAAAAAGAGCCTGGTTTCATTCCAGGCTCTTTTTATCAATCATTTTTGTCATGCTTTTGTACGCTTCAAAAATACATAGCAAATGAATTGATGTATATAAATACAAATGCCATACATTGAATTATGCATTTATACATCTAACTAAATTAAAGCATGCCATTTTTTACTTCAAATGTTTCTCCAGCTTGATTTCTTTTATCTACTTCTGCATACATAGCATGCCATTCCGGAAAATATCTATCTAATCTAATAGGCTTAAAGTTATCCTTTCTAATACAAGTCAAAACAGTTGAACCTGTAGTAGCTAAATCACCAGCCTCGTTGTATACTTCATAACGATAAATTGATCTTAAACGTGTATATTTTTCAACCCATGTCTTAATTTTAACAGTTTCAGGATACTGTATTGTTTTTATATATTTAATATCTAAATCTGTAACGGGAGAAATAATACCAGATTCTTCCATTGCTTTATAGCTAAAACCTAATTTTGATATATAATCTGTGCGTGCAACCTCAAACCATGTTGGATAATTACCGTGATAAATAACACCCATTTGATCTGTTTCTGCATAACGTGAAGGAATTTCTGTAATACTATAAATCATTATAAACGTCCTCTTTTCAATTGTTCGAATTACTTATATCTAAATATTAACATAAAAATGAAAGCAAGGCAGAAAACACATTTTAAAATCATTTCTACAGACTCACCTAGCAATAGTTAAAACTTTTAAAATTTTAACAATATATGTTTAGCGTTCACAAAATAAAATAAAATAAGACTGAGACACAAAAGATTGTCTCAGTCTTAACTATATTCATAATGAACAGTTAATTTGCTAATTTATTTCTTAATACTAATTGTAAAATACCACCATTACGATAGTAATCAATTTCTACATGTGAGTCGAAACGTGCAACTGCTTCGAAGTCAATAACTTCTCCATTTTCTTTTTCAGCAGTTACTTTGACTAAATCATGTGGTTTTACACTTTCATCGATGTCTACTGAAATCGTTTCTGTACCATCTAAGCCTAAACTATCAGCAGATTCGCCATCTTTAAACTGTAAAGGTAGCACACCCATCATAACTAAGTTAGAACGGTGAATACGTTCATAACTCTGAGCGATTACAGTTTTAACACCTAGTAAATTTGTACCTTTAGCTGCCCAGTCACGAGAAGAGCCCATTCCGTAATCATTACCAGCTAATACTACTAAACCAGTACCATCTTCTTTATATTTCATCGCTGCATCATATATAGGCATTTGTTCACCAGTAGGCCAATAAGTTGTGAAACCACCCTCTGTACCTGGCGCTAATTGGTTTTTAATACGAATATTAGCAAAAGTACCACGAACCATTACCTCATGGTTACCACGACGAGAACCATAAGAGTTAAATTGACGAATAGGAACGTCATGATCTAATAAATATTTACCCGCTGGTGTATCTTTACCGATAGCACCTGCTGGAGAAATATGGTCAGTCGTAACTGAATCTCCAAATTTACCCATAATACGTAAATTATTTAATGATTTAATATCATCAGGTTCTTTAGATAAGTTTTGGAAGAATGATGGATTTTGAATATAAGTTGACTCTGGATCGAAATCATATAACGGTTGGTCTGTTACATCGATTTCATTCCACATTTCATTATTATTATAAACAGTTTCATATTCTTCTTTAAACAATTCAGGAGTAACAACACTGTCTACAGTATCTGCTACTTCTTTAATTGTTGGCCAAATATCTTTTAGGTAGATATCTTCACCATTTTTTCCTTTACCTAATGGCTCATTTTGTAAATCAATATCAACTGTACCTGCAAGTGCATATGCAACTACTAATTGAGGTGATGCCAAATAGTTAGCTTTTACTAACGGATGAATACGTCCTTCAAAGTTACGGTTACCTGATAAAACAGATGTTACAAGTAAATCTTCTTCAGCAATCGCTTTTTCGATTTCTTCTAATAATGGGCCTGAGTTACCGATACATGTTGTACAACCGTACCCTACTAAATTAAATCCTAAGTCATCTAAATATTCTTGTAATCCAGAATCTCTTAAATAACCTGTAACAACTTTAGAACCTGGAGCTAATGAAGTTTTAACATATTCAGGTACTTTTAAGCCTTTTTCAACTGCATTTCTAGCTACCAAGCCAGCACCCAACATAACATATGGATTTGACGTATTCGTACATGATGTAATTGCTGCAATAGCAAGGTCACCCGTAGTCATTTGTGTTTTAGATCCATCTTTAAATTCAATTGTTGCCGTCTTATCAAATTCACTTTCATCAAAACCATGACCTTGGTTACCAGCAGGTGCAGTAACAGATTTTTCAAATTCTTCTTTCATATCACTTAAGAAGATTAAATCTTGAGGTCGTTTAGGACCTGAAAGTGAAGCTTCAACTGTAGCTAAATCTAATTCAACCACATCTGTATAATCTGGTTCATCTTTATCAGCAGTAAAGAACATATTGTTTTCTTCTAAATATTTTTCAACTAATTCAATTTGTTCTTCTGAACGACCAGTTAAACGTAAATATTTTAAAGATTCTTTATCTACAGGGAAGAAACCACAAGTTGCACCATATTCAGGCGCCATATTTGCGATTGTAGCTCTATCTGCTAATGGTAGCTGTTCTACACCTGGGCCAAAGAATTCAACAAATTTACCAACAACGCCTTTTTTACGTAATTCTTGAGTTACACGTAAGGCTAAATCCGTTGCAGTAGCACCTTGAGGTAACGCATTAGATAATCTTACACCAATTACTTCAGGAATTGGGAAATAAGAAGGTTGGCCAAGCATACCAGCTTCGGCTTCAATACCACCTACACCCCAACCTAATACACCTAGACCATTAATCATAGTTGTATGTGAGTCAGTTCCCACTAATGTATCAGGAAAAGCAACTGTTTCTCCGTCTACTTCACGTGCGTGAACAACGTTTGCTAAGTACTCTAGGTTTACTTGGTGTACAATACCAGTTGCTGGTGGAACAGCACTATAGTTAGCAAATGCTTTAGTAGCCCAATTTAAGAATTGATAACGTTCGTAGTTTCTTTCAAATTCTAATTTCATATTTCTTTCTAGCGCATCTGGATTCGCATAGCTATCTACTTGAACTGAGTGATCAATAACTAAATCCACTGGCACTTCTGGATTAATTTTATTTAAGTCTCCCCCAACATCATTCATAGCTTTACGTAATGACGCTAAGTCAACAACTGCAGGTACACCAGTGAAATCTTGTAAAATTACACGAGATGGTTTGAAAGGCACTTCACCTACTGTACCTTTATTGAATTCAGACAATGCTTTAATGTGATCTTCAGAAATAACAAATCCATCTTCTTGTCTCAATTCAGATTCTAATAAAACTCTAATCGAATATGGCAATTTGGATATTTTAGTTAAACCTTGTTCTTCTAAAGTTTTTAAATCATAGTATGTGTATGATTTCCCATTTAGCTCGAATGACTTTTTCGCTTGCTCTTTTAAATTAGAAGCCATATAAATCCCCCTTGAAATTTTTAGTAATTATATGCCGTTAATTAAATTGTATAATTATATGTAACTTAAAACAACTACCTACCATTATAAACATCTATAATTTAGATTTGAATTTACAATCAGTATGTATAAGCAAAACTTATCGTAAGTACATCGTGTAATAAGTTATTATTATTAATTGAGAATCATTATCACTAATTAAGTGCAATTAAACTTAAACAAAAAAACTGAGAGCCTTTATCGGCCCTCAGTTTTTAAGCTTATTTCTCTGATTTTTCAGCGTCTCTTAACGGCGCTCTTCGATTGATTATATCATCTTCAAAATCTTCTTGTTGATATTGTACATAATCTTGTAGTCTATGTTTGTTCGGCGTTAAAGTTAAGCCTAAGAATTTACGTTCTTTATTCGCATCTTTATAGAATGAAATCATCATCATTATAACTACAAAGGAGAATGGTAACGCACTGATTATGGCAGCACTTTGAATTGCATTTAAAGCATCTGCACCATTTCCTCCACCTGCAAATAATAATACGAAGGCAATTAATGACTGAGCAATACCCCAAGTCACTTTAACAACATTTGAAGGTTCTAATGAACCAAATGTCGTTTGCATACCTAATACAAATGTTGCAGAGTCTGCAGATGTAATAAAGAATGATGCAATAAGTACTAGCGCTATCAACGATAATATAATGCCAAATGGTATTTCATTAAACACACCAAATAATTGAGTTTCAGCTGTCATATTAAACAGTTCAGGATTTTTCTTACCAGTTTCAATACCTAGTACACCAAATACGCTGAACCATACAAAACTTACTAAAGCAGGTACTAAAAGTACACCACCAATAAATTCACGTACTGAACGACCTTTAGAAACACGTGCTATAAAGATACCTACGAATGGACTCCAGCTTAACCACCAGCCCCAATAGTAAAGTGTCCAGCTAGACATCCATTCACGTTTTTGTGGATTTTGAGCCGCTGTATCAAAAGTATTAAATAGGAATGAATTTAATAAACTACCTGTTGAACTTGTCATCATATTTAATATCAACACAGTTGGTCCAATAATCAAGACTGCAATCATTAGAACCGCGCCCAAACTAATATTTAAATTACTTAAGTATTGGATACCTCTACTTAAGCCTGACCATGCACTCATTATGAATAGAATCGTAACGATCACAATAATGATTGCTTGTACCCAAATAGTATTTGGTACACCAAATAGGTAATTCAAACCACCATTGATTTGTAATGCACCCATACCTAATGAAACAGCAACACCGACAACTGTAGCAAATACTGCTAACACGTCAATGATTGTTCCAATTGGACCTTCTACTTTATTGCCTAAGATAGGGCGTAACGTTCTTGAGATAAGTCCTGGTTCTCCTTTTCTAAACTGTGCGTAAGCAAGTGCTAATGCAACGACACCGTAAATAGACCACGCATGGAATCCCCAATGGAAGAATGTAGAACGTAATGCTTCAGTATATGCTGCAGTAGTTTTAGGTTCCGCATTTGGCGGTGCAGCAAAATCTGCCATAGGTTCAGCAGCACCGTAGAATACAAGTCCTATACCCATACCAGCACTGAATAGCATCGCAAACCAAGATATAGTATTAAACTCTGGTTTATCATTTGGTTTACCGAGCTTTAATTTTCCAATAGGGCTAAAAATTAGGAAAATACAGAAGAAAACAATAAACGTTGTAAGAATTAAGTAATACCAACCCAATTTATCAGTAATCCATAGTTTGATTGTGTTCGTAACATTGTCAAATTGTTCTGGAACAATTGCCCCGATTAAAACAACTATACCAACAATAATCGCACTATAAATAAATACTGGGGATATCTTCTTACCGTTTGGTTGATTTTCAGAAGAATTCACAATTAATTACTCCCTTTCATATTCATATTAAATTTTTAAATCTAAATAGAAAATTTGCAAAAACAAATTTATTTCTATTTTTTAGTTTTAACATTCATAAGAATAACAAACATCTATGTTAATATCAAATTCACTTTTAAAAAGTATTTTCTTAATTTAATAAATATTGTATAATAACATTTATATTAAAAAAATTTAATTAAGAGAGGTTATTAATATGCTACAAGAATTTAAAGATTTTGCATTAAAAGGGAATGTCTTAGATTTAGCAGTAGCTGTAGTTATGGGTGCAGCTTTCAACAAAATTGTAACAGCTTTGGTTTCATATATTATCATGCCATTAATCGGTTTAATATTCGGTACTGTTGATTTTGCCAAAAGTTGGTCCTTTATGGGTATCAAATACGGTATGTTTGTACAGTCGATTATAGACTTTATTATTATTGCATTTGCATTATTTATATTTGTTAAAATTGCAAATACATTAATTAAACAAGAAGAAGAAGAAATTGAAGAAAATACAGTATTATTAACAGAAATTCGTGATTTATTACGTGAGAAACAATAAGTAGCAACAAAAACATTATTTAGTTATCTCATATTAGTGTAAGCGATAAGAATATATATCCTTATATGATAGATTCATAAATGAATTTTGAAAATTCATTTATGGGTCTATTTTTATCTATAATTCCTAATTTTGTTTTCTTATACATATCACTGTGTAATCTATCTCTTTTGACTAGGCTTGTATCTGCGGAAACTTTGTCCTAAATATTCAGTTGAGCATTACTTGTGTTAGTTATTTACTATAAAATCAATACACAACCATATTATTAATAAAACTCATAAATTAAATCTACGTATCATAATTTTTATTATGCTTATTACAATGGTCAAAGTAATCGAATATACACCACCTATGCATTTAAATACTTATAGCTTTAAGTTTTTTAAAAAAAGTGAACTTACTTTGTCAAAAAGTAGTTCACTGTTTTTTTGTTTTTATTGTTTTATAAAATTTGTTGTACTTTGGTATTGCTCAGTTTGTACTTCTAAAATAAGCGGAATACGTTGTTTTAGTTCACTAACATGAGAAATAATTCCAACCATTCTTCCAGAAGATTTTAAACTAAGTAGTGTATCCAAAGCAGTTTCCAACGTTTCCTGATCTAAGGTACCAAATCCTTCGTCTATAAACATAGAATCTAATGCAATCCCACCAGATTCTTGTTGCACCACTTCACTCAAACCTAATGCTAGCGCTAAAGACGCTTGGAAGGTTTCCCCTCCTGATAACGAGGTGATATGTCTTTTTTTATTAGAGTGAGAATCAAATACATCTATTTCTAAACCACTATACCCTTTTGAAGTTTGTTCTCTTCTAACTAATTGATACCTTTCACCCGTCATCAATGATAAGCGTTGGTTCGCATGAGCAAGTATTCGTTCTAAATAATATATTAATACAAAATTTTCCAATGTTAATTTTTGTTCATTTTTTCCAGATAATACTTCTGCTAAATGAAAAACTTCTTGTTGTTCTTGTAATTCTTTTTCTAAATGATTTATAACAGCATAAATATTATCGATTTTCTTATTGTTAAATTCAAGTTTATAATTATGTTGACTTAACATCGATTTAGCTTGATCTACTTGTATTTTTTCTTGTTCATAATCTTTTTTCAATTGAGAAATATCAAGTAATGTTTGGTTATTAATTTCAGTCTCTAGTTGATTAATGATAATTTCAAATTGTTGTTTCTCTTGATTGAACTTATTTATTTCTGCTTCTATTTTTGCTTTATTAGGAATTTCATTAATGGTGTGTTCTACGTCTTTCAATGATGTAAAGCCAATCCTATTCATTTCATGATCAATTTTATGATTTGCTTCTTTAATATCCTTTTGCAAACTCTTTATAGTATTTTCTAGATGTGTTTTATTATTCATTTCAAGTGCCAATTCGTTATTATATTTTTGAATTTGCTGTACCAAACATTCATATTTCTTTTGATATTCATTTACTTTCTCTAATGATTTATCGTAAGCAGTAATAAACTTATTCACATCTTTATAATGTGTGGTATTTTCAAAGTCATTAATCATCTGTGTGCTTTCATCTAATTTGAATTGTTTTGTTTTTAAATCCAATTCTAATTTATGTGATTCTTGCCTTAAATTTAAAATTTTCTCTTTAAGGTTTCTAATTTCTTCATTTTCCTCTTCTATTAATCTTTTTTCTTTCAAAAGGTTATCCTTAGTTAATTCAAGCTCTGTATAGTTAACTTTTTCTAAATCATCTAAATTAAATCTATGTAATTGTTCTAAGATGTGCTGTAATTCACTATCATATTTTATTTTTTGTTCTTTTAACTTTAGGCGTTGTTGTTCAATATTATTGATTTGGTCATGTCTTTTGGTAAGTTCATCAAAATCAATATGATGTTCAATTTCATGAATCTCATTCCCACAAAGTGGACATTTGTCACCTTTAGAAAGCACTGATTGTAATTTAATAATCATATCTTGTTTATTATTTAAATCTATATTTGTTTTATCAATAGCTTTATATTTATCATCTAATGCATTTATTTCAGATTTAATATGTTCATTTTTCGTTGTTATGTCAGTTTGTCGCTTTTGCAACGTTTGATATTCTTTTTTATTTAACTCATTTTGTTTTTTAATTTTAATTTCATTATCCAACTGATGTATTTTTTCATTAAATTGTTCATTTCTTTTATAATCTGGCTCTCTGTCATTTAATTTTTCAATATAGTGATTAAGTTGTTGCTTTTGTTTTTCGTACTGTGATTTAAACTCAACGTATGTGTTTTTTAAATTTTCAATTTGCTGGTATAGCTCTTTATATTTATCAATTTTTTTATAAAATATTTTACAATTTTCTATAAATGCTTTCGATTTATCTATTGTCTCAGATAAGTCTTTATGTTTTGCTAATTGTTCCTCACAATCTTCTAACTGCTCCTGTAACTTTGATATGCTTGTTATTGTTTCTACTTTATCTTTTTCTATCTCTTTATGCTTTTTTAAAAGTTTTTCTTTTGAGTCTAGTAAATTGGAGAGCGGTCTTACCTCATTGATTTCATTTAATAATTTTATTTGATTTTTTATATAATTTTGATTGGATAACAAAGCTTCTTGCTTTTGTTTATTTTGTTCTAGGCTTGTCATTGCATCTTGAAGTTTCAAATTACGATTTAATAAATTTTCAGCTTGCTCAAATTTTTCAATACTTCTTTTTTTAACTGCTAATAAGTCATTTTGAATAGATTCGCCTATGCTTTTGAATTGTGGTATTAATGCTTTGATTTTATCAGTTTGTCTTGAACTTATTTCTTTATACTCATTTAATAGGGGCTCATCAAAAGTCTCTAAATCCATCCAATCCGTTTCAAGTGTATGATATCGCTTTTCAATATTCGCCCTTACTTCTTTAACATCATCATTTAACAATTTTTGTATTTCTTCAAATCTTTGACTATTAAACAATGTTCTTAATATTTCTTGTTTTTCTATGCTTTTAGATAATAAGAAACGTTTAAATTCACCCTGAGGAAGGATAAATAATTGTCTAAATTGTTCTGAATTAACACCAAGTAACGTTCTAATAAATTGATTTCCAGCATTCACTTTACTTTCACGTAATTCAAATGTATCTTCAAGTTGATAAATTGAAAGTTGTCCAAGTGTTTTATTTTTATTTCCTTCTTTTACAAATGCACCTTGTCGATTAATTTTATAAATACTATCTCTCAATTTAAACTCGAACTCAACGACCATTGGTGATTTACCGTCTGCAAAGTGACTACGTAAATCACCTTCATTCCTATCTTTTGTTGATGCCTCTCCAAATAAGGCGAATACAATTGCATCAAATATCATTGTTTTTCCTGAACCCGTTTTTCCACTAATTAAAAACAATTGATCATTATTTACTTGTTGAAAATCAATGGTTTCGTCTAAAAATGGGCCGAAATTTGTTAATTTTAATGTTAAAGGTCTCATTTAGTCTCATCTCCTTCAAGTAAATGATTTAATACTTTACCAATTTTATTATTTTGAATGCTTGTTAATGATTGATCCGTCATATTCTCAAAAAATTTATTAATAATTGTTGTATCATCTAATTTTTGTATTTCTATATTTTCATGATGTAACGGTGTATTAAATTCAAAAGAACTATTGGTAAGCGCCAACGTGTTTGGGTATATTTGTTTCAAATGCATCATAGGGTCACTAACATGCGACATATGTTTTAACTTGAAATGTAAATAGTTGTTTTTATCTTTTATGCTTAATTTTTCTTGAATAGCGTCTTCATAATCCCCTTCAATTACTTCTAATTGTCTTAAGGGCGTTAATGGCCTAAATATATTTTTCAATTTATGATCTATTATTTCAATTACTCTATAACCTTTAGGTTGTGTACTTTCTGAAAAAGAGTATTGTAATAATGAACCACTATAATGAATAAAATCCGAATCTATACTAAATGGATGATGTAAATGGCCTAGTAACACTGCATCAAATTGCTGAAATGAATTTGCTGTAACTGATTCAACAGTGCCAATCGTCAATGCTCTCTCAGATTCAGTGCGAATACCACCTTGAACAGTAAGGTGACCTATTAGTATATTGACTCTATTTTGATTAATATTCTGCGTCATAAATTCTATTGATTTACGCACGGCTTGTTGATGTGTTTCTATCGTTTTATCATTAAAGAAATAACTTGTTTCATTCACTGTAGAAAATGGTAATGTATAAAAATCAATATTTCCAATAGAAATAGGGTCACACATATCCTCAAGTGAGGTTCTGATATAAAGTTGAGATTTTTCAAACCACTTCGAACCATAATTTAACCGTTCTTTACTATCATGGTTTCCACTTATCATCACCAACGGAATATTCATTTCTAAATTTAATGTATTAATTGTATTTTCCAATAACTGTATTGCAGCTTTGTTGGGATAACTAGTATCATATAAATCACCTGCAATTACGATTACATCTGGTTTTTCGTCGCTCATTTTTTTAATAAATTGATCTAATATATGTGCTTGGTCTTCTAGCAATGATTTTCCGTTCAAAATCCGCCCTAAATGCCAATCAGCTGTATGTACAATTTTCATTCTATCACTCCTAATAGAACATCCGTTCGATTTTATGATATAATACTCCTACTTAATACTCAAGTAAATTTTCAAAATATAAAAGAGGCTACTTAAATTCCATGATTTTTAAGGAAATTTAGTAGCCCTTGAGTATTAAGCATATTCAATTACTCAAATATAATTATTACTTCTTTTGCTTATTTAATTAATGTTTTCTTAACTTTTTTATATTGATATAACATAGCCAATCTCCAAGGTACAATCATACAAAAAGCAAGTAAGAAAAACATGCCCCCAATTTCACCTGGATCTATTTTATTACTTATAAATATTTTCAAAATTGTTCTGATTAACAACAGTGAAATTAAGATAATAGGAAAAGCTTTAGACCGCTTCATGTATACTTCGCTACCGGATGTTTCAAATCGAGAAGTCCAAATTAATATCGTTGAGAAAAGAACACCTAATACGATGCACTCTATTATTTCCATACCCGTTAACCTGAAATAAGGTACCACATACATTAATGCACCTGTTGCCATGAAAAATGGCGGTAAAATAATTTTCTTTTCATTTACTGGATATTGCTGCGCTTTCATTCTTACAACGATTACCCCAATACCCATTAAAAAAGCTACAACTATAGAAAAAACTAAATATAACATGCTTACACCTTCTTTATGTTACTGGCTTAATCTCCACCTCAAATAGTATATCATTTTACTATTTAACATTCAGTAATTTTAATATGTTTTCATTTGTTGTGTATAGCATGTTATTTAGCCTTTTCTGCATATTTCAAAAATTCAATTATGTATAGGTGATATAGCGTCAAAAGATTAATGTCAACGTCGGGAGGTATTGATAGAAAATTACTCAAAATAAAATAAGCCTTGTTTCAGACTTATCTTATTCATTGCTATTTAAATAGCGCGTGTTGTATCACAAGCTCACAATGCATTTTCTAAAGTATATCTAAGATAATTCATATCATGAATTTGCATCGCGTTATGATATTCTTTGAAAGCTTCATCAGTAGAAAAGTTAATATGCATATTTGCTAATCGATCTAAAACTTCTTTGTCTTCCATGTCATAAGCACTCTTCACTTATTAATACCTCCCTTATATATACAAATTATAACAAATATGATTTTACAATCAAATATTTACTGAATATTTAAAAAATAAATTACATTCACTATCACTTTAATTATTTTAATGTCCATTTAAAAAAACATAATCCATCTATAAAATTTCGAATCATTAAAGTATGATTTGCAAATGACAAAATTAAGTAGCATCACATTTATATGATCGAACCAGGGTTATATTCTCATTTTTTAAATATAATAGGCATTTGTCCAAACCAAAAAAGCTGACGACTTACTAGTAGGTAGTAATCATCAGCTTTTCACAAGACGTTATTTCTTCTTCTTGAATGCGTCGTCTTGATTTTTATTCATCATTGTCATCATTTGATTTATTTTCTTTTGAGATGGTTTTTGACCCATTTGCATCATCATCATTCGTAGCATTTCTTCATTAATTGGTGGGTTCTTTTTCAGATAATCCATCATATATTTTCTCGCAAGGAAAAATCCACCGACTAGACCTAGAATTAGTGCTAACACGATTAATAAAATTGCTAACCAAGTTGCCATTGTTTCACCCACTTTCCTATCCTAATGCATTTTACTAAAATAACCACTCCTTTTCAAGAGTGACTCATTTAATTTATATTTCCAACCTTATGTATTATATCAATTATAATTTCAGTTTGTAAATATAATCCAATCTTTATTTATAATTAAAAATTGGTATGAGAACAAAAGCTCTCATACCAAAAATATTAACTATCTTTTTTTCTTAATAATTAGAACGTTTGAATTTGATTTAAAACATTTTCTTTAGTGAAACCATATTTTTCAACTACTAAATCGCCAGGCGCACTTGCACCAAATCCATCAATACCAATCACTTTACCTTCAGTACCTACATATTTATGCCAACCTAATGATGATGCCATTTCAATAGCAATACGTTTTGTAATTGAAGCAGGTAAGATAGATGCTTTATATTCATCGGATTGTTGATCAAATGCATTCCAGTTAGGCATTGATACAACACGTACACCTTTACCTTGTCCTTCTAAATCTTTAGCAGCTTCAATAGCTAAATTAACTTCTGAACCTGTAGCTAATAGTAAGTACTCTGGATCTTTATCTGATTCAAACACTACATAAGCACCTTTACGCACACCTTCTTCAACAGTTTCTTTAGGTAAGTCCATTGTTGTTAGGTTTTGACGTGTTAATACTAAAGATGTAGGCGTATTTTCTGATTCCATTGCTACTTCCCAAGCTACACGTGTTTCATTACCGTCTGCAGGACGAATAACATTCATATTTGGAATTGCACGTAAACCAGATAATTGCTCGATTGGTTCATGTGTAGGGCCATCTTCACCAACTGCAATTGAATCATGCGTAAAAATAAATGTTGAATTTAATCCCATGATTGCTGATAAACGAAGTGCTGGTTTTAAATAGTCACTAAATACGAAGAAAGTTGCACCATATGGGTGTAAACCACCGTGAGCTGCCATACCATTTACTGCAGCACCCATTGCAAATTCACGTACACCAAACCAAATATTTTTACCTTCAGGTGTATCTTTATCAAAGTCAACCGCATCTTTAACGTTAGATTTGTTTGAACCTGCTAAGTCAGCTGAACCACCAAAGAATGAAGGGACTGTTTTACTTAGCGCTTGTATTACTTCACCAGAATCTGCACGTGAAGCACCACTATGGCCAGCTTCAAATTCTGGTAATTCGTTTGAGTAGTTCGTTGGTAATTTACCACTGATAGCTAATTTGAATTCTTCAGCTAATTCTGGATATTTTTTACTGTATGTTTCAACAAGTTTATTCCAGTTTTCTTCTTTTTCATTAGCACGTTTTAACATTGTTTGTTGGAAAATTTCATATACTTCATCCGGTACGTTAAAGCGTTTTTCAGGATCCAAACCATAGTTTTCTAAAGCTAATTTTCTTTCTTCTTCACCTAATGGAGCACCGTGTACGCCATGAGAAGCTTGTTTGTTAGGCGCGCCATAACCAATGATTGTTTTCACTTCAATGATTGTTGGTACATCTGCAGTTTTAGCTTCGTTAATAGCATTATCAATAGCATCTATATCATTACCATCTTTAACTAAAATGTGTTTCCAACCATATGATTCAAAACGCGTTTTAACATCTTCAGAAAATGCTTTGTTTAAATCTCCATCTAAAGAAATGTCATTTGAGTCATATAATACAATAAGTTTATCTAATTGTGTATGACCAGCTAATGATGCTGCTTCATGTGAAATACCTTCCATTAAATCTCCATCAGATGCTATCACGTAAGTATGATGATCTATTACATTAGCATCTTCTTTATTAAACTTACCAGCGAGATGTTTTTCAGCCATTGCCATACCTACAGACATAGCAAAACCTTGTCCTAATGGTCCAGTTGTTACTTCAACACCATCTGTATGTCTAAACTCTGGATGACCTGGAGTTTTTGAACCCCATTGTCTAAATTGTTTTAATTCATCCAATTCTAAGCTACCTGAAACGTGTAATAAACTGTATAACAATGCAGAACCATGGCCTGCAGATAATACAAAACGATCTCTATCGAAGAAATCTTTTGATTGGGGGTTGAAATTTAAGTGGCGTGTCCATAATGTATATGCCATTGGAGCTGCGCCCATTGGTAATCCAGGGTGACCTGAGTTTGCTTGTTCAACAGCATCGATACTTAAGGCTCTTATCGTATCTATTGCTAATTGATCTTTTTCTTTATTCATCTAAATGACTTCCTTTCTTATAGCAAGTTTCATTACTATTATACCTTATTTAGTAATTATTTAACAAAAAATTGATTTAGTTATTATCTTTTTTATCTTTAGAATCTAATATTTTTTTCACCTTTTCAGGCGTTACATCATTGCCCTCAGGATCAATAACTCTTGTACTTTCAATTTGTTTTTTAAAGCTTTGTCGGAAGGAATCTAAATATGCTTTTCTTAATTTCGATTGTTCTTTTGATTCAGATTCAGTCAATCCTTGTTCTTTTTTCTTTTTTGCTAACTCATTTATACGCTTAATATCTACGGCATCATTTTTCGCCATAATAAACCTCCGTAATTCATAATATAGAAAATATAACAAAAAAATAAGCGAAACTAAATAGTTACGCTTACTTTACCATTCTACTAAATAAATTCACTTTCACAATACAGTTGGCTTAATATTTTATTTGGCTTTTGCTAAAAATTGATTGAGCGTCCGTTCGCTTTTTTCATCTGAATTCATTTGGTACTGTTCGTCTTTTGTAGAAATATTTGTGATTTGATGATCTGTCATTTCGTACGTTTGTTCTGATTTTGTATTATAATAAGCACTTAATATAAATACAGTACTTAAAATCATTGTAACTAGCAATACTGTAATATAAGGTTTAATTTGATATATAGATAGTTTAAACATATAAGTCACTCCTAGAACGTTTGTTTGTACTTAAACTTTATCAGAACATCTGTTCTCTGTCAACACAAAAACGAACAAACGTTTGTAAACATTAATAATACATGCTATAATAAAAACAAATTAACGTAGGGAGTGCCTATTATGAGAGAATTAACTAAGCGACAAAATGAGATTTTTGAGTATATTAAACAGACTGTTCATTCAAAGGGTTATCCGCCAAGTGTTCGAGAAATTGGTGAAGCTGTTGGTTTAGCATCTAGCTCAACTGTGCATGGACATCTATCTAGACTAGAAGAAAAAGGTTATATAAAAAGAGATCCAACTAAACCACGTGCAATTGAAATTGTTACCGAACAATTAGGTGAAACCGTGAATATGGAATCTACAATTCACGTGCCAGTCATTGGAAAAGTAACAGCAGGTATACCTATTACTGCTGTTGAAAATGTTGAAGAGTATTTTCCGTTACCCGAACATTTCACCTCAACGCATAACAGCGATATTTTCATCTTAAATGTTGTTGGTGATAGCATGATTGAAGCGGGAATATTAGATGGAGATAAAGTTATCGTAAGAAGCCAAACTATTGCTGAAAATGGTGATATTATTGTAGCAATGACTGAGGACAATGAAGCTACAGTCAAGCGTTTTTACAAAGAAAAAACGCGATACCGTTTACAGCCGGAAAATAGTACAATGTCGCCAATCTATTTAGATCAAGTTGCTGTTTTAGGTAAAGTTGTCGGCCTATTTAGAGAAATTTAATTTTATAGATAAAGACACTCTCAATAAATAAGAGGCTACGCTTATAGCGTAGCCTCTTATTTATTGTCATTTTTTTCTAAGACATCTTTCCCTTTTTCTAGTATATCTTCTGTTTGATCTTTTTTATTTGTTGTCATAATACCTCATCCTCACAGAATATAGATACCCTTTTCAACAATGCATAAACACTATCCCGTATAATTTTCAGTCCAATAAGGTTGTTTATGTTCATTAAAGTCAACGCCGACACCTAAAGTATTAAATTCTTTTTTAAGAATATTTTTTCTATGACCTAAAGAGTTCATTAATCCTTGGTGAGCATAAATGCTACTTGGTTGACCATAAGCTAAATTCTCGCCAGCTGTATTAAAATCATGTCCATCTTGTTCTAATCTATCAAATGGTGAATCCCCAGATTGATTATTATGGTCAAAATAATTATTCTCTGCCATATCATTACTGTGTTTGCGTGCTGTATCAGAGATAGATTCAGAATAATCTAATGTATTTAACCCATGTTGTACTCTTTCAGCATTGACCAAATCAAAATTTTGGAGTTCAAAACTTTTTGCTAAATTACGCGAAGGCGTTGCATATTGATTTTGAAGTCGATTCTCCATTTTTTCACTTACTAATAATAGCGCAGTGAGATTGTTGTCATTATGCTTATCATAAAAAGCTGTCGTGTAAATATTGTCTTTTTTAAAATTATCAAATTCATTATCGCGAACGTCTATACTCAAATGACCTTTACGTTTTGTAGTTATCGGATCACCTAATCGTTCTCTAACTATATCTTTAGGAGTACTATATTTAATTTTAGATTTTGAAGAAATAACATTTTGATTACTGTATAGTCCGTTCACTTTACCTTTAATATAACTTACCATAATAAAGCTTCTATAATTCTCCGAATAATACGCATACCATTGTGTACCAAATTCATTTGAAGTAACGCGTTTTGCTTTACCTAGTTTTCTTTCAACTTCAGCCTTCGACATATTCATTTGAATATTATTCAAAGCAAATTCTTGCTCATCAGGTACTTTCAAAGCATTTTGAGTTTGTGACTGTTCGGATGATGTCCAACTATCTACTTTTGCTTTAAATTGTTGTTGCAAATTTTCTAAAGGTGTAAATTCTTTGATTGGAACAATTAAAACGATACAAAGAAGTACAATTACATATAATAAAAATCGTTTAATTTTTTACACCTACTAGTTTATTAGTCTCTGTCTCCATTAAAAATGGAGTTTCTTACTATAACATAATCTACTTTAGTCAATGAATTTAAATCATCGCCACCCGCATATGAAATAGAACTTTGTAAATCTTGTTGCATTTCATTTAATGTATCTTTCAATAAACCTTTATGTTCAACAAACATTTTTTTACCTTCAACGTTTTTGTGTTCACCTTTTTGGAACTCAGACGCACTACCAAAATATTCTTTATACATTTTTCCATCTAATTCAACAGTTTCACCAGGAGATTCTTCATGTGCTGCAAATAAAGAGCCTACCATAACCATTGATGCACCAAATCGAATTGATTTAGCAATATCACCGTGCGTTCTGATACCTCCATCAGCTATTATCGGTTTTCTTGCAGCTTTACTACAATGGTTCAACGCAGCTAATTGCCAACCACCTGTGCCAAATCCTGTCTTAATTTTTGTAATACAAACGCGACCTGGTCCAATACCAACTTTAGTTGCATCTGCACCAGCATTTTCCAATTCACGAACACCTTCTGGCGTTCCAACATTACCTGCAATAACAAATGCTTCAGGAATGTGGTTTTTAATATGTTTGATCATATTAATAACGGCATCAGAATGCCCGTGTGCAATATCAATTGTAATATACTCAGGAATCACATTATCCTGTGCTAATTTTTCTACAAAATCAAATTCACGGTCTTTAATACCAACTGAAATTGAAGCAAATAACCCTTTATCATGCATTTTCTTTACAAATGGTATACGTGCTTCTTCATCGAATCTATGCATGATATAGAAGTAATCATTTTCAGCGAACCATTCTGCTAATGTTTCATTCATTACTGTTTGCATGTTTGCAGGTACCACTGGTAATTTAAATGATTTTGGACCAAATTTTACAGTAGTATCACATTCTGAACGGCTATTAACAATACATTTATTTGGAATAAGCTGTATATCTTCGTAATCAAATATCTTCATAATTAGATAAACCCCTAACATTTATTAATAAAATAGTATTTAAAGGTAAGATTTTCAAATAAAATTCATAACTCTAAATAGAAATGCTTAAACATATGATAGTTATTTCCGAACAATGACATTTTATTTATCTTTACCAATAGTTAATATACATGCTTTTTCCCTAAATGTAAATGAACTAAAGTCCTAAATTACCAACTTGATTTTTTCACGCCAGGAATTTGTCCTTTATGTGCATGTTCTCTAAACGCAATACGTGACATTTCAAACTTTCTCAGCACACCTCTTGGACGCCCCGTTACTTTACATCTACGTGTCAGTCTTGTTGGTGAAGCATCTCTTGGTAATTTTCTTAATGCTTCATAATCACCATTTTCTTTTAACGTTTTTCTTAATTCATAATATTGTGCTACTAAACGTTCTCTTTTTTGTTCCTTAGCAATTTTAGATTTTTTTGCCATAATGTTCTCTCCTTTTACAAATCGTAATTATTACGTTTTGTATAATAACACATTCTTCTTATTTATCAAACTAAAATATTTAAATTACTGACATTCACATAATGATTAGAAATTTAACATTCATTAACTACTGATTTTTCAAAGATCACTCTTATTGAAATTAATGAAAGAATATGATATTATTTTAAAACGTAATGATTCCTGTTAAGAAAGAGGTGTTAACTTTGCGCGTAAATATAACATTAGCTTGTACTGAGTGTGGTGATCGTAATTATATTAGCACTAAAAACAAGCGTAATAACCCAGAACGAATTGAACTTAAAAAATTCTGTCCACGATTAAATAAATACACTTTACATCGTGAAACAAAATAATTCTGTGCTTTCATTATCTTTTTAATACGACATTCAAACTAATTGTCTGGGATATAAACATCTTAGACTTAGTATTAACGTCAATTCTATCTCTTTACTATAGAATTGACGTTTTTTATATTTTAAATGGTAAAAAACGCCGAACATATATCATATTTGTAAGAAAATGATAAGTTTATTATTTTGATCATGAGAATTTTGTAGCCTATTTTAATATTTTAATGTTAATTGAAACATTGGAGATGAATTGTGATTTAAAATCTTTACATGCACAAAAATACTATAATTTATTTCAAATTATAATTTATTAATCAAAATTAATAGTTATTTAACAATAAAGTACTTAATTAACACTTTTAAATAGGTTTAGAGACTACTAATAAAGGTTGTTAAGCCTTATAATAGATAGAGTATATTAAATTTGTGGAGGCGTTTCATATGGAAAATCGTCATATTACAAAGGAGCAAAAAAAGCACATTATAGATTCAATAACGGAGAAAACAAAAGATAAAAGTATATGTAACTGTGGACATCCAAATATTGAAATATTAAACGGACATTATTTCCTACCATTGTTAACTGCTTCTTTAGGCAATGACCCAACACCTACGATAACTTTATTATGTAATAATTGTGGTAAAATGCATTTCTATTCACAAAATTTCTTAGGTATCAAAACTCGATAATTATTTTTGAGCGATTGAGAAATAAATGACTGTTCATCACTCACTCTCATCATATGATGAGAGTGATAGTTAACAACCTTTGACAACCTACAAAGACTCTGACTTTGTAGTTTTTTATATGTGGAAAATTAATAAAACCAAAGCAATACTTATTACATTGACTTAGTATAAACAATTATAAAAACGGATGATTTTTACTTTATATCGTAAAAATCATCCGCTTAAAATCATACACGTACTACATATATATCAATTTATTGTCATAAATTAATTATTTTATATAATTCCTTACAACGTTAAAGCGTAAATATGCGTGTGTATAATAAGGTATATTTTATTAATCGGCAATTTCTAAATCTACATCATTAATGTCGATGCCTAGTGCTTTTGCAACACCTTTACCATATTCGCTATCCGCTTTATAACAGTGACGAATATGACGATGTTGTACTTCTAAAGTAGTACCTTGCATTTCATTAGCTGTATTTTCAAAAATACGTTCTTGTTGTTCTTTTGATTGTAATCTGAATAAGCGACCTGGTTGTTCGAAGTAGTTATCATCATCTTTTCTTAAATCATATTCATATGCTTCACCTTCAATTTTTAGACCAGGTTTTTTAAATTCAGGTTGATCTTCAAATGAACCATCACTATTTGGATAATAATGAGTACTGCCACCTTGATTATTATCAATAATTCTCATTTGGCCATCGCGACTGAATGGACAAATATTTTCCATACCTACACCTTTAGGTTGATTAACTGGGATTTGCCAATGATTCACACCTAATCTATAACGTTGTGCATCACCATATGAGAATAGTCTACCTTGTAGCATTCTGTCTGGAGAGAAATCTATACCAGGTACAATATTTGTAGGTGCGAAAGCAGCTTGTTCAACATCTTGGAAATAGTTGTCTGGATTACGATTTAATTCGAATTCTCCAACTTCTATTAGTGGGTAGTCTCCTTTATACCAAACTTTTGTTAAATCAAACGGATTATCTTTATGGTTACGCGCTTGTTCTTCCGTCATAACTTGGATATACATTTTCCATTTTGGATAGTCTTTATTTTCAATTGCTTCAAATAAATCACGTTGTGATGATTCTCTGTCTTCAGCAATTACGCTAGCTGCTTCATCAGGTTGTAAATTTTCAATACCTTGTTGCGTTCTGTGGTGGAATTTTACCCAAACACGTTCACCTTTATCATTGTACATAGAATAAGTATGAGAGCCAAATCCGTGCATGTTTCTAAAGCCCTTAGGAATACCACGGTCTGACATTAAAATTGTTACTTGGTGCAATGCTTCAGGTAAAGATGTCCAGAAATCCCAGTTGTTTTGTGCACTTCTCATATTTGTTCTTGGATCACGTTTCACTGCGTGGTTTAAACTTGCAAATAATTTCGGATCTCTAAAGAAGAACACTGGTGTATTATTTCCTACTAAATCCCAGTTCCCTTCATCTGTATAAAATTTCAATGCAAATCCACGAATATCACGTTCAGCATCAGCTGCACCTCTTTCACCTGCTACTGTTGAAAAACGTGCAAACATTTCTGTTTGTTTACCTACTTCAGAAAAAATGCTTGCTGAAGTATATTGCGTAATATCATTTGTAACTGTAAATGTACCAAATGCACCTGAACCTTTTGCATGCATACGTCTTTCTGGAATAACTTCTCTATCAAAATGAGCCATTTGCTCTAAAAAGTACCAATCTTGCATTAATAGTGGTCCTCTAGGGCCTGCTGTCATACTATTTTCTCTATCTGAAATTGGTGCGCCAAATAGGCTCGTCAACTTTTTCTTGTTACTCATAATATTTCCCCCGCTTTTTCTTATTAATAATAATTATTACCTAGTATTTATTTTAATCTATAATATTTGTAAAAGCAACTCACAATACATCTATAAAATAACAATTTTCAAAATATTTGAATATTTTATGGCTTTAAAGTCATAAAAAGCATTGCTCTTAAATCACAAAACCATTAAAATGGAGAATATATTTAAAATTCAATAGACTATAGGAGACTGTATTATGGCACAAAACAATATGAACCGTGGTCTTAATTCTAGACACATTTCTATGATAGCAATTGGTGGTGCAATTGGCACAGGCTTGTTTGTAGCTACTGGAAGTGTAATATCACAAGCAGGACCAGGTGGTGCAATATTAGCTTACTTGATTATTGGCGTGATGTTATATTTCTTAATGTCTTCAATCGGTGAACTTGCCACCTTTTATCCGGTTTCAGGTTCTTTTAGTTCTTATTCAACCCGTTTTGTTGATAGTTCCCTAGGTTTCACCATGGGATGGCTATATTGGGCAATTTGGCTACTAGTTACCAGCGTTGATATTATTATCTCTTCAAGTGTAATTTATTATTGGGATTTCTTCCAATTTTTCAGTCCAGTTACTTGGAGTATTATCTTCCTTGCCATACTTTTCTTACTTAATATTTTCTCTGTAAAAGCTTTCGGTGAAACAGAATTTTGGTTATCACTTATCAAAGTTGCAACAATAATTATTTTCATCGTAATTGGTGTATTGACGATTATAGGAATCTTAGGTGGAAAGACGTATGGTTTAGGCAACTACGTAACAGGAGAAGCTCCTTTTGTAGGAGGCATCTCCGGCTTCTTGGGTGTTTTGCTTGTGGCTGGATTCTCTGTCGGCGGTACCGAAGTGGTGGCCGTAACAGCAGGAGAATCTTCAAATCCAAGTCATTCAATGCCAAAAGCAATTAAACAAGTGTTTTGGAGAATATTATTGTTCTATGTTTTATCAATTGCTGTTATTTCAGCTATTATTCCTTACACTGACCCATTGTTATTAAACAAAAGTGAATCTGTATCACAGAGTCCTTTTACAATCGTATTTGATCGTGTAGGTATTGCCTTTGCCGCTTCGGTTATTAATGCTGTTATTTTAACTTCATTATTATCTGCTGCGAATTCAGGTATTTATACTACAAGTAGAATGCTTTTCTCAATGGCAGAAGATAAACAAGCACCTAAATTTTTGGGTAAATTAAATAAAACTACAAAGTTACCTTTGGTATCATTGTTCGTAACTTTTATCATTGTTTTATTTATAATTATAATTGCTCAGTTTAAATCAGATATCGTCTTTTCACTATTAAATATTATTGGTTCTTTAGTCATCGTTGTTTGGGCTTCTAGTATCGTAGCGCAAATCAGGCTGCGTTCAGCGATTAAAAAGCAAAAATTGAACCCTGATGAGGTACTACCTTATAAAGCTCCCTTCTATCCTTTAGGGCCAATCATAGTCATCATTGCATTATTATTCTTATTCATAGGTAATTCAATTGGTGCGATTTTAGCTGGTGACATGAGCGTTTTAATTAGAAACCTATCGCCGATGATTATTTTAGCTATCATTTACTTTGTTCATAAATTAATACGACAAACTAAAATTGTTAAACTCGAAGACATTGATTTAAAAGAACATGATTATAATTAATGAATTGCACTGTAAAAGTATTTTAAAATACTTTTACAGTGCTTTTTTTAATATTACAAACCTTACATTTATTTATTACCTACTTGTTCAAAAATAAACCTTAATCATGAGAATTTATAATAATTAAAAGCATATCATATTTTCAGATACCTAAAACTAAGGTATAATGAAGTTAATAATTTAATGACTTAGAGGTGGAAATTATGATTGGACAAACAAACCTATTTGACGATATTTTAGAAACTGACGAGCGTTTCGTTATTGTTGTACAATCACTTGAAGAAAGACATGATCAATTAATCAAACGCACATTAAGAGAGTATCCAAGTTTAGATCACTCACAAATGGAAAGTCTTTTTAGCCATCTTAAAGAATTATTTTCAGAAGAAGAATTTGAAGAAAATCAGTCAGCGTTTTCAATTACAGTTTATACTAATTTAAACTATGCTGCAGATAATGTTTATGCTCATGTTAAAAGACATAGAGGTAAAAATGAGTGGACTCATACTGCTAAATAATAACCTACAAAAATGGCAATTTCTAATTTTTATATAGAAATTGCCATTTTCTTTGCTTTTAGTTGTAATTTTTACTGCAGTTGCATTTTTTCTACTAATTCTATGCAAACAGAATATTTTAGTTAAAAATTTCTAATGTATCAGCTTAGTCAGATACTGCATATTGATGATTTAGCATTACTTATAAATGGTATATTAATTTAAGTTGTCCACATTTCTTATAATCATTTGCGTTCTTAAAAAATAATATCATGTACTATTTCGCTTTCGTTTAATTTAATATTTTTATTTAGTATATATAATGCGCTTATTTTCATACTAAAATACATACTTGATAACGACTTTGTACCGTGCTGATGCCTGGGGGTAGTATGAGAGAGAGACTACAGGCTCGAGCCATACCCCAGGCAAACATGCACGGTAAAAATCGGAAGATTTTAAATATAAAGAGGACAAATCCATTGTTAATGATTTGTCCTCTTATTTTGAGAATAGGGATTTATGTCCTAACTTCTTATATGTGAGCATTTCGAATCAAACTATCAATCATTTGCATGACCAATATTTTAAAAATAAAAGTTAAGTAATAAATATGTTAGTTAAGTAAAGCTTTTAGTGTATGTGGGATGCCATCATTATCATTTGTTAAAGTAACTTCATCAGCAACAGCTTTGACATCATCATTTGCATTGCCCATAGCAACAGCTTTACCAACTACTTTTAACATCGATATATCATTTGAACTATCACCGAAACCAATAACTTGAGATAATTTTATATCTAATTTTTGACACAATTCAGTGATAGCATTTCCTTTGGATACACCTTGTGCCATAAATTCTAAGAAAAACGGTTTACTTGTAGTAACGTCAATATTTTCATTAAAATGACCGTCTAAATCACTTCTTATACTTGTAATATTTGGGACATAATCAATCCCCATAACTTTAGGTACGTCCTCTTGAATATATGCTTTTAAATCATCCACTTGTTTCATTGGCAAGCCTGTGAGTTCTGATTCAATATTCATATATTCATGTTCACCTTCATATACGATATAACCATCTTGGTAAGTCAAAACAAATAATTTTTGATCCCTACAAAAGTCTACAATACTATCAAAATCAGACTTCGACACAGTGCGACTCACTTCCACTTTTTCATCAGAAACTTTAACTGTTTTTCCACCATTGTAACTTATGACATAACTGTCATGTTGGTCTAATTTCAAATGTTTTGCTGTAGGCATCATACCATCTGTTGGTCTACCCGAAGCGAGTACGACTTTATAACCTTGCGCTTGTATATCTATTAAATACTGGGATGTTTCAACACTAACTTCGTTATCAGAAGTCATTAATGTATCATCCATATCCATCACTATTAATTTATATCCCATCTTGCTATCTCCTTTCAACCTCTACAAGACTATATTATAACAAATAAATCAAACTAATATACTACTTCAGATTCCACTCCAGTGATATTAACTGTAACGAGTTCTGATCGACAATTCGTAAATTCACGTTTAAGTTCTCTCACTAATTCGCCGCTTCGTTCAGGTGCTATCAAGGTTAAAACAGTTGGGCCTGCACCACTAATAACTGTAGCATAAGATTTATATTGTTTTGCAATTTGTTTAATGGTTTGAAATTCTGGGATTAGATGTTGACGAAATGGTTCATGAAAACCGTCTTGTTCCATCATCTTGCCTGCAAGTTCATAATTTTGTTGTATTAAAGCACTAATCATTGTATTACTGATGGCACTATTTCTAACAGCATTTTTATGTGAAAATGTTTCCGGAAGTACATTCCTTGAAAGTGTCGTACTTAATTCATTTGATGGTATTGTTATGATAATATCAGCTTTTGGGGGATCAATATATGATACATCCGTCACTTTTGTTTCGGGATCATAGTACCCTAAGACAAGTCCACCGTAAATTGTAGGTGCTACATTGTCGGGATGTCCTTCAAATTCAGTTGCCAATTGCAATAATTCATATTTAGATAGCTCTATATCACCAAAATAATTAGCTATGTATAACCCCCCTACTAGCGCAGAAGCAGAGGAACCTAAGCCTCTTGCTAGTGGGATTTCACTTCTCATTTCTATAGATAAAGACGGTAAAGTCACATCATATTTATTAGCTACTTGTTGTGCAATTTGATAAATATAGTGTGATTCGTCTGTAGGTAATGATTCAACATTTGGCCCGATATGTTTAAATGACCAACTATCACTATGATTAGTTCGCACATCAAGATATAAAAATTTATTTAAAGCCATTCCAATAGAATCAAATCCGACACCTAAATTAGCAGTAGATGCCGGTATTTTTAAATGTAAACGTACACTCATGCTAAAGTGCTCCTTTAATATATTCTAAAATGCTTTCTCTATCATTTGGTAGTGGTTTAATTGGATTATCTAATAATGAGATAGCTGTATCTGGATCTTTTAAACCATTACCTGTCAACACTGACACGACGCGTTTGCCTTTTGGTAACCTACCAGCACGGTGTAACTTAATTAAACCAGCAATGGAGGCATTGCTTGCAGGTTCACTAAATATACCTTCTTTTCGAGCCATCAGCTGATATGCTTCTAAAATTTCTTCGTCTGTTACGCTATCAATAAGACCTTCTGATTCTTTTAAAGCACGATTAGCTTTATCCCAACTTGCGGGGTTACCAATTCTAATTGCAGTAGCTACTGTATCTGGATGCTTCACTACTTTATTTTGAACGATAGGGGATGCACCTGCAGCTTGGAACCCATATAAATTAGGAAGTTGCGTATCATTCGCGTCATGATACTCTTTAAATCCTTTCCAATATGCTGAAATATTACCAGCATTTCCAACCGGAATGGATAATATATCTGGTGCTTGTCCATTCAATTGTTGAATCACTTCAAAAGCACTTGTTTTTTGACCTTCAATACGATAAGGATTAACTGAGTTCACAAGCGCAATTTCACCATTTTTTGCCACTTCTTGTACAATTTCAAGTGCTTCATCAAAATTTCCTTCTATAGAAACAATTTCCGCACCGTTCATAACTGCTTGCGACAATTTTCCTAAAGCAATTTTCCCTTCCGGAATAACAACAATCGCTTTTAAACCAGCTCTTGCAGCATACGCTGCCGCGGAAGCTGAAGTGTTACCAGTTGAAGCACAAATCACTATTTTCTTGCCTTCTTCTTTAGCTTTAGCCATTGCCATTACCATGCCTCTATCTTTAAATGAACCTGTTGGATTTGCACCTTCATATTTAACATGTAATTCAATACCAAGCATTTCAGACATGTTTTCACAGTATATCAAAGGCGTATGACCTTCATTTAAACTTACTTTAGGTGTATCAGCTGTTACTGGTAAATATTCCTTGAATTCTTCTACAAGCCCTTGCCAATTTTTCATAAACATTAAACTCCTTCAACTGGGTAAATTTTCTGTACAACATAACCTGATTCTTGAATTGTTGCTATCGGGGATTCATCAATACCTATGATTACTACACCAGCAGTATGTGCATCACGTTCAGTAACTGCTAATGATTTATGAACAGGCAATTCCCCTTTCAATAAAGTTTCAACTTGATTTACATCTTCTCCATCTGTTTGTACCACGACATAATAACTTTCTTTCCCTTTGATAACAATCGTATCTTCTTCTTCGTTCATCATTTCTTTGGTTTCTTCAGTTTTCAATTCAAAATGCGGTGGTAGCGTATGCAAATTAGTATCAAAATTAAATGTAACATTTAATAAATCACTTACAACGGCACTCCCTGTAGCTAAACTACCTGCACCTTTACCATAAAACATTGTTTCTCCAACAGCATCACCTATAACATAAATCGCATTAAATTCATCTTCTACTGACGCTAACTGATGGCTTTTATCAATCAAAGTTGGTGCGACTGATGCATTAACCTGAGCATTTTCATATGTACCTTTACCAATTAACTTAATTTTATATCCAAGTTTATCAGCTACTTTAATATCTGATAGCGTGACATCGCTAATACCGTATTTATCAACCTCATCTAAATTAATCACCTGATTAAATGATAAATACGATGTAATAACAACTTTTCGTGCTGCATCTATCCCCTCAACATCATCGGTTGGGTCTGCTTCAGCAAACCCTAGACGTTGTGCTTCTGCCAATGCTTCTTCAAAAGATGTTTCTTCTTGTGTCATCTTACTTAATATAAAGTTAGATGTGCCATTTAAAATCCCCATAAACTTACTTATATTATTGGCGTTCAAACCGTTATTTATAGCATTTACAATCGGAATACCACCTGCGACACTAGCTTCATATTTTAAAGCAACATCATTTTCTTGCGCTAAATGCTCTAGCTCTCTTAAATTTTCAGCTAGAAGATCTTTGTTTGCAGTAATCACGTGTTTTTTCTCACTCAATGCGCGTTTTAACCACTTTACTGTGGGCTCAACTCCACCAAGCACTTCGACAACGATATCAATGGATTCATCTTCAAAAATATCTTCTATATTCTCTGTTAAATTATATTTAGATGTATTAATAGGACGCTTTCTAGACTTGTCACGTACTAATATATGTCTGATATTAATATCTTTATTCATTGTTTCTCTAATTTGTTCTCTATTTTCTTCTATTATTTTTACTACACCAGAACCTACAGTTCCTAAACCAAGTAGTGCTACATTTAATTCTTTCATGTCTTCATTCCTCCGTTTGTTTATCTAAAAAATACAATTGTACATTTGAAAAATACTTGAATATGGTATAGTATAAATTCATTCATTATTTTTGTAAAGTCTATGAATATTTAAAACGTATATATATATTATCACTCCTGTGATAAAAACTAAACTAAATTTTCTGATTTTTTAGAAAGGTTGTATAACATTATGAAAGTAACTAAATTCGGAGGAAGCTCTGTTTCCAATGCAGAGCAAATTAAAAAGGTATTAGACATTGTTAATTCAGATGAAGCTCGAAAAATCGTAGTCGTATCAGCACCAGGAAAACGAAATAAAGATGATGTGAAAACCACTGACTTATTAATTCGACTTTACGAAAAAGTGATAGAACGATTAGACTACAATTCTAAAAAAGAAGAAATCATTCAGCGTTACAAGGATATTATTAACGAACTCAATATGAGTGATGCACTTTTAAAAACAATTGATGAAACTTTAGAAAGTTACATAGCTACATTGAGCGAAAAGCCATCCAGACTCCTAGATGCTTTACTTTCATGTGGTGAGAACTTTAATGCTCAAATTATTGCAGAATATAATAACAGCCAAGGTATTCCGACGCGTTATATTTCTCCTGGAGAGGCTGGTATTACTGTTACAGATTTACCTCAAAATGCTCAAATCTTAGACCAATCGTATGAAGCACTTTATAACTTGAGGTCATTTAAAGAAAAATTAATCATCCCTGGTTTTTTTGGTATTTCTAGACAAAATTACGTGGTCACATTCCCTCGTGGTGGTTCAGATATAACAGGAGCTATTGTAGCAAGAGGTGTAAGAGCAGATTTATATGAAAACTTTACAGATGTTTCTGGCATTTTTAGAGCTAATCCTTCTATTGTTAAAAATCCTGAAGTCATAAATGAAATTACATATCGCGAAATGCGTGAGTTATCTTACGCTGGCTTTGGCGTATTCCATGATGAAGCTTTACAACCGTTACACAAAGACAGGATTCCTGTCGTTATAAAAAACACAAACAGACCTGATGATATAGGAACTTATATTAGACATGATAGAGAAATTGACTCAAATAGTATTGTAAGTGGCATTAGCTGCGACAAAGATTTCACAGTATTAAATATTAAAAAGTACCTTATGAATAGACAAGTTGGTTTTACACGTAAAATACTAGCCGTACTAGAAGACTATAATATTTCATTTGACCATATGCCCTCAGGTATAGATAACATTAGTATCATCATGCGCTCTAAAGAGATACAAAACAAAGAGGAACAAGTACTTAATGATATACGTAAAAATTGTGATGTGGATGAATTAAGCATTGAACATGATTTAGCGATACTAATGGTGGTTGGTGAAGGTATGCATAGAATCGTTGGTACTGCAAGCACAATTACTCACGCACTTGCAGAATCAAACATAAACTTGAAAATGATGAACCAAGGCGCTTCAGAAATTTCTATGATGTTTGGAATCGACGTTACAGACGCAGAGAAAGCAGTTAATGCTACTTATGAATATTGTTATACTAAGAATTGTTTGAATATTTAAACAATAATCACTAATTATTTATCGATAAAAAATCCTTCAAATCGTATAGACTCATTTGAAAGTTAATGAATACTAATGAATGATTTGAAGGGTTTTTAAATTGCTTTTTTTTCTGATATAAGTGCTTGATTAATACGTTCATCTCCGACAACTAAGCGTAAAATAACAAATTGATAATAACTTAACGAATCGATAACACTTCTATAATTTGGTAATTGATGATAATCGATGGGATCCAGTAACTCATACATTAATACAATTTCAGGTTTAATATAATCTACATCCCATTTGATAGAATGAAAATAAATATGTTTTTCGGGTAAGCGAATATTGTGATTCCACCTGAACATCCATTCATCATCTTCAACATCATAAACAATAATTGTCATGATTAACTCATCATTTATATAAATATTTGCATGAGTGACATCTGCAAATTCTAACTTTGTAAAATCAGTAGTTGTATTTTTACCATCATGTAAAACAATCGTATTACTTTTAGGTATAAACTTTAAAACTTCACCAAGATATTTTCTTTCAACACTAATATCTACCTTATCGTCTAAATTAAACTCATCATGAAGAAAAAGTTGTTTTGCGACTTCACCATTATATTTAAACAGTTCAGGTACATTTTCAGTTAAATTTTTTACAACTTCTTTAATATTTTTATCATTACTAACTGCCAAATCTGTACCTCCTATCAAAAGTAAGCGTTTCCATTAATATTCATTATATTATTTGTTACTACATTTTTCAATGTGAAAAGCACAAAAATGTGAATTTAAACACATTTTTATCTAAAATTCGCCAATATAGCTATAGTCTTGTCGCTGATGATGTTTCAAAATCGCCGGTCTGTTAACAATTAATAATTTTTCTGAACGATTGTATAAAGCTAACTGAATTTCAGCAATTTCTGGCAATGTTTGATACAATGCTTTATCTATCATATAAGGTGCAGTTGCAAAATAATAACGAATGCGATATCTCTCAAAAGTTTGGATAACATCCGTACCAGTGATAATATGTAGTGCATTGTCTACCTTTCCATTTGGCATTATAATATTAAAATCAGTGTATCTTGCAACATATTTTATGATATCAGTTGAAAAAGAAATCACTGAAATTTTAAATTTAGCTTCATATAGTTCGTCAATCATATGATAAGTAACTGGGTGATTATCAAATGCAATAACATCTTCATTATTAATGTTTTCTATTATGTAGTTGATATATTTTTTCATCGTAGTCAAATCAATGTCCTCCAAACAGACTTTTCTATAGTAAGTATAGTAGATAATATATGTATTACCCAATTAAGCACTAATTAAATAGATATATCATTTTTAAAATTCAATAATTTTTATAATAAATCATATCACTCATTTATATATTAAGTGGGAATTGCTTATAATTAAAAAATATGATTATACTAATATTAACCCTATTAGTTAATTGTATTTGTACTAATATAAATAAAAGAGTAAAATATAGTTTATTAAAAATATTAAGATTAGGATGATACCAATGTTTTTCCCGATTATTTTAGCAATAATTATTGTAATACTATTATTAGTTATTATTATTGAAAGAAGAGTGATGAATCATAAGCTTGAGACTGAATCATATGCAAAAGATCAGTTAATAAATAAAATTAGTATCATTACGCGTGAAAACACATATTTAAAAAATCAAATGCTTGAAAAAAATGTCAATAATGATACACACCATCATGGATTAAGAAAAGCCAAACAGGATTTAAATGACATATTAAATCAATATCAAAGTGAAGGTTCAATTTCATTTTTTGATATTATAACAACTGGAAATTTAGCTGTTAAACATCCTTTGTTTGAATATGCTAGAGCTTTCGATTACATTGTTATTACCGAAAAAGGCTTATTTAATATTAATGTAAAAAACTGGAAGCAAAAAACATTTTACCACTTCACAGTTGACCCAACAAATGACACACAAAATAGTGGCGATGATACTGTAAATCAAACAGTTGGCCGTTATATTGCAAATCAATTCCATAGTCAATTCCAATCTACACGACCTACAACATACACATTTGTAGAGAGAATTAGAAATAATTCTATTATTTATGACTTTTATAATTATGATCCATATGAACAGTCTTCAAAAAATGCCAAAGCATTGGAAGATAGAATTGCAGACCAATTGCATCATAGAATTCAAAATATTGGTTTAGTTTACTTTACAGATGGCAGTGTAAATTTAATTGACGGACCTACAGAAAGACAAGATTTTGTAGAAACAGTTTCATCCAAGTCTTCTCTAAAAGAAGTAATTGGTGAAACGATTGGAGATGCGCAAGAATCATTAACTGAGTCGCAGTATAATGAACTACTTGCACATTTCCACTAATTAATTAAACAGTATTAAAAACTGCATTAACGATTTTATGACATGTCATCACTTATAATAATGATATAAGTTCAGAGATTACCAGCTCAGATTAAGTCAATCAAATACTCAGACAAACATGCATGGTCAAAATCGTAAGATGTAAATATAAAGGAGAGCTTAACCACTTTTGGATTAGCTCTCCTTTTTTGAGAATGGATATTTATGTATCGGTCATTTTTATGTTTTAATCATTTGAAATTTTTAACTCCAAATATTTTCGTTATTGCTTTTAGCTATCTGCTCTGCTTTTTCGAACTTTTCTCTATATTTACCATTTGGAGAAAAATATTTCTCTCTAGCCAATCCTTTTTCCACTAACAGTTCATTAAACATCGTATCTTTATCCAGCCAAACATATGCCAGTGTACGACCATAACGATCTTCTTTTTCTTTATCATATTCTAAAAAGACATCTTTATCGGTTAAATGTTCTTTTGAAAAGTCAGATGCTTCCTTACCATATGGTTGTACTGGCGTATTCGGTTTTACAGTTTCAGGCGTATCTACGCCTATCAATCTCACTTTAATTTGTTCATGTTGACTATTATTTGCTACTAATGTATCACCATCAACTACACGCACTACATGTACTTTCTCAGTTTCCTTTGTTCCATCATTATTATTTGTATCATTGGATGAAAATGGACCAGTTCCATTTATAAACTGAAATGCAAGTACGCCTAGTACAACTATACTTATAATTAATGTAGTCATTTTCTTTGTTGATTTCATTGTTGCACCCACTTTTTATGAATATACCAAATTATCATATAGAAAATTAAAGTTTACGTCAAGACGCTCATTTTAAATAAAAATTAATCTTTTGCATTAAATGAAACTTTAATTAGTCATTATTTTATTTTAACGTAATTAAGCAATCATGATATAATACATAGATGATAGGAGTGAACAGTTTGAGTATATTTAAGGAGAACATGATTACAGTTATTGCGATTGTTATAGCAATCATTATAGGCTTAATATTACAATATCAATTTCAATTTCCACCGCTTGTGTCTGCAGTTGTAGCAATATTTTTAGGCATTTTCATTGGATTTATTGTTTTTATTATTCAAGTTATTATAACTAAAAATAAGAAAAAATAGTGTCTTCTGCCGAGTGTTTAAATCGGCAGATTTTTATTTAAGTTAGCATAATATTATTATAGGAATATACTAATAAACATGTTTTTCTTTTAAAAATATACCTATAAAATCATACGATTCAATGTTTTTTCCAATAAAGTCCATGCTTCATGATCATATTCATTAGCATGAACTGGTCTGAATCCAAAATTTAGATACATATTGATTGCTTGGAAGCTTGTTGTTTGAGACGTTAAATATGCTCGATTATGATATGTGGCTAAAATTTTCATTGCTGCCGATAATAAAGGTTTAGATAATTGCTTTCCTTGATACTCCGGAATAATCGCAACCCAATGGATTCGTCCAGATGTTGTGCTATCTTTTGTTAAATGTCCGTACCAAGCAGTTGCAGTACCAATCACTTCTCCTTCAGGATTTTCAAGAAACAAACATCTTTGTTCCATTTCATTCATGTACGGTCCAAATTCAGTATTAAAATGTATCAATGCTTGATCCGTAGTATCAAATTCATTAACTTTCATTTCTAAATTTGCCCATTTTACTTCTTCTCCTATTTTAAAGTTACGAATTTTATATCCAACAGGTAATTCATATTGTGGAATACTTTCTAAATTTTCTCTTGTCATCTGTACTTTTAAATATTTCATTACATTCAACCTTTCATTCACAAATCAATTTTCATTAGAAAAAGGTTGAGACATGATGATAGTCTCAACCTCATATTGTGTATTTTGTAATTCCCTAAAACTTAGTGGTCATTACAATCAATAACATTTGTTCTTATTCTACTTCTTTTATAAATGTTAATATAGCATGAAATTCTTCTTCATTTGCTGAAAAAGCTCGCTCTTCTATTTCACGAACAGTTGAATTGAGTAATTGATAATTCGCTACTTCTTCATCTTTTAAATATGCATTTATGCTACTTTCCAATTCTTTTAAGGAACCTGCTTTTAATGTACTTAATTTTACTTCTTGCATTTAACTACAACCCCTTTTAAATTAGTTTAAATCATTTCAATAAGATTAAAAATTATTTTTCCTTTAACTTAAAAACCTATTAATATAATACACCATATTAAAAAATCTAACCTTATTTTCAAAAATTATATCACTTCCTACAAATTTTACATAACTTTTTCACTTTCTATTAGTTAAACATAGGCTGAATCGATCCTAATTTGCACCCAAAAAGTTCTAATAAATACGAGTGGGTGCAAAAAAGCAACCCGAATCACTTACGAATAAGTGACCCGAATTGCTTATATACCTAGTGTTTGCCCCTTTTGCTTAGCACCTAGTATTGTTTTAAGTATTGTTCTCTTTCCCATTCAGAAACTTGAGTTCTATAGTAATCCCATTCAATTGATTTAGAGTTTATAAATTGATTATAAATGTGATTACCTAAAGCTTCTTTAATAGAATCGTTATCTTTCATTGCTTTGATAGCTGTATATAATGTTGACGGTAAATCTTGAATACCAACCGCTTCACGTTCTTCACGATTCATTTCATATATATTTTGATTTACTGGTTCAGGTACTTCTAATTTATTTTCAATACCGTCTAAGCCCGCTTGTAAAATAGCTGCTAATGCTAAGTAAGGATTGGCTGCTGGATCTACTGAACGAACTTCTACACGCGTTGATAAACCACGTGAAGTTGGTACACGGATTAATGGTGAACGGTTTTTACCACTCCAAGCAATATAGCATGGCGCTTCATAACCTGGAACTAAACGTTTATAAGAATTTACTAATGGGTTACATACACCAGTTAAGCCACGTGCATTTTTCAGAATTCCCGCGATAAAATGATAAGCATCTTTAGTCATTTCCATATCGCCTTCTGGATCGTAAAAGGCATTTTCTTTACCTTTGAAAAGAGACATATTGAAGTGCATGCCGCTTCCGTTCACACCAAATAATGGTTTAGGCATAAATGTTGCATGAAGATTGTGTTGACGTGCGATTGTTTTAACAACTAATTTAAATGTCTGGATATTATCACACGCAGTGATAGCATCTGCATATTTAAAATCAATTTCATGTTGGCCTGGTGCCACTTCATGGTGACTTGCTTCAATATCAAAGCCCATATCCTCTAATTCTAAAACAATATCGCGACGACAATTTTCCCCTAAATCTGTTGGTGCAAGGTCAAAGTAACCACCATTATCATTTAATTCTAATGTTGGTTCACCCTTTTCATCTAATTTAAACAAGAAGAATTCAGGTTCTGGCCCTAAATTAAGTTCACTAAATCCTAAATCTTGCATGTTTTTCAATACACGTTTTAAGTTTGCGCGTGGGTCACCTTCAAACGGTGTGCCATCTGTTTTATAAACATCACAGATTAGACGAGCTACTTTACCTTGACCAGCTGTCCATGGGAAAATAACCCATGTATCTAAATCTGGATATAAATACATGTCTGATTCTTCAATACGTACGAAACCTTCAATTGAAGATCCGTCAAACATCATTTCGTTATCTAAAACTTTTTCTAATTGGCTTACCGGTACTTCTACGTTTTTAATTACACCTAAAATATCAGTAAATTGTAAACGTAGGTATCTGACATTTTCTTCCTTAGCGAACTTGTGTATGTCTTCCTTTGTAAATGTACGTTTTGCCATTATAAATGTCCCCCATTAATTTTATTTGATAAATCGAGATAAATCTCCACGATTTATCGGAATCGCTTCTCGTTGTGGTTTCTGTGTAGCATCAACAATCATTTGTTTTCTCGTTTCTTGTTCAACATCAGAAAGGTGTTCTTGTTCGTCATTTAAAATCTGTTTAATACCTTTTAAATTAAAACCTTTTTCTATTAATCTTTTTATCTCTAAAAGGCGTTCCAAATCGTTTAACGAAAAAAGTCGTTTATTTCCTTCTGATCTATGTGGTTTAATCAGTTCATGTGTCTCATAATAGCGAACTTGTCTAGCAGTTAATTCACTTAATTTCGTAACAACACTCATAGAGAAGACCGGCATGCTTCGTCGTATCGTATCTTTTGACTCCAATCCAATCACCTCTATTTTTGAACTTGTATTTAATTTAGCATAATTACTGAAGTAATTCAAAAATATGTCAGGTTTTCTAACATATACTTCAAACTATTGATTTTACTAGTTTTATAACAGTTTTATTCAATTTAATCGCTGAATTTTCCGAAATTTTTTAATTTAATTAAAAAAGCCACATATACATTACAATTTGCTATTTGATATAGCAATAAATGCAATTCAATGTGGCATCTCTTTCAGGTTATTAAAATAACTTTTCAACAGCTCTTGTTACTGCTAACTTAATGTGTTCATACGTTAAGCCGCCTTGTATATATGCTTCATATGGAGGTCTAATTGGACCATCCGCTGATAATTCAATTGAAGAACCTTGAATAAAAGTTCCGGCAGCCATAATGACATCATCTTCATAGCCTGGCATATAAGATGGTTCAGGACTAAAATGTGCGTTAATTGGGGAAGCTGCTTGAATACTTTGACAAAATTGAATCATCTGTTCTTTTGTATCAAAAGTGACCGTTTGAATCAAATCTGTTCTAGGCACATCAAATCTTGGTGAGGTCTGCATATTCATTTTTTCTAATAATAAACTCGTAAATAATGCACCTTTCAAACTCTGACTAACCACATGAGGCGCTAAGAAAAACCCTTGGTACATTTCTTGCAATGAATACAGAGAGGCACCGGCTTCTTTACCAATTCCTGGCGCAGTTAAACGGTATCCACATCTTTCTATCAATGTTTCATTACCTACGATATAACCACCAATTTTAGCTAAACCGCCACCTGGGTTTTTAATTAATGAACCTGCCATTAAATCAGCGCCACATTCTATAGGTTCACGTTCTTCAACAAATTCACCATAACAATTATCTACAAAAATGATGATTTCAGGGTATTGGGCCTTTATTTGTTGAATCGCATTTTCTATGTTTGTTAAATCTATGGATGGCCGTTGATCATAACCTTTCGAACGCTGTATAGCAATCACCTTAGTTTGCGTTGATATTTTAGTTAATACTTTATCAATATCAATTTCACCATGCTTTAAGTCAACCTTATTATATAGTATCCCGTGTTCTTTTAAACTTTCTATGCCATTACCATTGATACCTATCACTTCTAATAACGTATCGTAAGGATCACCAGTGATATATAATAACTCATCCCCATATTTCAAAGTACTTTGTAATGCAATCGTGATCGCATGTGTGCCAGAAATAATTTGCGGACGTACTAATGCGTCTTCTGCCTTAAATGCATGTGCATAAACCGCTTCTAAATGATCTCGACCTATATCATCATAACCATAACCCGTTGTTCCCAGTAAGTCACTTTCAGCTACTTTAACAGCATGGAATGCATCTAACACTTTTTCTTGATTGATATAAGCGATTTCTTCTATTTTTTTAAAATATGGTTCTAGTTTTGCTTCTGTTTCAGCTATTAATTGTTTCGTATTTTTCATCGTAATTCTTCTTCCTATTCTTTTTTAAAACCTTTTACAGTATATGTTGCATCTGTTTCATTAAATTTAATTTCAGTGACAAGTGTATGCTGTTTTAAAAAATATAATCTATCTGCATCAGCACTTGGTACTTTTTCTTCATAAATAGTTAAAGCTAATTTTACTTGCTCGATAAGTAATTGCTTCACTTTTTCTTCATCTGCTTCATTTTTACTTGAAACAAATATTGATGGTAAATTAGTAGTCGGGACAGTACCTTCATGTAAATCTTTTTTATTAAAAATAATAGCTTGTGGAATATGCCCCATGTCTAAATCACCTATGATTTGGTTAACTGTATCATACTGAACACGGTATTCAGGATGACTCGCATCTACGACATGTAACAACAAATCTGCACCTTTTGCTTCTTCTAAAGTCGATTTAAACGCAGCGATAAGTGTAGTTGGTAGTTTTTGAATAAAACCAACTGTATCAGATATGATTAAATTAAATCCATCATTAATTTGAATTTGTCTTGTCTTAGGATCTAGCGTAGCAAAAAGCAAATTCTTCTCATAGGTAGCTTCATTAGCTAATGCATTAAACCAAGATGATTTACCTGCGTTTGTATAACCAATTAGCGCTACTTGAAACACATTATTTTTCTCACGTTTATTACGATAACGCTCGCGATGTTCAACTACTGTTTCTAATTGATGTTTGATTTCATTCATGCGTGTTCTAATATGACGACGGTCCATTTCTAATTTAGTTTCACCAGGACCTCTGGTTCCAATGCCTCCGCCTAATCTTGATAAACTACGCCCATGTCCTTGGAGTCTTGGTAATAAGTAATCTAATTGCGCTAATTCTACTTGTAACTTACCTTCTTTACTTCGTGCTCGAAGTGCAAAAATTTCTAAAATCAGTTGCGTTCTATCGATAATTTTAACATTCAAATTACCATTTAATGTTTTTGACTGTGCCGTTGTCAATTCATCATTAGCAACTACTACATCTATTTCATTCATTTCTACGTATGCTTTAATTTCTTCTAACTTACCTTTTCCAACGTAGTATTTATTATCAAAATGCTGTCTGTTCTGAGTAAATTCAGCTTGTACATTTAATTGGCATGTTTCAGACAATGAAGCTAATTCTTCCATTGTTGATTCAAAATCAAACACTTCATCGGTTTGAGCTTGTACTCCAACTAAAATTGCTGATTCTAATTTCTTTTTAGTCGTATGTGTTTGTTGGCTCATAACATGCACCTCTTTCAAAGTTTTCTTTGCTATTTTATCATAGTGTTTATATAAAGACTATCTTCTCAAATTATGTTAAATTATTAATAAGAGGTGACGCTATATGACTATATACGATATAGAAGTTCAAAAATCAAATGGTGAAACATACAAATTAGAAGAATATAAAAACAAAGTGTTGCTAATTGTTAATACTGCTAGTGAATGTGGCTTCACACCACAATTTGAAGGATTACAACATTTATACGACGACTATAAAGATCAAGGATTTGTTGTACTAGGTTTTCCTTGTAATCAATTTGGAGGTCAAGAACCAGGCACTGGTGAAGAAGCTACGCAAAACTGTAAAATTAACTATGGCGTGTCTTTCCCAATGCACGAAAAGATTGATGTCAAAGGAGAAAATCAACACCCATTATACCAATTCCTAACAGAACAACAAAATGGATTTTTCAATGAAAAAATCAAATGGAATTTCACTAAATTTTTAATTGATAGAGAAGGTAAAGTAACCAATCGTTACGCACCACAAAAAAAACCAAGTCAAATTGAAGCAGATATTGAAGCGCTATTATAAATAAAATAATAATACAATAAGAAAGCTATAATTGATAATTTATATCAAAATGTAGCTTCAGAACGTAGACAAACTTTGCGCAAATTAATGCGTAGGGTTTGTCTATTTTTATTTATATCGTTATTTTTGACAGCTATTTTGAGTATTTTCTAAAGTATTTGTTCAATAATTCTGTATCATGAAAAAGACTTGTATAATTTTTACTAAAATAACTGGATCTATTGATGATTTACCATTATCAAGACAATATTTGTCTTAGACAAGTTCATATACATAATTTAAATCTAACATCGCATCGACTCTACGTAATCAATAATTATTAAGGACTAATTCAGAGAGAGAAATCATTTCATATTGAGCACTTTTATCAATTGATTTATTCATCATAATAAACACCACTATTGCTTAATTTACATATATTATAATATTTTAGTGTAATATTGGCAGTGATGTATGCCGACTCCTGCGGGAATAGCACTAGTCGAAGACTACAGGCTAAGGCAGTGCCCGCGGAAAGCGTACATAAAAAAAACTGCCAATAAAGTCAGAGACTTTGTCGACAGTCTGAAGCTACACTTGATAATTTATATCAAAGTGTAGCTTTTTTTCATTTAAAGTATGCAAAAATAAATTGTTTTAATATTATGCTTCTTCTACTGCATCATCAAGTGTGAATGTACTGATAGCATGCTTATAAATAAGATGTTGCTTTCCTTGTGTTAATAAACAAACTAAATTGTCATCATAATCTTCAATAATGCCCTTCATTTGAAAACCGTTTACTAAAAATACGATAACTTTCGTTTGATCAGGCTTAAATTGTCCTAGGAATTTATCTTGGATGTTTTCTGTTGTATTCATGTTATGTTCTCCTTTTCTTTATTTGGACTGAAACTTCATCTAACATCAATGAAAGTGACATTTTCTCTCTATCTAACCATACTACGTCGAGCTTGTTTTTGAACCAAGTCATTTGTCTTTTAGCATAATTTCTAGAATGCTTTTTCAATTTATTTGTTGCTTCGGCTAGACTAGCCTCATTTTTAATTACAGGTAACATCTCTTTATATCCGATAGCTTGCATACTTTGACAAGTTTCAAAACCATCTTCAACGAGTTGTTTCACTTCATTTAGTAATCCGCGTTCCAACATTATATCTACACGTTTATTAATTCTTTGATATAAAGTTTCGCGTGACATTTCTATCCCTATTAATAATGTATCATAATTTTCTGTATATTGTTGGTTTTTCTTGCGTGAACTTAAAAGTTTTTTTGTTTTTAAATAATATTCAATGGCTCTTCGAACTCTTTTTCGGTTATTTGGGTGTATATTATCAGCTGAAACCTTATCTATAGACGATAAATAATCATGCAACGCTTCATTTGTTAATGAATCTAGTTCGTTTAGTGTCTGGTCGACTTTAATTTGTTGTGCCTCAGATATCGTTTCATCCTCGAAGGCATAATTATAGATTAATGATTGGATATACAGACCTGTGCCACCAACTATGATAGGCACATGATTTCTATCCGTGATTTCATTAATTAAATTTTGAGCTCTATTTTTAAAATCATATGCAGAAAAAGTTTCATCAGGTTCCAAAATATCTATCATATGATGAGGTATATTAGCCATCTCTTCTTGCTTTATTTTTGCTGTTCCAATATCCATATACTTATATACTTGTATGGAATCTCCACTAATTATTTCACCATTAAATTTTTTTGCCAATTCAATGCTTAATTCTGTTTTACCAACAGCTGTTGGACCAACTAATGCAATGATGAATGGTTTATCACTTTGCACTTATATCAACTCTCTCTATGCTTTATCTGCTCTGTTATATTTTTTTAAAATTTGTCTTTCTATCCAATCGTACATATGTTGCCATGTAGTCGTTGCATCTTTTTCAAATAACACTTCATGTCTTTTATTTTTGTATAAATGTACTGTGATATGTTGAATATTACCTTTTTTATATAATTTCCCTAAATGTCTAATCCCTTTGCCATAATTACCTATCGCATCATCTTTTCCAGAAATAAGTAAAATGGGTATGTCTGATTTCATTTTTTTTATATTTTTTAATTTACTTGTCTGTAACATATATTTTACTGTTTCAAAAATCAATTGATTTGAAACTAAAAATCCAGTATAAGGATCTTTTTCAAATTTTTCTACTTCTTGCTCATCACTGGATAACCAATCATTTTTCGATTTATTATTTTTTATATTTTTATTAAAGGTTTTATACATTATTTGGTTTAACCATTTTAAACGCCGTCTTTTTCCAGTGATTAAAGTGATAAGTTTTAAAACTATTTGTACGAGTTTCCCTAGATATTTAGGGTACTGCATTGTTCCTGATAAAATCATACCTTGTGCAACATCAGAATATTTTTGTGTGAAAATTCTAGCGATAATAGAACCCATAGAATGTCCTAATATAATATATGGCGTGTGCACAGAATCAGAATACAACGTCTGTGCAATTTCAAAAGTATCATCAGCTACTTGTTCCATACTATCAATGTGCCCGCGTTCGTATGATTCTATATCTTTACCATGCCCTCTATGGTTGTGTCGCAGTACGTCATATCCTTGTTGATTTAATGATTCAACAAGCGCATCATATCTATCCATATGTTCCGCCATGCCATGAAGTAAGTGAATAACACCAATCGTATCTTTTTTTGCCTTATTCAATTTCACTTCTAAAGTTGTCCCATCTGCAACAGTGATTTTAAACTCATTTCCACTCATGTTTTACCCCCAAACCACGTTTCGTTTCATTCATCATACATTATACAATATACCTTCAAAATACACTGTTTTCAAATACAATGCTATTAAGCTTTATTACATTTTACAACGCTATTATTAGTAAAATAAATGCATTATATATTTAAAGCTTACTAAAAAACTCTGTGTCACTTTATACATCTCAGATATAAAAACCCCCTCCAAAGCTTACATTTTTTAATGTCTACTTTGAAGGGGAGAAATTATTATTCATAGTTGGAATCCACTAACCCATATACATGAGCATTCAATGATAGATTCGTACAACATTCAAATTTATTCTTTAACTGCAGGTTGGTTATTACCCGTTTGTGCTTCATCAATTGCTATTTGAAGTTCTTTTGTAAACAAGTCTTTTTGAACATCTGTATAGCCAAGTAATTCAGCCATTACATTAATCACTTGATCTTTATAATTTAGAACATCATCTATTTTGAAATAAAGTTTACCCGTACGACGAATAAAGAAATCTGTTGGACGATGAACCATTTCATTTTGAATAGAATAAATCAATTCTGTATAAATATCTAATGGTAAACCAGACTCTTGATATTGTGCTGTTTGAGCAATTTTGAACAATTCTTCTACATTCGAACCATATTTCGTTGCAAAATGACGTGCTGTTGCATCATCTATTTGATAAGCTTTGGCATCTTCAACTTTTTTATCAATAAAGTTATCAAAGTTTGCACTACCACCAACATCTCCACCAGAAATTGGTAAGTGTTTTGTAGCACATTTATCAAATTTTAAACCGTACTCTGATTTTAAGCGTTTAGATAATAAGTCCACAATTTCTAATGCCATATGACGATAACCAGTTAATTTACCACCAGCAATCGTGAGCAAACCAGACTTACCTTCCCACACTTCATCTTTACGTGAAATTTCTGAAGGATCCTTACCTTCTTCTAAAATCAGTGGTCTCACGCCAGCCCATGATGATTCAATGTCTTCATCTGCTACATTTACATCTGGGAACATATAGTTGATTGCGTCGATTAAATAATCTCTATCTTCTTGTGTTGCTAATGGTGACGTTTTATCATTATCGTAAAACGTATCTGTTGTACCTACATATGCTTTGCCTTCACGAGGAATCGCAAAAATCATACGTCCATCTTTTTCAGTATCAAAATATACTGCTTGTCCTAATGGGAATTTCGATTGATCTATAACAATATGAACACCTTTTGTTAAGCGCAATTGTTTGTTATTACGTGCATAATCGCCACTGCGCACTTCGTCTACCCATGGTCCACTCGCATTGATTACTTTTTTAGCCTTAATTGGGTAAGTTTCGCCAGTAATTTGGTCTTCAGCTTGGATACCATTTACCTTTTCATTTGAATCATATGTGAAATGTACTGATTTCGTATGGTTAATTACTGTTGCGCCTTTTTCAGCTGCACGTTTCATAACTTCAATTGTTAAACGCGCATCGTCAGTACGATATTCAACGTAAGATCCGCCGCCTTTTAAGCCTGATTTTTTAACAAGTGGCTCTTTTGCTAACGTTTCTTTAGCATTTAACATTGTTTTACGTTCTGATTTTTTTACGCCTGCTAGTCTGTCATACATTGTTAAACCAATAGCTGTGGTGAATTTACCCATTGAACCACCTTTATGCATTGGCAATAGCATACGCTCTGGTGTCGTTACATGAGGCCCATTTTCATATACAATTGCACGCTCACGACCAGTTTCTGCTACGACGCCCACCTGCAATTGTTTCAAGTAACGTAAACCACCATGAACTAATTTTGTTGAACGTGAACTTGTACCTTGTGCAAAGTCTTGCATTTCTACTAACGCGACTTTCATACCTCTTTGTGTTGCATCTAATGCAATACCTGCACCAGTAATACCTCCACCAATAATGACAACATCAAAAGTATCATTTTTTAAATCTTTTTTAATTTGTTCTCTTTTCAAAGTTGATAAACTCATAAAATCTAGCGCCTCCTAGTAGTAATAAAAAAAGAGAGACCTATCCCATACATATATAATTGTACGAACAGTGTCTCTCAATTCTCATCTCGATAATATTAACTTACCATTATTATAGCACAAGAAACTTAGATAAGTCTAATTCTTTTATTCATCGTCTAACTTAAAGACTTGCGTTGCTTCTACAGCTTTTTTCCAGCCTTTGTATAATTTGTTTCTTTCTTTTTCTTCCATATCTGGATTAAATTCTTTTTCTAGTTTCCAACGGTTAGCAATTTCATCTTTATTATCCCAGAAACCTACAGCTAAACCAGCTAAATAAGCAGCTCCTAAAGCTGTTGTTTCATTAATTTCTGGACGTTCAACGCTCACATTTAATAAATCAGATTGGAATTGCATAATAAAGTTATTTTTAACAGCACCACCATCAACACGCAGGTTATTCACTGTAATATCAGAATCTTTTTCCATTGCTTCAAGTACATCACGCGTTTGGTAACACAGTGACTCTAATGTAGCACGGATAAAGTGTTCTTTTTCAGTACCACGCGTTAAACCAAAGATTGCTCCACGTGCATCTGCATCCCAATATGGTGTTCCTAAGCCTACGAATGCAGGCACAACGTAAACACCTTCTGTAGATTCTACACGTTCTGCGTAATTTTCTGATTGTGGTGCAGAATTAATCATTCTTAATCCATCTCGTAGCCATTGAATAGCAGAACCTGAAACAAAGATAGAACCTTCAAGTGCATAATTAACTTTTCCATCTAACCCATAAGCGATGGTTGTTAACAAACCACTTTTAGATGCTACAGCTTCTTCACCTGTATTCATCAGCATAAAGCCACCTGTACCGTAAGTGTTTTTTACATCTCCGCGTTCAAAACAAGCTTGACCAAATAATGCTGCTTGTTGGTCACCTGCAATACCAGCAATTGGTACTTCTTGTCCAAAGAAATGATAATCAATGGTATTTGCATAAACTTCACTAGATTCTTTAACTTCAGGTAACATAGTGTTTGGAATTTCTAATATATCCAATAATTCTTGATCCCATTCTAAATCATGGATATTATAAATCAATGTACGACTGGCATTTGTATAGTCTGTAATATGTGCTTTGCCACCAGATAATTTCCACACTAACCATGAATCAATGGTACCGAATAATAAATCTCCATTATCAGCTTTTTCTCTTGCACCTTCTACATTATCAAGAATCCATTTAACTTTTGTCCCAGCGAAATACGGATCTAATAAGAGACCTGTTTTTTCTCTGAATTTATCTTCTAAGCCTTGTTCTTTTAATTCTTGGCAGATGCCTTGTGTTTGACGTGATTGCCAAACAATTGCATGATATACCGGTCTTGATGTTTTCTTATCCCACACTACCGTAGTTTCACGTTGGTTTGTAATACCAATACCAGCAATTTGATCTGCACCAACGTTTTCTTCATTTAAAACTTCAGCCATAACAGCTAAAACAGATGTCCAAATTTCATTAGCATCATGCTCTACCCAGCCTGATTTTGGAAAATATTGTTTGAATTCACGTTGTGCAACACCTTTGATTTTTCCGTCTTGATCAAAAAGAATTGCTCTAGAACTCGTAGTGCCTTGGTCGATTGACAAAATATATTTTTCCATAATTATTAGCTCCCTCTTCTAATGTTCATCACGAATTACATATGTAATTCACATTGATATACATACTTTTCTGTACCCTTTTTTTATTAGTTCACTCAACTAATAATTTTATATTAATACAATGATAATAATATCTAGTTATATTTTAACGTAAATACAAATAAATTAAACGTAATTAATATATTGATTCAATACCTTTAGCGTTTTTCGCTTTATTTAATACGAGACCTAAAATAAGTGTGATGATTAATAATACGATTGCAACCACTGACATTGTATCAAATGCACCTTTATAAAATAATCTATAAATCACCGCACCAATCATACCGCCAGTCACAGGGCCTAACACTGGTACAATTGCATAGGACCAATTAGAATCGCCTTTGCCTGAGATTGGTAGAATTGCATGTGCAATACGCGGACCTAAATCACGCGCGGGGTTAATTGCATAACCTGTTGGACCACCTAGACTTAAACCAATTGCAACGATCAAACTACCGACAATTAATGGATTTAGTCCATCAGCAATTTTATTCATACCGATGAATAAAAGTCCCATTGTTAAAATAGCTGTGCCAATAATTTCACTCATGAAGTTTGCAAAATAGTTCTTAATGGCAGGAGCTGTAGAAAATACAGCTAATTTTGTACCTTGATCTTCTGTTGCTTTCCATTGAGCTAAATACATTAGCCAAACTAATGCACCACCAACAATACCACCAAGGATTTGACAGATGATATAACCAGGTACCATAGACCAATTAATCGCGCCATCCATTGCAAACGCTAAAGTCACTGCAGGATTTAAATGTGCACCTGATATATTACCTACTGCGTACACTCCCATAGTAACTGCTAATCCCCAACCTGTAGCAATAACGATCCAATCTGCGCCATTCCCATTACTTCTTTTCAAGTTGACGTTTGCAACAACGCCTCCCCCAAATAGTACAAGTATTGCTGTTCCCAAAAATTCAGCAAAATATTCACTCATAAAGACTCCTCCTAAAATAAGACAGGGAGACCCCTACAATTATATCCAGTTGTGAACCACCGGTTTAATTACTGTAGAAATCTCCCATCTCTGTTCTAAATATTAACTTGATTTTATCTTACACCGTTGTTGTAAGCGTTGTCAAATGTTTTTGTAGAAAAGTTGTCACAACTTAAGTGGATACTACACTGTTTTCATCGATACTAAACTGACCAGTTAATAGATCAATTTGTGCCATCAACCCATAAGGAATCGCATGTTTTGGTTCATTGTGACCAAATGATAAATTATAAAAAACGACCATTTTAGGATTATTGCATTTTTTAATTATTTTTAATATTTCTTTTTTATAATTTTCATAATATACATTGTTAAAAGGCTTGCCAAAAATCATGCCATTCAGACGATTTAAAATACCATGCTTCAACAATTGCTCTAAATAGTCAGCAAACATTTCCGGTGTTGGTGTGTCTTCTGATGTTTCTAAAAATAATATTGCCCCATTAAAAGCATCAATTTCAGGAAATATTGAAGTATGACGTAAGTCAACAAAGGTTTCTAGGTTCCCACCTAAAAGATGGCCGCTTACTTTTTTATTACCCTTTAATATTTCGTATCCATTTTGGACTATTTCAGGCCTACATCTGTTTTTATTTTTTATAGCCCATTTTAATCCAAATGGCCGTATAAAAAAGCTGGTTCTATTCTTCCAATTTTATTTGTATTAAACCAACACTTGTTAATATTCTCTACAGTATACGAATCCATTGCAATATTTTCTGCAAAATCAGTAAGTAATGCCTGTCCATAAAAACTAACTATTCCCATTTTATAAAACATCAAATGTACAGTAGTTGTATCTGAATAACCACTGAATATTTTAGGATTTGTTGCAATTGCCTGCAAATCTACATAAGGTAGAATGCGTATCGCATCTTCTCCTCCAATACAACTAATAATCGCTTTAACTTCTGGATCTTTTACTGCATCATTTAAATCTTTTGCTCTACATTCTGGGTGATTGTGAATAAACGTTACACCTTTGAGTGCATGGGGCATTACTTTGACCTTTAAACCAAACTCACTTTCCAAACGATGAATGCCCTGTCGTGTTCGCCATAATATATCACTTTCACCTGCTAAACCTGAAGAAAGAGACACAATCGCCACAGTGTCTCCCTCATTTAATTGCATTGGCTTTATCATTATCAACAGCTCCTATACGCTTTCACAGCGCTTGTTCGTAAATATATTGATGATATCAAAATACTTAATTTTTATTGATTTTGTTATATCAACTGATTAGATTACCATAACGAGCGATCGCTTGTTGTAATATATTTCGCACCATTTGAAACTGCAATGTCTACTTCTTCTTTACTATTAATAAGTCCACCTGCAATTACAGCAGTATTCGTTTCTTCGTTAATGATACGTATGGCTTTTGTAGCAACTCCTGGTAAAACTTCCACAAAATCTGGTTCTACACGCTTAATCAATTCAATACTTCTAGATAATGCATGGCTATCTAATACAAATACTCTGAACACAGTTGTCGTATTTAATGATTTTGCTTTGTTAATTACTTTTGTCTTGGTTGAAACGATGCCTTTAGGATGATAATTTTGAATAATGTATTCACACGCAAATTCATCATGGCTCATACCTTTGATTAAATCGATATGCATGTATGTTTCAATATTATTCTTGTTTAATAGACCCATGATACTTTTAACATGCCCAATATGCGCATCTAACATGACACATTCCTTATAATCTGTCATCGTTAATTTTTCTAAATCTTTCATAGAGCGAACTGCAGGTAAAATATGCGGTTTCAACATGAATTCCTCCTTAGACAATACGTTTAAATAGACGTTCTAATTCATAATTTGAGAAATTTATAATAATGGGTCTTCCATGCGGACATGTGAATGGATCTTCAGTCTCTCTCAACTGATTGACTAAATCTGCCATTTCATTATTTTTTAGATAGTGGTTAGCCTTAATTGATTTTTTACAACTCATCATAATCGCAGCTTCTTCACGAATTTTTTTAACGTCGACTTTTTTATGTTCTAATACATATTCAATCATATCTTTGATGATTTCTTCTGCTTCTTCTTTTGGAAACCATACAGGATAGCTATCTACAATATAATCATGTCCACCAAACGGTTCTAAATGCACGCCTACCTTATCTAATTCATCTTTGTACTGATTAATAATCATTAATTCATCTTTTGAGAAGTGGAAAGTCAACGGTATTAATAAATTTTGACTTTCATTTACAACATCACCAATTTTTTCTCTGAAATATTCATACTTTATTCTTTCTTGAGCTGCGTGTTGGTCAATCATAAACATACCATTTTCATTTTGAGCGATAATGTAGGTACCATGTACTTGTCCAACAATTTCCATGTAGGGTATTCGACGAGTTGGTGAAGCACTCATACGACCTTTAATATCATTATCACTATTATCTTCAACTGAGACTTCATTATCAGTAGAATCACTATTTGTTGTTTCTAAATCATAAAGTAGTTCATTTTGTATTTGCTTATAATCATTATGTGATTCTTGAATACGATTTTGTGCATCATCGTGTGGATTTATATAAGATGCTTCATTTTCAACACTTGTGTCATTTTCATTATGCATGTTTGAATCAGTTGTTCGTTCAATATTTTGCTCAAAATTATTTTGCTGTTGGCGTTTTTCAAAATCCATTTTCTGTTGTTCAAATTGGTTTAATACCTTGTTTTTCTTCGTCATTTTATCCATATCATTTTGAGGAATTAAAATACGATCTTTAAAAGCTTCACGAATTTTGTTAACGATTAACTCAAAAAGCTGGTCTTCTTTTGATAACCTTACCTCTAATTTAGTTGGATGAACATTGACATCTACCAATATCGGGTCCATTTCAATGTTGATATAACATATTGGGTAACGACCAACCATTAATAAAGTATGATAACCTTCTAAAATCGCTTTATTTAACAAGAAATTCTTAATATATCTTCCGTTAATAAAGATAGAAATATAATGCTTATTACTTCTAGAATGTTCAGGTTTCGCAAAATAAGCATCTAAATGATAATCACTTGTATCCCCTGTAACATGTACTAAGTCTTTAGCAATTTTCATACCATAAATTTCAGCCATTACTTCATTTGTTCTACCAGATCCATTTGTTTTTATTATTGTTTTACCATCAGACACAAGTGAGATACGTATATCAGGATGACTCATGGCCATACGATTTACTATATCTGTTATCTTACCTAGTTCGGTATATAGGCTCTTAATATATTTTAATCGTGCTGGCGTATTATAAAATAGTGACTCCACTAATATATCTGTGCCTCTTTTTGCTTTAGCTGGTTTTCGATTTAAAACCTCGCCATTTTCTACATATATTTCTTGGCCTTCTTGATTATCTGTGCATGTTTTTAATGTCACCTTAGAAACTGATGAAATACTAGCTAATGCCTCGCCACGAAAGCCTAACGTACGAATATGGAACAGATCATCATCTGCATCCAATTTGCTTGTTGCGTGACGATGAAATACTAAATCTAAATCATCGATTTCAATACCAGTACCGTTGTCAACAACACGTATAGAAGCGACGCCTGATTGTTCAACCTCTATATTTATTTCTGTTGCTTGTGCATCAATTGCATTTTCTAATAGTTCTTTCACAACTGATCCAGGTCTTTCCACTACTTCACCAGCTGCTATTTTATTTGCTAAGGATGTCTGTAATTCTTTTATTTTACCCATTGAATGACCTCACCTCTACTTTAACTGATTCTGTAATTCACTAAGTTTTACTAGGGCTTCTATCGGTGTCATATTCGATAAATTTAATTGCTTGATTTCATTCTCTATTTCACTTTGTGCTGCTGGATAATCAAACAAATCAAAAGCTGCTTGTTCAAATTGGTAGCTGTTATGTTCTTGCTTGTCACCGCTATAGTTGTAATCATTTTCTGCTACGATTGGTTTTTCTATAGATTGTGCTTCCACACCTGCTTTATTAACATTAACTATTTCCTTAGTCGTTTGTTCTTGATTATTATTTTGTTCAAATGCATCTAGAATTACTTGTGCGCGTGAGATAACTGCTTCTGGTAAATGTGCTAACTTCGCAACTTGGATACCATAGCTATCATCGACAGCCCCATCTTTAACTTTATGTAAGAAGATAAGTTCACCTTTGTATTCATTTGCTGCAACATGAACATTTTTCAACGAAGACAACGACTGATCTAATGTTGTTAATTCGTGATAATGTGTGGAGAATAATGTTTTGGCATGAGAAGTATGTGCAACAAATTCAATCATAGATTGTGCCAAAGCCAATCCATCATAAGTAGAGGTACCTCTACCTATTTCATCAAAAATAATCAAACTATCTTCTGTAGCATTAGCAAGTGCTTTTTGTGCTTCCAACATTTCAACCATAAATGTACTTTTACCAGAAACTAAATCATCTGCAGCTCCAATTCTTGTAAATATTTGATCAAAAACTGGTAATACAGCTGCTTCACAAGGTACGTATGCGCCCATTTGTGCCATAATACTTATGATTGCAACTTGTCTCATATAAGTAGATTTCCCTGACATATTAGGTCCTGTGATTAAATAAATAAACGTATCTTGATCTAATTTACAATCATTTGGCACGTAGTCGTTGTGATCCATGACACGTTCTACAACTGGATGTCTCGAATTTGTTAATTTAAGTGTTTTGTCTTCACTAAATGCAGGTCTTGCATAATTGTATTTTTGAGCTATTTCTGCAAAACTTTGTAAACAATCCAATTCAGAAATAATTTTCGCTTGTTTTTGCAAACGCTCTGTATACGTTTTTATTTGCTCTCTCAATTGCACAAATAATTGATATTCTAATTCAATCGCTTTATCTTCAGCACCTAAAATAATATCTTCTTTTTCTTTTAATTCATCCGTAATAAATCGTTCTGCATTTGATAAAGTTTGTTTACGATGATAACCATATGCAGAAGGATCAAAACCTTGCAAATTGGCTCTTGTAATTTCAATAAAATATCCAAAGACTTTGTTAAAACTAATCTTCAGTGATTTAATACCAGTGCGTTGACGTTCCTTTGTCTGTAATTCAGCCAACCAAGATTTACCATTCTTCGATGCTTCTAAATACTCATCAAGCTCCTGATTAAACCCTTTTTTGAATAATCCACCTTCTTTAACAGAGATGGGTGGTTCTTCTTTCAAACTATTTTCTAATAATGTTAACAATTCATCTAAAGGTTCAAGTGCTTTAAATTGTTCAGTGGTTTCTGTATCTAAACCATCTAATAATTGTTTAATATTGGGTATCTCAGAAATGGAATGTTTTAACTGAATTAAATCTCTAGCATTTACATTCCCATAACTTACACGGCCGACTAAACGCTCGATATCATATACTTGATTAAGATGTTGCCTCAAAGTGTCTCTCTCTATAAAAAAGTCAATAAATTGCTCAACTGTATCTAGTCGAGATTCAATTTGATTTTTATGGATTAACGGTCTATCAATCCACTGTTTTAATCTTCTTGCACCCATAGGCGTTTTAGTTTCATCCATCAACCATAGCAATGTTCCTTTTTTACTTTTTAGACGTATGCTTTCTGTCAATTCTAAATTACGTTTTGCATAAAAGTCCATTTTCATAAAATCTACTGCTTCATATTTTACAACAGTTTCTATATGAGATAGATCTCGCTTTTGCGTATGGAAAATATAATCAAGTAATAACTGAGTTGCATTATATAAAGATTGATCATTACTTGTATTAACTGCATATTCTGCATTTGATATTTCATTCAATACTGTAATTGTTTCAGTAGTCAAACTAATTTGACGTTTTAATTCCTCATCTATATGCGCATTTACCACGATTTCATTTGGATTAATTGTTGTTATTTCATTAATTAATGTAGCTTGATCGTTAAAAGATGTTACTTTAAGTTCTCCAGTAGACACATCACAATAACTTAGTGCATAACAATCATTTAAATGTACAAAGCTCAAAATATAATTGTTTTGTTTTTCATCTACGCCGCCTTGATCCATAACCGTACCTGGCGTAACGATTCTAACTACTTCACGTTTTACCATTCCTTTTGTTTGTCTAGGGTCTTCCATTTGTTCGCAAATCGCAACTTTATATCCGTTATTAATTAATGTTTCGATATAGCCATCTGCTGAATGGTAAGGTACACCACACATAGGAATGGGATTCTCTTTCTTAGCATCTCGCTTCGTTAAAGTTATTTCTAGAACTCTAGATGCTTCTTTCGCATCTTCAAAAAACATTTCATAAAAATCGCCTAATCTAAAAAATAATAAACAATCTTGATATTGTGATTTTATTTTTAAATACTGCTGCATCATTGGCGTTTGGTTAGTCATTTAATCTTTCACAATCCTTCTATTAGTTTCTCACTATAATTTAAAATACATTAAATAAATCATTACTTATGTATGGAAAATCATTAAATCAGATGACTTCTCAATTGTTCATCTGATTGATATTTTAGCTTTATATCAGGGATTTTAGCACTATATCTTTTTTTACTTTCAAATCATATTCCCGATATTTTATTGTCTAATTAACTCTTAAATTTTAACATAACTTTAGTTTTTACGCTTATGCTTACAGGGGCAGATTGATATAAAAACTTTATTAATTCACTGATTGATAAATAATATTTATAAAATAAAAAAGATTAAGTCTCATTTGCACATACAAATAGTTAATTACAAATCTACATTATAATTAATTCTTTTATATGTTAAAAGTAATGAAACTTAACCTTTTAATATTTACATATTTATAAAAAGCGTTTTAAAATACCTTTTCTTTTCATAACCATTAAAATGATGTAACTAATCATTGCACCAATCACACTTGATGCAATAAAAGCTATCATTAAAGGCTTTACAGCAAAGTTAGCAAAACCTAACACCCAAGCTAATGGTATGCACATGATACTACCAATGATACCTGTACCTATAACTTCACCTACTGCTGCCATAAAAATATGTTTTCGATAGTAGTAAAATCCACTTGCTAATAATACGCCAACCATACTTCCAGGAAATGCAAAGAAACTACCTGTGCCAAATAGCATTCTTAACAACGAAGATATAAACGCTTGTGCCAAACCAAACCAAGGCCCCACAAATACCGCGCATATAACATTGATTAAATGTTGAATAGGTGCCGCTTTAATAGGCCCTAAAGGTATAACAACAATGCTACTTAACACTACATTAATAGCAATCAATATCGCAGTCAGTGTTAATTTTCTTGTTTTCATATTGTTCATTTCCTTTCTACAAGTGGATTACGTATTAATCTTTATCTTGTTGAATTTCATTTAAACGATTTGACATCGTACTAATCATCATTTGTAATAAGTCATTTGCTTCTGCTTGTGATTCTCTAAATTCTTCAACAATAGGTATAACATTGATATTTTGCTCAATATCTTGAATTTTATCTTCAGATTGACGTAACGCCTGATGTTTACCATAATTTTGTAAATTAACAGACTGTTTCTGTGTTTTTTTTAAGTCTTTCATGCGTGTCTCAATATTTTTATTACGATGAATTTGCTGTTCAATCGCTTGATATTCTTTGACAGTGTCTAATGATTGAATACGTTGGCTGAGTTTATCTGCGTCAGCTAATATTTCATCTCTTTCATACATTATTGTGTCACCACTGCTTTTTCACTAACTCCTAAAAATGTACCATTTAATGAAAATTGTTTTGCTTCATCAACTTTTACATCAACAATTTTTCCAATCATTTCTTTGGGTGCCTTAAAATTAACAAGTTTATTTTTATTTGTATAACCAGCAAGTACAGTATCGTCTTTCTTACTAGCACCTTCACATAGAACTTGAACCGTTTTTCCTTCATATTGTGTCATAGCTTGTTCAGAATAATAAGCTACTTTTTTATTTAACTGTTGTAGTCTAGCCTTTTTTTCCTCTAAAGGCACATTATCTTCCATTTTAGCCGCTGGCGTGCCATCTCTTTGTGAATAGATATACGTATACGCATGTTCAAATGCTACTTCATCGTATAGCGTTAATGTTTCTTCAAATTGTTCTGCTGTTTCGTTTGGATAACCTACAATAATATCTGTTGTTAAAGCAACATCAGGTATTTTAGACTTAATACGATCTACTAAATCTAAATAACTTTCTCTTGTATATTTACGTCCCATAATTTTAAGTACAGCATTATTTCCTGATTGTACAGGCAGATGAACGTGTGGCACAATGTTCCCACCGTTAGCAATCACTTCTATCATACGATCAGTAAAATCCCATGGGTGACTCGTAGTGAAACGTACTCTTGGAATATCTATTTTTGAAATATCTTCAAGCAAATCGCCAAGTCCATATTCCAATCCATCAATATCTTTACCATATGAATTAACGTTTTGACCTAATAACGTAACTTCTTGATATCCTTGACGTGCTAAATCTCTAACTTCATCAATGATATCTTGTGGCATTCTACTCCGCTCTTTTCCTCGTGTAAATGGCACAATACAGTATGTACAGAATTTGTCGCAACCATACATGATATTAACCCATGCTTTTATATTGCCTTTTCTAACCTTAGGTAAATTTTCAATTACATCGCCTTCTTTGGACCAAACTTCCACTACCATTGCTTTCGATAAATAAGCTTCTTCAAGAATTTCAGGCAATTTGTGTATATTATGTGTACCGAAAATCATATCTACATTTTGGTATGATTTTAATATTTTATTGACGACTGACTCTTCTTGTGACATACAACCACAAACACCAATGACTGTTTCAGGTTTTTCTTTTTTTAAATGTTTTAAATTGCCAATCTCACTAAACACTTTATTTTCTGCATTTTCACGAATTGCACAAGTATTAATTAATATAACATCCGCTTCATTTATTTCTTCCGTTGCTTGATAACCTAAAGCACTTAAAATACCTGCCATGACTTCTGTATCATGTGCATTCATTTGACAACCATACGTTTTTATTAAAAACGTCTTCCCTTTACCCATATCACGATATTTTTCATCAATTTGAAAATCGCGATTATAATGTATTTCTTCTTTGCCTCGTTTACGTGCTTCTTTTAAACTTGGTGGTTGATATACATGTTCAAAATACTTACTATAATCTTTTGTCTTCTTATCGCGTTCGGCCAACACATCTATAGAAGTTTGCTTTCTTTGTTCTTCATTCACGCTAACAAAACCCTTTCTATATCATAAAAACTAAGAACAAACGCTTTAAAATAGATTCTATCTCGCTGTTTAACAATCGAGTCGTTCAAAGTTCTATAACTTTATCTATAGTCATTATTTCATTATATTAAATTTAGCACTAAAGTGCAAAAGTCATAAACAATAATCAACTTTGATTTAACAATAACTCTTTTTACTTAAATATATATTAGCCAATAACGAAATTTATAGTTAAATCATCGTGAAAATTCGTAATTATTTTTAAGTGTAGCTCTACTATTATGATATTTTCGTATAAAATTACCCTTACAACCACAAAAAATAAGGTACTTACGTATTATTTAGTAACTTTAACTAAATTAACGATGCACCTTATAGAGTTAACAATTTAATTTTATCTTTATAACATCAATAGTCAATATCTAACTAACTTGAAAATTACTTAGATTTCATCGTATTTTCCAGTTAATGTTTCAATCGTGATACCTTCGGGAACGTGATAAAATTTCACTTGACTGATGGTACTCGGTATTTCTAGTTCTACCATTCGCTCATTAAGCTTTTGAATCAATATTAAGCATTCATTCATCTCACCTTGCACAGTTGTTTCTAATGGTCCAACGCGATATTCTAAACCAGAATCATCAATCACTTTAATCGCTTCATCTACATAAGGTATAACGTCTTCACCATTAGTCGTTTTTGGAATAATTTGTACGCTCATTAAAGTATCGTTCATACTTATTCAACCCCTTAAAATTTACTTGTCTTTAGTTTACCAAAACATTAACTTAAGGTATAGAATTCTATAACTTTGTTTATTGATAAGTTCCATCTAAAAGAGCCGTCATCATTTTTTACAATGTTCCCATCATTCGTAGCCGCATCGATTAATAGACTAAGAATGTTATCTTTAGTCTTCCCAACTATATACAACCTATTAATATTGGTTTTTCCTTAAAATATCGATATGGTTTTTCCTTGTTCATCAAGTTGTAGCTCTATATTATTTAAAAAATCGGATTCGGTGTCAAACATCATTTGAGTAAATACACCACTATTTGTATAACACTACCATCTTATAACTCCATTCCTTTTATTTATACATATATTAAAAATTTAAAATTTATTTACTTGCTCTTTTTTTATCCAAACTTGTTAATTTCTTTTGTTTCAATGTTGTTATCAAAGTTGTTTCAGCGTCTTCCATGATAGCTTTAATGGGGCAACCTTCATCGTGATTAAAAGAGTCCTCTAATAAACTTTGCTCCCCATCAATCGTAATAATGACATCATAAATAGATACTGAATCCCAACCATTTTTTAATCGATACCCACCTTTAGCACCACTACTAGCAGAAATGATATTGCTTTTTACTAGACGTGTCAGTACTTTTGATAAGTAAGTTGTAGAAACACTTAAAACAGATGCTAAATCTTGTACAGGAATCTTTTTTTGGTCCCCTTGGTTATTAATCATAAATAACAATGCATGTAAAGCATAATCAGTCGCTTTTGAAAATTTCATAAATTCATCATCTTCCTATTATAGATATAATAAATCTATAATAACTCGTTTCTTTGCCCTTTTCAATATTATGCAATATTTTTAGTCGCATTAATGATTGCTTCCGCAAAATCATACATAAACTGAGACCAATTACTGCTGTTTTCTCTACTTTTTTTATTATAGCGTTGGTTTTCAAACAATTTTTTTCTTATTCCTGAGGTTAATTCGAGTTGTACACCTTTTTCAGTTTTACAGCAATTAATAATATTGTCATCATGTGCACCAGACATATGTGATGGCGCTTGTCTGACATCTATCCCTAGTTTTTCAAATTCTTCCGTCATTGCATCCATTAATTGCTCGTCTTTACCACCCATATAAATAATTTCATCTTCACCTTTACAACCATGTATAGCGATCGCATATGGATTATTAACAATCATTTTCATTAATTTAGGTTCATCATAGTGTCTGGAGGTCACATGTAATTCTGAATTAGCTTTTGTTCTAATTGCTTTAAAAGTAAAATAGTCAAAACCACCGTTCTCAGCTGTTAATTCCGCCAATTCGGTAGTAGCGGGTTCAATAGCTCCTCCATGAATTGCAGTTATTATAACATTACTATTTCGCTCAACAGAATGAATAATCCAATCCGTATTTTCCACTGTATGCTCCATTAATTCCGTCATAGACTTAAACCGATCAGACATATATTCCCCTCCTTTTTAAATGTACTTTTTTATTTACCACACATTAGCGTCCATTATCTTAAATCACTGTTAAGTTTTTGCTAGTTTATTAACAAAATTTTTACATTTGCTTCTGAGCAATTTGCAATTAACTATTTATGGTATGTAATCGCCTTAACCATTGCTTTTGAAAATTTTTTTAAATAAGTTGACCAATTTGAACGATCTTCTCGATCCTTTAGATTAAATTTTTTATTAATAAAACATTGCTTCCTAAAGTTTACGGTTAATTCTAACTGTACGCCCATACCATTCTTGCCACAATTGACAAAGTTATCTTGTTGCTTACCAGAAATATGAGATGGTGCATCCTTTATAATGATTCCTGCCTCATTTAATACTTGTTTTATACGCGTAATTAACGCTTCATCTCTACCGCCGATATACACTTCATTTTTCTCACCCATACAACCATGAATAGATATAACCTGGGCATGTTCGCGCACAATCTTTTTTAATTTGGGTTCATCAAAATGAGTTGACGTAACATGAAGTTCATTATTTTTATTTTTTCTTACACCTTTAAAACTATAAAAACTGAAATTACCTAATTCACTTAAATATTGTGCAACTTCAGTTGTACCTCTTTCTATCGCCCCTCCATGGACAGCAGTAACAAGTACAGGTGAATCTCTTTCATACGTTTGAATTTCCCAATCTTCATTTTCTTGTGTGAATGTTAATAACTCCGTCATTGTCTCAAAGTGATCAACCATATCTCTCGAACCCTCCATTTATCATATATAAATATAAAAATAGCTGATCCACAAATATAAAACAATGATTTTTCTATGAAAATCATCTTTTTGTGATCAGCTAGTTATTTTACGCTTTTGTTTACTATTCAAGTAGATAAACTACTATACAAATTGTTTTGTTAAGTCTTTGAATTGTTGTTCATCAAGGTGAATATCTTTTTTGGCTAGCGCTGTGCCTTCCATTTCTTCAATTTGAGATTCATAAGAAGGTGTTTCTGTGTCTTGATATACAATACCTTTAAGTAATGAATGATATTCTAAAACTTTTTGAGTCGCTTTTTGTTTGTCGGTCGTATCAAAATCTTCAATTTCATCAATATTGGTAAGATTTTCTTTAAACCAATCATATGTGTTTACTTTATTGTATGTTACACAAGGAGAGAATACGTTAACAAATGAAAAACCATCATGATTAATTGCATCTTCCAACATTTTAGTTAATCCCTTGATATCGCTAGAAAATCCTTGGGCAACAAATGTTGCACCTGAAGACAACGCAAGCTCTAATGGCGCAACATTTTTCTCAATATTGCCTTTAGGCGTAGATTTAGTCACAAAACCTTGTGCTGAAGATGGTGATGTTTGTCCTTTTGTTAAACCATAGATTTGGTTATCCATCACTATATACGTCATATTCATATTTCTACGTAGCGCATGAATCGTGTGTCCCATACCAATCGCATAACCGTCACCATCACCACCGGAAGCAATAACTGTTAAATCTTTATTAGCCATTTTCACACCTTGTGCTAATGGTAATGAGCGGCCATGAATGCCATGAACACCATAAGAATTAACGTAACCCGATAAGCGGCCTGAGCACCCGATACCTGTTATAATTGCAACTTCTTCAGGTTCTAGCCCAACATTTGCAGCTGCTTTTTGAATCGCTGCTTGAACAGAAAAATCTCCACAACCAGGGCACCAATTGGGCTTTACATTATTTCTAAAATCTTTAAATGTTGCCACTTATACCAACTCCTTTAAATTTTTGGCAATTTCTAATCCTTTGGATTCTATTTCATTTGGTAAGAATGGCGTGCCATCATATTTCGTTTGATTAATTAATTTATCTCCAACGTTCACATTCATTTTTAATATATTTGAAAGTTGACCTTGATAATTATGCTCAACAACTACAACTTTTGAAGCTTTATCAACCGCTTCTTGTATCGTTTTGCTTGGGAATGGGTGTAATTGTCGAATTTGTAAATGATTAATCTTCAAACCTTGATGCTCTAATCTTTCTTTACCTTCTTGAATCGCGCCTTTAGTAGAAATGAAGCCTAAATAAAGAATATCTGCTGCTTCATGAAACGCATCATTTTCTACAGGATCATTAATCAATAGATGTTCTGTTTTTCGCATACGTTTATCCATTTGTTGTTGTCTGTTATCAGCTGCTTCACTTGTCTTACCTTCTTCATTATGTTCCACACCCGTAACATGATGTATGCCCCCTTTAACCCCAGGGATTGGTCTAGGAGAAACACCACTTTCAGTCAACGCATAACGCTTGAAGTATGTTTTATCATCTTCATCTCTTTCTATTTCTGATTGAATCGTTTCTCCACGATTTATTTCGATTTTATTATAGTCTAATGATTCTACAGTTTGTTTACCTAGTGACAATTGTAAATCACTTAAAATAATTACAGGACATTGATACATTTCAGCGAGATTGAAAGCTTCTATCGTCAGATAAAATGCATCTTCAGCATCAGTAGGTGCTACAACTATTTTAGGTATATCACCATGCGTACCGTAAATCATTTGCATAAGGTCTGATTGTTCTTGCTTGGTAGGTAATCCAGTGGATGGACCTCCACGTTGTGTATTAATAACAACAAATGGTGTTTCAGTCATACCAGATAGTCCAATGGCTTCCATCATGAGTGAAAGACCCGGTCCAGCGCTTGCTGTAAATGCGCGTACGCCAGCATAGTTGGAACCTATTGCCATATTTGCTGCAGCAATTTCATCTTCAGTTTGTACGACAGTCCCCCCAACTTTAGGTAAGTTTTCAATCATATACTCCATGATTTCAGATGCTGGTGTAATGGGATATGCTGCCATGAATCTTGAACCGGCTGACAGCGCACCTAAACCTATCGCATCATTGCCTATCATATATAGATGTGGTGTGTCTTCTGTTGTTTCTAATACAAAATCACCATCAACAGTACTTAATTGTTCGTTCATTAAGCGATAACCTTGATTCAATGCTTCAATATTCATTTCTACAACTTTATCGCCTTTTTTAGTAAACATATTGGTAATAAGTGTTTCAAAATCTGAGATGTCTAAATTCATGATTGCACATGTCGCACCAACTGCGACCATATTTTTCATTAAAGTCGTGCCTAATTCTTTCGCAGTAGCAGTAAAAGGTAGCGCAACCAATTGTGCTTCACAATGTTCAGGCTTCTCTGGTTTAGCTTTACTATCAGCAATAATCACACTGTCTTTACGCATTTCTTGGTGATTCAATTCGATTGTTTCTTGATCGAATGCTATTAATATATCTAAATCATCACTAATTGCATGTACTGGTGATGTTGATACTCTAATTTTGTTATTTGTATGACCGCCTTTGATTCTACTTGAAAAATGACGATATCCGTATAAATAGTATCCTTTACGGTTCATAGCAGTGGCAAAGATTTCACCTGTTGATTCAATACCTTCACCTTGTTGTCCGCCCACTTTCCATGATACTTGAGATTTCATATCATCTAGCCTCCTAGTGGTTATAATAATTCATATTTCATCATACCAAAACAAACCACGCTTTTACTATGAAAAGAGCGGTTTAATTAAAAATTCATACTAATGGACGATTATTTAAATGGATGGTCATCATTAATAAGAATACGTTCTATACGTTTTGTTTTACCATCTTTATTTAAATCTATAATTACACCCGATAATACACTGCGACCTTCATCAGGAACAACATGTCTTTGTGGCAAACTCGTGATAAAGCGATTAATCACCTCTTCACGATTAATACCAAGTATACCATCGTAGTAACCAGTCATGCCAACATCTGTAATATATCCTGTGCCTCCAGGTAATATTCTTTCATCTGAAGTTTGGATATGTGTATGTGTACCAACAACAGCACTAACTCTATTATCTAAATACCATCCCATTGCATTTTTTTCTGAAGTAGTCTCAGCATGAAAATCAACGAAGATATAATCTGTTTCTTTTTGTGCTTCAGCTATTAATGCATCTGCTTTTTTAAAAGGATCGTCAATATCTTGCATAAATGCGCGTCCTTGTAAATTAATGATAGCCAATTTGATTTCATTAATTTGAATGAAGCGCATACCAACACCAGGCGCTTCATCTGGAAAATTAGCTGGACGAACCATCCGATTGGCATTCTCTATAAAATCATATATTTGACGTTGACCATATGTATGATTTCCCATTGTCATAAAATCAACGCCTTCTCTTAGTAAAGATTTATATATTTTTTCGGTCAAACCTTTACCATGAGCTGCATTTTCTGCGTTTACTATAGTAACGGTAGGTTTATAAGTTTGTTTCAACTTGGGTAAATAGTTTGAAATAGCTTCTCTACCTAATTTACCAACAATATCCCCAATAAATAAGATTCTCATTTACGTGTCATCCTCTCTTACTGTTAGTTTAATTGAAATTATCTATGATGAAAAGGCTCTTTATTAAATATTCATAAACATTACTTTGTTTTAAATTCCAAATTGGTGGTAATATTTATATTATAGTTAAGTATCATTTCAAAAAATAGGAGTTGTATGTAAGAAATGTCAATTAATATTGATCCACAACATTTTGCTGATTTAGTTGTTTCTGCAAACCCTGCAAATAGTGACAATCCAGAAGATATTGCAAAGGATAGCTTAGAGTTATATATCAATGCTTATAGGCTTGCTGAAAGGTATGCCAATATCTCCACGAGTTGTTACGACACTGCTGAAGTAATCAAAGAATTACAGAAAGTAGACTTAGAGTTAAAATAACTAAACGTAAAGCATAGCAACAACAGAAACTGAGATATAATGCTCAATTTTAAAACAATGAGTCTGAGACATCAATGATGCTCCAGACTCATTTATATTGTCAGTAGACGAACGAATTGTAAATGAGAGTCCCACTTCTCAAATTATTGAGTTAGTGGAACTTATGCATGAACTTTAGCTCAGTTAATCATTCAAATTTTATTTAGTTCTAGTCATCTCTGCTGGATAGGACAACAAAACAAAATTTTTTTAACAAAGTTAGATTTCTGTCCCTATTTCTTTTTTTGAATTTAACAGCTTACGATTTTGATTGTGCTTTACTTGCCAGTCGATATGATTGACATAATCCAAATTTGAAGCCTCTCACACATAACATCCTACATTTTTCTTCAACTATTACAAAATCGATACTAATGAAGTATGTTAATTCAATAAGAGAGTGATTTTCCATAATAAATTGCTTCTTTCACAATGTACTAAAAATTATATTATTTTTTTCACAAACTAAAAATAACTGCCAACAAAGTTTTACACCTCTGCTAGCAGTTATTCCATAACTTAATTATGTTTTTATTTATTATTTTGCATATTCAATTGCTCTAGTCTCACGAACAACTGTCACTTTTATATGACCAGGATATTGAAGTTCATCTTCAATCTGGCTTTTGATATCTCTTGCTAAGCGATGTGACTTTAAGTCGTCGATAGTTTCTGGTGATACAATTACCCGAATTTCTCTACCAGCTTGGATTGCAAATGCTTTTTCAACACCATCATAGCTTTCTGAAAGTGTTTCTAGTCTTTCCAATCTTCTAATATAATTTTCTAGCGTCTCTTTTCGAGCACCTGGTCTAGCAGCTGATAGAGCATCTGCTGCTGCAACCAATATAGAAATAATAGAAGTTGGTTCTACATCACCGTGATGTGAGTGTATAGCGTTTAATACTGTTTCACTTTCAGCGTATTTTTTAGCTAATTCCACACCAATTTCAACGTGACTACCTTCAACTTCATGGTCGATAGCTTTACCAACATCATGAAGTAGTCCTGCACGTTTGGCTAATGTAACATCTTCTCCTAATTCAGCTGCTAACATACCACTTAAATGGGCAACCTCTATAGAATGTTTTAACACATTTTGGCCATAGCTAGTACGATATTGTAAACGACCTAGAATTTTAACTAAATCTGGATGCATGTTATGCACATTAATTTCAAATGTTGCTTGTTCACCAGCATCTCTTATAATATCGTCTACTTCTTTTCGAGCTTTTTCAACCATATCTTCAATTCTTCCAGGATGGATTCGTCCATCTGAAACAAGATTTACTAATGCAGTTCTTGCAATTTCGCGTCTAATTGGGTCAAAACCTGATAGAATAACTGCTTCTGGTGTATCATCTATAATTAAATCAATACCAGTTAACGTTTCTAACGTTCTTATATTTCTACCTTCTCTACCAATGATTCGACCTTTCATTTCGTCATTTGGTAAATTAACAACTGATACTGTAGATTCTGAAGTATGCTCTGCAGCTAACCGTTGTACAGTAGTTGCTAATAGTTCTTTTGCATTTTTATCGACTGCTTCTTTTGCTTCTTTCTCTTTTTCCTTAACAAGTATTGCAATATCATGTGACAATTCTTCCTCGACTCTTTGAAGTTGTTCGTTGGCAGCTTCTTCTTGAGTGAGACCAGAGATGCGTTCTAATTCTTGTTCATGCTTATTTATTAATGACTGAACACTACTCTCTTTTGCATCTACTTGTTGTTGTCGTTCTTCAAGTTTAGACTCTTTTTGCTCTAAAATCTCATCCTTTTTATCTAAAAGATCAGATTTTCGCTCTAAGTTTTCTTCTTTTTGAAGAAGTCGTGCTTCTTGCCTTTGAAGATCACCACGTCTTTCACGAAGTTCATTTTCACTTTGCTCTTTTAAGATTTGATTCTCTTCTTTAGCTTCAAGGAGCTTTTCCTTCTTGATATTCTCTGCTTCTTTATTACCATGTTCAATAATATCTTCAGCAGTCTGTCTTGCTTGTAATTGCTTTTGATGCAATATATTTCGGGCAATAATATACCCTACAACAACTCCGAGAATAATACCTAGCAAAATGAGTAGGAGGTTTAATAAATTCACACAAACACCCCCTTTTTCTAGGATTTTGCTCTGTATATCAAATTCAATATGATTATATGAAGTTATATAAGAATCATACAATGTAATTGTACGGTTTCAAACTAAGAAGTGTCAAGGTGTGCAACTACATTAATTCATTATTTGAATAGCTCATTTTACATTAAATTAGTTATAGTTACTGCTATTGTCTATTTCTTGTTGTATTTTCATCATAAAAAAATTTTATTTAATAATTTTAGACCTATATGTTATAGCAAAAAAATAAGCCTATATTTTAAAATATAGGCTTATTTTATAAGGAGAAATTTTTATTTTAAGATTAAATATAATTTATTCATCTTTTTCATCAAAAAGTGTAGCGGGTGCATCTTCTTCTTTTTCATCAACGTCACCATCGAAAATACCAAGTTTTTCTCGCAATTTTTGATCGATTTCTTGTTTAACTTTTGGATTTTCTTTTAAATATAGCTTAACATTTTCTTTACCTTGACCCATACGTTCGCCATTGTAAGAATACCAAGCACCAGATTTATTAACGATTTCATTTTCTACACCAAGATCAATGAGTTCGCCTTCTTTGGAGATGCCTTTACCATACATCATATCAACTTCTGCCACTCTAAATGGAGGAGCTACTTTGTTTTTTACCACTTTAATTTTTGTTCTGTTACCAACAATTTCTTGACCTTGTTTCAACTGTTCTGCACGACGAACTTCTAAACGCACTGAACTATAGAATTTCAATGCACGTCCACCTGGTGTTGTTTCCGGATTCCCAAACATAACACCAACTTTTTCACGAATTTGATTTATAAATACAGCAGTTGTATTTGATTTAGAAATAGCGCCAGACAATTTACGTAGTGCTTGTGACATTAAACGCGCTTGTAAACCAACGTGTGTATCACCCATTTCACCTTCAATCTCAGCTTTCGGTGTTAACGCAGCTACTGAGTCGACAACAACGATATCTACCGCTCCACTTCTAACAAATGCCTCAGCAATTTCTAAACCTTGTTCACCGTGATCTGGTTGAGACAAGTATAAATTTTGAATATCAACACCTAATGCTTCTGCATAAACTGGGTCTAAAGCATGTTCAGCATCAATAAATGCGGCAATGCCACCATTTTTTTGTACCTCAGCTATGGCATGTAATGCAACTGTTGTTTTACCGGAACTTTCTGGTCCGTATATTTCTATAATTCTACCTTTAGGATAACCACCAACTCCTAATGCGTTATCTAGAGTTACTGAACCACTTGATACACTAGAAACTTTGCGTGCTTCATTATCACCAAGTTTCATTACTGCACCTTTACCAAATGATTTTTCCATATTTTTAATTACTGTATCTAAAGCTTTTTGACGATCATTATCCAAAACGCTGGACCTCCTAAGTGAGATTTATCTCTGAAAAATATCTTAACCATACTATACATTGATTTAAAGTATTCTGCAAGCATTTTGCGAATATTTGTTCGCTAGTAGTAGAATGATTTTTGCAAAAAGGGAACGTACGTACTAATCATTATTTGTTTTTGGTCTAATCATTTATGCTTTAAAATAGTTTAATAATCGGATTAATGCATAGTTTTGTGCTCTTTTTTTTATTAAATTTCTCTTTTTCGTCATTTTAAATGATTTAATTGTTAGATATTCATTTTCTAAAATACCTAAGTATACTGTACCATTTTCATGTAATAATGAAATACCTATTTCCGCATTATATAAATCTTTAACGATACGACATGATATTGACAGTTGTCGTTCAATATCCTCTTTGAGATTTATAAATTGCTGGTGATGTGGTAACATACCCAAAAGTTTATTTGAATCATCATGATTTTTTATTCTCGAATATAATTCACCATCTGTAACACCATCATAGATTGCAAATGATTGATTTATATGTTTTAAAAACGCTGCTTCTATGGAAGTGTCATCCGATCCATAATAATAATCACCAATACGTGATAATATTTCTTTTTTTACTGGTGCTATTAATGCTTCACATTCTTGTTTTGAATCACCATTCGCCGTCAATCTTATATTCACTTCATGCGTGCCTGCTAAAGGGGCAATCGTAGGGTTCTTTTGGTTATCTATTAAGTCCATTAAAATAGTTTCAATTTTAGATTCACCTATGCCTGCAAAACGCAATAATTCTGAAAAAATAATGCTTTCTCCATTTAAAAAATATGGTAACAAACCATGTTTTGCCATCGGTTGCATTTCTTTAGGTGGACCAGGTAATAATGCGATACGTTTATCGTTATGTTCAATCAACATACCTGGTGCCATACCTACTTTATTATCTAATACTTTTGCACCTTCAATGACTAATGCTTGTTGTTTATTGTTCGGTGTCATCTCAACATTTTGATCTTTAAAATATTGCTCAATATACTTCAATGATTTTTCATCCGTTACCAAATCGCGACCTAATATCTGTGCTATCGTATGTTTCGTTAGATCATCTTTAGTAGGTCCTAGCCCACCAGTAAGAATAACAGCATCATATTGTTCTAAAGATGAATGTATTACACGTTCAAGCCTTTTAGGATTATCTCCTACTACAATATGTTCTACAACACTGTGCCCTATATCATTAAATAATTTTGAAAGATATTGACCATTGGTATTCGCAATTTGACCCAGTAATAATTCAGATCCAACCGCTATAATTGATATATTCACGTTTTTTCCTCCTCGTTCGCAAATAAGCATTTCGCTATTCAGTATGTTGAATTATTTAATTTTATTATAAAGCTAACTCTATCTAAAAACTAAAATTTCGTCTGTAAATTGTTTTGTTTTGATTAATCATCATTCAGTTACAAAACATACTATTTCAACAAAAAAACTGGAAATGTGCTTTAAAAAACACTTTCCAGTTAAATTCATGATTGTCAGAATTAAACGCATATTATTTGGCTTTAAATACATCTCTACCTTTATAGAAATATTCAATACCAGAAAGAACAGTAAAGAATACCCCAATGTATAAAAGCACCTGACCTATTGGAAAACCAATCCACATTGCTAATGGGTCACCTAGTAAAATCCATACGAGCGCTATCATCGTAACCGCCGTTTTAATTTTACCTAATTGCCCAGCTGCGCTTACAAAGCCTTGTTCGATTTGTAATAATCGCAATCCTGTGACCGCAAATTCACGTGCAATAATAATAATCGCTACCCAGGAGTTTGTTAATCCAATTTCAACTAATGCTATCAAAGCACTTGAAACGAGTAGTTTATCTGCTAATGGGTCTAAAAATTTCCCCATATTTGTAACGAGTTGCCATTTTCTTGCTAAATAACCATCTGCAAAGTCACTTAACGAGGCAATAATAAAGATAACACCACTAATCAATAATTCGATTCTAATTTCATATCCACCAATAAAAGTTACATTACCAAAACCAAAATCTACTAAAGCGAATAATAGAAATACTGGAATTAATATAACTCTAAAAACAGTTATCCAATTCGGAATATTCATTTCAAATCCTCATTTCTATATATAACTTACTACAAATGCACAAAGACATTTTTATAAAAATAATACTGCTAATATCCACAGTATGGCAGTAACAATAATCACCAGACTTATTACTACTGCCAACTGCAAAGGTTCTTTGTTTTTACTACGATAAGTAGGTTGATGATCAGAAGAAAAAGCGTCAACTGTATCTTTCAAGTTATTATCATGATTAGGAATTTCATCTCTATGTGCATGAATAAGCTGCTCAGCATCGATATTTACAGCCTTTGCATATTTACGGATAAAACCTTCTACATAATCTGCATTTTTAAGTGACTCAAAATCATTTTTTTCAATGAGTGTCAAAGTTTGACGTTTAATTTCTGTTCGATTTTCTAATTCTGTTAATGTCATACCTAATCTTTCGCGACGTCCTTTTAAAGTTTGACCAACTAAACTCACGATGTTAGTCCTCCTCATCCATTATCTTTTACTATTCAAAAAATCCAAAACCTCCACCGAAAACATCGTCACCGAAATCAAGATTATTTTTACTTTTCACGGTGTGTTTTTTCATTTCTTCATAATGGATTTCTTGATTTTTATTTTCTCTTAGTTCAATGATGTAATCAAAATCACTCATCTCATAATCACTGGTTTCCACAAATAAATCAGGATGCTCTACAACTTTAATTGCTGGTAAGCTCATAACCTCTTTCACTAGTTCTTGATGCTTTTGGTTGGCTTCTCTTGCCGTAACCGCACCATCAATAATATAGACATGATCAGAATCATACTCACCTTTTATGAGTGAACTACGAACAGTTTGCTTAATTAAGGTAGAACTAATAAATAACCAACGTTTATGTGCACAGACACTACCGGCTACAATTGATTCAGTTTTACCTACTCTTGGCATACCTCTAATACCGATTAATTTATGACCTTTTTCTTTAAATAATTCGGCCATAAAATCTACTAATAAACCCAAATCTTCTCTTTCAAAACGAAATGTTTTTTTATCAGCAGCATCTTGCTCTATGTATCTACCATGTCGTACTGCCAATCGGTCTCGCAATTCTGGTTTACGCAATTTAGTAATAGAGATATCATCAATTTCACTAACGATATTTTCAAATCTACTAACTTTTTCAAGATTATCAGATTTAATTAATAGACCTCTTCTACCTTCATCAATACCATTTATTGTAACAATACTGATACCCATCATACCTAACAAACTGGAAACATCACCTAGCAGTCCAGCTCTGTTCATTGTTATTTCATATTCTAAATACCATTCTTTTTTTGCAACAACTGTCATGGCATATACACCCCTTAGTTTATAAATCACAGCAATTCGCTTTGACTAAAATCTATCACATTTCTAGTTATCTATTAAATGAAAAAAGCATGGTACAGCGTAAATAACTTTAAAATGTAATGTAATGAATGATATTGATATTATATCATTGAATGTTTCACAAGTGGTTTATTTTTTCAATTATATCAAAAATTATAAATACCAAGCGCCATTCACTTTTTGTATTGTACCAGTCACACTTTTAGCTAATGGATTGCAAAGATAGCTACAGGTATGCGCAACTTCTTCAGGCTCAATAAACCTTTGTTGTGGTAAATCTTGAGTTAAAGTTTCAAGTTCACTTTCTCCCCAAACTTTTAACATATTACCGCTCACAAAACCAGGTGCGATGGCATTCACAGTGACTGAAGTCATTGATAGTTCTTGACTCAATGCTTTTACGAAACCAATTTGCGCTGATTTCATCGCCGAATAGATTGTTTCCATACTCGCACCTGTTTCACCCCAAATTGATGAAATAACTACAATCCGACCATTATGACTTTGTCGTAACTGATCTACAAAATATCTACATATTCTAATTAATTGGCGTACATGAATTTGATAATGTTCATCAATCATTGCATCTGTCATATCTTGCAACTGACCATACAACGCGGTTCCACTGGCATAAATAAGACAATCTAAATTTTTTATAAAATGAAAATATTGATTGAAATCATTTACATTGCGCAAATCACATTGTATAAATTGTACTGAACTATGGTTGAACTGAACTTTCAGTTGATTGATATCAGCATTATTATAATGAACGATGACTTCATACCCATCAGACAACAACCGATTTACGATTGCCGAACCTATAGATCCTGAACCACCTATAACCAAAGCCTTCATTGTTTATTTCATCTCCAAACGACTATCAACAATTTGAGATAAATTCAAACATGTTTGCGCTGTTTCATTTACACTTTCTAACGTAATACTTTCTACAATGTCTAATAAATCAAATAAACTTACACCTTCAAAATAAAGTTTTGTATATTGATTTGCTATATATTCAGGGGAATTCAAACCGGATATAAATTCTCCAATAAATTGTTTTTTCAATAAATTAAACGCTTCTGTATCAGTTAAGTTACCTTGTTTGGCTTCCAGTTCATCTAATAATAATTTTTTTAACTTATCTGGATGTTGTGTTGCACTAGTAATCATGGAAAAGCTATATGTAGGTTCTAATACAAATTGATAACCAAATGTTTCATCTATCAACTCTTCATTAAGTAACATTTGATAAAAATCAGTTTCTTCTCCAAATAGTAATTCAAAAAACAAAGTCATTTCTAAATCTTTTTTTACTAGTAATTTATCTGGCACATCAACTAATGGTGTGTTTTTAAAGCCAAGCATAATTCTAGGTGATTGTAACTTCATCTTTTCAGTTATAATGTTTTCTCTTACGCCATCTTGTTCTGTTAACGGATCCCTTACGATTTGAGGTTGATTCGTTTTATTTCTTTGATTTTCATGGTCTGCAACAACATTGTAAATATGGTCTACATCTACATCTCCAACAACAAATAAAACCATATTAGAAGGATGATAAAATGTTTCATAGCAAAGATATAAATCTTCTTTTGTTATGTCATAAATACTTTCCACACTACCAGCTATATCAACTCGAATTGGATGTGATTCATACATAGCTCTCAATGTATTAAACATCAATTTATAGCCAGGCTGCTCTTGATACATTTTAATTTCTTCAGCAATAATACCTTTTTCTTTATTTACAGATGCTTCAGTAAAGTACGGTGTTTCAACCATCGTTAACAATCGTTTTATATTGCTTTCAACATTATCTGTTGCACTAAACAAATAACTTGTTCGGTCAAAACTAGTAAATGCATTTACTTGCGCATTATCTTCTGCAAATGCTGTGAATAAGTCTTCTTCTTCATTTTCAAATAGTTTATGCTCTAAAAAGTGTGCTACGCCATCTGGTACAGTAACATAATCTTCACTACCATGTGGTTTAAATTTACGATCTAAAGAACCAAATTGCGTTGTATATGTAACAAACGTTTTCTGAAAGCCTGTTTTAGGTATTACAAATAATTTTAAGCCATTATTCAACTCAGTTTCATAAACAGTTTCATCTATTTGGTCATAATATGTGCTTTGCATTAATGTTGGCCTCCTTTCGTTAATATATAAATTGTATTAAGTTCTATGTTTTTAACTAATTCTATAATTTCTGATTTATTAACATCTTGAATATGTTTAATGTAATCTTCCTCTGATATATCATGCTCTAATAAAATATTATTATTTAATATCTCTATGATACGTTTAGGACGATCATACGATTCTTGACGTTGAGAAATGATAATTTTCTTAGCCAGTTCCAATTTTTCTTCGCTAAATTGACCCTGTTGGAACTTTTCAAATTCCGCAATAATTGTATCTTTTGCTACGCTATATTTATCAGATGAAACACCACTAAGCACAAACATAAAACCATTTTTCGCATCTATTTGCGAATGAATTGAATAAGCTAAACTTTGTTTTTCTCGAACTTCATTAAACAAAACGGAAGAGGGGTCTCCGCCAAACATGGTATTAAAAACAACACTAGCAAAATATTGTTTATCTCCGAATTGAACTGGCAGTTTAAATCCAATATTTAATTTTGCTTGGTCCACCTCATCTGTCTCAACGATTTCTTGTGGAACTTTATCTGCTTGTGGTACTGGCGTCGCATGAGATTGTTTAAATTGGAATGGTTTTATATCAAAATAAGTTTTGATTTGAGATTTTACTTCTTGTTCATCTACATTACCTACGACATAAACAGCACAATAGTCGTTCTGTAGCATAGATTGATATGTATGATATAAAGTTTCGGGTGTTATATTTGCTATGTAATCTACTTGCCCCGATGCTAGGTGACGATACGGTTGTTCACCAAACATATACTTCAATAAATTTAAAAAAGATATTTGAGATTTATTATCAACCATTGCTTCTAATTTTTTAGTAAGTAAAGCCTTTTCTTGTGAAACAAAGTTTTCATCAAAACTATCATTAGAAACTAGAGGGTGCCAAATCATTTCTGTTAACAAATCTAAACCCTTTTCAAATAATGGTGTTTGGTCCGTAAGATAGCGTTCGTTGACTAATTCCAATGATATCGTTATGACATGCTTGTCTTTAAATTTTGAGACAAAACTATTAACATACGCACCATACAATTCTGAAAGATGACGGTTAAATGCCTTGTCTGTCGGCCATTTTTTAGTAGCACGCACAAGTAACTTACTGAGTATTGATCGAGCTGTCATGGTTTCACTATCCAATGGAGCCATAAATTTTAAAGTAATTGTGGTTGTTTTGAACTTTGTTGTTGGTAACACATTAATATGCAAATCATTTTGCTGTTCGTTTATTTTCAAATTGTCAAACCTCACTTTCATAATTTTGTTATTATATACTATTTCTAACCGTTTTAAATTTTACTAAACTACTTTTGAAATAATTAAAAGAATAAAGTATTGGTTGATCATTTTTATCATAATGAATTAATTTCAACAACATAAGCCCTTCATGTGGTGAAGCATCCAATATGTCTGATATATGTGGTTCATAACCAATAGCCTCTATCTCAGTTTCTGCGTATGCAACTTTTTTCGAAGCATAATATTCAATTGCGTTTAACAATGATTCATCACTATTTTGATACTGCGCACATGTTAAATCTTCTGCTGGCAGCTTATCTAAGCAATATACAACTGGCATACGATCAGCCATTCTCACGCGTTCAATAATTGTTACTAACGCTTTTTCAGGAAGATTTAATCTCTGAGCATCTAAAGATGTCGCAGGTTTTTCGTCTAAGCTGATATACTCTGTACTCGCATGATAACCTTGATTTTCAATCATTTTACTGATACTAACCAATTCATCTAATGGATAGAAGAACGGGTGCAGCGTTTTAACACTTGCACCTTCTTCTAAATTATTAGATAACACTTGTTCAGTAATTAGTTCGTCAACTGCATCATATACGTCATCTGTTTTAACATTTAATTTTCTAGCAACTGCAAGATTACTAGGTAAAGCATCCCCTGGTTTCAATGCTCTTGCATTTATCTCTTGTATCAGCCATTCTTTTACTTTATAAACAGAAGTTAATTCCATATTTACACCTCATCACTATCTAAATCCACGAGTATTTGTCTAGGTTTACTGCCTTTTTGTGGTCCAATCACTTGATTACGTTCTAAATCATCCATCAATCTGGAAGCACGGTTGTAACCAATTCTAAATTGTCTTTGTAATAACGATGTACTTGCTTTTTGTTGTTCAATTACAAATAAATACGCTTCATCATACAAGGCATCTTCACTCTTCATTTCTGATTTTTCAACGGGAGCATCTGGTTCCATTTCTTTTACATAATTCGCTTTTTGTTGCTCTACGACATAATTTACGATGTCTTGAACCTCTTGGTCACTTAAAAACGCACCTTGAACTCTAGTTCTAGTAGATCCACCATTAGCAACATAAAGCATGTCACCTTTACCAAGTAATTTATCTGCACCACCGCTATCAATAATCGTTCTAGAATCTGTTTGTGAACTCACAGCAAAAGCAATTCTAGATGGTATATTATTTTTTATTAAACCAGTAATTACATCTACGGAAGGACGTTGTGTTGCAATTATTAGGTGAATACCTGCTGCACGTGCCATTTGTGTGATTCTTTGTATTGCGTTTTCTACTTCTTTACCAGCAACCATCATTAAATCTGCTAACTCATCTACAATAACAACAATATATGGTAACTCAGATTGCTTTTCATCTAACTCTTCATTTTGTTTTCTAATTGCTTCATTATAACCTTCAATATTTCTAGTTGAAGAATGTTGAAACAAGTCATAACGTCTTTCCATTTCTGCTACTACTTTTTCTAAAGCTTGAGATGCCTTATGTGGATTGGTTACAACAGGTATGAGTAAATGAGGGATACCATTGTATATATTTAATTCTACCATTTTCGGATCAATTAACATAAGTTTAACTTCGTGTGGCTTTGCATTTAACAGGATACTTGTAATAATACCATTGATACAAACAGATTTCCCGCTTCCTGTAGAACCTGCTACAAGTAAATGAGGCATCTTGTTCAGTTCTACTGTGATTGGGTCACCTGAAATATCCCTACCTAGTCCTACTTCTAACTTATTAGAAGCAGGAAATTTTTCATCTAATACTTCTTTTAAAGAAACAAGCGAAATCTTATCATTTGGTACTTCTATACCTACAGCAGATCGTCCAGGTATTGGTGCTTCGATACGTATGTCCTTAGCTGCTAAAGCTAACGCAATATCGTTATGCAGATTAACTATCTTACTCACTTTAACACCTTGAGCGGGTTGTATTTCATATTGTGTCACTGCTGGGCCTATTTTAATCTGAGTCACTTTAGCATCTACACCAAAGTTTTTCAATGTGTTTTCTAACAACTGCCCTTTTTTTTGCACCTCTGCTTTAGAAGTCGATTTCTGTTTAGTTGGTTGTTTTAATAATGTTAATGGTGGTATTTTATATGCTTCGTTTTCTACTTCTCCAGCTTCAGAAATGGAATTTGAGGCCGCATCTTCATCTTGTGCTTCGCCTTCTTCTAATTCATTAACTGATTGATCATTGATTGCATTATCTTCTGGATTTGTTTCTTGGATTGTACTTTGATTATTTTGATCAAATACGCGTTTCGATCTGTTGTTTTGAGTTTGTGCTTGTTTAATATCTTCATCTTTATAATCGTTATGTCCATAAATTGGAATTGATTGTTGTTCAGACGTGTTATTACTTATTTCAGGTAGATCAGTTACATCCTTAACATTATTTTGAGTTTGTGCTTGTTCAGTTGCTTTTTCAGCTTTTTTTTCGGCTTTTATACGTGCTTTAGCATCTTTTTTAATTTTACTTTCTTTATGGCGTTCTTTAAGATTTGCAGAAGCATCTTGACTTTTTACTTTCATCTTTTCAAAAGCAACTTTAGACACATCTCTATGTCTTTGTTTTGTTAATAAGATAAAACTAGAAGCTATTAATAATAGCGTTACAATAATTACACCGACAATTGAAATGAGTGGTATAAATAATACCAATAAGTAATGTCCAAATAATCCTCCACCAAAATTTGGAAATGTATTATGTTCATAAGATTTATAAACATATGATAACACGGGCTCTCTTAATGATTGAGCTCTATGCATGAAGTAGTACACTGTTTGAGTCACAAGTAATAATGCAATTTGTAAAACAAATGCACCTGTTGTACGTCTCGTCTTCGGCAATGCCTTATAATAAGTAATAAATACAGTACTTATCAAAATTAAGATATAAGTTAAGTACCTACTTGTGCCAAATAAGTAATTAAAAAAACTATCTATCATTGTGCCTATAATGCCCAATTGAAAAATACCAAGAATGATAGCAATAAAAATTACTATCGCAATAATATATCTTAATGGACTATCACTTTTCTTTTTTTTATTATTTGCAGTTTTCTTTCTCGTATTCGATGTTTTTTTCTTTGTTGTTGAGCTCTTTCTCGTTTGTGCCAACATTCACACCTTCTTTTCAACTCTGTTTTTTCGATATGTATATGAATTATATTTGTGTATTTTAATATCAAGTGATAATACAAATTATAAATATGATTTTAAATTCTATAAAAATCATTTTATTATATACTTATAATAACATAAAAGAGGTAAGACATTATTCGCTCCAGTATATTTAAAGGTTGTATATATCTTGTTTAGATATAACATATATACAATTTACTTTTAAATAACCTTACCAAAGCGTCTGTCTTAACCTCTTTATTTTAGAATAGAAATTATTAAATTTCAGATATTATCGGAATAATCATTGGACGGCGTTTTGTATTTTCAAAAAGCAGTTTGCTTACTTGATCACGCATATTTTGTTTAATTTCTGACCATTCAATACGTTTTTCTTGTAAACCTAATTCAACGATTTCACGCACTTTTTCTTCAGCTTCATTTAGTAAAGCTTCACTTTCCCTTACATAAACAAAACCACGTGATTGAATTTCTGGACCAGCAGCAATTCTACGATTCTTAGGATCTAAAGTTACGACTGCGATAAAGATGCCATCTTCAGCAAGTAAATGACGATCACGTAACACGATGTTACCAACATCACCTACACCAATACCATCAATGAGCACATTGCCGGAATTGACTTTTTCATTTAAAATCATTTCTTCACCGTCATAGTTTACCACATCGCCTTTTTCCACTAGGAATATTTTCTCAGGTTGGACACCAGCTTCATTAGCTAACTTAGCATGCGCAATTTGCATTTTAAATTCACCATTTACCGGAATGAAATACTCAGGCTTCATAATATTAATCATCATTTTTAATTCTTCCATGCAACCATGACTTGAAGTATGAATTTTTTTACTGTTGGGAATGATTTCGGCTCCTGCACGAACGAGTTCATTAAGCGTATTTCCAACAATCACTTCCATATTAGCAGACGCAGTAATTGCTAAGAAGACCGAATCTCCTTCTTCAATATTCATTATCTTATGTTTCTTTTGTGCCATTTGACTTAATGCTTCAACTGGTTCTCCTTGCATACCAGTTGCAATAATTATCACTTCATTTTTCGGATAATTTTCAAACTCATTAATTGGTATTAGCAAATCCTTAGAAATATCAAAATAGCCAAGTTTTCTAGCGATATTAAATGAACTTTCTAACGAACGCCCTAGGAAAGATACTTTTCTATTTAATCTTTGCGCAATGTTTAAAACCTGTTGAATACGAATAAAATTAGATGCATAGCATGAAACAATCAATCTACCTTTCACCTTCGTAAACGCATCATACATATGAGATTCTATCACGTTTTCTGGCGTGTTATAACCTGGCTTTTCTGCTTCAGTCGAGTCACTGATTAAAGCAAACACACCATCTTGTCCAACTTCAGTCATTTTTTTCAAATCCGGAGCATAATGTCCTTGTAAACTTTGATCGAACTTGAATTCCCCAGTGTATACAATAGCACCATAAGAAGTGTGTATACAAACACCTAAACTATCTGGAATACTATGTGTAGTGTTAAAGAATGTGACATTAACACCCTTAAAGCGCATAATTGACTCATTATTAACAGTATAATATCTAACTTTCTTATTTACATTGCGAGCCTTCATATTTTCTTTGATTAATGCAATTGTTAATTTAGAACCATAAACAGGCGCATCAACTTGCTCAAGCACATAAGTAACAGCACCTATCGCGTGTTCATGGCCGTGCGTTAGGAATATACCTTTTAATCTGTCTTTATTTTCTATCACATATTGAATATCAGGAATAACGATATCTACACCCAACATTTCATCTTCTGGAAACATCAGTCCCGCATCTAACATAAACATTTCATCGTCTACTTCAACGATATACATATTTTTCGCAATTTCCCCAACGCCTCCGAGAGGGATAATACGAATATTTTTATTTTTTTTCTTAATTAAACTCAAAATGTTACCTCCTATTTAAATTACCCGTCCATATATAAACTCATAGTTTATTATAAGTTAAAATAGGCCTTATGTACACTATTAAAGTAGCTACTTTAGTTGTTTTAAAATATATAATTGGATGATTTATTTTTATGTAAAAGCGTTTCTAAGGTATGCAATGATGTATTTGTCGCATTTTTTATGTATATATTCACATTTATTTATAGCTTTTGTCTTAATCCTATTTAATTACCAATGCTGAAATATTAAAAAAAGAAACCAGTGATATGACTTGAACTTTTCTACAATAGAATTAAAATAATTCTATTGTAAGCAGTTCTCATCATTTTACCAGTCTCTATTAATAAACATTATTTTGTATTATTTGATAACAATGCTTTATGTGAAGCATTTACTCTGCCTTGTTTATCAATTTCTGTAACTTTAATTTTAAATGTGTCTCCTACTTTCAACACATCTTCTACTTTATCAATGCGCTCATTAGCAATTTGAGAAATGTGTACAAGTGCGTCTTTACCTGGGAACAATTCAACAAACGCACCATATTTTTCAATACGTTTAACTGTACCGTTGTATACTTCTCCAACTACTGCCTCTCTTGTGATTTCGTCAATGATGTTACGCGCTTTTTCAATCGCATCTTTATCTACTGCACCAATAAATATCGTTCCATCTTGTTCGATATCTAATTTAACACCCGTTTCATCAATGATTTCATTGATTTTTTTACCGCCCGGACCAATGACATCTCTAATTTTTTCAGGTTTTATAGACATCGTAACAACTTTCGGTGCAAAGGCACTTAGTTCACCACGTGGTGTATCAATTGTTTGTAGCATATGATCTAATATGGCCAAACGACCTTCTCGAGCTTGATCTAATGCTTCCTTAATAATTTCTTTTGTTAAACCATCAATTTTGATATCCATTTGTATAGCTGTAATACCTTCAGATGTACCAGCTACTTTAAAGTCCATATCACCAAGTGCATCTTCCATACCCTGTATATCAGTTAATATGGTATAACTATCATCACGTGTAACTAATCCCATAGCAATACCAGCAACTGGAGCTTTGATTGGAACACCCGCGTCCATCAATGCTAACGTTGAGCCACAAATAGAAGCTTGTGATGATGAACCGTTTGATTCTAATACTTCACTCACTATTCTCACAGTATATGGGAAATCTTTAACATCTGGAATGATGTGGCTAAGCGCGCGTTCTCCCAATGCACCATGTCCAATTTCACGACGACCGGGTGAACGAACTGGTCCAGTTTCACCAACTGAATAATTTGGGAAGTTATAGTGATGCATAAAACGTTTTTGTTCTTCTTCACCAAGACCATCTAAGATTTGATATTCACTCATTGAGCCTAATGTTAATACTGAAAGTGCTTGTGTTTGTCCTCTTGTAAATAAACCTGAACCATGTGCTCTTGGTAAAATGCCAACTTCTGATTCTAATGGGCGAATTTCATCTGTTTTACGACCATCTGGTCTAATTTTTTCTTCTGCTATGAGACGTCTTACTTCTTCTTTAACCAAGTCATCTAATATACTGTAAACTTCTTTGATTAAATCTTCATTCTCATCATCATTTTCATCAACAAATTCTGATGCAACCTTTTCTTTAAGTTCATCTAAATTAATGTCTCGTTGTTGCTTATCAAATGTTAACACGGCATCTTTCAAACCATATGATGCAGTTAATGATTTTACTTTTTCAACAAGTGTTTCATCTTTTTCAACAGGAACAAATGCTTTTTTCTCTGGTTGAATATGATCGATAATTTCTTCTTGGAAGCTAACTAGACGCTGAATTTCTTGGTGTCCAAAGAAAATAGCTTCAAGCATTTCATTTTCTGTAATTTCACTTGCGCCTGCTTCTACCATATTTACTGCATCTTTATGACCAGCTACTTCTAAATCAAGTCTAGATACTTCTTTTTGTGCAACGGTAGGGTTAATCACATATTCTCCATCTATATAACCAACGTTCACGCCTGCTATTGGGCCTTGAAAAGGTATATCAGAAACACTTAATGCCATTGACGAACCTATCATTGCTGCCATTTCAGGCGAGCAATCAGGATCAGCACTTAAGACTGTATTCATTATTTGTACGTCATATCTATAACCTTTAGGGAACAAAGGACGAATGGGTCTATCAATTAATCGTGCAGTTAACGTAGCTTCATCACTCGGACGGCCTTCGCGTTTTTTAAAGCCACCAGGTATTTTACCTGCAGCATACATTTTTTCTTCGTAGTTTACCATTAATGGGAAAAAGTCACCATCACGTGGTTCTTTTGACGCTACTGCAGTAGATAAAACGACTGTATCACCATATCTAACAAGTACTGCGCCGTTAGCTTGTTTAGCTAATTGTCCGGTTTCAATCGTTAAAGATCTATTTGCCCACTCAGTTTTGAAAACTTTTTTTTCTTGAGACATTACGAATCTCCTCTCATTTATCTGTTAATCCTATCATATCATTTATTAATAATGATTTATATTAGTATATAGTTTAATGTATAATTATAAATGCTAAAATTATAAAAAAGGGAAAGACCCCAAAGGTTCTTTCCCGATAAATATACGTCTAAAGATTAACGACGGATACCTAATGATTTAATTAATTCACGGTAACGTTGAATATCTTTGCTACGTAAGTAGTTTAATAAGTGTCTACGACGACCTACCATTTTTAATAATCCACGACGTGAATGGTGATCTTTCGTATGTTCACGTAAATGAGTGTTTAATGCAGTGATTTCTGCAGTTAACACAGCGATTTGTACTTCTGGAGAACCAGTGTCCGCTTCGTGTGTACGATATTCTTTAATTAATTCATTTTTACGTTCTTGTGAAATTGCCATAGTCAATTTCCTCCTTTTTATTTTTATGCGCCTTTATCCGAGCAATCGTCGGAGTCTCGAACTGCCAAGATAAAGGTGCCTTGTATGTGTGTAACACATCAGACTTAAATATTATATGATATTTCGTCACCAAAATCAACAGAAAGTAAATATTTCGCTTTTTCCTTATCCTTATTCATTTGTTCAACTAAAGGATCTATACCATCAAATTTAACTTCTGGTCTTAAATAATGATGCCAATAAACGATAACACGTTCACCGTATATGTTTTCATGGAAGTCAAACAGATTCACCTCTATGACAACTTGTGCTTTAGAAGGATCATGAAATGTTGGTTTGACACCAACGTTGGCAGCTCCACGATAAATTTTATCATTTGCACCTATTTTCATACTCACGGCATAAACACCATTTTTAGGCAATACGTAATCTCCACTCGGCTCTACATTCGCTGTAGGAAAACCAATTGTTCTTCCTCGTTTTTCTCCTTGTACAACCATACCTTTGATACGATACCGATATCCAAGCTCATCGTTTGCCTTTTGTAAGTCACCTGTTTTCAGTGATTTTCTAATATCTGTTGTAGATATTTTCTCCGATTCAATTTCTTGTTTACTTACGATAGTCGTATTAAAATCTGACATTTCATCTAAAATCATCATGTTGCCTTTACCAAATTTGCCAAACGTAAAATCAAAACCTGCAATTACTTCTTTTACATGGTTATTAATGATGTATTCCTGTATAAATTCTTCTGCACTTACATTGGCAAATTTAGAAGAAAAGTTAATAACAATGCAATAGTCAATCCCGTAAGATTCTAATATTTCTATTTTATCTTGAATCGGTGTTAAGTAATCCGTACGTTTAAGTTCAGGATTTAAAACAACAGAAGGATGCGGATCAAATGTCATCACAGCTTTCTTTAAATTCGATGCCTCTGCCTTTTTTTCTAAAGTATCAAATACCTCTGCATGACCTTTATGCATGCCATCAAAAAAACCAAATGCCATTGCTACATCTTCTGATATATACTGATCTTCTTGAATCGGATGAGTTACTTCAATTACTTTCATGGCTATTTCTCCTTTAGTTAAATACCTTCTTCGGTTTTATTTCATAAGGTTTCTCAGGATGCGGTGTATAAATTGCTAATGCCTTATTATTTAGTGTATCAAACATCACAACCAACGTATCTATGGATTGATCAAATTCATTTGTATTAAATTTTTGACCATTCAATATTTTAAATCTTTGACTTTCATTTGATATGTTGATTTTTTTCAAACCTCTCAGACCATATTCTATCGGAAAAAGTTTTTCCTGTAATGTTTCATGCTCATGTAGTGATTGTATATCTTCGATTGTAAGACTATTTTCAATATCAAAACCACCACTTTGTATTCTTGTTAACTTTGACATATGTGCTGGTAATTCAAGCGCTTTTCCTATATCTGTTGCCAACGTTCTAATATAAGTACCTTTACCGCATTTTACTTTGATATCAAACTGGCAACCTTGATTTTCAAATCTTAGTTCAGACGCTCGCTTAATGTCAAAAATCTCGACTTCTCTTGAAGGTCTTTCGACTGTTTCATTTTTTCTTGCATATTCATAAAGCTTTTTACCCTTAACTTTCACTGATGAATACATCGGTGGGATTTGCGTAATTATACCTTCAAAATGTGCTAATGTGTTATCTATTTGTTCCCCATTAAGTGCGTCTTCATCAATGGTTTTTTTTTCTAAAATTTCACCTGTCTGATCTTCTGTAGTGGTACTAAAGCCTAAATATACAGTTGCAAAATAGGTCTTTCCCATTTCCATAATATAATCGCTTACCTTAGTCGCTGGACCTATACATATGGGTAATACACCTGAAACTTCAGGATCTAATGTACCGGTGTGCCCCACCTTTTTGGTTTTTAAAATTTTCCTTAATTTAAATACAACGTCATGGCTTGTTAAGCCACGTTCTTTGTATACAGGTAAAATACCGTTATACATTTTCATGTCACCTTCAATCGTCCTATTATTATCGTTCCTTACTTATATTAACACGTCTCAATAAAGAAATGGTTATAAAAAAAGCTGAGACAAACATCCCAGTGAATGTTTGTTTCAGCTTTTAAAATTAATCTTTTTTGTGTAAGTCTTGTATCATTTTTTCGATTTTATTTCCGTAGTCAATAGACTCATCGTATTCAAATTTTAAATCTGGTACAATTCTTAAGCGCATTCTTGAACCAATTTCAGATTTGATAAAACCTTTTGCTTTCTCTAAACCTTTAAACGTATCATCAATTTGTTTATCATTACCAAGTACAGTTAAATAAATTGTTGCAATAGATAAATCATTCGTTAATTGAACTTCTGTTATTGTTAAGAAACCAATTCTAGGGTCTTTTACTTTATTGTTAACAATGTCCATGATTTCTTGTTTCATTTGTTCGCCAACACGTTCAGCTCTCATATTCATATATTTCACCTCACAAATATCATTCATACATGTATATTTATCTTACTTAAAGATTATATGACAGTTCATTTCACAACGTCAATCAAACTTCATTCTTTTTTTACTCAAAAAAATTTAATTGCTAAATCATTATAACTCAAAAAGGTAATTGTTATGAAACGATAAAACACTTTTTCATTACAGTTAGGCACAATTATATTTCCTAAGTGTTATAGTCTGAAACTTTATTACATTTTTATTTTTAAATGATGTGGTAGTTTATAAAATTTACATTGATTTTTTAAAATGATTACAATTTAAGAAACAACTAAGTTTTTAAATTATTTTATATTGTTTTACACATTATAGAAAGTATCATGCTATAATTCAAACTAATAAAAAATGAATTTTTCTATTGAAATTGTTAGGAGCGTGTATACTTGGATAAATCAGAAAGACTACTTTATATTTTCACTCGTCTATTTAATGGGAAAAAATTAAGCAAAGAAGAACTCGCACAACAATTAAATGTTAATGTAAGATCAATACAGCGAGATTTTAGTGATATAAACAATTTTTTATATGAAGACCATGAATGGGAAGGACTTAATGCGAGAATTGTTTATGAAAACAATATAGGCCGCCATCGCATAAGAATAGATCGCTATAAATTTAAAAATAATCGATTACTTAATCTGCTATTTAGAATGAAAAATTTCACGCCCAACATTCATATTGACACTTATAATTTAATTAGAGGGCTAAACAGTAATTCGAATCTAGCTGAAAAATTTTTATCTAATACATTACTCAATCAATTTACAATCAATCACGAATTAACAGAATCAACACTTATTTATAAAATACAACTTGCTATACAAAATAAACAGATCATTTCACTAAATGATGTTGATCATCAAACATATAAAGTTGTACCAGTATATACAAGACATTACAAAAATAAATATTGGATTACTTATATATATCAGAACAAAATTTATACACAAGATTTAAATTCAATCCTTGATATTTATCAATTTGATGAGGCATTTGACGAAAATATTTTTCTACAGGTCCCAACTGTCACTATGAAATTCTGTTCATCTATATGGGAACAAATTCAACGTCAATTTATAGTCCTGAATGTCCAAAATAACGAAGCATTTATTGAAGCTGAACTCATTATTTCAAAAAGCGAATGCCTACACTTAGCATATGAATATCCACAAGAAATCATTTTATTAAAGCCAGATCATTATGTGGAAGATTTCAAAAATAAAATAAAATCGTTATTTAAACATTATCATATTTAACAATATACTAAAAAGGCTGGGACATAAATCCCCATTCTCAAAATAAGAGGGCAAATCTTTAACAATGGATTGGTCCTCTTTATATTTCATTAAAATATTACGATTTTGATCGTGCATGCTTGCCTAGGGATATGGCTCGAGCCTGTAGTCTCTCGCTCATATCATTTCCCCGGGCGTCAGCACGATGCAAAATCTCTATAAGTGATGTATTTTA
>NZ_JAESMX010000012.1:3272-30634 GCF_017893405.1 Staphylococcus sp. GDH8C109P | reverse complement strand
TATTGAATGTATTTACGCTCTATATAAAAAGAACCGCAGGTCTCTTCAGATCTACGGATTTTCGCCATGCCACGAAATTAGCATCATGCTAGCAAGTTAAGCGAACACTGACATGATAAATTAGTGGTTAGCTATATTTTTTTACTTTGCAACAGAACCAGAATAAGCATATATATTCAGGGTATATATAAGTAATAGACATCTAAATAATAAGTAATAGGAGGTTGGTGTAGATGTTCAAAAATATATTATTACCCTATGATTTCGAAAATGATTTTAGTGCTATCCCTGACTATTTAGAAAAAGCCACCGATGAAGATTCAGTTGTTGTAATTTATCACGTTGTAACAGAAAATGATCTTGCAATTAATGTCAAATATTATAATAAGCATAAAAAAGATATTATTAGAGAAAAAGAAAAAAAACTTACTCCATTTTTACGTGAATTAGAAAAAAGAGATATTCAATATAAAATAGATGTAGATTTTGGGCATATTAAAGATACAATCTTAGAAAAAATTACTTCTGGAGATATAAATAATGGTGAATTTGATTTAGTAATTATGAGTAATCATAGAGTCGATTGGAATATTAAACATGTTTTAGGAGATGTTACACATAAGATTGCTAAAAGAAGTTCTGTCCCAGTACTAATTGTTAAATAAACATAAGAAGTAAGAAATTTATTAATTCAAAAAGCCTAAATACTCTCTCGATTTGTGAGAAAGTATTTAGGCTTTTTTATTTTTTTAATTTTGGTTTGTGATTTTTTAGATTATTTTTTGATTAGTCGTTCTAAAAAAGATTAGACACGCATTTATGCCGAGAAAATTTATTGAAGTTGAGAAGAACCCTTAACTAAACTTGTAGACGAATGTCGGCATAGCGTGAGCTATTAAGCCGACCATTCGACAAGTTTTGGGATTGTTAAGGGTTCCGAGGCTCAACGTCAATAAAGCAATTGGAATAAAGCACCTATGATTATTTAAAAATATTAGTTATAATACATTCAAAAATATTTTTGAATGAGGTGTATGTATGATTCAAACGGTTGTCACTGCTGCTGTTCTTTATATTGCTACAGCAGTTGATTTATTAGTAATTTTATTAATATTTTTTGCTAGAGCAAAGACTAGAAAAGAATATAGAGATATTTATATTGGTCAATATGTAGGATCTGTGACATTGATTGTCGTAAGTTTATTCTTTGCCTTTGTCTTAAATTATGTTCCTGAAAAATGGATATTAGGATTATTAGGGTTAATACCGATTTATTTAGGAATTAAAGTAGCTATTTATGATGATTGTGAAGGAGAAAAGAGAGCTAAAAAAGAATTGAATGAAAAAGGATTGTCTAAATTAGTTGGTACGGTTGCAATTGTTACGATAGCAAGTTGTGGTGCTGATAATATTGGTTTATTTGTTCCATATTTTGTGACATTAAGTGTTACTGATTTATTAATTACTTTGTTTGTCTTTTTAATTTTAATTTTCTTCTTGGTATTTACTGCACAAAAATTAGCTAATATTCCAGGAGTTGGAGAAATTGTTGAGAAATTTAGTCGTTGGATTATGGCTGTTATTTACATAGCTTTAGGTTTATTTATTATTATTGAAAATGACACTATTGGAACAATTTTAGGATTTATATTTTAATTTAGGGTGTGATTTTATATGAGCTATGAAAATGCTTGTGATGTGATCTGTGTACATGAGGATAAAGTTAACAATGCTTTAAGTTTTTTAGAAGATGATAAATCTAAGAAATTACTTAACATTTTAGAAAAAATTTGTGATGAGAAAAAATTGAAAATCATATTATCTTTGATTAAAGAAGATGAGTTGTGTGTTTGTGATATTTCTTTGATATTGAAAATGAGTATTGCTTCAACTTCACATCATTTAAGACTTTTATATAAAAATGAGGTGCTTGATTTTTATAAAGATGGAAAGATGGCATATTATTTTATTAAAGACGATGAAATAAGAGAGTTTTTCTCTAAAAATCAGAAGGGTTTTTGAAACGAGTGAAACGAGTTTCTTCTTGTCTTGATACTATAAAAATAAGCAAAGATATAACATAAAATGACTTATCGGAAGTCATCTGTAACTCAATTATTAGAAATGATATAATACAAAGGTTGTCGTTCACTTCTGTGCTGTATTTAGCATGGAAGGAGGTGACATCATGTTCAGTACACTATTTGTAACTATTATAGCTCCTATCATAGTAGGAGTTATACTCACGTTATTTTCTCATTGGCTGAATTAATCGTGAAAAGTAATTTAGCGGCGACATATAGCTAATACACCAAAAGAGCCCGATAACTATTCGCAGTAGTTATCGGGCTCGGTGTTTATCATGTTAGTACACTATTTGTTAATTAAATTATAACACTGGCTGGTAGAGGAATGCAAAACCATGTATTCAGACTAATCACACTAAAGTAAATTTCTAAATACTTCGTATTGTTCGCTATAAAGAGGATCATTTCTTAAAGAATTTTCGAAATGAATTCCTTTTAACTTTAGTAATTTTAATAAATCCTTATTATTTTTAACTAATTCATAGTTATTATAATAAGTGTTTATTTGATTTTCATTAATTCCATAAATATATGGGTTATAAGGCAAGACATTTTCATAGAGATTTTCAAATATATCTTTTTCTCTCGATATATAATTAAATTTTTCTGTTTCATGAGTCCGGGACATAAAGTTTCTGGACTCTTTTTATATATCTATCTGTTTAAGCCTAAATATTATTCGCTATATTTATTAGATAAGATTGATATGGGTCAAGTTTATATTTCTTAAAAACGAATACACTATGATTAAACTAAAGTGTAGGAGAGGTTTATATGCAACAGACTATTTTGAAACATAAAAATCATATTACTGTTATTAGTGGTTTACTTATTATTATAGGTTTTATTGCACATTTTATCTTTAGCAATATGGTTATCTTTAATAGTGCTTTTATAATTGCTTCTATATTGGGTGTTATACCAATCGCAATACAGGCTTATCAGGCTATGAAAGTAAAAGTAGTGAGTATTGATGTTTTAGTAACTATAGCGGTTATTGGTGCTTTCTTTATTCAAAATTACGAAGAGTCAGCTATTGTTACTTTCTTATTTTTATTTGGATCATATTTAGAACAGCGTACACTTAAGCAAACACGGTCTGCTATTAAAGAGTTGACGGAAATGGCTCCAGAGACTGCTTTTAAGCAATTGTACGACGGACAATTTGAAGAAGTAGATATTGATGAAGTAGAGGAAGGAGATATTCTCATAGTAAAAACTGGGGCTAAGATTCCAGTAGATGGTAGGGTAACTACTGGAAAAGGACATGTAAATGAGGCTAATATCACCGGTGAATCTTTACCTCTAAAGAAAGAGAAAGGTGATGAAGTATTTGCCGGTACCATTATGGATAATGGGACTATTCAAATAGTTGCTGATAGAATTGGGGAAGATTCTACATTTGGTCGAATTATTGAGTTAGTAGAAGAAGCACAAGATTCTAAATCGGAAGCTGAACGATTTATTGACCAGTTCTCTCGTTGGTATACACCTGTAGTACTTATCATTGGGCTATTAGTTTGGGTATTAACTAAAGATACAGCACTTGCAGTTACTGTATTAGTACTTGGTTGCCCAGGGGCCTTGGTCATTGGTGTACCTGTTTCAAATGTCGCGGGTATAGGAAATGGTGCAAAGAATGGTATTTTGTTTAAAGGTTCTGAAGTGATTAGTCATTTTGCGAATGTAGATACAGTCCTATTTGATAAAACAGGTACCTTAACTGAAGGAAAGCCTGAAGTTAGCGAATTCGTTTACTATGGAAATAATCAAGAGGAGGATTTATCTTTATTATACTCGATTGAAAGGGAATCTGACCATCCCTTAGCTGTCGCTATTACAAATAAATTAGCGCAATATAAACTAAGACCTGTAGAGAGTACACAGGTTATAAAAGGTGGGGGTATAATTGCTCACGTTGACGGACACATTGTTGCAGTAGGGAATAAAACCTTAATGGAACAAGAAAGTATTCCACTATCTAATGATGTTCTTAAAGAATTAGATAAATTAGAAAGAGCCGGTAGTTCAATTGTATTAACGGCAGTTGATCGTCAGTTAATCATTTTAATGGAAATCCGTGACCAAGTTCGACCAAGCGTTAAACAAGACCTACAAAAATTAAAATCACTTGGTGTTAAAAATCTCATTGTATTATCAGGGGATAATCAAGGTACAGTTAATTTAGTTAAAAAGGAGCTAGGATTAACCGAGGCCCATGGCGATATGCTACCAGAGGACAAGCAAGCATTTTTAAAAGAAAGACAGTCTACTGGTGAAATTGTTGCTTTTATTGGTGATGGTGTGAATGATAGCCCTTCTCTAGCTATTGCAGAAGTAGGGATAGCTATGGGAAATGGGACAGATGTGGCTATTGAAAGTTCAGATATTGTTCTAATGAATTCCAATTTTAATCGTCTCCCCCATGCTTTAGGTTTAGCTAAAGGGACATACGCGAATATGCAACAAAATATTCTCATTGCTGTTGGTGTGGTGATAATATTATTGGGTAGTTTAATATTTAGTGAATGGATGTCTATGTCAATTGGTATGTTAGTTCATGAGGCAAGTATTTTGGTCGTTATTTTAAATGCAATGAGATTAAGAAGTTATCAATTAAGATAATTGATCCGTGTCAATTATTTTTAAAAAAATACCTTATATAATTTATTTAAAGGAGTGATAGATATGACTAAAGCAACATTAAAATTAGAAACATTAACTTGTCCATCATGTTTACAAAAAATTGAAAGTGGTTTAAAACAGACTGCTGGTGTAGAAAAAGATTCTGTAAAAGTGCTGTTCAATGCAAGTAAGGTAAAAGTGGATTTTGATAAAGAACAAGTCAATTTGAATACAATTGAAAAAGCTATTGAAAACTTAGGATATTCCGTTATTAGTTCAAAAGTAAAGGAAGGTGTATAAAATGACAACAGTAAATGAAAGACAAGAAAAATTAGCTGCTGAACAAGCCTATAAAGAACACATTCATCATACTAAGATTAATGCAGCAGCTGTTACAGATCATGTACTGGCTAATATTCATACCTTTCATGTAAAATTACACCAATATCATTGGTATGTAAAAGGCACAAATTTTTATTCATTGCATGAGGTATTTGAAAAACTATATAATGAAAATGAAACATGGTTTGATAAAATTGCAGAACGTTTACTAGCTTCAGGATTTAAGCCAGCATCAACAACTACCGAATTCCAAAAATTTACAACGATTTCTGAAGATCTGTCTGAAAAATATTATTCTGCTGAAGAAATGGTCTTACAGTTAGTAGAGGATTTTAGATCTAACCGTGAATTTACCATTCGTGCAATGCGTTTAGCCCAAGAAGAAGCAGATGATGCGTTAGAGGATTTACTAATTAGTTATAAAGATTATTTAGATGTAAATATTTGGCAACTTCAAGCCTTTGTTAATAAGGATGCGCTAGAAGACGATGACTATATAGATAATGATTAATTAGGAGGAAAGTTGTATGGCACACCATCATCACCATAGTCATGTAGATTGTATACGTTTAGTTCCGATTTTTAACCACCTAAATGAAGAACAAATGAGTTTAATTGCACAATCAGCGCATGAAGTACATTATGAAAAGAATGCGTTGTTATTTGGAAGTGGTGATAAAGATGACACACTATATATCGTAAATAATGGGCGTGTACGTATTTATAACTTAAATGAATCCGGTCGTGAACAAACTGTACGCATACTAAATCCTGGTGATTTTATGGGAGAAGTGGCTATTTTTCAAACTGAAAGTTACCATTCTAATTATGCTGAAGCAATATCAGAAGTAAGTATATGTAGAATTCATAAAAAGGATATGAATGACTATTTAGATGCTTACCCAGAAATTATGAGAAGAATCCTATCAGACGTTACGAAACGTTTACAGGTATCAGAAAAGCAAACGATGCAGGTTGGTATGGAGCAAGTAGAGTCTCGTATTATTGATTTTCTATCAGAATACGTTGAGAATGAAGAAAATCATACTTATGTGACCTTACCAATGTCAAAAAAGGATCTAGCTTCTTATTTGGGTACAACTCCTGAAACAATAAGTCGAAAGTTTTCAGCATTGGAAGAAAAAGGTTTAATTAAACAACATACGCATAAATATATTGAGATATTTGATTTAGATGAATTATTATTTTCATCAAGTTAAAGTGCCGAAAAAACCGTAAGAGGATAATACTCTCACGGTTTTTTGGGTATACAAAAAGGCCATGAAATCCTAAAATAAAGTAAATTACCACAATATACTTGAAAGCAGGAAACATTATAGAGGATGGAAAACAGCAGTCGTTAATTCGGTATTTCCATCGCTATTCTAAAGAAGCACGAACTGCAGTAAAGACGATTTCAATGAACTTATATTCTCCATATATAAGTGTTGTTAAGGCTTTTTTCCCTAATGCAAAAATTGTTATTGATCGTTTTCATATCGTACAATTACTAAATAATACAATTAACTCAATGTGGATTGCAGTCATGAATGAAATCAAAAAAAGTCGCCCTACAGATTATCGAAAACTAAAAAATCAATAGAGATTGATATTAAAAAATGCTGATTATGTCGATTTTTCAAACTATTATTATCATCGCCTATACCATGAAAAGATGAGTGAGCAACGTATGGTAGATTATTTATTAAGTCTTTCTCCGAAATTACAACAAGCTTACCAAGTGATGAATGACCTTAAATTTGCGACAGAAACTAGAGACTACAGTTACTTATTAGCCACTTTACAAGATTTAAAGAAAGTCAGATTAAATAAAAAGGTAAGAAAAACGATTAATACACTGGAAAGATTCTTACCATATGTCGAAAATGCTTTAATTTATCGTGTTTCTAACGGTCCTACCGAAGGTATGAATAACAAGATTAAGTTAATCAAACGTACAGGATATGGCTACGCAAGCTTTAGAAATTTCAGAGCCAGAATTCTATTACAATTTAAACTGATCTTTAAACCATCTAATCCACTACCTGCGACTTTCCAACCAGTTGCAGCTTAAATATTAGACGATGACACTTGTTAGCTTTCATTATTAATTATCCAACTCTTGATCCGACTTTCTCGCCTAAGGGCGAGAAAAGGGTCATGCTTATCTTGAAAATAAACATGGCCTTTCAGTTATTAAAAATTTCATTTAAATCTTAACTGTGATTATTTACTTTTGGTCCCCAACACTATTTGACACAGAACCTTTCTAATTAATTATCATTTACGGTTTTAATTTCAACAATATCAGATAAAATTTGTATTCTATCTTCTTGCGTTAATACATTCATTATCTATCCCACCTTTAATAAAATTCCCCTATAACGGCCTTATAAAAATATTATTATATTAAAAAATAAAATAATATTTTATTACTATTTTATATACTTATAAACCTTTAAATTTTACAATGTAAAATTTAAGTTTGGTCAGCTTGCTGGTGAATATTCCCAATTCCTTTAGGATTTTTTCTAAAGAAAAAATAGAGACTTAATAAAATTTGGATCAATTATAAGAGAACATAGAATGAATTTATCTTTAAAAAAAGATACAAGGAGTTATTTCTTAGATGATCAAGTAAGACAAGGATTAATAGAATATGAAGATCTATCTGTAAAGACTTTAACTAATATTGAAAATGGATATAATTTACCTAGTTTATCAACTTTGAAAATATTATCAACTGCTCTAGAAATTGACTTCTTTCAACTATTAGCAGAGGTGTATGACTATATTCCAAGGCAATGAAATGTGATTATACTCAATTATATTTCATTGCCTTTCTATTTTTTTGATTTCATTTGTTTTTGAATGAAGGGATCATAAAGATAAAAGCTATTAATGGACTCTACTTTATCGTATAGAAAATAAATATATTAACTTCGAGAAGTTTATCTATTTAAGGTACACTCTAATCATATAATAATTTAGAAACACTATATTAAAAGGTTAGTTTATTTGAAAGTAATTTTTAAAAGGTATACTATTAAATTAACTAAAACAAGGAGGTTTTATCAATGAAAGCAGCAGTTTGGTATGGTCAAAAGGATGTACGAGTTGAAGATCGAAAATCTAAAGAGTTACAAGATAATGAGGTTAAAGTTAAAGTGTCTTGGGCTGGCATTTGTGGTACAGATCTACATGAATACTTAGAAGGCCCTATATTTATTTCAACAGACAAACCAGACCCGTTCCTTGGCCAAAAAGCGCCCGTTACATTAGGCCACGAATTTGCAGGCGTAGTAGATGATATTGGTTCTAAGGTTACAAAATTTAACAAAGGCGATCGTGTTGTTATTAATCCTACAGTTTCAAATCGTGAAAAAGAAGAAAATATTGACCTTTATGATGGTTATTCATTTATAGGCTTAGGTTCTGATGGTGGATTTGCAGAATTTACAAACGCGCCAGAAGAGAATGTTTATAAATTACCAGATAATGTTTCTGATAAAGAAGGCGCCCTTGTAGAACCGACGGCTGTTGCAGTTCAAGCAATTAAAGAAGGCGAAGTTCTATTTGGCGATACTGTTGCTATTTTTGGTGCAGGGCCAATCGGTTTATTAACAACTATAGCAGCCAAAGCAGCTGGTGCTAGCAAAATATTTGTTTTCGATTTATCGGAAGAACGACTTAATAAAGCTAAATCAGTAGGTGCTACTCATACGATAAATTCTGGTGAATCAAACCCAAGTGATATTATTAGTAAATACACTGATAATGGCGTTGATGTAGCATTTGAGGTAGCTGGTGTAGCGCCAACACTTAAATCTGCAATAGATGTTACTAAAGCAAGAGGTATTGTCGTTATAGTTTCTATATTCGGTCATCCTATTGAATGGAATCCAATGCAATTAACTAATACAGGTGTAAAACTTACTTCAACGATTGCTTACACCCCCACTACATTTCAACAAACAATAGACTTAATTAACGAAGGTAATTTAAAAGTCAAAGACGTCGTTACCGATGAAATTGAGTTAGATGATATTGTGGAGTCAGGATTTAAACAACTTGTAAACGATAAATCACAAGCAAAAATTCTCGTTAAGTTATAAAAGCTAATAAAAGAGTCACTCTAAATCAGAGTGGCTCTTTTATTAGCTAAAATATAGTTTCATTTAGTCAAATAATTTGTGAATTTTTATAATTTGTTAGTCTAAGCATTCTTAATGAATTTATTATTTATTATTTAATAATTGTATTATTAAATACAAAACCAGGTTCGGCACCTAAAATGATAAGAAATATTTGTGAGTAGTCCACATTTTGGAATTTTAATATCATATCTTTAAAAAACACAAAATTAGTATCTTTTTTAACTTTTGCAACTTCTTGTTCATATAATTTTAAAACAGATTCTCTTATTAAAGTTGGTCTCTCATTTTGAATATTTTCACGGTTATCTGAAAACATAAGTACTCCTAAATATTTATAATGGATACTTAATTGTCTTGTCAAACTAGCTATATATTCTAACTTTTCATACATACTAGGAAATTCGTTTCTTAGTTTTTTCAAATCTAACTTAATTTGGTTTAATTCTTCCATTTCATTAATCATTTTATCACTACTCCAATTCCCATGGCTTATTGATATCAAGAGAGTCAATTATATTTTTAGTTTGTGATCGTTTAATTTTTCGCATTTTAGCTCTTTCTTCGCCATCCATAAATAATAATTTTTCTTCTTTGGACTGAGGAGAGATTTTGGGTATTTTAATTGGTTTTTTATTTTCATCCAAAGCTACAAAAGTAAGAAAAGCTACAGCAGCAATTTTTCTTTCTGCAGTAATCATATCTTCTGAAATGACTTTACAAAATATTTCCATAGATTTTTCTCCAGTATAAACTACATAAGATTCTATACAAACTGAATCAGATTGGGTGATTGGATATAAAAATTCTACTGAATCTGTAGAAGCTGTAACACATTCTTTAACTCTTGCATGTCTTCTAGCTGATAGCGTTGCGTTATTATCAATTTTTTTCATTAATACCCCCCCAAATAGTGTATTATAATTGTTTAAATCATTAATTAATACTTGATCCGTACTGACAATTTTACTATCTCTAGGAAATTTATAATTTTCCATAAAAAACTCCCGTTTCTATAATATTTTACGTTCTAATTATAGAGCGAGAGTGTATAAATATAAAATATCCTTTTTTTATATAGCTATAAATTTCTCAAATACTTTTATATTTAATAGTTAATTAAGAAGTTTTCTTGGAGAAATTTAATCCAATTTTTTGTTAAAGAATCAACTATAATATCTTTTCTCCAAATAATACCAAGTTCCCATTTCATGGAAGGTTCATTAATATCGATGGCTTGTAAATTATTATCTAATAAGCCTAGTATTCCTTCGGGTAATATACATATCCCTAGATTATTTAATAACATTTCTTCTATGAAGCTCCATTGGGTGGTTTCAAAAATTATATTAGGATTAAAGCCATAATTTCTACATGTATTTTTGATTTTATCGTTTAAATAGAAATCAGAATTGAATAAAATAAATTCTTGTTCTTGTAAATCTTCAATATCAATCTTTGTTTTTTTAGATAATGCATGATTTTTATGAACGACCAGTTTTAATTTTTCTTCTGAAAAAGAGAATATATCAAAGTTTTTATTATTTGTAGGAAGTACAGTAATTCCCATGTCCAAATCGCCATAATATACATCGTTTTCAATTTTTTTACTACCATTTTCAAAAAGTTGAAAAGTTATATTAGGATACATTTCATGAAATTCCGAAATTAAGCCAATTAATATTCTTATATTAATAATAGTAGGGATTCCAATTTTCAAATGTCCCTTTTTTAATTCTAATAAATTACTTAACTCATTAGGGATATTATCATACATTTTAAGCATTTCTTTACATTGGAAAAAGAAAGCTTCTCCTGCGTCAGTTAAGTATATTTGGTTTTTATACCTATTAAATAAATTTACATCTAATTCTTCTTCTAATAATTTAATTGTATTACTAATTGTGGGTTGTGTGATAAAAAGATTAGATGCTGCTTTGGTCATACTTTTTTGCTTTACGACTTCTACAAAATACTGCATATGTCTAAGTTCCAATAAATTTCCTCCCTTTTTATTATTTCTTCACGTTACCAGTTTTTTAAACTAATTATTTTTTATTATTCTGTATACCGTTGAACGACTAACATCTGTCTGTTTAGCAATCTCTTCCCCAGTTAGTTTTTGTTCATCGTATAAGAATTTGATTTCTCTTTTCTTATAATCTGGCAAAGAAGGACGGCCGCCTTTTCTCCCTCTTGCTCTCGCAGCTTCTAGACCTTTTTTCGTACGTTCACTTAATAAGTTAGCTTCAAGTTCCGCAAATGCACTCATCATTGTAAAAAACATTTTTCCCATCGCATCTTTGGTTGACACATTCATATCAATAATATGTAAATCAATGCCGTTTTCATCTAACCATTGAGACAGATCAATTAATTGTTTTGTTGTACGTCCAAGACGATCTAATTTATAGATAACTAGGATGTCTCCTTCACGTAAATAGTCTAAACACTTATCAAGTTCTGTTCTTTTCGTTTTGCGACCACTCACTTTTTCGCTAAAGATACGTTCACAACCATAGTCTTTAAGTGTATCAATTTGTCCATCAAGACTTTGATCTTGTGTTGATACACGTGCATAACCAATTTTAGCCATTTGAATACCACCTCTTACTAATTGTTTTATGGGTGCTTATACTTATTAATAAAATCTACTTCTCGATGCAAATAAGCACGTCTCTCATCGTCTGAAAACTCATGATTTTTGATATTTTCGACACATTGATTATAGCACAAGTTTATAGACTTAAATATCCAAGAAAAACCTCTTAATTTTAAGTTAAGAGGTTTTGTGTCAAAAACGAATGTTTTTAACTCACTATTGTTCAGGTTTGTATAATCCATCTTGAATTAATGAATCTAATGGAACGCACAAAGGTTTAATACTTATACCATTTAACGATACTTCATAATCTATATAACCGTCTACTTTTAAAATATTAATAATTTCTTCCGTTGTTTCTTTATCGACAAGCTTATTATTTATTATTTCTTCATTAGATTCAACGTCTTTATTGAATATTAAATCTGTAACTATATTAACTTCTTCTCTTTTGAAACTTGTAATGTCTCTTCTGAAATTCATGTTTTAAACCCCCTTTATAGTTTTCTTCATAATGATTCACAATATTTTCCTCACTTATTCTAATAGTTTACATAATAGGTCATTATCAGAACTACACAAACATTTTCTGTAATAATCCTTTTTTACGTTCTTTTAGCAACTCTACCTTTTTGTTTTGATTATCTATAACTTCACTAAAGACATTCAAAAATTTAGAAATTGCTTGTTGTTCTTCTAAACAAGGGAATTTTAATTTAATCATCGCCATAACATTATTCATCAATTTAGGGTTACCAACCTTAGATACATATTTGAAAGCTATATTATTAAGCATTTCTGCCATACACACATTTGAATTTCCTAATTCATTTAATAAAACTCCACAAACATTTGTACAATAGAATTTTCCTTGTCTAAAACTTACACTTCCTGCATTTGCACCATCTGTGGTCCAAGTTATGCCATCTTGATATAAGTAATCTGAATAATAACCCATCAATCCATTATTACTTGTTTGAGATGAATATACTGGGTATTTGTTAATACTGTTTGGGTTATCACTCATTAGTTTTCTTGCTAAGACATAACCTCTAGTTACTTTATAAACATCTTTAATAGTCTTTTCTTCCCACTCCGGATACTCATTCCCATTCTCATCTTTAAATCGCAGTTCTTGTGAGAAAATCTTTTGCATATATCCCTTTTTCTGTTCTTCTAATTTTTCTAATTTTTGTTCTTCTAATTCGATTTGTCGGTCGAGTTTGCTAAAAAACTTACCTATTTTTTGTTGTTCAGAATTATCTCTTGGGGATTTAATTTTTATTTTTTTTAAATTTTGTACATTTAACTTAGGCTGGGCGGTTCCAGTGTTATACTTTTCATAGTCTATATTTTCTAATAATAAGTAATTAAAATATATATCACCAAATTTAGGGTATAAAATATGTGCATGATTATTTACCCAAAATTTTCCTGTTGCAAAATACACTAATGGCGCACTTCTACTAATAATATTAGCACCATCTTCGCCTATCAATATAAAATTCCCATCAAATATAAAATCATCTACATAGTCAATTATACCTGTAGCCCCATAGTATGGATACTCACCTTTATTACGTAAATTCTCTTTTATTGGTTTTCTCTTATTATTAAAAAAGTCAAATTCATTATCTATATTGCTCTCTTCCCACTCACCTTCAAACCCTGGAAATCTCAAATCTGGCACGTTTCTTAATTCATTAGTCATGTTTTAACACTCCTAATTCTTTGAGATATCTATTAATTTCTTGTTCTACTTTGACAATTTCATCATCAATTTGATTTAAGTCTTTTTGAACTTGTTCTAAATCAATAGATTCTTCTTCTTCAAATGTATCGACATATCTTGGAATATTAAGGTTATAGTCATTTTCTGCGATTTCTTCTAAGCTTGCTGCATAACTATATTTATCTAATGTTTCACGATTTTTATATGTTTCAACGATTTTTTCAACGTCTTCTGTTGTTAAATGGTTTTGATTTTTTCCTTTTTCAAATGATTGCGATGCATCAATAAACAACACATTTTCATCATCTTCACGACACTTTTTAAAGACAAGTATACTTGTTGGTATCGATGTACCGAAGAATAGATTTGCTGGCAATCCTATCACCGCATCTAGATAGTTTTTTTCTTTAATTAAGTACTCGCGAATGACACCTTCAGCTGCACCACGGAATAACACACCATGAGGGAGAACCACTGCCATTGTGCCATTATCATCTAAGTGATAAATCATATGTTGAATGAACGCAAAATCTGCTTTTGATTTCGGTGCTAATTTCCCATAATTACTAAAGCGTGGATCTTCTAAGAATTGTGGATCTGAACTCCATTTCGCACTATAAGGTGGATTGGCCACAACTGCCTCAAAACGTTCATCTGAAATGGCTGGATCTTCTATTGTATCTCCATTTTCGATTTTAAAATTCGCATAGTTCACATCATGTAACAACATGTTCATACGAGCTAAGTTATACGTTGTACTATTGTACTCTTGACCATAATATTGACGTACATTAGATTCACGCCCAACACGAAGGAGTAATGAACCTGAACCACATGTAGGGTCATAAACGCTCTTAATATCTTTCTTATTTGCGGTTACAATTTTAGCTAAAATTGTTGAAACTTGTTGCGGTGTATAGAATTCGCCAGCTTTTTTACCTGAACTTGCTGCGAATTGACCAATTAAGTACTCGTAAGCATCACCTAACATATCAATCTCCATATCGCTATGAACAAAAGGTAATGTAGATATCTTCATCATTACTTTTGAAATCAATTTTGTACGTGCAGCATTAGAGTTGCCCAAACGTGAAGAATTAAGGTCTAAATCATCAAATAAGTGAATAAAGTCATCTTCACTATCATGACCCCGTGTAGAATTTTCTATGTTTTTAATCGCATTGCTCAGGTCTTCCATTTCAAAAGCTTGTTTCTCAATTTTTTTAACTAAGTGACCAAATAGATATTGTGGTTCAATCACATAACCGATACGTGAAATAAATTCTTGTTCTAAGACGGGTCTATAATCTTCATCTACCATCGCAGTTTCATAATCTATATTGTCTTCAGCTAAGAGTATTTGTGCTTGTTCTTCAATTTTTTCACTTAAGAAACGATAAAAAATCATACCTAAGATATAGTTTTTAAACTCGTTGGCATCCATATTGCCACGTAAGTCATCAGCGATAGACCATAGATTTTTTTGTAATTCAGCTTGTTGTTGGCGTTGTTTTTCCGTAATAGACATTTAATTGTCCTCCTTGAATAAAGTGTTGGATAAGAATTGCTTTTTTAATCGACTTTGTCTTTGTTTTAATACGTTTAATTGTTTTTCTTTAATACCAATTTGCCCAATCAACCGTTGTCGTTCAATTGAAGGTAAGGTAATATAGAGTGATTTTAACTGTTGATGTGTTAGTTTTTTTATTGTTGAACCACCCTGCATATATTGCTTATATTGTGATTGTACCTCTGGTGCTAGTTGAAACCAATAGACTAAAAAAGCAGGTTCCAATAAGTCTGAAGTAACTTCAATTTTTGTATAGTTATAAGGTAAAATTGAACCATCGTGTCTTGAGCTTACTAAGGTGCACTCACCTGTCATCATACTTATAACAATATCATCTTTATGTACAACGGTTGCTCTTAATGTATCTTTTAATCTGATGACTCTAGGCTGATATGTATCATCTATGGTTAACCCTAAATCTATATCTAACATATTTTGATCATATACCATATAACGATTCCCCAGGTCGCTCTCATCAACTTCTAAGCGCTGTATTAATGTGCCACTTTGATAATTAACATAATCTTTTAACATACCAAACCTCCTGTAGTTATGTTTTTCTACAAAACAAATATAGCATGACTTCAAAATAAAAACAAGCGTAGTTTTTTAAAACTACACTTGTTTTACCTTAAACACTATATTTTTTAACCATCTCTTTGATAAATGATTTAACACGCTTTATTTTTTTAGTACGTATTAAAAGGCCGCCAGAAACGCCTTCTTCAATTAAGTTATTATTTAAATGACCACTAAATTCAAATTCCTTAACTAACGATTTCAATAATTCTAACGGATAATCTGTTTCTTCAGAAAATTGTTCCAGTTCTCCGACCTTCACTTTAGATTCATAATTATAATAAGCATCATCAATTGAATCACCTTCATTTAAGTTCGGTACGACTTTATCTAGGAATGTTCGAATTAAATCGGATTTCAATCTCAATTGGTCATCGTCAGCTTTATCAAGCACTTTACGAATCTCTTTAATGTCTTTTTCTTGTTGTTCTGTATCACTTAAATCAATTTGATTTAATAAATCTAAAATATACTGAACATTAATCAAATCATTGCGTAAAATCTCAATATTAAAATCAATATTGTCTAATATAGATTCTCCCTCTCCAATTTCTTCTTTATCAGGTCGCATCACTTTATCATAGATATCTAAATATTTCCCTTTATAATCTTCATATGTTTGTTCATCAATCCCTAACGTTTCCTTATCAAACGCAAATTCATCAAACGTTTTTAACTTTTGCATATGCTTCGCTAACTCACGATATGCGATTACAAAATCACGCTGATCTTCTTCTCTTTCTAATTGGTCTACGGCTTGAGGTGTTTCAGCTAATTCAAATAGTTCGATCAGAGCCTGTTTGAATTTCGTTAAGTACGCTTGGAACGATAAGCTCAATACCGTATCTGTATTGTCTGTTTTAGAGAAAAGCTCAATAGCCTCATCTGTTTTTTCTTTTAAGTTTCTATAAGCAACAATATTTCCATAGGGTTTCGTTGGCTCTTCCACACGATTGGTACGTGAGTAGGCTTGAATAAGCGTATGATGCTGTAAATTACGATCAACATATAACGTATTAAGTTTTTTACTATCAAAGCCTGTTAAGAACATATCGACAACGATAAGAATATCTAATTTTTGATCGGGTAATCCTTTTTTGACACGGTTTGATACATCATTGAAGTAACCATCAAACGTATCCGTTGAGAAATTTTTATCAAAGGTCTCGTTATACGTTTGAATGATACCTTCTAATATATCTCTTCTCGTTTGTTCATCCATCGTATCATCTATGGCTTCATTATCTTGATAACTGAATATTGTCGTGACATTAAAGTTATGTACACCTTGTTGCTTCAATTTTTGGAAAACACGATAATATTGAATCGCCATTGGAATACTTTGAACGGTCAACATACCTGTGTACATTTGGTCACGTGTTTTCTTATTATGATTCGCAATAATATGTTCTGCTACTTTTTGAACACGTTCGTCTGCCATCCATATTTCAGCTTCATTAATTTTATTAACATAAGCATCTTTGGTAATTTTTTCACTACGATCAAACGTATTCATATATTCAACAGAAAAACCTAGCACGTTGCCATCTCTAATCGCATCTTTAATTAGATAATGGTGTAGACATTCTCCAAAAATGTCCGCAGTCGCGCGTCCATCTTGACTCGCATTCTCTTCAAATCTAGGTGTTCCCGTAAAACCAAAGTATTGGGCGTTTCCGAAATGTTGTCTGATGATACGATGCATTGAACCAAATTGTGTTCGATGGCATTCGTCAATAATGAAAACGACTTTATCTTCTTTATAACGTTCCATTGCTGGATGTCCTGATTTAATCGCATTATCCATTTTTTGAATCGTCGTAACAATTAGTTTCCGTGTAGGATCATCCATTTGTTTGAGTAACTTTTTAGTATTGAACGTCCTATCAACAGAATCTGACTCAAACTTATTAAATTCCCCTAAAGTTTGACCATCTAAGTCTTTGCGATCGACTAAGAATATAACTTTCTTAATATCTGGTTCTTGCGCTAATATTTGACTCGCTTTAAACGATGTGAGGGTTTTACCACTCCCTGTCGTATGCCAAATATAACCATTGTTATTTGTTTCTATAGCTCGATTTAACAAAGCCTCTACAGCATAGACTTGATATGGCCTTAAGGCCATTAATATTTTATCTGTTTCATTAATAATCATATAACGGCTAATCATTTTAGCAATATGGCAAGGTTCTAAAAAAGATTCGATGAAGTCTTTAAGCATATTAATGCGCTCATTTTTTTCATCGCTCCAGTAGAACATATGACTTTTCATGATTTTTTGATCGCTATTCGCGTAGTAGCGCGTTTCCATTTTATTACTCACAACAAACATTTGTATGAATCTAAATAGTCCCGTATAGTTTTGACGACGATAGCGTTCAATTTGATTAAAAGCTTCTGTAATCGCAACGCCACTACGTTTAAGCTCAATTTGAACCAAAGGTAATCCATTAATTAAAACAGTTACATCATAACGACTTTTGTGTGTATCATTTACGCTTACCTGATTTGTGACTTGAAAAGTGTTTTGACACCACTTTTTTATATTCATTAAGCTAAGATAAACTTTTGTTTCATCGTCACGTTCTAGTACATATTTATCTCTTAGTATTTGAGCACTTTCAAATACACTTTTATCACTGATATCAATCATGATACGTTTAAACTCACTATCTGATATAGGCGTACCCTCTAATTTATCTGCATTTCGTTCATTTAAAATACGTCTAAAATTCTCTTTTAATTGTTCTTCATTGCGCAATGATACACGCTCATACCCCAAATCTTCTAGCTGTTTAACCACATTTTCTTCTAAACCATATTCACTTTGGTATCCCAATTTAATCGCTCCACCTTATCAATCTTTAATATAACTAAATAATAACATATAAGAAAGCCTATATATGGTGAGTAATGATGCTCAACACCATAATTGCTATTATTTTTTATAAGATATATATAATTGTTTATCTTATACGAATCATTTACATAATAAAGTGTTATAGGCAGTTAAAATGTATAATATATACATTTACTAAAGATAAATTCATGCCTTCAGTTTTATAAAATTTTATAATTATCTTATTGATCTTTTCCAAAATCATAACTTTTAAACTTGCAATAATTTAAATATTGTTTTACAGTTAATAAATCAATTTTTTTTGATTTATTAACTGTAAAATCAACATACTTAAGTAATAATTTATACTCGCCCATATACCACACAATCACTTTATCTATCGACTACTTTATAAGTTACTTAAAACAAAAAATAATCTAAAAATTTAATGAAATTTTTAATGAAAGAAGTGTCTATTTTATGGAATCTATTAAAAATATGAATTATTTAAATAAAGAAAATCATCTTGAATTCTATGAGTTATTGTTTAACGCATTAGCAGATAAAGTTAGACTTAAAATAATAAATGAAATTAGTAACAGTATAAACAAGAGCCTATGTGTATGCGATTTAGAAGAAAAATTAAACTTAAAACAATCTAAAATATCTTATCATTTAAAAAAGTTAGTGAATGCTAATATCTTGAATATCGAAAAACATGGAACTTGGAATTACTATAAAATTAATGAAAAACAAATACAAGTTATATTAACAGAAGATACTTGTTGTAAAATTTTATGATTTTTTTAGTAAGCTTTGATTTAATTAATATAGCTTATTCTTAGTTACATTATTAGAATTGCTAAAAAGAGAAGACTCTAACCAATTAAAATGGTTAGAGTCTTCTCTTTTTAGCAACCAGTCGTTGTATTACTACAACTTGTTTTTTCTTTATTGTCCTGTAAATTTATACTACAAACTCCTGTTTCAGGTAAATCAAGTTCTACTCGCTTAGAGCCTTCAATATCTCCTGAAAGGTAAGAAGTTATTGAACGTACTTGCTCATATCCTGTAGCCATTAAGAAAGTAGGAGTACGTCCATAACTTTTCATCCCTACAATATAAAAATCTTTTTCTAATTGACGTAGAGTAGCTTCCCCATGAGCACGAACAGTACCACAACTATGTTCATTGGGGTCTATAAGTGGCGCTAAGTCTAAAACGCTTTCTGTTACAGGGTCTATTGACAATCGTAGTTCTTGTTCGATTGAGAAGTCTGGACGATTTCCAGCATTGACAATTAATTCATCTATACCTTTTATAGTTGTCACTTCGTCTCCATAACGTCCAATTAATTCCATTTGTTTATTCATTGATTTTACTTGCATCGTGTAAAATGGTGTGTATACTTGCACTTTACCCAAATTAACCAATGAATGTATTTGAGTTCCAAGTTCACCACGTGCTTCTAGTGCATCTTTTTCTTCACCACCATAAGCATTTTCTACGTTTTTTTTCCGTAAAATCCAAATCAATTTGGTCTTTGGAAATTCTTTTTGTAAACTAGATAGTTCTAGCAAAGTATTAATAGCAGAATGTCCGCCGCCAATTACCGCCACTGTTTTATTTGCATAACGATTTATATTATTTTCAATTTCTGGAATGCCATATTCAATATGATTTAAACATTGTTTCTCCGAGTTTAACCAGACACCATTTGAAGTAGCCGGGTTTGGGTTGCCCCAAGTTCCTGTTGCATCAATAATTGCGCGTGCTTCCACTATTTCGATATCATTATTTTTTTCTACATAAATTTCAAAGGGTTTTTTTTCTCTATCTAATGATTTCATTTTATCATTTTGTTTACGTGAAATCGAAATAACTTTTGAGTTATATTGAATAGATTCTTTTAACACAGGTAATTTACTCAAAGGCATTAAATACTGATCCACTAATTCTTTTCCAGTAGGTAAAACATCATCTTGTGGTGATTCCCAATTCGTTTCCTCAAGTAATTTACGCGCTGCTTTATCAATGTCATATTGCCAAGGGCTAAACAAACGAATATGTTGCCATTCAAGAATATTATTTCCTACGGTTTTCCCAGACTCAAAAACAATGAAAGGTACTTTTTTGATTGTTAAGTGGGCAGCTGCAGCAAGTCCAATTGGTCCTGCGCCAATAATAGCTACTGGCAAATCTAAATTGAATTTCATTTGTTCTTCTTTTTCAACTATAGCGTCAGATGATGAACAACAAGTTGTTTCTCCCTGACTACAATTTGACACTTCTTTTGTATTGAACGATTTAATTTTTTCCATTTAAATCCCCTTCTTTTTTTAATAATTGTATTGCTTGATTAAAATGTTTAGACGTTTCTTCTCCATATAAATAAATATTGTCTTTAAAAAAGTTATTTTTCATATAAAATATTGCTTCCTCTAAAGAAAATTCTCTTGCTTTCATAATGAGTTTTAAATAACTAGTAAAGTAATCAACAGATAATGTGCTTGCATGGTTTATAGTCATTTTGTCCTCCTATTCTGCGCGTATAATTTAAATTGTATTACTCTGACAATAAATCAAAAAAAATTGATGTATTGTTCAAAAATAACTCCTATAACAAGAAAATGATACATGATAATTAATCTTCAATAAATCAATAAAAGTTGATGTAATGAATTTTATGCTAAAAAGGTAATATTGTCAATAAAAGCAAACTATATATTAAACTATGAATATTTCGATTTTAACGATATCGTCTTTAATAATTCATTACCATGTTGTTATAACAACATGGTAATTGAAAATTGATTTACATAATTAACTATTATAGGTAGTGATTTTGTATAGATTATACATTACTTAGCATTTCACATTAATTTATTGACTTCTCCGAATTATAAACTAACATCCTTTATTAAAGAATTAAAATTATTAATTGCAGCTTGATAAGTTATTTCGTCTTTTGTCTTAACATTTTCTAAGGGATTTTCAATGATTGAAATCATAGCCTTAGAAAATTCTTCAATGTTATTAGGTTCAATTAAATAACCGTTTTCTCCATTTACTATAATTTCTCTTGGCCCATATTTAATATCATAAGCAATTACAGGACAACCTTCATTTATACTTTCCATAACACTTAATGCAAACCCTTCAAATTTACTTGTTAAAAGAGAAGCTTTAGATTCTCTGAAAACTTGAGTTGGATTATTTGTGAAGGCTTGAATAGTAACTTCATTTTGTAAGTTATATTGTTTAATAAGTTTTTCAATTTTTGTACGTTCTTCTCCCTTAATACCACCATACAATACTAATTTAGTGGATCCTCCACTGTCTTTATAAAGTTTATAACTTTCTATTATATGAGAAATTTGCTTTTCTTCACTAAATCGTCCCATAAATACAAATTGATCTTTTATTTCATTAGTAGAATTGATTGATGCGTTTATAAAATGTGGTATGACTACAAATTTTTCATCAAGTATATTGAAATTATTCTGTATATCTTCTTTTTGTTGGTTGGTAAGAACATAGTATTTAGCTATTTTATCTGAATTGTTAAGAGCAAGTTTATATGAAGTCTTGATTGAATCTCCTTCTAAATGAGAACTATGAAAAACTAATATAGATTTTATATTTTTTGTAGAATTTATTAATGATTTATCTAATAATCTTGCATCATTAAAAACAATATCTTGATCATTAAAATAAAAGTCGAAGAAATATGTAAACATTTCTTTTTCATTACTAAAACTTTCAATTAACATATCATTATCGTAAATAAAAATTGAGTTTAACTTATTATCATTCGTTTCTTCAAAATATTTTTTACAATACATATTTTTTTCTAAGTCATAATAAAATTCCGCTAATTTTTTATTTAATTTTCTTGAATAATTAGTTATTTTATGTAAATATCCATATTCATTATATTCCCAGCGCTCAACTTTATGTTTTACTCCTGGAGTAAAGTAATCTTCAAATTTAACAACTTGTGAATTGGGATAAAATTTTCTATATAAATAATATCTTTCTGTATCCTTGTCATAATATCTAACGCAATTTTTATCTAAATCTTCTTTTGCAATGAAATTTGATATTTTAAGTTCTTGTCGTTGTATATTTATATGCGTATTTGAAGAATAATAAGAGCCTGTAAGTAATCTAAAATTAGATAACCAATCATAAATATTTATAACTATTATATTTTCTTTCAATATCCCTTTGTTATAAAAATCTTTGTAAACAGTTGTATAATTTGGATTATAGTTTGTCGTCAATATTGTTTGATCAAAATCAAATTCGTCATTTAAAAAATCAATTCTTTTTAATAAAGATTTAGTTCGACCCCCATGGTCTGGTGGTAATGTTGAAGCTACTGTATACATCATAATATTCTCTCCCAATAATATATTCTCATACAATATTGCTTGCTATTTAGCCTAGTTCCACTATAATTTAAACACTCTCTCACGCTTTTATCAATTTCATTCTTTGATTAGCAATCACATTATTGGTTGCTGCACTAGGTCGGTTTTTGATTTTGCATTTGGTTTTGAATTACATGAGTGGCTAGTAATAGCTGCTCATTTTTTGCATACGCAAAAACATAAAGGGTTTGGGATATAATCCCAACAAGCAGTATATCTAGTCACGAAGTGGCTAGGATATACGACGCTTGCTAAACCACATTATAACTTGAAATTTTGTTGATTATCCTATAATCTGCAAATATAGAAAGTTATAAATTTCGAAGAAATGTGGTGGGATTAAATGAGTGAACATGATAATAATTTGGCTAGCGATGCGCCTGTTGGGGAAAACCGAAAACCCAACCGCAAAGAGCCAAAACAAATTAGTTTCAGAGTGAGCGAATCCGAATATGAAAAGTTAAGGTCATCAGCCGAAACTTTGAATATGAGTGTGCCGAATTTCGTTAAGAAAAAGGCACATGGGAGTCGATTGGTAGCGCCCAAATTAGATAAAGAGACGCGACAATCGATGGCCAAAGATTTAAGTAAGTTGGGGGCCAACGTGAATCAGATTGCTAAATACTGTAATCAACATAAAAATGAAACACCCCATTATCATGCAATGGATCGAAATATCCAAGCAGTACGTGAAAGGCTTGATGATATATGGCAAAGCCTAAATTAAAGCGTTATTCAAATATAGTGATAAGAATATTATTCAACATTTTATTATCACTAATCTTTTTAGGCTTTATCGCAATTTTATATTTCACGCATTTTGTATCAGTGATATCAGTGATTATTTGTTCCTTTTTATATACATTTATAAGTATTTTGAGAGACAGAATTGCTCCAAAAAAGAAGAAGAAAAATGCTGAAAAATAAGTTGAAATGTATATTCATTTTAATTTATTTAATTATTTAGTGCTGGGTTGATTATTGATGTAATAGCAACGAAAAAGAAATGAAGTGATGAACATGGCAACAACTAAATTAGGAAACACCAAATCGGCAAGTAGGGCCATCAATTACGCAGAAAAACGAGCAGAAGAAAAAAGTGGTTTGAATTGCGATGTAGATTACGCTAAATCAGCTTTTAAAGCCACACGCGCTTTATATGGCAAAGAAGATGGAATTCAAGCGCATACGATTATTCAGTCATTCAAGCCGGACGAAGTTACATCAGAACAATGTAATCAAATCGGTTTAGAATTAGCCGAGAAAATTGCCCCAAATCATCAAGTGGCCGTCTATACACATACAGATAAAAACCATTACCACAACCACATTGTGATTAATTCTATTGATTTAGAAACTGGAAAAAAATATCAAAGTAATAAAAAACAACGTGAGTTCGTTAAACAAGCCAATGACACGCTCTGTTATGCACATGGTTTATCAGTTCCAGAAAAACAAAGAGAAACACGCTATACACAAGCTGAATATGAAATCGGAAAAGAAGCTCAAAAAGGCAATAAACCCATACCTTGGAAAGAACAAATCCGTATGGTTATAGATCAAACACAAGCAACGAATCATGAAGAATTGAATCAAGATTTATTACAAAAAGGTATGAAAATTGAGCGTATCACTGAAAAAACGATTACTTACAAACATCTTGAAGAAGATAAAAAAGTACGCGGTAGTAAACTAGGTGAGAAATATGATAAAGGGGGGTTAGAACATGGGTATGATGGACGAATTAAATCCAGAGAACAAGAAAATACTAGAGAAACTGGACCAGATAGAAAAGCAACTCAATCAGAATGGGACAACTTCGCAGACAACACCAGAAAACTTGAACACGATAGAAGAAGTTCTGAAGCAGCAAGACTTGCTCATGAGAAATCTATCCGAGATAAAGAAGAACGAGAAAGAGAGAGAAAAGAATCACAAAGCCTTGTTAGAGAATCTAAAGGATTCGACCTCGAACTTTAATCAAGCAACTAAAAATACCGAGGATAAATTTATAAGTGTAGCGAGAAGTTACTTAAGAAAAATAGATACAGACAATCAACAACAAGATTTTAAGCAAGCCTTTGATGAAAAATTTAAAGACTTAGATAAACAAGCGCATGAGTTATTTGAACATTATAAAAAACATAATGACCAAGCAAAAAAAGAAACAAACGAATACAAAAAGACGATTACGGATCGCTTAGATAAAAACGATGCAATTGTCGAAAATTTAAATAAATCTTTAGATATTATGACGAAAGGCGTTGTATCTTTATTTTTTGTTGTCGCAATCATTGCTTTGGTTTCGTTGGTAACGGGACCAATTAGTAACTTTTTTGGCATTTCACAAGGCTACGACTTTATTAATCATGAAATAGCGACAAAAGAAAGTATTTGGAGATATTTATGGGGTGTTTTATATGTTTTACCGTATGTTTTTTTCGGTTTTCTTATAAATGGTGTTTTAAAAGCATTTAACGCCATAAGGTGGAGATGAGGTAAATATCATCATAATCAAGACTTATGTTGCTAAATACCCCTTTAAAATCCAAAATAAAGGCAAATAAAAAGCCATTTCAATATAAAATTGAAATGGCTAAAATAAAAGAAATGCTTTGTTCATTAATAATACCTATAAAAAACACTACGTGAATTTCAGTTTAATTTCAAATTTAAAGCTACTATTAGCATAAAACTAATAGTAGCCTGTGTGAACTTAAGAGATAAGTAGAGATAGTGCTAAAGTTATAATACCTTAAAATTGAAATATTAAACATAGTCGTTTTAAAAATTTTTAATATGTTAGTCTCTTAAGTTTTGTTAACCCTGTTGTATTTGCTTATTTTTGTTGTGTGTCAACGGTAACGGAATGAGCGTAGCGATATGAGTATAAGAAGTTGATACACTTGCACTTACTCGCCACACTAAACGCAGTGGAATTGGATAACCTCCAATTCCCTGCAGTTTGAACGGCGAGTTCAATAATTTTTTTGATTTTACTTTTTTTCCAAAAAAGTAATGATCTAGGTTTTTAAAATAACTATAAATTCGTTCAGAATTTATTCATTCTTGAAGTGGTTTTGAATTAGATTTTGAAATGGGGCAAAATTGCCCTGAACTTTATATAATCTTTTTAAGAACTTTTTAAACCCTTTTTAGGTGCCCTTTGAGCCTTACTGCAAGAAGGAGTTTGAGACCCTAAAGGGTAGTTTTTGTAACAGTAAAGGGTAGTTTTTGTAACAGTAAAGGGTAGTTTTTGTAACAGTAAAGGGTAGTTTTTGTAACAGTAAAGGGTAGTTTTTGTAACAGTAAAGGGTAGTTAAAATTTTATGCTACTTTATATCGTTGTAATGCTATAAGAATGTATGTTAAGTTATTATTAATAATTTAACAGGGTAGTATTTTTAAAATGCTACCCTGTTAATAAAAAAGGATTAAAGGAAGAAGTTTTGCGGCCTTTTCCTTTAATCCAAAAACTAAAAAATATAGGAGTGATTATAACATGACTGGAGAGACTGTTGTGTATAGAAATGAAATGAATTTAGTCCCTTTAAGAAAGTTTACAAGTACAGAAATTGATTTGTTTTTCACTCTATGTAATAAACTTAAAGAACAAGATACACGTAAATTAACAATACCTTTTGATGAACTTAAACACCTTAGTAATTATTATTCACGTTCACAGGAACGTTTTATTAAAGACTTAGAACATGTATACGATAAAATGTTGCATTTAACTTATACAGAACGTAATGGGAAATCCTTTGAAAAATTCGTTTTATTTACTTCATACAAAGTGGATGTTGAAGATCAATATTTATCTATAAGTACAAATCCCGATTTAAAACACATACTCAATTCAATTACTGCTGATTTCACTAAATTTGAGTTACAAGAAATGACTCATTTAAAATCAACATATTCTAAAAATATGTTTAGAATACTCAAACAATACAAATATACAGGTTATTTTAAAACACGAATTGATGATTTTAGAGAACGCTTAGATATACCAGAAGGCTATCGAATGAGTGAGATAGATAAATACGTTTTAAAACCAATAATTAAAGAACTTGGTTTTATCTTTAAAGATCTTACAATTAATAAAATTAAAGCTAAGAAAGGCCGTAAAATTGAGTGGTTAGAAATTACTTTTGAACCTGAGAAACGCATTCATTCAAAGCGACAACCTGAAATGTCGAACGTAGGTAAGAACAAGCAAAATATAAATCGTGAGATGACGCCAGAATGGTTAGAAAATAAAAAGTATGAACCCATCAAACCAAAAACAACTGAATTTACAGAAGAACAACAAAAGGCATTTCTAGAAAAAATGAATAGAATTGAAAAATTGTAAGTTTAACAACTAACACAAATACTCATAAATATAACC
>NZ_JAESMX010000012.1:0-3262 GCF_017893405.1 Staphylococcus sp. GDH8C109P | reverse complement strand
GGTTATATTTATGAGTATTTAAAAAAATGCAGATAAAATCGATAAAAACGATAATTAAATTTATCGGTAAATACCAGTAAATTGTGGTAAATTAGCAGTAAGCAGGTGATAAAATGAAAAGTTTTAAAGAAGCATCTGAAGAACTCCAAATTACTAAACAAACTTTAACTTCTTGGATAGAAGAAATAAATGAAAGTCATAATATAATTTGGAAAAACAAAACAAGATATTTAGATGAGATAGTAATCAATAAATTAAAGCAACATAAAAATATTGAAAATAAATACACTTCTTCTTCAGGAAAAGATAATATAGATCTGTTGGAAATTTTACAAAAAGAAAATGATTTACTTGTTAAACAACTTTCAATGAAAGATGAACAAATTAACAATTTAACAAGACTCATAGATCAACAACAACAATTAACTATAAGTGATAAAAAAGAACGTGAAGAATTAAAATACGAACTAAAAATTGCGTTAAACCAATTAGAATATAGCGAAAAAACAAGTGATTATTATGAATTTGAAGAGAATGAAAGGCAAGATAGTTCACATCATGAATATAAAGATATTCAGAATACACAAACTCACAAAAAGAGTCTTTGGAGATATTTATTTGGTAAATAGTAAGAAATAAACAAAAAAGTACCTATCACAAGAAACTCGTAATAGGTACTTTCTATTGAAGTATAAAAAAAGAGTATGTCTAACAACATATCAATACTTGGCTTACTCATTAATAGGTCTAGTAAATTTTACCCAGATTTTATATAAGTAAAACCTATTAAGTAGTAAAATTTTCATTATCGTTTTCTATTACAAGTATAAGAAGTAGCTTAAAAATATAATATAACGCTTAAATTTCGCTAATGATTCACTGAATAAAAATACAAAAGTAAGATGTATGAAAACACATGAAAACGTGTTAAACCGACAATGTATAAAGTCTGTATAAATGATCATAAATCAAAAAAGCCCGAAATACTGTCAAATCAGTATTTCGGGCTTTGTGTTTAGTTAACATAATCGATGATTATCAGAAGTTCGATTCACATAAAAAAGCACGACAAGTTCATAAACTTGTCGTGCCTTTTTAATTACAATTAGTTACCAAATAAACGACTCCAAAACCCTTTTTTAGGGGGCTGTTCTCCCCTATCCTCATTCTCACTCTCTATTTCTTCAGATGGTTTATCATCTTTTGCTAATACTTTTTCGTTTGTACTGTCATCTTTTTTCTCTTCAGCTACATCTTTATGTTGTACTTCTGTTGGCTGTTCATCTTCTTCTTCTTGATTAATATCTTTAGATTCTTCGGTAAATGTTGCTTCTTGCGCATTAACGTTTTGTCTATCATTAACAGATGTATCAAAGGAATAATTAAGCTGTCTTTCTTCCTCTAATTGATTCTCCAATTTTTGAATCTTCTTATTACTCTCTAATGCCAATACTTGCTGATTCTCAAGTAATTTTGATCTTTCCTGCAACTCTTTTCTGTAGAATTCAATTGTTGTTTCATGACGATTTTCTTGTTTTTCAATTTGATCATTCAAAGTATCAATCTGATTTTTAAGGATTTCTACTATTTGAGTATCACTTTTGGATTCAACATTAATATTATCTGACTCTTTTTTTTGTTTGTCTTCAGTAGTACTTTCAAAACCATATTTCTTTTTATTTTCATTTACTCTTTGAATAATTTTTTCTATATCGGTATCTTCTTTAATAAACGAAGTGTTTTCCTGTTTTATTGTCTCTATATTCAATCGTTTAATGTTATTGAAAATTGTTTGCTTACTAACCCCTAATTCTTCACTCAATATTTTCACGCTTTTCATATCATCAACCCTTTATAAAATGTTTATAAACCCTTTATAACATATTACAAGCTTGTTATGCTTCATAATAAAGTAATTGGTAAATCAAAAATATACAACCATCAACCCTTTTATCAAGTGTTTATAAAGGGTTGATGGTTGTTGTCAAGGGTTTATAAACCCTTTATCAACCCTTGACAAACCTACATTTTCCCTTTTATAAGCTTATTCAAAGTGCTATAATAACCTTAATACAACAAAAACCCCAACTACTGGTAATAGTCGGGGTTTGGTAATAAAACGTTGCAGCACGTTTATAAATATTTTGATATCTGTATTATATACAACTATATCATCAAAGTGCAAGCAAAAAATTTATGTGTTCTTGTAATGTTTTATTACCTCTATCCAAAATTTGAATAGGAAAGGGGTTTTTATTATGTCTAGAAAAAACATAAAAAATCAGGCCAGTCAAAATTTCTATATGCTACATAAAGTATTATTTATCAATGAAAAATATAAAAAGTTAAGTGATAGTGCAAAAGTTACCTATGCAATTCTTAATGATAGAGTAAGTTTATCTATTAAAAATAATTGGATAGATCAAAATGGAGATATATATTTTATTTTCACAAATGAAAATCTTCAAGAAGTGTTAGATAAAAGTAAAAATACAATAACCAAAATTAAAAAAGAATTACAAGAAGTGGGTTTATTAGAACAAGTTAAAACTGGATTTAATCGACCAAACAAACTATACCTTCATGAAATTGAAACAAATATAAATATTGAAAAAGAAATACAAAATAGCACTTCAAACAATGACGAATCAAGTGATAGCAAGGAATCCCAAATAATGGGAGTCCAGAATCCCAAACAATGGGAGCCCAGAATCCCAAACAATGGGAGCCCAGAATCCCAAAACTTAGACTCTAATGATACTGACTTAAGTAATACTGATTATATAGAGACTGAGAATAATGATACGCATGATATGAATGATACATACAACAATTCAATAAACAATAATCATTCGAATCATACAAATCATCAACAAACCGAATTTAATAATGATGCGCTTAAGTTTCAAGTCCTCGAAGAATTGCCTCAACAACTTCAAGACTATTTAAGTAAATTTGAAATTAGAGAAATTCGGATTATTAAAAGTGTATTACTCAAAGGTAAAAAATCATTTAATAATGCACATGATACGTATTACCGTTTAGAAGATGTTGAGTTTGAAATTGTAAGTGTGTTGAAACGTTTTAAAGCGATGCTGCTACAAAAGAATGAAACGGTTGAAGCGATGCAAGGGTATTTAATGCAATCCATTAAAGCTGAATTCGAAGAAACACATGCACTTTATATGCGACGTCAAAACATGAAACAACATAATATCTTTAATCAGTAATTCAAATAATCTATAGCAATCAAAGAAACCTC
>NZ_JAESMX010000011.1:0-2349 GCF_017893405.1 Staphylococcus sp. GDH8C109P | reverse complement strand
TTATATTACCAAATATTTTATAGGATTGGTTTTTAGGAAATTTAAACTGCAATATATCCTTGTTTAAAACTTGGAAATTATCGTGATCAACAAGTTTATTTTCTGTAGTTTTGCATAATTTATGGTCTATTTCAATGGCAGTTACGAAATTACACCTCTGTACTAATTCAAGGGTAAAATGCCCTTTTCCTGAGCCGATTTCAAAGATATTATCATGTTCATTTAATCTTATATTTGTCATTATTTTATCTATATTATGTTTTGAAGTAATAAAGTTTTGACTGTGTTTTATATTTTTCTCGTTCATTATAACCCTCTTTATTTTTTCCTCCTTATAAAATTAGTATAATTATAGCACGAGCTCTGATAAATATGAACATGATGAGTGATCGTTAAATTTATACTGCAATCTGATGCGATTATTGAATAAAAGATATGAGAGATTTATCTAGTTTCTTTTTTTACAAGAAAAAAGAAAGTTCTTAAAGGTTTTATACTTTTGGTCGTAGAGCACACGGTTTAACGACTTAATTACGAAGTAAATAAGTCTAGTGTGTTAGACTTTAATGTTTTTTTAAGGCATTAGTGCATTTAAGCGTCAGAGCATGGCTTTATGCCGAGAAAACTATTGGTTGGAATGGCGTGTGTGTTAGCCAAAGCTTTGGCGAGTTGGTTGGGGGTTTCATGGGATTAATCCCATGAAAGTACCAACTCAACAACACACTAACGCCTGTTGGTTCCAACCAATAGGAAATTGGAATAAGCAATTAGTATAATGAGAGTATAATGTTGGTATAACGTTAGTATAATGATGCTTTTTTTCATTATATTTTTTATGTACTTTAAACCTGCACGCTTATGTGAATTAGAAAAAGCTTAATCGCATTTCATAGATTGACCTCCCAATAACTACGTGGTGTTATTGGGAGGTCAATCTATTTCATTTGCGTTAAGCTTTTGATCTACATTAAGCGTGCAGGTTTTTTGTCTATTTGTAGACGATTTTATGTTATACTAGTCCTTGAAAGAATAATAATCAGATAATGCATTTTCTTGTTTTTCATTTGCCTCTTGCTCAAAGTTCCCAAATTCGAGTAAGAGGTATTTTTGTTTTTGGTCGTCGCCTCTCATTAGTAGTTCAGGGTTTAACATTAATACTCCAGTTTTTCTTTTTATAATATTTCCTTCTTCTAAGATTTTAAGTGTTGTTATTACTGTTTGTAGACTTGTTCCTGTAGCTTTTGCTATTTCTCTTGTTGTAGCTATCATTGTATTGTTACTTAAGTGGACATTATCTAGGATATAGTTAACGATTTTAAGTTTTTTTCCGCCAATCATATCTAACATACTTATTAATTGCACTATATATGCCTTTACGAAGTTACCAGACGTTTGTTTACGGTATAACTTGTCTACCTCTATGACTTCTCCACTTTCTTCGTCTATGAGCCTCTGAGAGCCTTTATAGACTGTTCCATATCTTTCTTTCATCTTTTTCTCACTCCTTATTTTAAACTATTCTAACTATATCATAACTGTTCTAAAAAAAAAAGAACATTTGTTAAAAGAAATTAGAACAAAATGAGTGAAAAATTAGAACAAACAAATTCCTTATAAACCTTATCATCTCAACCTATATTAAGATTTTACCTAGTTGAATCTTCTTTTCTATATAAAGCGTCGGAGCATATCAGGGGGTTATCTAACGTAAATGCTACCCTTCGGCTCGCTTTCGCTCGGCATTGACGTCAGATACTGCACCCCCTGAACCCCCATGCTCCAACAGCAAAAAGGAAACTTTTTGCTGCTTTTCCGACGCTTATTCGCTTCGCTCATATTTATATAGAAAAGAAGTGAATGCGCAAAAGACATAATCGATTCACAAAAAATAGGTACACGAAAAACAAGTTAAGGGATGCAGTTTATGCATCCCTTAACTTACTTATTAAATAATTTATAGCTATTGAAAAGAGATAAGAATTGTTCAAAGCTAATATTGTTTAAATCGTCAATTCCTGCATGTTTTAAGGAATTGTTAAATTGATTTTTTGTAAATATTTTCTTGTATTCTTTGTTAACCCATTTCATAACGAAATAATTATACTTCTGTTTATCTTTGTGTGATATTCTTGATTTTTTTCTATTTAATCTGATAAGTGAGCTATTCACTTTAGGTTTAGGATGAAAATATTCTCTTGGAACCATACTTAATATAGAAATATCAACTTCTGCCATTAAAAATAATGCCAATGAGCGTTTTGTATTTAATAATCTTTTAGCAAACCCGTATTCCACGATTAAATAAATCTCATCAGCTATACTATCAAAAACAATTTTGCGTATTATATC
>NZ_JAESMX010000010.1:0-720 GCF_017893405.1 Staphylococcus sp. GDH8C109P | reverse complement strand
TATCAACTTCTGCCATTAAAAATAATGCCAATGAGCGTTTTGTATTTAATAATCTTTTAGCAAACCCGTATTCCACGATTAAATAAATCTCATCAGCTATACTATCAAAAACAATTTTGCGTATTATATCCGTACTTATGTTATAAGGTATATTACCAAATATTTTATAGGATTGGTTTTTAGGAAATTTAAACTGCAATATATCCTTGTTTAAAACTTGGAAATTATCGTGATCAACAAGTTTATTTTCTGTAGTTTTGCATAATTTATGGTCTATTTCAATGGCAGTTACGAAATTACACCTTTGTACTAATTCAAGGGTAAAATGGCCTTTTCCTGAGCCGATTTCAAAGATATTATCATGTTCATTTAATCTTATATTTGTCATTATTTTATCTATATTATGTTTCGAAGTAATAAAGTTTTGACTGTGTTTTATATTTTTCTCGTTCATTATAACCCTCTTTAATTTGGTAATGAATTTTGCTTATTAACGATTCATTATAACCACTTATTTTTTGTTTGGTTGATAATGAACTGTGCTGATTACAAAAATACTAAAAATGCCCATATTTTTTCCTCCTTATAAAATTAGTATAATTATAGCACGAGCTCTGATAAATATGAAGGTTCTGTTGCAAAGTTGAATTTATAGTATAATTTTAACAAAAAGGAGTCTTCTGTATGAACTATTTCAGATATAAACAATTTAACAAGGAT
>NZ_JAESMX010000001.1:160012-309361 GCF_017893405.1 Staphylococcus sp. GDH8C109P | reverse complement strand
CGTATGGTTTTTTTATCCAAATAAACAAACCCTTCGCAAATTAAAACGAAGGGTTTGTCTACGTTCAAAAAGGACTCATCCGTAATATGCGGATGAGTCCTTAATATATGATTTATTTTTTAAGACTTAATTAGCATTTAAAAATCTGTATTCATTAAAGTAAATATCATTAACCTAATACATCAATGCCTTACTGTCGCTTACGTGGTTTAATGGCAATTGTACCTCTCATAACACATATCAGTCTTTCATTTTGATCTTTGATATCTATATTCCAAACTTGCGTTGTGCTGCCTTCATGAATGATTGTAGCAGTCGCAAATATCGTTCCTTCAGTCGTCGAACCTATATGATTTGCATTCATTTCGAGACCTAAAGGAATAAAATGCTCTGTATCAATGATGTCAGCAGCTCCCATTGAACATGCTGTTTCTCCAAGTGCTAAGCTCGCACCACCATGTAAAAAGCCAAATGGTTGTTTCACTTCATCTGTGACTGGCATAGACATAACCATAAGTCCATGTTCTTGTCGCTCTACCTTTATCTTTAAAGCATCAAGCATATTTGCCATTGAAGACACCTCTTTTTCTAATTCTTAGACTTATAATATCATAGCCGCAATCGTGCCAAAAATGATTAGCGGAATATTATAAAAAACAAAGTTTGGAATACATGTATCACGAATGTGATCATGTTGACCATCAACATCTAAACCTGCTGTAGGACCTAATGTTGAATCGCTGGCAGGTGACCCCGAATCTCCTAATGCACTCGCCGTTCCTATCAAAGCAATCAATGCCATGGTACTTAGTCCCAAAGATTCACCTAATGGCACAAACAACGTTGCAATAATAGGGATTGTAGCAAATGATGAGCCAATTCCTAAAGTCACGACCAAACCAATAATGTACATTACAATAATACTAACTAATTTATTTTCTCCAATAACACCACTAAGTCCACTTACTAAATTACCTATATCTCCTGTTTCATTCATTACACCTGCAAAGCCATTTGCTGATAAAATCACAACACCTATAAATGACATGATTTTAATACCATCTACAAATTTTTGATCTAACTCAGTCCACTTATAAGCACGTGAAATGAAGAAAACAAGCACGCCGGCTAAAGCCCCAAATATCATAGAATCAGTGAACATCTGTACTAAAAAAGTAGCAATAATAGAAATAATCGTTACTACGAGCACATAAGGTCTAATTTCAATTTCACTCATATCTTTAATGTCTTTATGTTCAGAGTATTTTCTTGGTTTTCTATAATAATAAACACCTGCGATTAAGCCAACAATATAGCCTAATGATGGAATCAGCATTGCTTTCCAGATCATGCCCATTTCAATTGGATGGTCTGCTTTAGAAAATCCACTTTGAATGATTTGGTGGAAAATCTGACCGAAACCATATGGTAATAAAACATATGGCCAACATAAACCAAAACCAATAATTATTGCAATTTGTCTTCTATCTATATTAAGTTCATTAAACAAACTTATTAATGGAGGTATTACAATTGGGATAAATGCAATATGTACAGGTATTAAGTTTTGACTCATTACACTCATAATTAAAAGTGCACCGATAATAATAACTTTAACTTTAATACGTGACATTTTACTGTTTTCTGCATGAATCGCATTGATAATCTTATTTACTAAATAGTCTGTAATACCACTATAAGAAATCAACGCAGCAAATCCACCTAATAAAGCATAACTTAATGCTACTTCAGCGCCATCAACAATATTTTTACCAAATACAGATACAATGTCTGTGACGCTCATACCTGCGATTAAGCCACCAACTAGTGCACTGATAAATAAGCTTATAACAACATTTAATCTACATAAACAGAGTACAATCATCAGTACCACTGCTATAACAACTGCATTTATCACAAAAGCACAACTCCTTTATTACGTTATCGAACTAAAGTATCACGAGATTTATAATAACAATTGCTTATCAAATTGTCAATCCTATCTTTAGATATATTTATTCAAAACTTTATATTAAAAAGAGACATGCTTCATAAACTTGCTAACCTTTTTATATAAGTTAAAAAAGCTTCAAGTTAATCTACTAAAAATTAACTTGAAGCATATATTTTCTTAACTTCAATATTGTTTATTTTACAGCTTACGTAACCATTGTACGATTGTTGATATTAAGTAACCTGTAGGTCCAGCAGGTCCCTTATAACTTTCTTTATTCGTAGTAGCAGGCCCTGCGATATCAAAATGTAAATGTGGTGTATTACCTGCAAAATGATTGATAAATGTTGCTGCAAACAATGCTTTACCTTGACCATTGGTATGGTTGACTAAATCAGCTACCTCACTTTTTCTTATCAGTGCTTGTTCTGTAGCAGTAATTGGTAATTCAAAGACTTTTTCATCCATAATTTCTGCTTGACTTAGAATAGATTTTAAAATGTCTTCAGCATTTTGATTAAAAACGGCAGCTTTATCTTCACCTAACGCAGCCACAGCAGCACCAGTTAAAGTTGCAAAATCTAATATTATATTTGGCTGAAATTGATTAGCATAAAATACAGCGTCACCTAAAACCAGACGTCCTTCTGCATCTGTATTTAATACCTCTACAGACTCCCCACTAAGGGCTGTGTAAACATCATCTGGTTTCATCGCCGCTTCATTCACCATATTTTCAGCAGCAGCGATAATACCAACAATATTTATTGGCAGAGCTAATTGACGGGCAGCTTCAATCATTCCTATTACATTTGCTGAGCCACACATATCAAATTTCATGGTCTGCATACCTGTTTTAGATTTAATTGAATAACCACCTGAATCATAAGTAATGCCTTTGCCTACAAGCACAATAGGATTTTCTCCTGGTTTTCCACCATTATAAGTCAATGTAATAACACGCGGCCCATTTTTAGAACCTTTACCAACTGCATGAATTAACCCAAAACCTTCTTTTTGTAAAGTCTTACTATCTTTGATATCAACAAATACATTAGTGTCATTAAATTGGTTTTCTATCAGTTCTGCATAATAAGCTGGTGTTAATATATTAGGTGGAATATTACTATAATCACGTGCCAAATTAACAGCAGTTGCAATTGCCTCACCATTTCCAATAGATTTTGCAATATCATCTTCTTCTGTATGTATTTCTAATGTTAATTGATAAGGCGCTGATTTATTGGATTTATAACCATCAAAACGATAAATTGATTGTTCACTTTGCTGACCAAGAATTTCAGCGATTATTTCCTTTTCGACTGTTTGAGATTTAAATGAATTAAATAACAGTGAAGCTTCAGTGATTCTACTGCTTTTTAAAGTTTGAAATAAATTACCGAATATTTTTAAATAATCATTGTGTCCTAATTCCTTAGTATTTCCTAATCCTACAGTAATCAGCTTATGTGCTTTCTCTCCTACTTTAAAAAATGTAGTCGATATCGTTCCAACATTGGTACTAAAGACTTGATGTTCCTTTAAAGGTGATAATAAGTCTTTTAAATCTTCTTCACCGATTTTTATTGTCTCTAATTGATTTAAGTGTTCAGGTACACCGACAATGATTGTATCTTGTTCAACCTTAGCAGTGTTATTTATAAGTGCTTTCATCAATCATCCCTCATTTCAGTTTATTCAGTCACATTGTATCATTAATTCATTCCTATCCATTATTAAAAATGATTTACGGTCTAAACTTATAAAAACATACATATAATAATGAGGCTGAGACAAAAAATAGTCTCAGCCTCATTATTTACACCAATAGATACACATCTAGTGTTTATCAGTTATTAAAATTTACCTTTTTTAAATGCTAGACCGACGCCACCAAGTTTGAATACCGCACGTGTATCGATAACTTTCTTCATAAATGCAGCTTTTTTACCTTGGATATCTTTACCATAAACAACACCAACGCCATCGTTAGCACCTAAAGAACATACTGTACCACGATCAACATATTCAAACTCTTGAGTTGGTTGACCTTCTAGGATATTTTTAATGTTCTTAGCAGTGTGCTCGCCTTCTTGCATAGCAATTTGTGCTGTTGTAGGTAATGGACGTTCTTCTCCAGCTGGAATAAATGCAGAACAATCACCTATTACAAAAATATCATTATATCCATCGATTGTTAAATCTTGGTTAGTAACGATACGGCCACGTTTAACGCCTTCGAATGATTCTTCCATTAATTTGCTACCACGAACACCAGCAGCCCATACAACTGTATTCGCTTCTAATTGTTGTTCTTCATCGTTAACCTTAACTACGAAACCTTTTTCATTTGCAGCAACGATTGGTGTAGCAATTTTAAATTCAACACCTTTACTTTCTAAATAACTTACTGCATGATTTACTAATTCATCAGAGAATTGAGGTAACATTTTTGGAGCAGCTTCTACACAAGTAATTTTAACTTTTGTTTGATCTACACCATATTTATTACATAACTCAGGGATACGATCAGTTAATTCACCTAAGAATTCAACACCTGTAAATCCTGCACCACCAACGATAATAGCTAAATCTTTATCGTCTTTATTTTTTGATGCAGCATAGTTAGCAAATTTATCTTCAATGTGACGCGCTAATTTACGAGCAGTTAAAACATTTTCGATTTGGAAAGCATGTTCTTTCATACCTTTAATACCAAATGTTTCACTTTCGAAACCTAAAGCAACAACTAAAATATCAAAATCAAAAATGCCCGCATCAGTTTCTACTTTTTTAGCATTGCGATCAATTTTTGTAACTTCTGATTTGATGAAGTTCACTTTATTCTTATTGATCACGCTTTCAACTGGGTATAAAACATCTTCATAACTAACTGTTCCAGCTGAAGCTTCATGTAACCAAGTCGCTTCGTAGTGGTAATCATTCTTATTAATTAATGTAATTTCAGCCTCATCAGCCGAAAGTTGCTTTTGTAATTTGGTAATAGCTTGTAACCCAGCGTAACCAGCGCCTAAAACTAAAACTTTTTTACGTTCTTGAGCCATTTCATTCACCTAAGCTTTCATAATTTTTTTGTTGCGATCGTCTTTTTAATTTACTGATTTTCATAGAAATTCACAAAAAAGACATTTTTCATCCAACACTAATTTTATAGTTTTTATAGTTTATTTTCAAGCCGAAACGCATATATTGTTTGTTTTTTCACATAAACAGATAAAAGACTATAGTTCTCACCTTACTTAGTCGAACTATAGTCTATAAACACCCTATTTACAATTATTAACAATCTTCTGGTGAACCAGAAACTTTTGCAGTTCTGAATGAACTACCACAACCACAAGATGCAATTGCATTTGGATTGTCTATTTGGAAACCACCGCCCATTAACGATTGTTTAAAATCAATTTTTGTACCTTCTAATACCGGTATGTCATATTTATCAACCAGCACTTTTACACCGTAAAATTCAAATATTTCATCATTCTCACTAGGTTCAGCTTCTGCAGACATACCATACGTTAATCCAGTACAGCCTCCACCATTGACTTTAATTTTCAAAAAGCCATTCGGCATATCATTTTGTTCCATCATATCTTTAACTTCGTATGCTGCCGCTTCTGTCAGTTCAACTACTGCCATTAAAATTACCTCCCTAAAAAATCCATGTTTCTTCTATATGTGAATAAATATTTTGTAATAAGTCGTCTGGTGATTCTCCTTCAACAATATCACCGTTTACTAATGCATACAAGCCACTTGAGCAAATACCACAATTTTGTAAACAACCATATTCTAAAACGTCTACACCTGGATCATTTTCAAGTTGATTATATACATAATCTCCACCTTTCGCTAAATTCGAAATGCAGAACTCAACTATTGGATTCATATTACACCCTCTCAATTAATTATCAGTTTACCAATTATAACAAAATCACACCGTTTTTGACCAATTACTAGCTTATATTATGGATTCATTTGTTTTGTCCTTTTTTTGTTACAAATCAATTAAAACAAAACTGATTTTCGTATGAAATGTCATTCACACAATTTTTTTATATTGTTATAATCAAATTGCATTTAAAATATATATATTTACAAATTACAATTCATCATGTTTATTTGTAGAAGTATATAAAAAAGCATATAATATATCTAAGTAAGCTTATTATGAAATGGTATTTCGTTCAATGAAGACGAATATGATTTAACCACATTATATTTATTGACTTACATTGGCGACAAGAGATAAAAATATTATTTATTAACAAAAAATAAGTTGTATTTTTATCAAATTGCTCAATACATTTTTACTAAAGGGGTATCATAAATGAAAAATTTAGTACTATTGGGTGGCGGATACGGAAATATGCGCATTATGTCTCATATTTTACCATCTGCACTTCCTGAAAATTATTCTATTACATTAATTGATCGTATGCCTTATCATGGTTTAAAACCAGAATTCTATGAATTAGCTGCTGGTACTAAATCAGACAAAGATATTCGTATGAATTTCCCTGATTCAGAACGTATCAATATTGTTTATGGAGAAATTAATGATATTAATTTGGAAGATCAAATTATTTCAGTTGGCAATACAAAAGTAGATTATGATGAATTAGTTATTGGACTTGGTTGCGAGGACAAATATCATAATGTTCCAGGTGCTGCAGAATATACGCACAGTATCCAAACGCTATCAAGTTCACGAGAAACATTCCATCATATTAGTGAACTACCCAACGGAGCAAAAGTTGGTATTGTAGGTGCAGGTTTAAGCGGCATCGAATTAGCAAGCGAACTCCGTGAAAGTCGTAAAGATCTACAAATATACTTATATGATCGTGGAGAACGCATTTTACGACGTTTCCCTGAAAAATTAAGTCGTTATATAGAAAATTGGTTTAGAAAGAACGATGTAACTGTAGTACCAAACTCTGATATTAACCGCGTGGAGCCTGGTAAGATTTTCAATAATGATGTACCTGAACCATTAGATTTGATCGTTTGGACTGCTGGAATCCAACCTGTAGAAATTGTTAGAAATTTACCAATTGATATTAGTAGAGATGGCCGTGTCATTCTTAACCAATACCATCAAGTTCCAACCTATAAAAATGTGTACGTAGTGGGAGACTGTGCTGATTTGCCTCACGCACCTAGTGCACAACTTGCTGAAGTTCAAGGAGATCAAATTGCCGATGTTATGAAACTACAATGGCAAGGCAAGCCTCTACCAGAAAAAATGCCAGAACTTAAAGTTCAAGGTTTCTTAGGTTCTCTTGGCGATAAAAAAGGTTTTGCCTACATCATGGACAGAACAGTTACAGGTCGTTTAGCTTCAATCTTAAAATCTGGTGTGCTATGGTTATACAAATATCATAATGGATAAATCTTAAACAAAATTAATAAAGACACGTTTTCATATACTTTACTCCCATGTGTTAAAAGTATATGAACGTGTCTTTTTCTAAATGATTAAATTAATGCGCATCCATAAATTGAGTAATATCTCTCAATTGTACATATCCATCAGAAACATATTCATCATTCATCGTTACAAGTGGATAGAACAATTCATCTTCCTGAATTCGCTCAATATATTGTTGGTCATGATCAGTTAAATTTTCAGTATCCTTCTCGATATCGATATACGTAAATTCAAATTGTGTATCTGGATACTTTCTTTTGAGTAATGGTTGCAGCCAATCAAAAGTATTTCGAGCAGTTGGTGCGTTAACACAGCTTGCACAAACAACATCTGCACCATAAACGACTACACTTACTTTATTCATTTTAACTATCCCCTTTTGTCTTGATTGATAGATTTTTCTTTATATATCTATTATAATAAAAAGATAGACGGAAAATGAAATAATATACTTGAAAGGAGGCATTTCCATGCCAACTGAAAACGTAACAATGTTTGATCAAGTAGCAGAAGTAATTGAAAAACTACGTCCATTCTTACTACGTGATGGCGGCGATTGCTCGTTAGTAGATGTAGAAGATGGAATTGTTAAACTTCAATTGCACGGTGCATGCGGTACATGCCCTAGTTCAACAATCACATTAAAAGCAGGCATCGAACGCGCTTTACATGAAGAAGTACTTGGAGTAGTAGAAGTAGAACAAGTATTCTAGTTGATCAACTTATATATAAATTAAACAACAAAACCATCAATTTTTATAGAATTCTTTGTTTATGAATCTGTTATATAATAACTGATTCATAAACAAAATGCACTTTCATGTTCAATGAAGGTGCATTTTTATATTCAAATCTTAAATAAAATAGATATATGTACGATATGAAATATATTTGATTTTGTTAGTTAATTTTATTTAAGTCATCTCTTTCTTGAACAATACATTGTCTGGACTTATGCAAAAACTGAATTCATGAATCACGTCCAAAAAATGATAGGAAATCTATTGTTGCAATTTCCTATCCTATACTACATTTCATATATTTTCAAATCATTCACGTTCAATTTTAAAACAACTATTTACGCATGTGTTGCGCAATGTGCTCACTAATGTAAACCCAACCTTTCCATCCTATATGGACGGCATCACTGATAACATAAGGTTCATAATCTTTATCTGTCATATCATAAATTTTCCCGCCACGATTAACAACAGTTTCCCTAATTTTGTTATATACTTTCTGACGTTTTTCTTTATTTACACCTATATGATCGTACCATTTTCCATTTGACGGCAGACTGATATATTCTATATCAGCACCAGCCTCTCTCATAGTATCTACCAATAACTCCAAATCTTTAAATTCTGGAGAATTTCTATTAAATTCATAATCTCTGTTCACTTTACGCTTATGTTTTTTTATTAATTGCCAATACTCATCTCTAATTTTAAACATATTTGATTGTGAATGTTTAGCGCCATATTGTTCAGCTTTATTATGAAGCATTTTCCAACTTTCATCTTGTGCTGTTACTGGTTTAATATCTTCTAAATCAGTACTTGAAAGTGGGAAATTCGACTTTATCGCTTCAATTTTTTCAAATTGATTCATTTTAAACGGCGATAAATATTGTTCTTTATTGTTGATTTTACCTTTAGCTACTTTCTCTAAATATTTTCGATTTTCTACATTTTTAAATCTCAATAAACGCTTTGCATAACGTTGCTTAAGTTCTGGACTTAAATGCTTTTGATTAAATAAACGATTCAATTGTGCTTTAGATATACGTGCATCAAAATTTTTATTAGTTAATCCATGGTCTGTAAACCATTGTGGTGATATGATAAGTGCCATTTTCTTTCCTTTTAAATGATCATATTGTGAAGCTAATTCCACAGCATTAACCAAATCTGTAGAACCACCTGTACCAATTAGAAATGGTTGCTTAGCATACGTATTTTTGTTGCGCAATAACATGGATGGATTAAACGGATCATCCTTTCCAAGTTCACTAGAACCATAAATAGGATAAAAATGATCCGATTTAAACATCTTCTCTTGTATTAACGTACCTTTTAACACTTGATCTGACAGTGAAGTGCGTTGATTATCTATAGTTTTCGGAGTAATTAATCCACTAAACCAGCTAGAAGGTAATATTAAGAAAATCCCAAATAAACATAGACTGATAATAATTGGAATAAAGTGTTTTAATTTCATTTTAATTCTTCTAATGCCGTTACAATCTTATTAGGCGTTGCCCATTCATCTCTGTCAAAATCCATAATTGAAACTTCTATATCTAATTTATTTTGAATTTCTAATAATAAACCAACCGTTTGAAATGAATCTATTATACCTTCTTCAAATAATTCAATGTCGGGATTTTCTTTCACGATATTATTTTCAGTTACTTCAACTAATAAATCTAACACTTGTTCTTTAAATTCCATTATAATTCCTCCTCATTTTAAAAAAGTTTTCCAGAAAAAATCAGAAAACCGAATGTTACAAAGTGAAACGTTACAACAATACTTAAAGCAGTTGTAAACTGGTTCTGCCAACGTGGACGATGGTTTTTTCTCCATTTTTCATAATAGCCATATCCAATAAATAATGCTGCATGGTACAAACCATACAAAATATAATAAATTTCAATACCATGCCAGATACCCATTATTAAAAAGTTTAAGAAAAATGCTATATTCGACATTGCAAATTGACTTTTCAGTAATTTTTTCTTAGACATAAAGAATAATGAACGCATATAAATACAATCTCTAAACCAGAATGAGAGTGACATATGCCATCTATTCCAAAAATCTTTAATATTTTTTGCTTTGAATGGTTGTTTAAAGTTTTGTGGGGTTTGAATACCATAAATATAACTAAATGCTATCGCAAATAGTGAATAACCGGCAAAATCAAAAAATAAATATAAACTGTAAGCATACATATATAGCCATTTTGTAATAACACCAGAAAAATCCAACATTAATGGGTTAATTGCAAATGTTTGTATTAAATAAGCAATAATGTATTTATATAAAAATCCGAGCATGATGTAATGTATTGCTTTGACTAATAAATGACTATAGTCACTTCCACTCAGAATTTTATTGTCATCTTTGACAAAACGCTTGTAACGATCAATCGGCCCTGAAGAAATGGTTGGAAAAAATGATATAAACTGTACGACTTTCCAAAGTCTTACCTCTTTGATTGAGCCATCTCTAATTTCCATTAATAGTTGAACACTTTTAAAAGTTACATATGAAATGCCTAAAAACCCTATAAATTCAATGACTCTACTCTCATGTAGTTTTAACTGTGCAGTACCAAACCACGAACTTTGCATAACTTTCACAATAATCAGTGGCAAAATAGAAAGAAAAATAACTAATACAAATTTTGTTGTAGTATTATTTTTAGCTCGAGAATGCCAATAATATATAATAATCATCACTTGCCAAATCAGATAAAATATAAAATTTATCAATTCTAAGCTTAAATACGTTTGTCCAAATAGATTATGCTTAGTCGATGAGAATATTAATATAATCATGACGGCTGTACTAAGACCATTATAGACTTTGCTCTGTTTGCCCATAAATCCTAATATGATAACTGGTAACAAAATTGCTAATGCCATAAAAAAGAATGTAAAATCGCTGTATGGAATCATTTCAATATATCCTCAGCAATCTTCTTACGATCTAATTTCCCATTCATCGTAAGCGGTAATTTCTTCATATATATTATCTTTTTGGGAATCATATATTCAGGCAGTACAGGTTTTAATTCAGTTTTGATATCATGAGTCAAAGTTTGAACATCGTTTACCCCATCACAATGATTCAATATTACTGCAGCATTTAAATGAGTGACTTTGTTATTTTTATAAGTTGGTACGACAATCGCATCTCTAATCTTTTCTAATTTTCGCAATTGAAATTCAATTTCTTCTAATTCCATACGATAACCGTTTAATTTAATTTGATAATCTATTCTCCCATTAATAAACCATTGATTATCAATAAATTGTGCTTTGTCACCAGTGTAATAAGATTTCTGACCGTCTAATTTGTTAAATACTTTTTTAGAACGTAGTTCGTCTTTGACATATCCTTCACTTACGCATTTCCCTGAAATAATAAGTTCGCCTTCATGGGTCAAAGATAACTTTGTTCCCGGTTGCGGTAATCCTACTGGTAAAGGATTGTACTGATTTATCACTTCTTCTGTAACTAATATACTTGTAACTGCTACCGTAGCTTCTGTTGGCCCATAAGTGTTGTAAATATAAGCAGATGGAAAACGTTGCAGTAATTGTTCTGCAGTTTTATTTGCCAATATCTCGCCGCAAAAGAAAAATTCCTTTAAATTACTGTAATATGTTTCAGTTAAGTGAGGTAACATGAGACACATTTCCATAAATGAGGGTGTAGATACCCAAACATTTATTTTTGATTCTTCTAACATTTCATTTAATAATTTTGGTTTATTAATCATTGTCTTATCAACTAAGTTCAAAGTTCCAGCAGTCATTAAACATGGATATATAGACATGACAGATAAATCAAATGAAAAAGGCGCTTGATTTAACCATTGCTGATTTGAACCAATTTGATGAAGTTCTAACATCCAATTTGTAAAAATATTGAGGCTCTCATAACTGATTTGTACACCTTTAGGCTCTCCAGTAGAACCTGATGTAAAAATAGTATAAGCAATATCTGAATCTTTAATTTTACTTACTGTGTCCTCATTTTGTTTTACGGTTGTTAATAAATCTTTTGAAATAAAAGAAATATCCTCAATATCTAGTTGCTCCTCCGTAGTATTAAATATATATTGAGGCTCTATTTTATTTATAATAGATAGAACACGATCTTGAGGGATAGAAGTATCTAAGGGAACATAGCCACAACCTGCTTTCATACTACCTATCATCCCCACAATCATAAACGGGGACATGTGCCCATATAAAATCAGTGGTGTTTTAGTATCTTTCAATAGGGTTGCAAGTTGATTAGCAAAGCGATTGAGCGCTTCATATGTCAGAATTTCGTCATTATGTTTAACTGCAACTTGATTTGGGCAGTTTTCTCCATGTTCTATTAAAGTTCGAATGATGTCTTTCATGATAGTCTCCTTAATTAAAATTCATTGTAAATAAAGTTATTGTGTGTATCACCTGTACCATAAATTAAATATAATGCGATTAATATAGCTAAGTACATTACAGTCAATAACCATGGTTTGAATTTTTGTAAAGTAGTACGTTCTTTATCATTTTTTTGCATATTTCACCTCTAGCATTTATGTAAATTCAACATTAATCATCTTCGTTAAATTATTTTTTATATTTTACACTTTATTGTATATAAATTATTCAACTTTTTCACCAATTAATTATACAATTTTTCCTACGTCATTACAATTAAATATTTGTGAATATATATAACAAAATTGTTAGATGGAATATAAATAAATAGAGTGCTATTTTAAAAATCAAAAAAATACACATTAAATTCTTTTACAAAAATTTAATGTGTATTCATCAAACCAAGATATAATGATCCATTAATGTAACAATCACAGTTATCATATGTGGCAATCTCTTTTAGTAATAATGCAAATTTAAATGACTGACTTTCATTGTAAATATTGCTAAAAATTAAGTTGCTCTTCACTTGCGTTAACCAAGTAATGAGTAGCTTGAAATGGAATGTGTAATTTATACCACAGGTGTCTTAGGTTCTTTTTCACTTAACACTAGCTTTATATTATCAACACAAAGTTGTATCATTCGGTCTCTTGTTATCACCGATGCACTTCCAATATGTGGCAGTATCGTTGCATTGTCCATTGAAAGTAATGGATGTTTCATATCAATAGGTTCTTCTCTTAAAACATCCAATCCACATGCTTTAATTTCACCGTTTTGTAAAGCCTTCACTAATGCTTCCTCATCAACGACAGCGCCCCTGCCGATATTGATAAAAATCGCATCATTTTTCATCATTTTAAATGCCTTATCGTCAAACTTATCACGTGTTTCTGCAGTTAATGGTACCGTACAAATCACAAAGTCGCTTTCTTTTAATAATGTTTCAAATGAAACGTATAATGCACCAAGCGCTTCTTCATCATCTTTATGTCTTGTTCTGTTATGATACATAATATTCGTATTGAAACCCTTTAGACGTCTCGCGAATGCTTTTCCAATATCGCCCATACCATAAATGCCGACGTTAGCATGATATAAGTCTTTACCAGCAAATAAATACGGTCCCCAACTCTGCCATTCACCATTTTGAACATAAGTTTCCGCTTCGACTACACGTCTTGCTACTGAAAGCATCAAAGTAAAGCCTAATTCTGCCGTTGTTTCAGTTAAAACACTTGGTGTGTTCGTCACAACAATACCCTTACTTTGCATCAAATCAACATCTATATTGTCATAACCTACTGCCATGTTTGCTATGACTTTCAGATTAGGTGCAGCTTCAATGACTTCTTCATCCATTGTCTCACTTAATGTCACAAAACAAGCTGTTGCGTCTTTTAAAGCAGTTAAAAATTTCTCTCTTGGCATTGGGGTCAACGATGCATCCCAAACTTCTACTTCACCGATGTCCTCTAATTGTTTGATAAATTTTTGTGGAATTTTCCTACTTACTACGATTTTTTGCATTCAATCACTCCTAAACTTCGAGTTCTTTGATTACCTCGTTTAAATCTTTAAAACTATATGTTGGCGGTATTGCTTTTTGTTTTACATCATCTAAAGTTGATACACCTGTTTGAACATGTATTGTATCAACATTAACATTGATTCCAGAAAGTATATCTGTATCATATAAATCACCTATCATTGCAACTTCAGAACAATCTAATCCCAAAATTTCTAGGGCTTTATTCATAATAATAGGTTCCGGTTTACCAATAAATGTGGGTTCAACACCTGTAGATACTGACACAACACTTGTAATTGCGCCATTACCAGGTAAGAATCCACGTTCTTTTGGAATGGATACATCTTTATTGGTTGAAATGAATTTTGCTCCATTTCGAACACCTAGCGTAGCAGTTGCTAATTTTTCGTAAGTTACAGCTTCATCCAAACCAATAACTACATAATCTACAAACTCATCATCTTTTATTTTCAAATGATGTTGCGTTAACGCTTTTTCTAGACCAGTGCCACCTAACATAAAGATTGAGGCACCTGGTTGTTCATCAGCAATATATTCTGCAGTTGCTAGTGCTGATGTAACTACTTCATCTGCTGTAGCATCAATTCCCATCACTTTTAATTTTTCTGCTACTTCTGATGGTTCCTTAGTAGAGTTATTCGTGACAAATAAATGAGGTATTTGATGCTTGTTTAAGTATTCAATAAACTGTGCTGCGCCATCAATTTTTTCATTTCCTTTGTACATCGTACCATCCAAATCAATGAGATATGCTTTGTACTGTTTCATCAAAAATTACTTCTCTCCTTTTTGACCAAATGCTGTTATAGGTACATTTTCATTATTCAAAAATTGTATTACTTCATCGATAAATTGTTGATAATAATCAAGTGTTTTATCAAAAAGTGGTTTCAATTGAATCGTATCAAGTTCATCATAAAAATGAACGAATTGCTTTCTGACATCAACAGTTTGGTTAACATTATTTTGAGTATCTTTAGAAATTACATTTTCTAATTCTAAAATATCAATGACATCTTTATAATTTCCTGGATCTCTCAAAATAAAGCCATCAATGATCATATTACCAATATCTACCGATGATTCAATCAACATTTGTGAAATTCTTTCAAATGCATAGTGATTATCTCTATAATCTGGATAATCATTAACTAATTGTTGTAAATAGTTTAATTTTTTATCTAACTTTTCTTTATTAACAAAATACATCCATGTCACCCCTATCATTCTCATCATACCACACCTTTGCAGTCGAATTCATTTATGGTTATACTGTAAATTAAGACTTTTTTAGTTCATTGAATGATTCAAATGATATAAAACTTTAATATCTTAATGATGAAAGGGTGTTTTTATGATAGATATGTATCTTTATGACGATGATGAATCATCACAGGTGCAATTTGTAGGTTTCGTCGGTGAATTTAGTCGTTATGATTTAATGCTCATACAAACTGATCGCCACTTTGGAAAAACAATTGTTTTAAACATGCAAACAAATAAATTTGGTATTATTGGTACAGATGATTTAGAAGAAGAAGGATACATTGCTTATATTTTAGGTGTAACTGAAAATGAAGGTAATGAAATCACTGAATATCTTCATCAAGTCATACAATAATTGCTATGATAAACGCACAAGTTCAAATTAATATTATTGGCAAAAATACAGTTCGTTAAATATTATTTCTATGTCATATTATTAATTAAATTGATGCACATGATAAGACACAATATCATTTAAAAAGGCTGAGTCTTTTATGATAATCAGCCTTTTTTTATTTAGCATCTGCTAAATCTATAAAAAAAACTACTATTCATCATCCGTAACGCTTCGATTGAATAGCAGCTTATCCTGTTTTTAATATTAAACTGTCGTTAAATCTACATCAACTTACTGTTCAGTATCTTGAATCGTTGGTTGAATTTTAACATCTTGTAATTTATTTTCTTCAAATGGTATCTCTGCATTTTCATCTTCTACATCAATTTGGGATTTAATTTCATTTTCTGGAACTTTTCTAAGAATAAAATATGGACACCCAAAGTTGCAGTATTCTAATAAATAATCTTGAATTGTGGAAAAACGCTTACTTAATTCAGCTTTTTTATTCGAATCTTTATAAAATCCTTTTAACCTTAACTGATCATATCCAAAATCTCCTACAATATAGTCATACTTATCTAAAATATCTGCATAACGATTTGCAAATAATGTTTCATCAAAACATTCTCTATAATCTTCTATAATTTCAAAATAAAAACTATTAACTTTTATCATTATACTCACCTAATCTAATTTTCATTACTCAATTTAACCATACAATGTCTGTCTTTAATAGGTTAGTAATCAATTTTTATTATTTCTAATAAAAGACTTAGCCCAAAGTGAGTTAACGCGCGTCGTTAATATCCCTAATTGAACTAAGTCTTTAAATGCAATATCTATATTTTAACTATTAGAATCTGTACTAAGTTTTTCTTCACCTAGACGATGTCTTTCTTTTGCAGCTTCATTTACTTGCTCATCTGCATGATAAGAACTTCTCACAAGCGGTCCAGCTTGGCAATGTTTGAAACCTTTATCCATCGCTACTTTTCTTAATTTACCAAATTCTAAAGGTGTATAGTATTTTTCAACTTTTAAGTGTTTACGTGAAGGTTGCAAATATTGACCAATAGTCAAGATATCTACGTCATTCGCACGCAAATCATCCATTGTTTCATAAATTTCTTCATGCGTTTCACCTAGTCCTACCATTAAACTAGATTTTGTTGGTATATCAGGTTGTAATTCTTTAGAACGTCTTAAAAATTCTAAAGTACGGTCATAAGTCGCTCTAGCACGGACTCTTGGTGTTAAACGACGAACTGTTTCAATATTATGGTTTAAAATATCTGGTTTTGAAGCCATTAACGTTTCTAAAGCTTCAAAGTCACCACCCATATCAGATGGCAATATTTCTATTGAAGTGTATGGGTTACGCTCACGTACTTTACGGACTGTTTCAGCATAAACATTTGAACCAGCATCTCTTAAATCATCACGTGCAACCGCTGTTATAACAACATGTTTTAAATTCATTAATTCAACAGATTCTGCCACGCGCTCTGGCTCATCTAAATCTAACTCATTTGGCAATCCGGTTTTAACCGCACAGAAACGACATGCACGTGTACAAACTGCGCCTAAAATCATAAACGTAGCAGTACGACGTTCGCCCCAACACTCATGTATGTTTGGACATTTTGCTTCTTCACACACTGTATGTAAGTTCTTTTCTCGCATCATTTTCTTAAGTCCAGTGTAGTTTTCGTTAGTATTCAGTTTTATTTTCAACCAATCTGGTTTACGTAAAATTTCTTCATTTTTAGTAGCCATAACCGTACAATTCCTCCTGATTTCAAATCTGTAATCATTATAACGAAAATCGGATTAAATTAAAACGTAAAATGTAATATTTTAACATTCGAGCATTTTTTCTTTATAAATATCTCTTAAAAATTCTGGCATTAAGTAATCTATAGATTGTTCTTTTAGCGTTGGGAAATAACGACCAAATGTATACATGTCAACAGTACCTAACACATAAATTTTATCGTCCTCAATTTCTTCTCCATTGATGAAATATCTTGATTCTGATTCGATTAATCCTAAATTATATAGTATATAGCCCCCAAAAATATCTCCTCTAAAACCTAAACCTTGTGCATGTTCATGTAGATATTCTTGTTTTTGGCTTTTAATAATAATATTTTTTAATTCCAGACCATTTAAGCGGATACGAACGGCATTGATAGGATGAGGTAACATTTGATGAATGTCAAACTCTGTCATTTGATTCGCTGAGATACCTTTTACAATCAAACCTGCGTTAATGATTGTACAGTCAGCATTTGTAAATTCAAATACACTTTCAGCTAACATATAAGAAGTCTTTGTTATAACATCTGTTCTTCTTGGTAATTCAACTGGTTGATTAATAATTGGATCGCTTAACAGTGCTTTGCCTTCACTTTCGAAATGTGTTTCAACCTCGGGTAAAGTGTCAACTGGATAAATCACCGCTTGCTTATCTACAACTCTATTACGGCCTATTTCTAACGTCACTTCGCCTAAAAAATGACCATATTTACCTGCAGCTGCCATTAATACGCCATTGCTTAATTCTCCATTTTCAAAATAATGATGTGTATGACTCCCAAGTATTAAATCTATTTCAGGGATTTCTTGGCATAATTTCTCATCAAAGAACACGCCTACATGGCTCATAATAATCAATATATCATAATCGCCTTCGTTCGCGCTGATTTCGTCTTTAATAGCTTCTAATGGATTGGTAACAACCCAATCCAACGCTCTATAAAATGGCGTGAATGGCGCAGTTGCTGCAACAAATAAGATTCTCACACCTTCAATTTCCTTAATGATTGAAGATGTGATATTTCGCGGTAAGTCACCTTGTTCGTCAAAAACATTTGCACAGGTTACATCAAATTTTGCATTGTCATAAAGTGTATTTAATGCATCATGTGAAATGGTCATACCTTCGTTATTACCAATTGTTGCTATATCACAACGTGCTTTATTTAATAGTTCAACATTTTTTATTCCCATAGTAGCTTCTGTAACAGGTGCAGATAGATCTACATGGTCTCCAATATCTAAATAGAGCGAGGGGTGATTTAATTTTGGTCTCTCTTGAGCTAAATATTCGGAAATGCGGGCATACGCATGCAAATGACTATGGATATCATTTGTATGGTAAATAGTTAATTTCACCTTGGTTCCCTCCTCTTAGTTTATAAAAATGACTTAATGATTAAATATAGTCCCATTATAAGCATAACTGTTCTTAATAACATAACGACAGTATTTGATTGTATAGATTGATTTACCTTCACACCTATTTTAGCACCCAAATAGCTAGAGATGATTAATACAATAGAATAAACCCAAGCCACATGACCTTGAGCAATATGCCCAACAGAACTCATCACGCTAGAAAAGAATATCATCATCATGCTTGTACCGACAGCGACATGTGGTGGAAATCTGAAAACAATTAACATTAAAGGTGTCATTAATGCACCGCCACCAATACCAAACAATCCTGTCAAAACGCCTATAAATAACGTTGATACAAATGCTACAACTGGCGGAACGCTATAATGATGCGTCTCTCCATAACCATCAACATATGTACGTGCATATTTTGGCTTATTAAAAATTTTCATCGGTTTAATATTATTTCTTATCATGAGCAAAATTGCTACTAATATCAAAAAGATACCAAAATATAAATTAAAAGAGTCTAAAGTTAAAAAACGGCTTAAAATAGATCCAACCAAAGAACCTGGTAACAATCCAAATAAAAAGATAGAACCGTTTTTCACATCAACTTGTTTTGTTTTCAAATAACCTAATGTTGATGATAATCCTGTCACGATTAATATCAGTGAAGATGTCCCTATGGCAATTTGAGGTGTAATTCCATTTAGTAAATCGTTTTCTACACCTAAATAAACTAAAGTCGGAACGATAATAATGCCGCCACCAATGCCTACAAGAGAACCTAAAACGGCTGATAAACCACCAATTAAAATCAAAATAATTATTGTTAACATATACGATCGCTCCTAAAATAATTTTAATTGTTGTGGTGCTAAGCCTTCATAATCAATGCCTAGTAATGTTTGATATGTCTTAGCATTTTGTGCAGCATGACCACCTGAGTTATTATTAAAAACGACATAAATATTTTTAGCTTTTTGTTCTAATAACTTCACTTTTTGTGCTAAATCTTGAAGTTCTTGTTTATTATAATCGTACAAGTACCTTACATCTCTCCATGCTTCATCCGTCATATCTTTTTTCGTCCATCCATGTTCATTTCTGCCATGATAACGCACAAATGCTGTCTCGTTTGTAATACGATTCACTAAGGGTATTGAACCTTGGCCAACTTGTGGTTCATCACACACTGCGTGTATCATGTCATATTCAGTTAAAAAAGCTAATGTTTCTTCTTTAAACTGATCATTAAACCAAGATTGATGTCTAAATTCTATACAAACAGGAAATGCTTTCAACTGTTCTCGTACATATCGAATATATCTGATGTTTTGTACTGTACAATCAAACCAAGGCGGAAATTGTACTAGTACCATGGCTAACTTTTGTTCAGACTTTAATGGCGTTAACATCGCTTTAAACTGATCAAAAAGTATTTGTCTTGATTCTGCAAAATCATGATAATCTGCATGAAGTGTTAATGCCTGATGAATTTTAACTATAAATTGGAATCTCTCAGGCGTCTCTCTTATCCATTTTCTAATATTTCTTTCAGGTTGTATCGCATAATAAGATGCATCTAATTCTACGATGGGAAAGTGACTTGCATATGTAATTAGCTTATCTGATTTACGCTGTAAATCTTCGTACAAAGTATCATGGTCTCCCCAACCTGTTAATCCAATATTTATCATAGTATCACCAGTTACATGATACCATAGATGATTTATGAGATTCACTAGATTAAATTATATTCTTCAATTGTTTCAACAGTTAAGGTTAGGATAAAACAACGATTACTGTAGTAGATACACGAAACATAAAAATTAAAAAAGTTGCTATCATATTAAAAATAGCAACTTTTCTTGAAACAACTTTAGTCCATTACTCGTTAAGTATACGTTTGGTTTCTTGTATGATATTAGCTATCAATTCAGAAGCTGAACTAGGTCGTGATAACCTAGGACTTTGTCCGCTCCATAGATGTGTCCATTGCTCATTACCTAAGTCAGCTGCAGTTTTACGAATACTTTTAGTTAATTGGTTTTGTATAGGATAATCTGGAATGTCATCATCATAACGTTCCATCTTGTGTATGAATTCATTATCGATACCTCTAGCTGCTTTACCTGTAAAAGCTTTGGTGATGACAGTATCTGTTTCTTTACTTTGTTGTATTGCATTTTTATATAAAGCTGATGCACCACTTTCTTCTGAAGTTAGAAATGCCGTCCCCATTTGTACAGCTTCGGCACCTAACACCATACTTGCAACAACGCCTCGTCCATCCATGATGCCACCTGCTGCTATCACTGGAATAGATACATTGTCTACGATTTGTGGCACCAATGACATGGTACCAATTAATGGTGTGTGATCTCCTGAAGTTACAGTGAAAGAACCTCTATGCCCACCTGCTTCACTACCTTGAGCGATGATTGCATCCATTCCAGCACTTTCATTAGCTTTCGCTTCTTCCACTGAGGTTGCTGTTCCTATCACAGTAATCTGACGCGCTTTCAATTTTTTAATAATATTTTGATTTGGTATTCCAAAAGTAAATGAAACGACAGGAACCCCTTTTTCGATTACCATATCTACAGATTCATTAAATTGCTGTTCTTCACTAATATCAATCACAGGTTCCTCTAGATTCAAAGCTTTTCTATAGGGGTTTAACCATGCATTCATGTGTTCTACACTTTCTGGAATATATAATTGTTCACTTGGAACAAATAAGTTAACTGCAAAAGGTAAATCCGTTAATTCTTGAACATATGTTATTTCTGAATCTAACTTCTCTGAATTAAAATATCCTGCCCCAATTGTACCAAGACCTCCACTATTACTAACAGATGCTACTAATTCAGGCGTTGTACTACCTGCCATACCTGCCTGAATAATAGGAAGTTTAATATTCAACATTTGGGTCACTTTTGATGAAAAGTGCATACAAAACACCCCTTTAATTAAAAACAATAACTTAAATTTTGTGACTATAGTTTTTATTTTTTATTATAAGCTTGCATTTGTGCTTCTAATTTCTCTTGCTCTTGTTCGTCCATCTCATCTTCAATTTCCATACCTAGCATCTCTTCAATCAAATCCTCATGAGAAACAATGGCATCTGTCCCACCAAATTCATCTAATACAATCGCTAAATGTTTACGCGACACAGTCATTTTTCTCAGCGCCCATTCTGCTCTATTATGCTCATTCACAAATAAAGGTTCTGAAGTATATTGTAAAATATTGTTTGACTTTTCTTTACTCCATGCTAGCAAATATTTTGAATGGAAGATGCCTATAATATGATCGATATCACCATCATAAACTGGATAACGTGTATACGGATTCGTCACTACGGTATCGTACGCATCTTCATAAGATATATCAGCCGGAAATGCAGTTACATTAATCCTTGGTGTTGTATCGATATTTGTTATTTTTAATTGTTCAAAATCCATAACACCTTGAATTCGATTTCGTTCCATTTCATTGAATGCACCTTCACTACCAGCAATCGTAACCATCTGTCTAATCTCTTCTTTTGATAACCGTTGTTGATCTTCTTGCCCTTTAGAAAGTAAATTATTGATGATATCCGTTAACCAGTTTAACAATTTCGTAATTGGTTTAAATATTGTGACAAAAAATGAAATCGGTGTATAAACCAATCTAGACATACGATCTGGATAAGTTGCAGCAACAGATTTTGGAATCACTTCAGAAATAATGATAATAGCAACCGTTGTAATTGCGGTAGCTACACCAACGTTCATTCCAATATCCACTGCTAATACTGTCACTAATGTAGGTAAAATAATATTCGCAATATTATTTCCAATTAAAATTGTAGTAATAAATTCACTGGGTTTTGTAAGTAGTTTTGATAATTTAGCAGACTTTTTATCTCCATTTTCAGCTTCAGTTTGTATTTTCATCCTATTTGCAGCAGTTAAAGCTGTTTCACTGCCAGAAAAGAAGAATGAAGCAAATAAAAGTATGATTATAGCTATAATCATATCAGCATAACTCCTTTTTATATTCTATAAAATTTTAAACGATATGTATCAATTCCCTTGTTTTACAATACATAAACGCATTTCCAACTATTAAAACAGCGTTTTCAAAACAACTATAATAAAAAAACACGAAGTGATATATATTTGAATGCCCACAGATATAAGGGTATCAAAATCATATCACTCGTGTTTTTAAAATTTAATCACTTACTGTAAAACTAAACTATTGTCAAAAATACTTTAGCCGATTGAACCTTCCATTTCAAATTTGATAAGACGATTCATTTCAACAGCATATTCCATTGGAAGCTCTTTTGTAAATGGTTCAATGAAGCCCATAACAATCATCTCTGTAGCTTCTTCTTCTGAAATACCACGACTCATTAAATAGAATAATTGCTCTTCAGAAACTTTTGATACTTTTGCTTCATGTTCTAATGAAATATTATCATTAAATACTTCATTATATGGAATTGTATCTGAAGTAGATTCATTATCTAAAATTAAAGTATCACATTCGATGTTAGAACGTGCACCTTTAGCTTTACGGCCAAAGTGTACGATACCACGATAAATAACTTTACCGCCATCTTTAGAAATAGATTTAGATACAATCGTAGATGAAGTGTTAGGTGCTTTATGAATCATTTTTGCACCAGCATCTTGAACTTGTCCTTTACCAGCGAATGCAATTGATAGCGTACTACCTTTAGCGCCTTCACCCATAAGCACACAGTTTGGATATTTCATCGTTAATTTAGAACCTAAATTACCGTCAACCCATTCCATATTACCATTCTCATGCACTAATGTACGTTTTGTAACTAAGTTATAAACGTTATTAGCCCAGTTTTGAATTGTAGTATAACGCACATGGGCATCTTTGTGGACGATAATTTCAACTACAGCTGAGTGTAGCGAACTTGTTGTATAAACCGGTGCAGTACAACCTTCTACATAGTTAACTGAAGCACCTTCATCTGCAATGATTAGTGTACGTTCAAATTGCCCCATGTTTTCAGAGTTAATACGGAAATACGCTTGTAAAGGCGTATCTAGTTTAATATTTTTTGGTATATAAATGAACGATCCACCAGACCAAACAGCTGAATTAAGTGCTGAGAATTTGTTATCTCCAGCTGGTACAACTGTTGAGAAATATTGTTTAAATAATTCTTCGTTTTCTTTTAATGCAGTGTCTGTATCTTTAAAGACAATTCCTTTATCTTCAAGTTCTTTTTCCATATTGTGATAAACAACTTCTGATTCATATTGTGCTGAAACACCAGCAAGATATTTTTGTTCTGCTTCAGGAATACCTAATTTATCAAATGTACGTTTGATTTCTTCTGGCACTTCATCCCATGAACGTTCAGTTTGTTCTGATGGCTTAACATAATAAGTGATATCATCAAAATTCAATTCTGATAAATCGCCACCCCATTGAGGCATTGGCATTTTGTAGAATTGTTTTAATGCTTTCAATCTATAATTAAGCATCCATTCTGGTTCTTCTTTCATATTTGAAATTTCACGGACAATATTTTCTGTTAAACCGCGTTCTGATCTAAAAATGGAAACATCTTCATCATGGAAACCATATTGGTAATTGCCCACATCAGGTGCTTTTTTAGCCATTTAAATCACTCCTTTTATATATTAAAACGACTCGCGTCAAGATAACTTCATTTATAGTTACATCGTAATTACAACCTAATCTTGATGTTATGTCTAGTGTGAATGGAAATTTACACAATGTCAACGTATCAACATGGATTAGTCTTCTGTATTTCCTTCTTTTTCAACTGTGCCTTTTTCTAAAGCTTTCCAAGCCAAAGTAGCACATTTAATTCTAGCTGGGAATTGAGAAACGCCTTGTAGCGCTTCTATATCTCCCATCGCTTCGCTGATTTCATAATCTTCACCAAGCATCATTTTTGTGAATTCTTGACTCATTTGCATTGCTTCAGCTAAAGAGTGACCTTTTACTGCCTCTGTCATCATAGAAGCACTTGACATTGAAATTGAACAACCTTCTCCATCAAATTTAGCATCTTTGATAAAACCATCTTCAATATCAAACGTAAGATGGATGCGATCCCCACAAGTTGGATTATTCATATCTACTGTCATTGCACCAGTATCTAAACTCCCTTTATTTCTAGGGTTTTTATAATGATCCATAATGACTGAACGATACAACTGGTTTAAATTATTAAAATTCATATGAGAAAAACTCCTTCGTTTGATTCAAGGATTGTACTAACTGATCAATATCTTCTTTCGTATTATAAATATAGAAACTTGCACGTGCAGTTGACGATTGATTCAACCATTTCATCAACGGTTGTGCACAGTGATGCCCTGCTCTAACAGCAACACCTTCTGTATCAACTGCAGTCGCTACGTCATGTGCATGAACGTCAGTCATATTGAAAGTGATAACACCAGCACGTCTGTCTTTTGGTGGACCATATATTTCAATACCTTCAATTTCAGACATCTTATCGTAAGCATACATCGTCAATTCATGTTCATGTGCTTGTATTGCATCAAAACCTAGATTTTCAATATAACGGATTGCTTCAGCTAAACCAATCGCTTGTGCAATTAATGGCGTACCAGCCTCAAATTTCGTAGGTAAATCAGCCCATGAAGCATCATATTTTTCAACAAAATCAATCATGTCTCCACCAAATTCGACCGGTTCCATTTCGTCCAGTAAGGCGCGTTTACCATAAAGTACACCGATACCAGTAGGCCCTAACATTTTATGACCACTAAAACTATAAAAATCAACATCTAATGATTGCATGTCTAAATCCATGTGTGGCGCTGCTTGTGCACCGTCCACACTCACGATAGCACCATGTTCATGCGCAATGTCTGTGATAGCCTTAATGTCATTAATTGTACCTAGTACATTTGAAACGTGCGTGATAGCAACAATTTTTGTATTATCATTAATTGTCGCTTTTATATTTTCAATTGTAAGTTCACCTTCATCTGTCATTGGAATAAACTTTAAAGATGCATTTTTGCGTTTTGCTAATTGTTGCCATGGCACTATATTAGCATGATGTTCCATTTCAGTGACTACAATCTCATCACCTTCAGAAATGTTCGCATCTCCATAACTATGTGCAACCATATTAATGGAAGCTGTCGTTCCACGTGTGAAGATAATTTCTTCAAAATATTTTGCATTAATGAAACGTCTGACTGTTTCACGTGCGTTTTCATAACCATCAGTTGCTAATGATCCAAGTGTGTGTACGCCCCGATGAACATTAGAGTTATAACGTTTATAATAATCAGCTATAACATCAATGACTTGTGTTGGTGTTTGACTAGTAGCAGTTGTATCTAAATAAGCAAGGCGGTTATTGTTAACTTTTTGGTTAAGGATTGGAAAATCTTTTAATATTTCGTTAACATTTAGTGATTGGGTCAAATTATCCACAGACCTTTCTTAATTTAAAAAATCAATAAAGAAACCGTAGCAATTTAAGAAATACAACAAACTAACTTATATTAATTCATTTAATCTGAGCATTTTATAATAATGTTCAATCACATTCTCTTAATATTAATTTGCTGCGGATTCAATTGTATTTAGTATTTATTATTTATTAACTTTTAATTCGATGACTTCACGTAATTTACGTTGGACATCTTCAATTGGCAATTCACGTACAACTGGATCTAAGAAACCATGAATAACGAGACGTTCAGCTTCTTGACGAGAAATACCACGGCTCATTAAATAATATAATTGTTCAGGGTCAACACGACCAACGGATGCAGCATGTCCAGCCTCTACATCATCTTCATCGATAAGTAAGATAGGGTTCGCGTCACCACGCGCTTTTTCAGATAGCATAAGGACACGAGATTCTTGGTTCGCAATAGATTTCGTACCACCGTGTTTAATATGGCCGATACCATTAAATACTGTTTGCGCGCCTTCTAACATTACACCGTGTTTTAAGATATAGCCATTTGTTTCTTTACCATATTGCACAATTTTAGAAGTTAAATTAATTTTCTGACTACCAGTACCTACAACCACTGATTTGAGTTCACTTTCAGAACGGTCACCAATTAAATTAGTTGTATTATCAATGATTTGACTACCTTCGTTCATTAAACCTAATGCCCAATTTATAGTGGCATCTGCTTCAGTAACACCACGGCGAATAATATGGCCAGTGAAGCCTTTATCTAAATAATCTACTGAACCGTATGTGATTTTTGAATTAGCACCAGCACTTACTTCTGAAACTATGTTAAGTTGGTTACCTTCTCCACTTGCGATTGATAAATAGTTTTCAACGTAAGTTACTTCAGCACTTTCTTCAGTAGCTATAATGACATGGTTGAAGAAACTTGCATTCTCATCATCGTGTAATACTACGTATTGGATTGGATGCTCAACCACTACATTTTTAGGAACATATACAAATACACCACCATTTAGCAATGCAGTATGTAATGCTGTCAATCTATGTTCATCAACTGTAACAGTTTCATTCATGAAATATTTTTTTACTAAATCAGGATGGTTGATCAAAGCTTCTGCTAAGCCTTCAACGACAACGCCATCATTTTGAGCTGAATCAGAAACTTTTGTGAACGCTAATGTATTATTATGTTGGATAACCAAATTCTCAGTGTTTTCAACATCAATAATCTCTCTAACTTCACTTGGTAATTCTTCTAATGATTCATATACGTCACCCGTTGTTTCATGTTGTTTAAATGAATCAAAGTCCCATCTCGTGATTTTTGTTTTATCTGGTTTTGGCATTTCTAAAGTTTCAGTTAATTGCAACGCTTCTTTACGTAATTCAGTTAACCAAGAAGGTTCATTATGGGCTTGTGAATATTCAACAAGTTGTGCTTCAGAAATGTTTAAAGTTTCAGTCGTCATACTTTTTTCCTCCCATTTGATGATTGTATGATTTAACTCATCGGTATAAATCAAAACCTAAATCTTCATCTATAATATTATTTTTCATATGAATTAAGACTTATTCTGCAGCATTAAACTCTTCTTTAACCCATTCATAACCTTCTTCTTCAAGACGTTTCGCTAATTCAGGTCCTCCTGAAGTAACAATTTTACCACCATACATAACGTGTACATGATCAGGTGTAATATAATTTAATAGTCGTTGATAGTGCGTAATGATTAATGAACCAAACGTTTCTCCACGCATTTGATTGATACCTTTTGAAACTACTTTTAATGCGTCAATATCAAGTCCAGAGTCAATTTCATCTAAAATAGCAAATTTAGGTTCTAGCATCATTAACTGAAGAATTTCATTACGTTTTTTCTCCCCACCTGAAAATCCTTCATTTAAATAACGTTGCGCCATATCTTGATCAATATCTAAAAAGTCCATTTCTTTGTCTAACTTTTTAATGAATTGCATTAAATTAATTTCTTCGCCTTCTTCACGTTTAGCGTTTATCGCAGAACGCATAAAGTCAGCATTCGTTACACCAGTGATTTCTGATGGATATTGCATAGCTAGGAATAATCCAGCTTTAGCACGATCATCAACATCTAGTTCTAAAATGTTAACGCCGTCTAATAGTACTTCACCTTGTGTTACTTCATAGCTTGGGTGTCCCATGATTGCTGATGATAATGTTGATTTACCTGTACCATTAGGTCCCATTACTGCATGTATTTCTCCTGTATTAATTGTTAGATTAACACCTTTAAGAATCTCTTTATCTTCAATAGACACATGTAGGTCTTTAATTTCTAATGTTGATGGCATACATATTCCCTCCGTATTATATGATATGTTTTTCCTATCTAGTTTATAATAATTTTAATCTACAGTCAAAAGACTGAGCCCTTGTTACACCTTCTAATTATAACGCAGTTGTGTTGGAATATAAACCTTTTCAAGTGCTAAATTAAAATTGTTATCAAAATACAATGATTTTTGATAGTACGTTAATCATTTCTTTAACTGATAATATAAGATATGATGTTCTCAACTCATTTATTCCTATATCTATCTATTATAAGCAAAGTACATTCTATAATCATTCACTCATTTTAACTTTTGTTTTTAATATAGTTCTAAGACAAATTGTGCTATCATTTTCAATATATTTTAGATAGAAAGGATTTTGGTATGTCAAAAATAAAGTGGTCAAATCTATGGAAAGGATTTGCAATGGGTACGTCTGATTTAGTTCCTGGTGTAAGTGGCGGTACTATCGCTTTGCTTTTGGGTATTTATGATGATTTCATACGGTCTATTAGCGGCATATTTTCAAAGAGGTTTTGGGAAAGCTTAAAATTCCTGATTCCTATTGGATTAGGAATGATCATTGCTATTGGTTTATTGAGCAAAGTAATTAATTACCTTTTAAGTGAACACACCGTACCAACCATGTTTTTATTTGTTGGACTAATCGCAGGCATCATACCCTATTTATTAAATACAGCAAGAGTTAAACAAACATTTCAAACATCTCATTATTTACTCGTTTTACTGGGTATTATAATCATTGTAGTGATCACCTTGTTAAACAATGGTGATAAACATGCAGGAGAAACACTTGAATTATCAACTGGTCTTATTATTAAATATTTTATTGCAGGTGTTTGTGCTTCTAGTGCAATGTTACTACCAGGCATTTCAGGATCCTTTATGTTATTAGTATTTGGTGTATATGGTACTGTAATGTTTTCAATTTCAGAATTTATGTCTTTAAATTTTAAAGCTGTACCAATCTTAATGGTCGTAGGTATTGGAATCATTTGTGGTTTCTTATTTTCTAGTAAATTGATTCAATACCTTTTAAACCATTATACTTACTTAACCTATGCACTTATCATTGGTTTTGTTGTAGGATCACTGTATGCAGTATTTCCAGGTTTGCCAAGTGATGTTTCCACTTGGATTATTTCTATTATTACAGTAATATCAGGCTACTTTATTAGCTACAAACTAGGACATGTTACTAGCGATGATTTTTAATTTTTCTATGTATAAACCATATTAAAATAAGATTGTATATTTATCAGAAGCTTATATAAGCATTTTGACAATACAGTCGTTATATAATATTTGATTTCTACCCTTATCAAAACATAAAGCCCGGAATGGTAAAGATTCGTTGCTATAACTAAGTAGTTTAGTTACAAATCCATACCACATCCGGGCTATTTTACATTCATACTTATACATCAATAGCGAAATGATATATGTATGAATGACTATATATAATGACGCACTATATTCTGATATAAAGTACGCCCCATTTTAAGTTCTCCCTATCACAGTTTGAATGATATTGTGGTATCGAAAAACACCATCAACATTTTCGTGCTTTAAAGCAATTCACTCAAACATAATTTAATTTTACGCCATAAAACTGTGGAATTCAAATATGTAATTTTTCTATTTATAATCATCTTGTAAGCAAAACAAATAAATATAACATCATCTCAAAAGGCAATGATCAATCCTTTAGATTATTAAACTCATCGAGTAACACCTCCCTATACAATTGTATAATACATTTGTTAATGAGAAATTTATGAACAAATTTGAGAATGTGCAACCATGTTAATATATCCTAAAGCATTCGTATTTTTTTATATGTCGTATTCCACGCACTACTACTTTTTATGCCCTTTTTCTAATTTTAAACAAACAAAAAGAACCCCATATCCATTGTGGTTAAAGGGTTCTTTATTAAAAACACTATTATTTTGCTGGTACTACTGCACCATCATATTTTTTATTGATGTAATCTTTAATTTCTTTAGACTGTAATGCATCCATTAATGCTTTGATTTTTTTATCGTCTTTATGACCTTCTTTGACACCAATCAAGTTAGCGTATGGATTGTCTTTTGCTTTTTCTAAAACAATTGAATCGTCTTTAGGACTTAATTTTTGATCAATTGCAAAGTTTGAATTAATGATTACTGCGTCAGCATCTTCTTTTTGATAAATCTTAGGTAGATATTCTGCTGATTGTTTATTGTTAAATTTGATATCTTTTTTATTTTCTACGATATCATCAAATTTAGCATCTTCAGTTTTAACACCTTTTTTAATTTTGATTAATCCTGCATCAGAGAAGAATTTTAAGAATCGACCTTCTTCTGCAGGGTTATTTGAAACATAAACAGTAGCGCCTTTTGGTAATTCTTTTAAGCTTTTATATTTTTTTGAATAAACAGCCATGGGCTCTAAGTGTACATTGCCTGCTGATTCGATTTTATAATTTTTATCTTTCTTTTCAGTATTTAGATATGGTGTATGTTGGAAGAAGTTTGCATCTATCTCACCTTTATCTAATAATTTATTTGGCGTCGTGTAATCGTTAATCGTTTTAATTTTTAAGTCATAACCTTTATCTTTTAAAATTGGTTTTGCTTTTTCTAAGATTTCAGCATGTGGGGCTGGAGAAGCACCAACTGTAATTGTCTTATCTTTACCACCACCGCCATTACCACAAGCAGCTAATATTAATGCTAAAGCTATTATTGAAGCTAAACTAAATAATTTTTTCATATAATTGTCCCCTTTAACTTAACGTTTATCTATTTTATTTGTAACTTGGTCTCCAATGAATTGGATGATAAAAACAATAATTAAGATTAAAATTGTAGAAACGAATATGACATCGTTTTGGTTTCGTGTGAAGCCAGTTAAGTATGCTAAGTTACCTAAACCTCCAGCTCCAATCACACCAGCTACTGCAGTAGAACCTACTAAAGCAATTGCTGTTACAGTTATTCCAGATATCAACGCTGGCATTGCTTCAGGTAACAACACTTTTTTTACTACTGTCCATGTTGTAGCTCCCATTGACCAAGCAGCTTCAATAACACCCTTGTCAATTTCTTTAAAAGCGATTTCCACTAATCTTGCGTAGAATGGTGCTGCACTGATGATTAGTGCTGGCAAAGCACCGGTTGGTCCACTAATCGTTCCAAGTACTAAACTCGTAAATGGTATAAGTAGTAAAATTAAAATAATAAATGGTATTGCTCTGAATAAATTCACCACAAATGATACAACGCTGTAAAACACTCTAGCTACTGGCGATTGACTTTTAGCAGATAAAAATAAAAGCACACCAAGTATCAAACCAAAAATAAAAGCAAATATTGTAGATATCACTGTCATATAAATTGTTTCATATGTAGCTAACCAAACCTCGTCCCAACTTACATTAGGCATTGTTAGCATTTCCTGTAGAATCTCGCTGAATGAACTACCCATGCTTTAACACCTCCACAGAAACATGTTGTGCACTTAAATCATTTTTGAACTTTTCGAATTTTTCAGAATTTACATCTAATAAATGTAATACTAAAAAGCCCAGTGCACCATCTTTAGTATGTTTAATATTTGCTTCAAGAATATTGACATCAATATTATGGGTCTTTGTTATGTATGACACTAATGGTTCAGTTGTATTGTTTCCTGTAAAATTCAAACGTACGACATAAGCACTTTCATCTAAATCAATCAATTCAGAAATGGATTCGTCAAATTCATCATTTAAGTCTTCTTTGACAAAGCGTTTCGTTACTTCATGTTGAGGATTCTCAAAAACAGTTGACACACTTCCTTGTTCTATAACACGGCCATTTTCCATTACTGCCACTTCATCACAAATGCGTCTGATGACTTGCATTTCATGTGTGATGATAACGATCGTTAAATTTCTTTCTTCTTTAATTTTTAATAATAATTCTAAAATTTCATCTGTTGTTTGAGGGTCTAATGCACTTGTCGCTTCATCACAAAGCAAGACATTAGGCTCATTTGCTAACGCACGTGCAATACCCACACGTTGTTTTTGTCCACCTGATAATTCTGATGGATAGGCATTTTCTCTACCTTTTAGTCCTACCAATTCCACTAATTCCATCGCTCGTTTTTTTGCTTCACTGCGCGATACACCAGCAATTTCTAATGGAAAAGTAATATTATTCAAAACATTACGTGACCACAATAGATTAAAATGTTGAAAAATCATGCTCACTTTTTGACGTTTTTTTCTCAATTCTGATTTCGATAAGTTCCCTATGGTATCTCCATCAATGATGACGTCTCCTGAAGTTGGTTGTTCAAGATGATTTAAAAGTCTTATCAAAGTACTTTTACCTGCGCCTGAAAAACCAACCACACCAAAAATGGAGCCTGATTGAATGCTTAAATCAACATGATCTACTGCTAACACATCGTGTTTTTTCGTTTTATATCTCTTAACGATTTGATTTAATTCAATCATTGCCGTTTCCTCCTTGTATTGCTCATTCAATTAAAAAATGCTCTCTCTTTTCACCGAAGAATAGAGAAAGCATACCCGCTTCTCTCATCTTCTAAAGTTTATCTACTTTATGTGAATTGGCACCATTTCTATTACAGACGGTTGCCGGGCTTCATAGGGCACATCCCTCCACCTCTCGTGATAAGAGTTCATTATTTAATTATCCATAATCCTACCATTGTACTAAAGATTCGTCAATAATTATTTTAAATTTTCTAACAAATAAGGCACTGATTGAAATGCATAAATTCTTTTTTGTTCTTCGCCTTTGGACATAAGCATAAGTATCGGTACTGATTGTATCTCATGTTGTTGGCTAAAATCGGGATGGAAATTTAAATCTATTTTAGTAATTGGTAATTTTAAAATTTCATTCGCAATATCTAACATTCGTTCCGATACTTTACATGTACCACAGGTTGGTGTATAACCAAAAATTAGATATTTTTCTTTATCTACGTGTTCTAAAACATTAACACACGTTTCATTCTGTACATTCATGTTAATAAACTGACCCTTTCAGCAATATAATCTAATTTTGCTTTTGCTACTTTTTCTTCATCTTTCACTAAAAATCCATGCTTTGCTAATACTTTTGACAAATAGGCTTTAGGGCATCTCGCAACTTCACCATATTGTTTGTCTATGTGAATGTGTTTACTTTCACTTAAATATTTTTTAAACCATCTACGTATCTTTTCACCTTCATCATCTGCATCTGCAAGTACATAAACTTGCTTGTCGTATAATGATTCAATCATTTCATCTAACTTATCAATCCCCATAGTACCATTAGTACAAATGATTTCAATAGGTTGGTCAATCACCTGGTTCACCCGTTTCTTGTCTGTTTTCCCTTCGACAATGATAACTTGGTTTAATATCGCCATGACATTCACCTCTAAATGTGATAGTAAATTCAATTTTATATTTAGTTCTACACCAGACATTAGCAACATAAACATTTATTATAGATTCTTATTATAATCTTAATAATTGAATATTCAATTTATCAGCAATGGTATTACTAATGATATTTTTCAATGTAATTTATACTTCAAAAAACAACTTGAATATTGAAGTGAAATTCAGTCTTTCATCATAGGGTAAAATAAAAACTCCATGATATATCGTATCGTGGAGTTTGATTTCATATTATTCACCGATCATTTCAGAGTATTGGTCAGCTGACATTAGCTCGTCTAATTGACTTTCATCACTTAACTCAACTTTAACCATCCATGCTTTTTCATATGGTGATTCATTAACGAATTCTGGACTATCTTCTAGTTCATCATTTGTTTCTACAACTTTACCTGAAACAGGTGCATAAAGTTCTGAAACTGTTTTTACTGATTCAACACTACCAAAAGATTCACCTTCGTCAATATCGTCATCAGTTTCAGGTAATTCAACGAATACGATATCACCTAATTCACTTTGCGCGTACTCAGTGATACCAATCGTCACTGTATTTCCATCAATTTTTACCCATTCATGTTCTTTAGAGTATTTTAATTCACTTGGTACTGCCACGAGAATCCCCTCCTAAATGTTTTTACATATTCATGATGCCATATGAAAGGCTTACAATCAACTATTTAATCGATTTTACAATACTTCTCATGTTTCACAATTCATCGCACAAAACATTTTCAAAGTATATAGTTATTATTCTCAAAAGTTGTTAAAAATGAATTGTAAAAGAAAATGTGTTTACAACCAAGTTTCCTTGTATTGTTCCTCTTTAAAACCTACTGTTACTTTATCACCTAATACAGCGAGTGGTCGTTTCACTAACATGCCATCCGAGGATAATAAATCTAGTTTTTCTTCGTCGGAAAGGTCTTTTAATTTATCTTTAAGGCCTAATTCACGATATTTTGCGCCATGCGTGTTAAAAAGTTTATTGATATCAATACCTGTAGTATTAATGATTTCTTTAAACTCATTTTTAGTCGGTGTATGTTGCACAATATCGATAGGTTCAAAACTTACCCCGTATTCTTGTAAAAATTTTGCAGCTTTTTTACAAGTTGTACAATTAGGATATTGGTAAAATTTTATCATTTTTCAGGACCTCCTATGCTTAGTTAACACTAATATAACAAACTTATAACAAAAACGCTCTAATTATTAAGCTGATTTTTTTAATAACTGCAAATTGTCGGTTATAATGTTTACAATAATATCTTTTATAAAGGAGTCTAATTATGGAATCAATTAATACTAATAATCAATTTAAAAATACAGTACAAAGTGACGAGCCAGTCATCGTTAAGTTTGAAGCAGGATGGTGCCCAGACTGCAAGGCAATGGACATGTGGATTGACCCAATTGTAGAAAAGTACAACAATTATAACTGGTACACTGTAAACCGCGATGAATTGGAAGACGCTGCAGCTGAAAATGACGTTATGGGTATTCCAAGTTTATTAGTTTTTAAAAACGGAGAAAAATTAGCCCATTTACATTCGGCAAATGCTAAATCTCCTGAACAAGTTGAATCATTCCTAGCTGAAACGTTTGAGTAATTATTGGTTTAATTCTATTAATTTTAATTTTTAAACAATCAAAATTTTGAAGTAAGCATTAAAATGAGAGTGGAACAAAAATCCCCATTCTCAAAATAAGAGGGCCAATCCTTAATATGGATTGGTCCTCTTTATATTTAATATATTACGATTTTGATCGTGCATGCTTGCCTGGGGATATGGTTCGAGCCTGTAGTCTCTCACTCATATCATTTCCCCGGGCGTCAGCACGTTGCAAAATCTCTATAGGTGATGTGTTTTAATACAATAGAAAAAAACTTCGTATTATTTAACTTATACAACTAATATTAAGTCATATTTTTAATTAACCAAAAGATATAACTTAATATAAATACACATGATGGATACGTCCATTTTATATAAAAAACTTACGATTTTGACCGTGCATGCTTGCCTGGGGTATGGTTCGAGCCTGTAGTCTCTCACTCATATCATTTCCCCGGGGGTCAGCACGATGCAAAATCGTTTGGAATATTTATCAAAATACAAAAGCAAAGCCTCATTTGAAACAATTCATTCCCTCTAATATATTGATGAAGTTCTTATTTTATAAAATTAATAACATGACTCAAATGGTACGAATGTGATGATCGTTTCAAATGTCCACTTAAAAATTGATGTATGAAAAGCAATGCAAAAACGAATAAGAAGATAATGAAGCATTTTAATTGGGAGTATTTTAAATCTCAAATTAATCAGCAGCTTTCAGAAACAGAAACTAAAAAATCTACAGTCAAGAAAAATTGATGTAGAACCAGTTTTTGGATTCATGAAAGCTATTTTGGGTTTCACTCGAATGTCAGTTCGAGGGATAGACAAAGTCAAAAAAGAATTAGGATTTGTCCTAATGGCATTGAATGTAAGAAAAATAGTAGCTCAACGAGCTAAATTATTTGATAAAAATAAAGAAAACGACAATTTCTACATATTTCAATAGAAATTATCGTTTTCTGTTTAGTCAGAGACATTTATGTCCCAACCCCATTTTATTTAAAACTTATCAATGACTTGATTTTGTTGACGTTCTCGATGTGGCATTTTTTCTAAATCTTTCAAATCAGTCAAATATAGTAATCCAACTAAACGTTCATCGTCTTTCACACCAAATATTTTGCGTATTTCAGGATTGAAAATATAAGCCGGTGACTTCCAACAAGTACCTATACCTGATTCAAAAAGTAATAGCATAAGATTTTGTGCAAATGCACCAAATGCCATATTATTCTCTAAACTTTCTTTTTGTCTTGGATCTTCTTTAACGATTAATGCAAGCATACCACCTAAATTGGTAGCAACTTTATAGTGATCTTCCTGCTTCTTTCTCAGATTAGGAAAAGCAATTTCAGTTAATTGCTTACTCATATCTCCCAATCTATCTTTTGCGATATGAACCACTCTCCAAGGTGCTCTCAAGCCGTGATTGGGTGCATCTGTAGCACGCTGTATCGCTTCATATAAAGCATCGTCATCTATGTTCATATCTCTTCTAAAGACCTTTATACTTCTTCGTTGAGTTATTGCATCTTGTAGTTCCATCTAATATCGCCCTTTCACTATTGATAACTATTTTCAATTATAAGATAGTACGATTAGATTTTCAAACTACTGATATAGCTTTAATTGCGCACGCAAATTTTCAACTTGTATCTGTCCAGGTGCTTTAGGATTATCCAAACAACCATAGGATACTGCACCACCAAAAATACCTTGAGCAGTTCTTGAAATGATGCCTAATTTTGACATAGCAATGCCAATCACTTGTTGTGGCACTGTATCAACTGTTGTTGATAATGCTGATAATAAATTTAAGACATCTTCTTTACTATAAGGCATGACTGCAACTTTTAAGTAATCTGGATTCATTTGATGCATTTTAAAATACAAATGTTTTAACTGAGCAAGTGGTGGCGTTTTTTGAAAATCATGATAAGACAATATCACTTCAACATCATTTTTATGGGCTTGATCAATCAAGTTCACTATATATTGAGATTGGCGGTTAATTTCAAATTCAACGTCAATCATATCCACGTGGTCTATTTCAATTATCCTTTCAAGTAATTTAATGTACGCATCAAACGACAAATCACCTTTACCGCCTTGTGATTGTGTGCGATAAGTAACTAAAATTTTCTTATTTAAGTTTAGCTCATATAAATTATCAATGACATTAGCTACGTCATCAACCCTTGGTGTTGCCCATTGATCAACTCTTAATTCTATTATATCGATAGATGTTTGATATTTTACTAATTCGTTTAAAAAAGTTTGAGAAATTTCATTTTCTGGTGCTATGGTTACTGCAATTTTTACTTCAGACATTTTTAAAACTTCCTTTTCACTCAACATTAAAATTATTGTATAACATTACTGAGAACTAACACAATCTTAAAAGAACATCATTTAAGTAAATAATAAAAATCTATTCACCTTTTATATGATTTAAATTTAATTTACAGGGTATAGTCGTTATATAAGTAATTTAGGAGGTAATATAATGGCAGTAAATTATGAAACAAAAGCAACGAATACAGGTGGTCGTAACGGTCACGTTCAAACAGATGATAAAGCAATTGATGTAGCAGTCATTCCTCCAGCACAAGCTGATGCTGAAAAAGGCACTAACCCTGAACAATTATTTGCAGCAGGTTATGCATCATGTTTTAATGGTGCATTTGATTTAATTCTTAAACAAAATAAAGTGAGAGGCGCTGAACCTGAAGTCACTTTAACTGTACGTTTAGAAGATGACCCAGAGGCTGAAAGCCCTAAATTAAGCGTTTCAATAGATGCAAAAGTTAAAAACGTTTTATCACAAGAAGATGCTGAAAAATATCTACAAGATGCACATGAATTTTGTCCATATTCAAAAGCAACACGCGGTAATATTGACGTAGATTTAAATGTACAAGTAGTAGAATAACGATAATGCTAAACCCCCAAATTCTTAATCGAATTTGGGGGTTTTTTGTTGTTTTAATACTACTTATGCTTATGTCATGATGTCTTTTGATCGTTTTCTCTTTTTTATTAATTGTCTTCATCTTTATAATTAATCCAGAGGTAAATCATTAATATGGCAAAAGAAATCAAGATAAGCAAAATTAGCGAAACTATAATAGTCATTAAAGATTCCACTTATCGTGCCTCCGCTCATAATATATCATCCACCATATTATACCATAATTATCATATCCATTCGCGTTACTTAAAAATTAAATTAAATGCAATTAAACACTTAAAAACTTCATATTTTTTTGTTTTTTAAATTAAAAATGATTTCATGTTTTTGAATAAAATTAAATATAGTGTTGCTCAATTATCCTTTTTCCCTTAAAATCAAATTTAATACGGCAGTAAAATTTATTAATCTATTATATAAATGGTTTATAAAGTTTAGGAGGCATACAATGACAAATATACGTTATTTATCAATCGATGATTTACCCAACTATAGAAAATTATTAAAACGTGGCATTCATGAAGATCTTGACGTATTTGCTTGGAAATTGCAAAATGATCGATGCTTAGCCGAACTAAATTTAAACGATTTACTTTCTACTCATTCAAATCAATCAATTGTCATTGGCGCTTTTCAAGATAGTGTTTTGATAGGTGCTGTCACACTTATATTTAATCAAAATTACAGCCTGTCACACAAAGCAGTAATCGAAAATATGTGTGTTATGGGTAATAACCATGAACTCAAAGAACAAATTGCCAAACAATTAATGAAATATGTCTTCCAAATCTGCCATGATAAACAAATTGAAATTCTAATGACTTCACTTATATCAAATAATATTAGTGGCAAAGTCTTTTTTAGCAATTTAAATTTTGAGTTACTTGCAATAGAAAAATTTGCCAGAAAATATGATGTAGATTATGTTGATGAACATTGGTTGATTTACTATTTTAATGGTGAGGAAATGTCTTTATTCGAATAAACAAATCTTTGATACTACTCATTCACAATATAGACGCCTCCAAAACTACTATAATTTGGCGCTTTTCGTTAATCGTCTTTTGATAAATGTTATGTCATATATAAAAATGACTTGCAATTAAATTGTTAAGCAAATATTATTTTATTAAGCTATCATTTATAACATTAGATTAATAAAAGTATTTCTTAGAGAGGACTGAACAATTTGAAATATGCAACGACATTATTATCACTGTTCTTGTCATTAGTTACATTAACAACGCCATTATTAGCAGTTAATAAAATTTTAGAAGGAGATATGCAAATATTAGCTGGCCTGTTGTTCATATTAGGTGTACTGCTTATTAATTTATATGCATGTTTACGTGGGGATCGTATTGCTAATATTTTTGCTATGTTGGTATCATTATTTTCTTTAGCATTATTAAGTTACCCTTTTTGGAAGTCATATGTAATAAATTTTTTCTTTTGATTTTATGAATACATATTTATTTTATAATATTTAATAACCACTAAACACTTCATAACTATTTATTTTAGTTATGAAGTGTTTTTTAAATATATACTTTTTAGACAAGTATAATATTTTATTTTCAAAAAATTTATGAAAAGTATATAATAATAAAAACAAAGGGGGAAAATTGAATATATGAACTTAGCAATTCTCGGTTTTATTATGATTATCATCTTTATGGCATTAATTATGACACGTAAAATGTCTGCTTTAACTGCGTTAATTGTTATACCTACCATTTTTGCTTTAATTGGTGGCTTCTATGCAGGTTTAGGTAAGTTTATGTTAGATGGCATAGAAACTGTAGCACCAACTGGAATTATGCTGACTTTTGCCATACTTTATTTTGGCGTTATGATAGATGCTGGCTTATTTGAACCAGTCATTAATCAAATTATAAAAGTCGTTAAAGGGGATCCAGTAAAAATAGCAATAGGCACTGTGATTTTAGCATCTATGGTAGCACTAGATGGTGATGGTACCACTACTTTCATCATCACTGTAACTGCAATGATGCCACTTTATAAAAAGATTGGCATGAGTCTATATACTTTATCTACATTGGCACTTCTATCTATCGGTGTAATGAACATGTTGCCTTGGGGTGGCCCCACTGCACGTGCGATTTCATCTTTGCAAGTAACTACTGAAGAGGTCTTTGTGCCCATCATACCTGCAATGATTGCTGGTATATTATTTGCTTTTGGAGTTGCTTACATACTTGGAAAGCGTTCAAAAAAGTATCTTACATCAAATACAAATATTGATTTAAATGATATAAAACCTACCGATACAAAGGAAGAATCTTTATTAAAAAGACCCAAAATGCTTATTCCTAACGCAATACTAACAATTTCATTAATCGTCTGCCTGGTTATCGGCTTAATGCCAATACCAGTCTTGTTTATGTTATGGTTTGGCTTTGCAATATTACTAAACTATCCTAATTTAAGTATTCAAAATTCTGTTGTAAAAAAACATGCAGGAGATGTACTTTCTGTAATCAGTCTTGTTTTTGCTTCAGGTATATTTACAGGTGTAATGAATGGAACAAAAATGGTTAACGAAATGGCTAATACTTTGGTACAAATCATACCGGATGCTATGGGTAATCATTTTGCGTTAATCACGGCAATTTTGAGTGGGCCATTTACATACTTTATGGCTAATGATCCTTTCTATTACGGTGTATTACCTATTTTAGCTGAATCTGCACAACAATTTGGTATTTCAAAAGTTGATATGGCCAGAGCTTCAGTTCTAGGTCAGCCATTACACGTGTTAAGTCCATTATATGCTGCTGGTTATTTACTGGTAGGTATGCTAGATATAGAATACGGCCAAAACCAACGTATAGTAATAAAATGGGCTGTTGGATCTAGTCTATTTATGATTTTAGTAGCTTGTATTTTAGGAATTATACCGTGGTAAAATGCATATCTCAACATACTACAAGAAAATATGCACAGTAAACAAAAATGTTAGCATTTGAATACAAAAAGCACGCATCCACATTAAAGTAGATGCGTGCTTTATTTGTATACGGGATTAACAATTTGTCTCACCAATTAATTAGTTTATGACATGCTTTTAGTACTGTGCTTATATTTATATATTAATGATTATCAACAAATAGATATTATTTTTTATTAATTTCATTAGTAGACAAACGATTGTAATAATACACTTTAAAACACTTCAAAATAACAAATTTCAAACATTTACTATTTTTTTATCAATTAGTAGACAATTAAAATAAAATTGTCGTTTTATTTTATTCGTACATGGGTAAAACTTAACGTCGGATTTACAATGTTAAGGAGTGTTTTTATGAATCAGATTAATGAGTGTATATATATTAATCCTTCAAAAATTTCTCTTGATTGGGAATGTTTTGTTCTAAGCAAAAGTGACATGGAATTAGATGGCCTACCTACAGAACTTATTAACACATGGATGGCTCAAGATATCATTGAACCTTTTTCAATTAGAAATAACGAAATTAATTTTAGAACGGAAGATATTAAATATGCTCTGAAAATAAGAAACTGGTATTACGAACAATGAATCTTTATGCTAATTAACGCTTAAGTTATTCAGATATAAACTTAATGCCCTTTTTGCAGACGTCATTATTTCATTATAATTATAATTCGTTTTAAAGTATGCATATAATTCATGATATCCTGTTGCATGTTTAGGGAAATTTTTATCTTTATTTACAAAATAGGCAAGTTGACCAAGTGGCGTGTCGTCATTAACAAAGTCATTTATAAAATCATAGAATGTCATAAGCATTACCTCGATTATTTAAATTTTAATCGTTACATGTCTTACTATTTAAAGCCTTTTCATAATCATAACAAATAATATTTATTTGTCTATCACTGTTCATTTTTAAATTTAAAAATGAACAGTTTAATTGTTGTTTTCATAGTATTTAATCAAAATTGTAAATATTGTAAAGTTTATGAATTCTATTGCTAAAGCAATAAAAATTAAATACTTTTTCATTTTAATTTGATTGATGTCATTATATTTTTTAATATAAAAATGAGTTCGGGACATAAATGTCTCTGACTAAACAGAAAACGATAATTTCTATTGAAAAAATTTAGAGGGAATGAATTGTTTCAAATGAGCCTTTGCTTTTGTATTTTGACAAATATTCCAAACGATTTTGCATCGTGCTGACGCCCGGGGAAATGATATGTGCGAGAGACTACAGGCTCGAGCCATATCCCCAGGCAAGCATGCACGGTCAAAATCGTAATATTTTAAATATAAAGAGGACAAATCCATTGTTAAGGATTTGCCCTCTTATTTTGAGAATGGGAATTTATATCCCAGCCTCGTTTTATTTTATATCATAATTTTAAACTAAAACATTGCCATTTTGATCTGCAGGTTTAAATAATGTAATAATCGCACCTATAATAGCTAAAATTTGTGGAATACCTGTCCAACAAAACACGAGGAACAAAAGACCCATACCAGTTTTTCTAGCATAAAACTTATGAATTCCAAAACTTCCTAAAAACACCGCTAAAACAATATAAATTACTTTATTTACTTCATTCATAATTTTCTATCTCCTTACTTATTCGATTCACTACCATTATACACCGTTATAATTAATAAAATCTAAAATTTTAATGTTTATACGGTAATTCTTTTTTAATTGGCAAACGCTTTTTCGAAATATGAATTTCAATTTTCAATATTTCTGTAAATTCAGTGGGCATTATTTCTATACTCAGTTCAATCAATTTTTCTAAAATGTTATTAATTGACTTGGCGTTTTGTGCGCTATCATTAAAATGTATTTTCACTTGTTCTATCATTTGATTTTCTTCAATTAATATTAATGCTCTCCCGTATACTTTATTTTTTTACCACGTTAAAAGGCTGGCCGTAAATAATGACTTATATCCTGAAGTGTATGAAATTTTTCAAAATCCGTTGTGATATGCGTATTTCATTTACTGCTTGTCTTGCCCTATCCAATTTCACTTTAAAATTGCGCAAGCCATTCCCCTTTTCTACGGTTAGACATCATCATGCAAATATTCTATTTTTGCAATTTACTTTTTATAACCAAATTTATGATAATATCTTAGACTATGGCATCTTATGAATAAATGATAAAATATAATACAAACGAGCTTACAAAACTAAAAACAATTAATTTTTAAGTTATTGAATAAAATCATCAAGCATTACAGCTAGATGACATTACAAAGGAGGGACAAGCATTTGAGTTTACATTTCATGATTGTATTTTGGCTTTCACTCATATTTTTAATTTGTGGAATTATTTCCTTAATATTTTATAAGTTGAAAGACAAACAACAAACCAAAGAATCTTTACTCGGACTGACCGTTATGTTAATTATTTTTGGTGTTGTGGGTATACTCTTTACTATTATTTTCAGTTAGATCATATTTAAGCGTTCAAGATCAATATCAGTTCAATGCGTATGCGATCAAACAATCTTAGTTTAAACTAAACGATATCATAAGCTTCTGAGGTGCCACTTTAAATCAATTCAATAAGTGGCGCTTTATTACAAGCTTCACCCATGAAACACTTAAAAATCATCAATTCCTCCTACTTCCATAACATAAGTCATTTAATTTTAAAAACGAATCAAATATGCTCGCACTTATGTTTGTATTTTAAACGTATCAATTCAATTTGTAATGAAATGAAAAACCATTAACAGAATAATAATTAATATAAAAAAATACACAAAACGTTTAATCGCTCTTATTTTTTCATGGCGTATCTCTTCCTTAGAGTGATTAACATTTTCATGCAACCTCGTATTTATAAATAAAAATGGCATTGTTGCTAGAAAAGCAAAAATTAATGCTAATATAATAGATAATAATACAATCATGCTATCACCTCTTATTCTTGTGTATTTGGTGAACTTATTCCCTTTCACATTCAATTAATTCAAAATTTAATATTCTTCTTTAGAAAAATATTAAAAATGCAGCAATATTAAGGAGTGACAATTATGAAATTAACCTATTTACCTAAATGGCAATTAATAAATCAAAGTCAAAAGCAATTTATGATACAAGAAGATACGACTTCTATTTCTCTTGTAAGTCCAATTAATGAATACGCAATGGGTATTTTAAGCCAAATTTTCTTTACGATTGAGCAAGGAAATGTTGTTAATACCACAATTAAAAATAATAGTGATGAATTAAAAGTAACTGTCGATGAAGAAAATTCAACACTTTACGTCGTCGACCTTTAAATAACCCCTATATAAAGGAAAACAAACTCAATAGTATTTTTTATTCAGTCAGTAGTTTTTAGTGTATGATGTATATAAATATGATTATTTTGTAACAAACATTTAAATTCATACAAGTGGGTGAAAATATGAAACTATTAAAAAATCTGTTATTACTTATATCTGGTGTTTTAGTTATTCGTGCATTACTGCTAAGTATTGATGGCACAAATGATGATAAAATTGAAAATAAAGTAAGTGTTCAAGATAAAAACAAAAAATAAAATCGAAACTAGTTCATATAAATAAGTGGGACTTGAAATCAAAATGGCATACATGATTTCGCTCCACTTTTTTTATTTCAGATTACTTTGTATTACTGACTGGGTATAAAATAAATCTACGAACAAAAATTGATATACGAGAGGTTATTATGCAATATATAAAATCCATGATTGAAAAGTACCAAATTTACATTTATTTTATAGCACTTTTAAGCGGTGTTCTAGTTGGTTTAATATCAAATACTTTTGCCAGCATATTAGAATCTATAATTTCTGTTAGTTTGTGTCTACTTATGTTTAGTATGTTTTCACAAATTCCATTTTTTAACATCAAACATAGTTTACTTAATATAAAATCTATTTTGGCATTATTAATATCAAATTTTATTGTTATTCCTTTATTTGTTTATGGTTTGATTCAATTGTTTAATATTTCAGATACACCTGTCATAATCGGATTGTATCTTGTTCTACTAACACCTTGTATTGACTACGTTCTTGTTTTTAATGCATTAGGAAAAGGAAACGAACAACTCATGTTATTTGCGACACCACTACTGTTCATATGCCAAATTTTATTATTACCTTTATATTTTACGCTATTTCTTAACACTGATATTTTTTCACAAATAGATATTTCACCATTCTTAAAGTCGTTTTTGATGTTTATAATTTTCCCTTTATTATTAGCGCTTCTATTGCAATATTCTAGTAAAAAGTCCAAAAACATAAATCAGATATTAAAGTTCACATCTTGGCTTCCCGAAATTTTTATGGCTATCGTTTTATTTTCAATTGTAGGATCACAAATAAACAAAATTATTCATAATTTAAATATTGTCATTACCGTTATACCTATTTATATTTGTTTTTTAATCATTGCTCCTTTAATAGGTACCTTATGTGGTAAATTATTTAAAGTTACACAAGAAACCAAAAGGACCATTGCATTTAGTTCTAGTACAAGAAATGCACTAGTCGTCTTGCCTTTAGCATTAGGCTTACCAAACTATTGGGTAACCATTACAACTACTGTCATTATTACACAAACATTCTGTGAATTATTAGGCGAACTTATCTATATCAAAATGATACCTAAATACATTAAATAATTACATCACTATATCGGAAGCTAATTATTATTCATTTCATCTCAAATATATTAAACTTATATCAAATTAACATTTTACACTATGTTGATTGAATTATATTATTTGTACTGTTTAGTTATTCGTCAAACGATAATTCTGTAATTTGAAAACGGGGTGATTAAGATGCAAATATTAAGAAGCGTATCTGAAAATGACCGTACGACTTTCCATATTAAAACGGATTTAGGCTTAATTATAAAAGTTACTGCTGATAATGAATTAACTTCAAAAGATATAAAACAATTATTACTAAAAATAGCTAATGACATGGATCAAAAACTTCAAGGAAATATTGAATCATTTAAAGCTTAGTTATTTTTAATAAAATGACTCATATAAAAAGGAGTGAAAATAGGAAATCATTGATTCCTTTTCACTCCTTTTATTATTTATTAATTAACAATTACAATTATAAATCCAATAAATAGCACCAACATTGACAATCTTGGTTTACTTTTTCCAAACAAACCACTCAATAGTACAAATGCTAGACCTACTATTAATAATTGATTATTAAATGTTGTTAACCCCATTAAATCACCAGCCATCATGATAACGCCATATATAATAGCAATTGTTATCGCCAGGCTACATAAAAATGACAATATACTCAATAATCTCACAATATACATCCCTTTTTTAAATAGTCATACTATATGCAGTATAAAACAAAAACGCCGCTTCGAAAAGCGACGTCAATCTCGAAAATATATTCCACACTAAAGTTTGGAGGACTTTTTGTGCTTGGTTAGTTATACCCTTATTTATAATATAAAAACACAAAAAACTAATTTTCTCAAAAAAACATCATAAATTATAATTAACTGTTGAAAATGTATTATTTTAAATAAGATTCAACAAAATAATTAAATTAATTAAATCATACCAGTGGAAATGAATTTAATAAAAAGTTATCCTATAGTTAAAGTATTAATCATTTCAGTTATAAAATAAGAACTTATTCGTCTTATGAAAGTAATGTTTCTATTTAGACATTATTTTATATTATCGTGAATTGTTTTATAGAAAAAAAGGGTGATGAGATGAAAGTATTACGAAAAGTTTATAAAGACGAAGAACCGATTTACCATGTTAAAACGGATAAGGGTTCTGTCATTAGAATTAAAGGTTCTGATGAGTTAACCGACGCAGAAACTAAAGAATTATTAACAATTGTGGCGGAAGATATTGATAAAATGAAAAAATAAATAATTATGTTTTTGAACGATGATTAATACGTCGGATAAAGGGGTTATATCGTATTGATCATCGTTACTTTACTACTTAGGCTTACCATCGTTATTGGATTGTAATTCGTATAGGAATGCATTTGCAAATTTATAACTTTCAGTAAAGTTCCCTCCAATAAAATATACTTTATAAATATAGTCAAAAATTGGTTAATCAGTGTTTAATTCAGGGGGCTACAAAAAATGATTACTCATTTTCATTAGTGATGAATACAGAAATCATATTTTATAAAGTACTTTAATATAATAAGTAACAAGCACCAAATTTAACTTATATCATAAAAAATGACGATAAATTAAATCTAGTGCTTAGAAAAAAATATACACTTATTGCTCAATTAATTGAATTAAATTACCACAAGTGTCTTCAATGATTGCTAATTTAATTCCTTCAACTTCTTTTGGTTCTGTATGAAATTTCACATCTAAATCTGACAGTGATTGGTGTGTTTGTTCAAAATTAGAAACGCCAAACATCGTTACGGGAATACCTGCATTAAACAAATCATCTTGATATCTCTTTGCTATAGGATTTTCATTAGGTTCAAGAACGATTTCTACCGGATTGTTAGAATTGTTTTCTTTTACAGTTAACCATTTAAACCCGCCACCAATCTCCATGTCGTGTACAAGTTCAAAACCAAGCTTTTCTGTATAAAATTGTTTTGCCTTTTCTTGGTCATCTACAAAAATACTCATAGCAATTATTTTCAATTTATTTTTCCTCCTTATTATAAATATTTTTAATATTTTCTTTTAATACCTTATACTTACTTTCTGACACTTTATACAATCAACAAATGACTTATATTTTATTCAAAATATTAAAATTGTTGCTAATAACATTCCAATTAATTCTAAATAAATTATTAGTAATTTGAACATACCTTTTATCTGTACTAAAATAATTAATGTAAGTTTTATGTATTTAATTATGGGAGGTTTTAAATTTTGGAAATTTTAACAGAGTTACGCGAAAAAAAACATTTAAGTTTGTCTAAATTAGCAATTAATTTAAACAAAAACTACGAGAAGAGCTATAGAATATGTCAAATATGGGATTGGGAACATGGATATAGAAAACCATCAGAAAATGACACTAAAATTTTAGCTGATTATTTCAACGTCCCTCAAAAAACATTTAGTCACTAATTATATGAATTTAGTACACATATTAAATTTATATAATTAGTGATTAGATTGATATTATGATGATTAGCCATTTCCTAACCAATTACTGTCTATAATATGTTTAAGCCTGAAAACTTTTTCAGGCTTTTTTCGTGTTATTCATTACTTTTTATAAATAATTGTAATAAAATAATCTACGCCTTCCACAGTGTTTGTAACTGAAGGTGTCACTGATACAAGTTCCCAATGCTGTTTATCATCCACTTCATGTAAAAATTGGTTCACTCGTGTATCAAATTCTTCGAAACTCTCTTCGTATTCCATGTGCAAGGTTTTAATAAACATATATGTCTCCTTCAATTATTTTGTCTTAATTATTTTTTTATTATAAATCCTTCAAATTTCTGAAACAAACATTTTAAAATATTTGAAGACTTAATCAACAATAAATTTGTAAATCTACTTTAAAAATTTATGCAAATTATATTTCATTATCTAACCAATCAACAATTTCTTTAAAAATATTCTTGTTAAAAGAAGATTCATTAAATATTTCGTGCTGTAAACCATCATAAATATGAATTGATTTATGTTCAGAACCTATTTCATCAAATAATTGTAATGAATCTTGGTAACTCACCAACCCATCTTCTTTACCATGTAATATTAGTGTATGTTCAATAAATTTGGATGCATTCTCTTTTAAATACGCTATACCATCCATTAGGGTAACTATTAATCCCATTGAAATTTGCTTTGCATTCAAATCATCTAATGCATATTTTTCAACAACATCTTGATCTGAACATAGTCCCTCACTAAGCTCGTTATCAAAATAACTATACTTATCTACATGATTGTCTACGTCGCCAAACGTTTTCTTATTATATCTCGTTAAAGCGCCAGATGTTATTATGCCGTCTACTTCATTAGGATATTGTGTACCGAATAATGTTACTGTGTATCCGCCCATACTATGACCAATTAAATATATTTTCCCTTTATAATCAGCTTTAACTTTATCAACCACAGCAGTCAAATCTTCGACAATCTCATCTTTATTACTATAAAATGTCTGCTTGCCTTCTGATCGACCATGCCCCCGCTGATCATACCTAATGACATTGAATTCATTTTCATTTAAGTAATTAGCTAATTCATCATAACGATCGAGATGTTCAGCTAATCCATGGACAATAATAATATTAGCTTTAGCCTGTTCAATTTCATTTATTTTTGCATAAAGCTTCGTGTTATCTTTTGACGTTATATACTTTATATAATTCATTTTTATTTCACCTCATAGTATTAAAAATAAAGTTACTTATACTATTAAAATCCCCTTCTAAAATAAAAACAAACTTAATCAGTCTATAATATTCAATAAATTAGTCAATGGTGTTTAAACTCAACCTTCTTTCAACCTTTAAATCTTAGTTAATGATATGCTTATATCGGAGGGCGATATAAATGGCGAAATATATATTATCCTATAATTTAAATTCTATTTCTTATGGGTATGAAAAATTACCTTCAAAGTTAAATCTTGTTGGTAAACCATTGTACATCTACAAAGGTTTGTGGTTGTTAAAAAGTGACTTAGATCAAAATACGATTTGTGAAACTATAAAGAGTGTATTCAATTCAAATGATGATTTTTTAATATTTGAAATAAATCAAAGTCCTTTAGGTACCTTGAGTGAACAAAAGTACAGTGAAATAATAAATTTACTTAATGATTAAACATATTCTTAAATTTGAATGTGTTTTTTATTTGTATTATTTAAGTTAATTTCATAAATATGTTATACTTTTTATTACTTAAAAGATTTATGTATAGTACAATTATATAAATGGTCAACTTTGTACTTCAACCTATTTCACAGTTTCATTTGCAATTTCATAATTTTAAAACAATGACCATTGTTAAGGGGATATTTATGAAAATAATTGATTTCAAAATTAGTAACTATGACATAATCTACACTGTTAAAACGACAAAAGGTAATACGTTTTCTCATGCACTGCCTAAAGATACGACTTCTCATAATGTTCATCGCTATTTGAATATATTGTGTAGTAATGTTGATCGAACAATGTAATAAACATCTATAATTAAGATAGTAGCTTGTTACTGTCTTTAATTATCAAATAGATATAATGTTTCTAGTAAAATCTAGTAAGTGAGCTGCACAGTTCAATTACTAGATTTTTTATTTTATATTAATTCATGCTAAATCATTTAACTAAAATCATATTTATTTAATAATTTTATAAAATTTTTGTTATAATTAAGTTCAAATTAAAATTTTCAGAATATTAAGATTTTAATTTTTATGTAGTCCTGATATCTTTTCATTATTTATGTTAATAAAAGAGGTGTAGCAATGAAGTTTTCAAAAAACAAAGGTAAACCAACAAAAAAAGACAGGAAAAAGTTCGAAATGCCACACATTTATGTCATATTATTTATATTTGGTGTCTTAGCCACCATTTCAACTTACCTCATTCCTTCTGGAGAATTTGATCGAATTAAAGGACCAGAAGGTAGAGAAATGGTTGATGCAGACTCATTTCATTACATAAAAGCTGCACCAGTGAATATCATAGACTTTATATCCATTATTCCGAGAGGTCTCATTGAAGCAGGTGAAATTGTATTCTTCACCCTGATTATTGGTGGTATGTTCATGGTATTAAGACGTACGGGCATTATTGAAATTGGCGTTGATAAACTCGCGCGTATGTTTTTAAATCATAGTATCTTTATCATTCCAGTACTGACATCAGTATTTGCAATTATTGCTACACTCATAGGTACTGCTGAACTTTCACTTGTATACATACCCGTTATCATTCCATTAATTATTGCTTTAGGTTATGACTCTATAACCGCTACTGCAATTGCGCTATGTGGTACTGTTGTAGGTTTTACAGTCGGTGTATTAAACCCAATCAATACTGGTTTAGCACAAAAATTATCTGGTATCCCTGTCTTTTCTGGTATCGGCTTACGACTCATGATTTTTATCGTTGTGCTATTTATAACAGTCTTATTTATAATGAGATACGCACGAAAAGTAAAACAAAGCCCACATCTTAGCTTAGTTTACCAAGAAGATACTGAAAAAAGACGAACTTATAAAGATATTACGAAACACGAACCGATCATTGCAACACAACGTCAAAAAATAGGCATTGCTGTTGTATTGGCCTTTTTTATTGTACTTGTATATGGTGTTACTACGCAGGGTTGGTTTATGGTGGAAATGTCCGGCTTATTTATCATTTTAGGAATTGTTGTTGGATTAATTACTGGATTGAATACGCGTGAAATTTGCGAGTCATTTAATGACGGATTTAAAGACGTATTGATGGGAGCTATCATTGTAGGTCTAGCGCGTTCTATCGCAGTAGTTCTTGAAGACGGTAAGATTATGGACAGCATCGTGCATGGCTTAGGTTCTGTTATTGACGGTGCAACACCGATTGTCGCAGTCATCGGTATGTATCTCGTTCAAGTATTCATTAACTTCATCATATCATCAGGAAGTGGTCAAGCACTTGTCACAATGCCTATCATGGCACCATTAGCCGATATGCTAGGCATTACTCGTCAAACAGCTGTTCTAGCTTTCCAATTAGGCGATGGTTTCACACATGTACTCTATCCTACAAGTGGTTATTTCATGGCTGCATTAGCCATCGGTGGTGTTTCTTATACGAAGTGGATCAAGTTTTTCTTCCCGTTATTTATTATGTGGGGAGTTATTTCAATTATTTCATTAATAATTGCACAATTAATTGGCTGGTCATAAATATACTGATACTGATAAATAGACAAGTCTAGTGACTTTTATAAGGCTTTAGTTCAATACAAAAAACCTCCCTTTCTATATCAGTCCAATAGAAAGGGAGGTCTTCACTGTTTTTATAAAAAGTTATAAGTCGTTGGACACTTATTTCTTTTATGGTAAAACCATTAGAATCAACTTAAGTTCAGGTTAAACCTTATTTATCTAGTCAACTAACCATTCATTAAAACATCCAAAAATAAATATTTAATTCTAAAATACTTTGTCATCAAATTGCTTTGATTACCGATTTTTAAATTCTCCTACTTAAAATTTTTGATAGATTTTTTAAAATTAGCGTTTTATTTTAATGTGTATCATTCCCAATCACTTTTTCCATTCTATAATTAGTAGTTTGAAACCCTAATTTATTGTATAAGGATATTGCCCTCTCGTTGTGACCAAAAACATGTAAACCAATACGATGTATATTTCTTTTTTGGCAATAATCTTCGATACAAAACATCGTTTTTTCACCTAAACCCTGACCTCTATAACTGTCAAAAATATGTACATCATAAATAAAACATTTGGTTTCCTTTTTAATTCCTTCAAAATGTAACCAACAATATCCAATTGTTTCATTCAAATAAATAACAGAAAATAAATCCTGATTTTCAGTAGCTAATCCATAAGGCAATAGTTTTTCAAAATCTGAACGCGCCCTCTCAATGGCACCTTCTGTTTCCCAATCACCACTTTTTATATGTTCATGCGCATATTCATGAATGCTGTTTTCATAAATTTCATCAAAAGTTTTTTGCGTCATAGGCTCCAGTGTTAATGACATGTCATACCCCCTCGTTAAATTAGCACCAGTTTAGCATAATTCATTTCTTGTTTACTAATTAAAAAAGTGGAACAAACACTTTACCTTTAAAAAGTTGTGTCGTTCCACTTTATTCAAGTCATTCTATTCGTACGCATTCAGTCAAAATTTTGTAATTCTATTTCAATTTTAATGTCATTGCATTAATTGCCACAATGACCGTACTTAAAGACATCAAAATTGCTCCGACAGCAGGAGATAAGATTAACCCTAAAAATGCTAAAACGCCAGCTGCGAGTGGTACAGCAACAATGTTATATCCAGCTCCCCACCATAAATTTTGAACCATTTTTCTCATAGTTTTTTTAGAAAGTGAAAGGAAATGAATAATATCTGATGGTGCACTTTTAACAAGAATCACGTCTCCTGATTCAACAGCAACGTCCGTACCAGCACCAATAGCCATACCTATATCCGCTCTAATTAAACTAGGTGCATCATTGATACCGTCACCAACCATCATTACTTTATGTCCATTACTTTGATAATCTTGAATAATCTTTTCTTTATCCTCAGGTAATAATTGTGCATGCACATCATTAATACCTAATTCTTTAGCTACTGTAGTTGCAACTTCATTATTATCTCCTGTTAACATTACTGGCGTAATATTTCTTGATAATAAATCTGAAATCATTTTTCTTGAACTTTCTTTAATTTTGTCCCCTTGTGCAATCACTCCTATGACTGCTTCATTATGAATTAAGAAACTTACTGAATTACCTTGTTTAGCAAGATTTTCAAATTCTTCTATATTATATTTCAAGTTGTTTTTTTCTAAATAGCTTACATTTGTAATTTTATATTTTTGATTTTCTATTATACCTTCTAATCCAACACCTGGTATAGTTGTAACTTCTTGAGGATTTTTAATTTTGATATCTTTACTTTTAGCAAATGTCACGATGCCTAAAGCAAGTGGATGATTTGAATTACTTTCCAATGAAGCAAATAAAGATAAGATTGCCTCATTATCACTTTGATCTGTATAACTTTCATAATGATTAACTGAAAAATCACCTTCTGTTAAAGTGCCTGTTTTATCCATCATTATATAGTCAATATGTTGAGCTAATTCAACAGAAGATCTATTTTTTATGATTAATCCATTATGTGCGCCAATTGAAGTAGAACGTGCAGTAACTAGCGGTATAGCTAATCCCAGTGCATGAGGACAAGCAATAACCAATACCGTCACTAATCTTTCCAAAGCAAAATCTATATTATTATGGATAAGCATCCACACGATAAATGCTATTAAACCAACACTTACTGCAAAATAAAATAGATAACCCGCTACTTTATCTGATAATAATTCCGCATCTGACTTATCATTTTGTGCTTGATTTACTAACCCCATCACTTGTGATAAATAGCCATTTTCTCCTGTAGCAGTTACTTTGACATGTACTGTGCCTGAACCATTAATAGAACCACCGATAACTTCGTCTTGTTCATTTTTAACTACTTGCTTAGATTCTCCTGTTACTAATGATTCATCTACTGAGGTACTGCCTTGAGTTATCAGTCCGTCTGCCGGTATGCTTTCCCCAGCTTTTACTTCCACAATATCATTCGCTGCAATTTCAGATATAGAAACCTCTTCTTTTTCTTCAGAATCTATCACTCTTATCGCTTTATTAGGTAAAAGTTCAGCCATTTTTTTCAAAGCATTGCCCGCATTACCAACTGCATTCATTTCAATCCAATGTCCTAACAACATAATCAATATTAATGTAGCTAATTCCCAGAAGAAATCCATAACATGTCCAGATGCATGGCTAAAATGATTCATATAAAATGCATATAAACTATAAATATATGCTACAGAAATACCTAACGCAACAAGCGTCATCATACCAGGCTTTTTAGATAAAAGCTCATCTTTTGCGCCAGTTAAAAAAGGTTTACCACCATAGAAAAATAATACTGTGGCAAGCACTAATACGATCCAATCGGAACCATTAAATGAGAATTGAAATGGTAATTTTATTCCCATCATTGGTGATAAAATGACGATTGGTATTGCAAATAACAATGATATAAAAAATTTACGCTTAAAATTACCATGATGATGTGCATGGTGATCATGCATATCATGCCCTTCATGATCTTGTGTATGATGTTCTTCATGCATTCCATGTTCATGATGGTCATGTGATTCATGGTTATTTGAATTTGTCATGTCATACCCTCCTTACAAAATGTAACGTTATTCTCTTAACATTAATGATTATAACATATACCCCCATAAGGTATAATAAATATGCTTACGATTATTAAAAAGGACTGAAATCAAACGAATTTCATCGATTTGATTTCAGTCCTATTGACTGCAGTTATTTATTTCAAGAACATAATAAATATTATTCACTAACGGCGAAATAGTTGCCTTGCCCATCTTGAAAATTAAATACCCGAGTTCCTGACATTTCAATAATATCATGTCCAGTTAAGCCTTTAGCTTTTAACTTTTCATAAAGTTCATCGAAATTTGATGCTTTAAACATAAGTGATGGTGTGCCCAAATTAACTTCTGGGCTATATTTTTTTATAAATGCTTTTTCCATAATAGAGATCGATGTTTCGACTTCATTATTGGGTGCTATTTCTACTGCTTTATACCCCTCTGCTAATGCTTCTTCTGATATAACAACAAATTCCATTATATTTTTCCAAAAATCCACAGCTTTTGACTGATCATCTACATATAGCATGACCTGATTTAATTTCTCCATTTTACAATACACCTTTCCAATTTCAGTCTTTCTTAAATATAACCAAAACAATATATATATAAACGATTTATGCTAAAATAATTTTCTTTTCATTGTGAATAACCACCTTTAAAGGTGGCATCAAAATAGGTAGAACTCTAAAATACTTCTATATAATATTATATAGAAGTAGATATTAAAACGCTTTTATAATAAAATTCAATAACACTATGACATATATACAGATTTTATTATATAATTATAGCAATAATACATATGTCATACGTGTATCAAAATTACGATACGCTATATCAAAGAGAGGTGCTTCATGAGATTTAAAAAAAGTCTAAAATATTCTACTATTTTTTTCTTGATAATAACATTTATCACAATTTTAATCAGACCATCAGAAACAAAAATTAATGAAATTATGAATGCTTCTAATCTCGAAACATTGATTTTAATCAGTAACGAATTTATAAAAACAATATCTATTAGTTTACCACCTTCAATCATCATATTTTTGGTTTTTTATTTTTATATTTTAAGACCTCAGAAGGATTAATATGCCAAATATTTTTTAAAACAAACGTACTTACCTCTTATTACAACGCATAAAAATTGTTGAAATTAAAAATTTATACTCTCTCAAAGAACATGATTAAATCTTTACTTTCAAAATTATGTATAAAATTATATGCATGATTTTAGCCTTAACCTATTAAAGTCATACTAAAAATAATTTTTATTACAAAAACGCCCACCAATTGGTGAGCGTTTATTTATTAAATTTGATTGATTGTTTAGTATTCCACTTATATTTCACTTTAAGTATTAATTTGTACCTTGGTTACATAGCCATCATTTACATAAAATTTGATTGACGTATCGTTATAATTACGTTCATACATATGTCCTGCTGGTGTGTCGGTTACATCTGAAGGACCATATACTGTTAATAAATCATTTTTTGAAACAGATTTACCATCTAAATCAAAAGTAACAGCATCTGCTTTATTTTCGCCAGTTTTACGAAATGATTGATCATATATATCTACCATCTCAGCTGTTTCTGCGTCACTATTTGTAATTTTATAACCATTAATTGTTAAATTACCGTATTTAATTGCATTAATAAAATCTTGATCCAAAATAAATTCACTATTTGCTGATGTATAACCTGTATAGTTATAATATGGCGTTTCTGCTGCTTGGGTTTGTGATTGATGTGAATCGATTGCTGCTGCACCTACTGCTGTACTAAATACGAGGCCGCAAGATAACATTATCTTTGACACTTTATTCATATTAAACACTCCCTGTAAAATTTTTGAATCTTTAGCCGATTCAATTGTAATATTACAACTATATTACAAAAAGTCAATTATTTACCTATTATAATAATTCTTAAAACTTTTGAATTCACTAAAATCAATACCTCGCAAATCGTTAGAAAATTACAAGACTACTATTCATTGATTAAACTAGTAAAATGAAATTATCAATTACAAAGGAGATAATATCATGCCTTATTTATTATTAATTTTAGCTATAGTTGGAGAAGTAATAGGCAGCGCATTTCTTAAATCATCAGAAGGATTTTCAAAACTTTATCCAACTTTGGCAACAATTATTTCATTTCTTGCAAGTTTTTATTTTTTAAGCAAAACATTACAACATTTACCATTAAATATTACATATGCAAGTTGGGCTGGACTTGGTTTGGTTCTTACAACAATTGTGTCAGTTGCGATATTCAAAGAACAAATTAATTTAATGAGTATCTTTTCAATTATTATCATTATTGTGGGTGTTGTACTACTTAATACTTATGGATCAACACATTAGTCACTTAATTTTTAAATTATTAACCAACTTATATAGGTGGCTACAGACTGTCGACAAAATCTTCGACTTTGTTGGCAGTTTTTTTATGCACGCTTTCCGCGGGCACTGCCTTAGCCTGTCGTCTTCAGCTAATGCTATTCCCGCAGGAGACGTCATAAATTACTCATCTTTATTTATTGATTCAACACTTATTAAATCAAATGCAAATAAGAATAAGTATACAACTGAATTAGCTAAAAACGACACTCTTCATTTTCAAGAAGAATTAAACAATGAATTTAGCAAGTAAAGAATAGTTAGAGGAAAAAAATCCTATTTGAAAAAATGATATAAATAAAAAATAAAGGAACTGTTTGAAAGTCCCTTTAAAGTGAGTTATCTACTTATAATTTTTTACTTTTCAATTTTTTTAATTGCTTTTTTAGGTATATCCTGTTTGTTAACTTCTTCATATGTAGCTACATGAGCTCCCTTATGGGTTATTTTCAAATATCTATCTAGCTTTAAACTTTGAGCAGCTGTGAAAGTAAGATTTCTACTTTCACCTTGCTTATCATATGCTTTTTGTGTATAACTAGCTCTATCATATTCCAAAAATTTATCTGGTTTTTTTGTTTTTATATAACTACTTTCCTCTTTAACTAAAGGGTTAATTTGATCAATTAAACCAGCTATTTCTCCTTCTTGTTTTTTTCCATTTGACACTACGTACATTCCTATTAATATTATTGCTAAACCTAGTATTACGACTGGCATTAAAACCAATATCTTCTTCATTTATAATCATTCCTTTCGTTATATAAAATTATTTTATCAATCAAAATGAATTAAGTGTACTTACAATATTGTTATCTTTTTTCACTTAAAATCCAGTTGGATATATAAACTAATATAGTTTTAACCATACTTTTTAAATAAATAGAAATATTCCAAGTTATTATTTTCGTAAAAAATAAAACATTGTATAATATAATCATCAAAAGGAGGAGTTTTTATGTTAGTCAGAAAAAATACGTTAATAATTCAAATTAAAACTAAAACAACAGGAGGAATAAATGATTAAATCAATCAATTATATAAATATGCAAACAATATATGATTGAAATCTTACTTTTAATCATTTATTCCATTAAGGAGTTTCAATGATTAAAAGAAGTTTAATTATTCCACTTTATATCAATATTTTTTTGGCATTTACTGGCATAGGACTAGTCGTCCCAAGTTTACCTTTAATAATTAAAGATTTATCTATAACTGGAAATGCTTTTGGAATACTTATTGCAGTTTTTTCTTTTTTCCAAATGATTTGTTCACTTATAATTGGATACTTTTCTGACAAGTACCCCAAAAAACACTTTCTATCGTTTGGATTGTTATTCTATATAATTTCAGAATGCTTATTCGGGATAGGTATGGATTTTTATACACTCTTTGTTTCCAGAGTATTGGGAGGCATAAGTGCTGCCTTAATGACTGCATCTATTATTGGCATTATCGGAGATATCTCTGATGAAAAAAATCGTGATAAAAATTTCGGCACATTTTCAGCTATAACATCATTGGGCTTTATCATTGGACCAGGTATAGGAGCGCTGTTTTCATCAATCCACATAAGATTACCTTATTTTATAGCTATGGTAATAGGCATGATCATGTTAGTTTTAAATTTAAAGTTAAGTATTCCAAATATTAAAAATGAACATGTACCAAAAAATAAAAATTTCAAAATAAAATTTAAGGACTTAAAGCTATATTTATTACCTTCTATAATTATATTTTTATTGGCATTTGGACTAGCTGCTATAGAAGAACTTTATCCATTATACTTAGTCGATAAAGCTGCGTTTACATCAATTAATATAGCTGCCGCTATTATAGGTGGATCTTTGCTAGGCGCTTTTATTCAATATTTTCTATATCCTAAAATTTCAAAGTATTTAAGTGAACTTTCGATTATTACTATTAGTTCAATGTATTCGATCGTCATACTATTTAGCTTATTATTCTTAAATTCTGTGATATCCCTCATATTAATAAGTTGGATTATATTTATTGGATTTGATATCATACGCCCTACTATAACAGTGTATCTATCAAAATTAGTTCAAAACAAACAAGGCTTAGCAGGTTCAATAAACTCTACTTTTACCTCTCTAGGTACTTTAATAGCACCAATTATTGCTGGTTATTTTTACACTCAAAATATAAATGCACCAGTTTATCTAGCTATAATTTCTATTGTCTTAAGTATTTTTACTTTGTTCATTTTTCCTAAAAAATAAATACTGGATAATTAAAAAGGATAGGCATTCATTTGCCTATCCTTCTGCATTAAATCCAAAATGAACTGCTAGCTTTTCTGATTCGTAAAAAGTAGTTCATTTTTATATTTCTTTAGTCAATATATTTTTTATCTTTTCTTTAAAAAGTGGTGTATAAATATAGCGGTAGCCTTTTAAAGTCGGGTGTGCATCATCAGCAAAAAGTGTATTATCATATTTCATTTGTTCATTTGCCCATTGATTGCCCCAAACATCTAAAATTTCAATATCCCATTTTTCTTTTAGTTTATATAAATTATCTACCAAGAATTCATAATAAGGATCTGTTTTTCTAATACATGTATAAAATAATACGGGGATGTCCCAAGTTAATTTAGCGTAACTAATAATATATTCCATTGCGCCGATTGTTGTTTTTACATCAAAGGCGTCAATGTCGTACTCTTTTTTTATTTCACCTATAGACTTATTTAACCTACCGTCATTTGTCGATAACTGACAAACCAACAAATCATATTTGGCTTTACTCAACTCCTCTTTTTTAATCCTTTGGACATATGAATTTTTTTCTGTTCCTGCCAAACTTGTACCCGAAATTGCTTCTTTCGTTGTGTTCATATTAGATTCTATATTTAAAAATTCAACAAATGAAATCCCATGAGAAGCCGCACCATATGTAATTGAAGAACCTAAAAAAAGAATGTTTTTATCAGTTAAGCCATCTTCCTTTTTTAAAAACTGTGGATTCGGTGTAAAACTTTTTTTATTTCCGCATCTTATATTATTTAAAAATTTTGTCGCAGATGAAGCAAATTTCACAACAATATACAAGCTCATTAACATTATTATCTTTTTCAATTTTCTAGCTCCTTTTGAGCAATATCCATATTGGATTATAAAATATTTCTTATTAATTAAGCACACTAAGTTACCAATTTTCATAATACTACGTATTGATTTTATATTGATTCTATAGTTTAACTCTACGTATAAATCTTAAAAAACAATTCATGATATCAATATACTTATATTTCACACCGATAATTTAAATACTCTGCTATATATAATGTTATTGTTTTATTTCAATAGTTCTACGTCTATTGAAATAATATTACTCACATTGATATATCTACCACTGTCTTTTAAGTAAAAGTATTCATGTTTGTTAATTGCTTTTTCAAACCTTTTTAACGCCACTGCTTCACTAATTTGCCAAATATTTTCTACATACTCACGAAACATATTTCCATCGTTCGTTTTTATTTTAAAAACAAAAATTTCGTCCATCTATATTCACCCTGTGTAAGTATTATAAATTAATTATCCAACTAATTACTTAGCATTGCAAATTAGATACTTTATATAATGTTCTCCGTGAATAAAATTCTAAATTTTTCCGGCCATTAATGCTCCTTATGTGTTATTTAAAAAATCGATTTTTTCTGTCGTATTTTAGTATGTATATGTTTTTAACTTCTAAATTTTTCCGTTACATTCATCCAATAATTCCAAATGATATAACGCTTAGAGTAAGCATAAGCCTTTGCCATTGAGTAATTTTGTTCCTAACATTCGTCTATGTTGCATCAAAAAATGTATAAACATATAAGTTATTCGTTTGATGTACAATAATCGCATTTGATTTACATATAACTATAAGTATTTTCACAAAAAATAATAATCATCATAACTTTTTATTATCACTTTCATTTTTTATGTATAGTACAATTAAGTAAATATATTATTTTTAAAGGAGAGCATTAAATGAAGAAAGTTTTATTTTTGTTATTAGCAAGTTTTTTAATATTAGCAGCATGTGGAAATAATGAAGAAAGTAAATCAGAAGAAAAGAAAGAAACGAAGTCATCAAGTAATAAGAATTCAAATGATGAAAAGAAAGCTAAAAAAGATAATAGCAAATACAAATCAAATAGTGATAAACAAATTGCTAATAATGACAAGCAATTTCAAAATAACGATCACCAACAAACTAACTCAGATAATCAAGGTCAATATAATAACAATTCACAACAGGTTAACACTGAAGAGCAAACTAGCGCTAATACACAACAAACTCAACAAGCAGAACAGAATACTCAACAAGAGAAAAGATATGATTATGAAAATAATGGAGTTTATCGGACTCCCGAAGAACAATCATCTCATGAAAAATGGGTTAATGATCAAAATGAGTGGGTTAAACAACAAGAAGAAAAAGAAGAAAAATTACAAAAAGAATATTTTGATCTTTCTGACAAGATGTACGAAGATGGTGTTAGTGAAAGTGAGTATGAGGCAATGGAAAAAAGACAAGATGAAATTTTAGATGAAGTAGAACCAATTAATTAGTCTGATTTGTAGCAGTCATCTCTGCCTTATATATTTTTATAAAACACCCCCACCTATTAAGGTGGGGTTATATTATCTCTACAATACCCTTTAAACTAATTCTGGTTAATCCATTTCCATCATGTCAATATAACAAAACGCCTGTCGCTTATATAAATGAAAAATTAACCGTCCATAAACATGTGTGTTTGACTTAATAAAAAGACAAAAATATTCAATTCACTATACAAAACATTTATAAACTGCGATTATTTCTAATTTTCATTGCTTTAATAACTAAGTATATTGAATTTACACCCATTACAAGAACATAAGGTATTAATACAAACAAATTTTCTAATTGTGTAATAAAAATAAGACCAAATAAAAATAAAATATTTAACCAAATAGATATAAAAAAATTTGTGTCCAATTCAGGATTAATCTTCAAAAAATCACCCATTCTTTAAATTTCAATATAATTGTTTTATTGACGTTGAGCACGAAACAATTTTATTTTAACACAAAAAATAAAGCAAGCACATAAGTGCTTACCATCGATAATCAATCCAATACCCTATCAAAAACTTGTTTTACTTTCTCATCTGATACTTCAAATATACGGTCCCACCATTACAATTTAATAATCTGTTGTAATTTATATATCACAATTGTGGTACAAATAACCTAATTAAATCACTTAAACTTCTATTTTGTAAAAATGTTCAACTACTGGAAAAGGTTCATAATAACAATGCAATAAAGACTTCCAATTTGTATATTCTTCAGACTCACGAAAACCTATTGTATGATCTTCTAATGTTTCCCACTCAACCAATAACAAATACTTACCTTCTTCTTCAAAACACTTATTTAACGAATGATTTATATAACCTTTCATCGAACTAATAATACTAGAGGCTTCTCTAAAAGATTCCTCAAATTCATTTTCCATATTCTTTTTAACTTGTAACATCGCTCCTTCAAGTACCAATGCAAAATCCCCCTTTAGATATATTATGAAAAAAAGTAATTCAATTTTTTAATATTAATCACTTTTATATCACTAATTTATTTTGCTTTATTGACGTTGAGCATCGGAATAATTTATTTAAATGATAACATAAAAAATAGAGCAAACACATAAGTGCTTACCCTTCCACTATTTTATCCAACACCCTATCAAATACTTGTTTCACTTTCTTATCTGATACTTCAAATAAACGTCCCACCGTGACAATTTAATAATCTTTTGTACTATTACTTGGCTATTGTTATATACCTCTGTAATGCCCTTTACAATCGATTCTAGGTTCATATATTGAAGTTCATCCATATCACTAGGTTGATTCTTATAAGAATCAACCATGCTGTGATAATTACGCAGTTATCTTTCTAAAATAACTCTCAAATAATTTCAAAATTTTTACACATGAAAAAAGTCCTCAACCATTGTGTTAGACACTTTTGTTTAACTAAAACACATACTCATTTTTGAGTAATAGCTCTTATTACATAACTAAACATACATTATATGTCCATAATATAGTTCTGATATTCGCTCTGTGCTGCATCGAGAAATGAATATGCATATAGTTTTTTTCGTTTAGTGTCCAATAATCATCAATACATATTTTAAAAAGCATCCCCTATTTGTTTTTAACTATAGTAGTATTGATTTATACAAATATTTATTGGAGGTATGTTTATGAATATTGAACAAAAACTTTTCGAAGATGCTAAATCCTTAATCAAAGAACGTTATCCAAACGGATGGGGTGGCGCAGCTGCAATGTATTCGAAAAATGGAAACACATATACATCAGTTGCACCAGAAATTATAAACGCTTCTAGTGCATTGTGTATTGAAACAGGGGCAATACTAGAAGCACATAAGTATCAAGATATAATAACTCATTCAATTTGTGTTGTAAGAGATGATGAATATAGTGATTTTAAAACACTTACCCCATGTGGTACATGCCAAGAAAGATTACTATATTGGGGAAATAAAATTAAAGTTGGTATAACAACTGATAATGAACAACTCCAATACAAAAATCTATATGATTTACAGCCACATCATTGGACTAATGCTTACGATGATATTGAATTTTCAGAATAAATTTAATATAAACTGAGCCAATAAACTTTTATAAATCTCATATTTTATAACATAGCAATACATAAAAACAACCACTTCGAAAAATGACCATTAATTTAAATCAAACTAAATCATAACCTTTTCATATCAACATATGATATAAGTAAATTCACAAATTTTAGGTTTAATCATAACTTTTTGTTATCAATATTAATTTTTAAGTATAGTACAATTAAGTTAATAATTAATAGAATTGCCTAATAATTGATTATCAACTAATTGCATGAAGATTGGAGTTTGAGGGATGGATATAAAATTAACTGATAAAGAAGCTGGGATATTATTAAATTTAACCAAAGAAATTTTAGTAAAACACAATATTAAATTAGAAGAAAATTGCAAAGGTTATATAAATATCACTTCTTCTAAAACAGAAACTTCTTTTATTTTAAATTATTTTGTTAAACCTGGGAAAATAACATTAAATTTTAGAGAGTCACAATACAACTTAAATTTACTACGTATTAACTTAAATGATGGATTTCATAAAAATTCAAATAATAAAATAATTAGAGGCAATAGAATAAACGTTTTTTCCGAATCAGAATATAAGAAAAAGAATGATGGTTCTACTTATATGATAGCTTACCCTTTACCTTATAAAGTATTTGAAAATAATTCAGATTTCGTAACCCAGTTATTTACCTTACTAAAATATACAAAAACTATCCACCATGATAATATTAATATTGAATCTAATTTATTTTTAGGGTGGTGATACTATGTATGACAAAGAAATTAAATCTATTAGCAAGGAATACTTTGATTACTTGAAAAAAGAATCTAAATTCATACCTTTAAAAAATGAAAGTATTGAATTTTATTCACCAGTAATCGATTATTTTGGAGATTCAATTTCAGTAAATATTTCTAATTATAATAATGAATATCTACTAACAGATTATGGAGAAACTTTATGGAACATGGAACAATTTGGCATAGATTTAACTAGTCATAAAAAACAAAAAAAGTATCAGTTCCTTAAAAATATAATCGAGAGTAATGGTTTAGTATTAGAAAACAACAAAATTCAACAATTTACCACTAGAAAAAAATTACCTCAAGCGATACATGATTACGTTTTAGCGATATCAGAAATCAGCAATTTAGCTATTTTGAAAAAAGATAATATAAAATCTCTCTTTAGAGATGAAGTCATACAATACTTTTTAAGAAATAGAGATATCTATCCCAACGTTTTTCCTGAATTTAAAGTAGAAGGAAAATCAAAACTTACTCATAACTTTGAAGCTGTGTTTCCAGGTAAAACAACAGAGTATGTTAAAACTATTAAACAAATTAACAAGAATAGTGCCAAAAATGCTCTTTTTGATTGGGATGATGTTGAAGATTATAGAAGTAAAATGTACGATTCTAATGCTAGGTTAAATATTATTACAGAAAACGAAGATGAAATAAGTGATTCCGTAGCAACCATGTTATCCCAATATAATGTTGATGTATTACCATTTGACAATAAAGAAAAATTAGAAAAAAAATTTAGCAAGTCTTAATTTCAGGGCACTCCACTGTGCCTTATATATTTTTCTTTTTTAGGAGGAGTGTAGCCTTTTGAAAACTTTTATATGTGCCGTATATACAATTGTCATTGAAAAATAACCCACCTATTCGTTTAGGTGGGTTTATTTTTATTATTTTTATTTTCTAAATCAAAGTTAACTAAATAATCAAAGTTATAATAAGAAGATAAGTAATTCATTCTTATTATATATCTAATGGAATTTATGCATAAATTAAAGATTTTCACAAAATCAATATCTTCATTTTTAGGCGTTTGAGTTAGCAAACCATGTCTAGAAACCAATCCAACACTTAAATAATTGTTTGTTATTCTTTTAAAAGCTTTTAATTCTTTTAATATCTTTTTTAGGTCATCATAAGTATTTTTTATATTTTTTATTACTTCATTATCACTTTTATAGATACTCGAAATTTCTAATATCTCACCTTGATATTTTTCTACTAATTTTACATACGAATCTACAAAATCAAATATTTTATAATAATTGATAAGAGTATTTTCATCAAAGTGACTAACTTTATTCAATAATATTAACAAATCTCTAACAGTTTTATTTCTCATTGCCATTCTAAGAGCTATTTTGAAATTTGATTCATCGGGAGAAAAATTTAAATTTTTTAGAGTTATATTATTTATAACTTTATAAGCGAAAATATGATTTTGAATATTTAAAATGTTATCTCTATTATGAATTGGTTCAAAAGGTTTTAAACCACATGCAATTCGTGTTCCATTATATATATCCAATAATAAATAATTAAGGGCCCAATTTTGTTCTTCTTTGAAGTCAGTGTTCACAAAATCGGAATCAAAATAAAATGACTTGATGTCAGTATCGTGCATCTCTTCAACAACATTTAAATTAAGCCCAAAGTGACTTTCTATTTTAAAATAACCATTTTTATAATGTAAATCTATTTCATATTTTTGATTCACTTGTTGTACCCCTTAATTTTTTTATAAAGTACTTTTTTATTACAATGACAAAGTCAATAAACCATCAGGCAATTTAATATTGTTGAGGTAATTATCTTTTAAGTTTACTAAAGAAGAATCGTTTCTAATAAACTTTTTAATGCTCTGGCGTTCGTTACTATCTGTATTGAATTTAGTTATACGACTAATCAAGTCATTTTCTTTATCAGTTAAATTATCATTAAATAAATTAAATATTTTCAAATACACATCAAAATCATATATATCATCAAAACTTTTAGCACTAATAAATAATGTGTAATCATTGTAGTTAAACTCTGTTTCACTTCTGAAGTTAGGTAAAAAAAATATCATTTCAATATCTGGATATTTTTTTAAAAGCAAATTTGTAATATTTTTAAACTCATTAGAATGTTTCCTTACCAGTGTTTCTTGATCCATTTGTAAACACCTCCGTTTTCATTGTTTAAAGCATTCATATATCTACTGGCATGTTGTTTAGTTATTTCTGTGTTATATCTTAACTCTGATGTCCAATTTGAAATAGACGACCAACTCGCTTTAAACTTTGGATTGCCTCTTTGCTCGTTCTTAAATTCATTAGTTAAATTGGCTTTTTTTAATAATACATCTAATTTATGAGTTTTATACCCTTTTAAATGGTCAGGATAAACTCCAAAATGATATTTACATACAACTGCTTTCAAAGCGTATTCAGGTACATATCCAGCATCTCTTGCAACCGTTTTAAAGAATCTACCATGCTTATGTAACTCTATTAGCTCTTTATTTTTATCTTCTGCTAAGAATTTCAATTTATTAAAATCTAGTTTTAAATTTTCCATACATACCTTATAACCCTTTTATATACCATTATAAGATAAAAGAAATTAATAAAAAGACAGAACATGTACCGAACAAAAATAGCCCTAGCTTATTTAGGTGAATAAATATAAAAAAATAGGGCGAGCACATAAGTGCTTACCCTTCCACTACCTTATCTAATACCCTATCAAATACTTGTTGTACTCTCTTATCTGATACTTCAAATATACGTCCCACTTCTTTATAAGTCTTGCCTTCTGCTAAAAGCCAAAACATGTAAAACTCCTTGTCTGTGGCCACTTGCTCAATTAATGTTTCTATTTCATTATAAAATATACTTTCTTCAATATTACTATTATCTATCTCATGCGATTCAGCTTGATCATCCACACTAAAAAAGTCACCCACAGTTACATCTTCGTCACACTCATTACTATTATTCATTGTCTTGTGGTAATTTAATATAAACTTTTTAACTGTTTTTTTGTCATACATCACACAAAGTCAACTGCTTTCGCAACACGTTTTAATATCACTTCTTTTGCTTGTCTTAACGTTAATTCACTTATGCCCATTACATCAGCTATAACGTTCTCTGTATGGTTGTTATCATCCCACCATCACAATTTAATACTCTGTTGTACTTTAGTTATATACTGTTGTAATGCCCTTTACAATCGATTCTAAGTTCATATATTGAAGTTCATCCATATTATGTGATTAATTCTTATAAATATCTACTATGCTATGATAATTACGCACGTATCTTTCTAGAATAACTCTCAATAAATTTCAAAATTTTTATACATGAAAAAAACCCTCAACCGTTGTGGTTGAGAGCTCGGATATGGAGACGGCGGGAGTTGATTAAAGCGATTATGTACACATTTGAAAATCGCTATAAGTGTTGTCAATTCAACGTTTACATTGTCTTACTAGGTTGGTGTAAAATGTTAAAATTGCAAAAACAACATATTTTTGGGGCAACATTTACGTATTCATTCCCGTATGCGTGAGATTCCTTTAATTAGTAATACTATCTTTTTATTACTATTTTTGTATATACGACTATTTTAAGGAGCAATTATAAATCTATAGTAAATTTACGTTTTGCACCATTTTTTATATCTAAATTATTTACAAGTACGTTCTCTTTTGTAATTGAATGCAGTATATTATCTAGTTTTTCATCAAGTGCTTCTTTTACAAATACATATTCAGCAAATTTCACAGATTTATATGTATGTGCTAGGCTAATCCTTCTATCATTTTCTTCTTTGGTTAAAAACATAAAATTATCATCTGTATGTAATCCAGGTTGCTCTATATCAACCTTCAAAATATAATTAATTAATCTATTACATTCATTATACATTTCCAATAATTTTTCCTTCATTTTATTTGAACCATTATGCACTTCTCTATCTTCTAATAATTCTATTATTGGTTCAGCATATCCAGTAATCGCATCGTTAATATCTATTAATGTATCATTATTTTTATCATATTCATAATTTTCTTCTATAGATTTTTGGAACTTTGCTGCATGATCATATACTTTTATCAACTTTACGTTAACAATTAAGTCAATCTTTTTATATGTATTATCATCCTGTTCCTTCTTTTGTTTTTCGTAAAGCTTTCTAGCATTATCCCCTGCTATTTTAGCCCCTACATATGCACCACCAAATGTAGCGAATATGCCAAAAAAGTTAATAGCCACTGAATATCCTTCTAATTTGTTTTCGTGACCGATATTACTTAATATGTATCCGATTATAAGTATGCAAAGAACTAAAACAATAAATCCTTTTTTAAAATATGGTCTATTCAAATAATCCCCACCTTTCAAAGGTAAACATAAAATTAAAACAGATGAATAATTTGTTAAATACATTAATCACTTATAAAAGAGGAAATATCTAAAAATTGTTTTGAGTTCTTAATACATGTTACCAAAGTATTATTACCACTTCTTTTCCAATCACCTAATACCATAACGTTAACATCTTTTAAATTACGGCCTTTTAAATTTAACTTTTTATAGCATTTATTAAAAACGGAACTATTAATGAAATTTATCTTGAAATAAAATTTATTGTTATATTTAATTGTAAACATTTCATCTTTAGGATTAAATGGTAATATGCTATCTCCAATAACCACTTTAGTTCCTTCGTATATAAATTTTGTGTACATGTTTTTAGTTCTACTATCTAAAAACATATATTTAATTTTAGTATTACCAAAATTATTTTCTTTATTATGACTTTTACAATAATAAAAAATATCTTTTAATGTGGACATTCTACGATGTGTAACATTATTTTCCATATAATATTTTTCACTTTTGCTTTCTTCACTTTTTCTGGCTTCTGACTTACTTAAACTATTTAAGAAATCATTTATATTTTTATCCTTTGGGGGTAAAATCACTTGATTAGCATATTTACTCTCTGCCCAACAGTTTTTTATGTGGTCAAAACCATCATAATTTGCACTAAAATAATTTTCACCATTTGATTTTATATTCAAAGCTAATTTTGTTTCACAATTTTCATTAGGACAAAAATAGTCTTTACTATTTCTATCTCTATCAGTTAATTCACGACCTTTCACAATTTCTTTTTGATTTTCATCATTGATTATATGTGCAAAGTTAACCAAAAAATCACTCCTTTAAGTATTCTCTCTGACATTCGCTCTCTGCTGCATCGAGAAATGAATAATCGTATAACTATACGTTTGATTGCTCATATTCACTTTTTAAAATACCCATGTGAATATCAGTTTCATATTTTCCGTTAATATAAGCGCCTTCTCTCTCTTCACCTTCAATTTTGAACCCTACATTTTCATACGATTTAATAGCTCTTTTATTATAAGCAAGTACCTTCAAATAAATTCTGTGAAGTTTCAATTCAGAAAAACCAAAGTTCAATATTGCATTTGAAACCTTTGTTCCAATTCCTTTATTCCAATACTGAGGGTTAAATATACCTATTGCAAATTTCGCTTTGTTATTTTCATCGTCAAAGGTTAATCTAACTTGTCCGATAAACTTACCATTATATTCAATAACCCATTCATATGGATTAGTCTTTATCTCATTAACTAATAATCGTGCTTTATCTAATGATTTTTCTCTGTTTGGATTCATATTAGAGCCATACATTTCCAATAATTCTTTATTGAATGGAATTTTAAAATATTCTTTTGCATCATTATCAAACGCATCTCTTAACTTTATACTTTCATCTACTATCATTGTATCCTTCATCTTCATCATCCTGTCCATAAAATTTCATATGTGCCTTTTCGTCTTTATAATAATCTAACCTATCTTGTAATGTACCGGTATGTAGTTCTAACTTGTGGCCGTCTGGATCAGTGAAGTATATTGATTTTTTATCTCTTATATCTCTAGTACGCCCCTCTAATATATTCACATCGTTACCATTTAACCACTGATACCATTCGTAAAATTCACTTTCCTCTATTGCAAAAGCCATATGCGTATATGAGTATTGGATTTCATTTCTAGGTATATCCTTTTCTTCATTAAGCGCTAGCCACAAACCACCTAAAGTGAAATACGCTGTTTTGCCACTCTCTAACAGAATATTAGCTTTCAGAATATCTTTATAGAAATCAATAGGCTTATTAATATCTGATACAGAATAAGTAACGTGGTTTATAGATTGAATCATGATATAGTCACTCCTCACTAACAATTTCTAGCTTAATTCTATCTGGGTCTTCAAAGTAAACAGTGTAATGATGTTCTCCACCAGCATATGGATGTTTATTTTCATATAAAATATTGATACCCTTATCTAATAAAATATTACTTATGTAGTCTACTCTATTTCTATTTGAAACACTGAAAGCTATGTGATTTAATCCAATTCTTTTTCTATGGTAGCCATACTTTTTATACTCCTCTTCGACTTCTACAAATACAATATAAGTTTTTCCTAATTTGAAACTAAACCCATTTTCCCAATCTTGGTAAAGTCTATAACCTAGTTTAGGTAATAACCATTCATAAAAATTTCTAGTTTTATTTATATCTTCTACATATATTTCTAAATGATGTATAGATCCATTCATTACAGTCCTCCACTATTTTCATTCAATTTATCATTTTATATTTTACAGAATATTCTAACATAAATCATTAAAACTAATCGCTCTTAATATAGAATATAACAAATAAAGTTATCAATAACCCCTTAGAGTATAACTTTTTGTTATCACTTTTGTTTTTTAGGTATAGTACAATTAAATTATTATCTTTTTTACGATATCCATTAATAAGTTGCACGAATTTCAATAATTACAGTTTGAACCATTACGTGTGTTTGAATATAAAAAAATTAAATAAAGGGGGAAATGAAAAATGAAAAAGATACTAGGATTATTATTAGCAAGCGCGTTAGTTTTAGGAGCATGTGGAAATAGTGAAGAAAGCAAATTAGATGATAAAAAAGAAACTAAATCATCTGATAAGAAAAGTAAGAAAAAAGATGATAAAAAATCTAAAGATGAAAAAGATAAAAAAACTAAAGAAGCTAATAAACAAGTAACAAAAGACGAAAATACGCAAGAACAACCCACTGCACAAGAAAATGTTCAGTCGCAAGAACAACAAAATGTTGAAGAACAACCTAGTCAGGAACAATCACAGCAAAATACCCAGGTTGAGGAGCAACAGACATCATCTAATCAACAACCTGTTCAAGAACAACAAAATCCAAACGCTTTAAGTGAAGCTGAGATTCAAAATGAAATCAATGAAAAATCAAATAGTGAAGATGGCGCCGAAGTCATAAGAAGACTAGGTGAACAAGGAATAAAAGTCGAAGACCCATCTAAAGCAGCAAGTTATGAAGTGAATTAATACCCATAATTTCAAGGGCACCCTACTGTGCCCTATATATTTTTATCAAAAAACGCCTAACTGAGTTAGACATTGAGAGGTGGTGATATTATGAGTGATGAGAATAAAAAGCAACAACATAATCCTAAAGACCCTGGGCACCGTGGTGGAGGTGGTCTAGGTCATGAAAAAAGAAGTAATGAACCTGTAAAAAAAAGATATAGAAACCATACACACGACCACGAAACATTAAGTGAGTCAAAATTAGAAGAAAAATTTGGAAAAGATTTCAGAAAAGATAGGAAATGATTAATTTTTAAATCCGTAAATTTTATAATAACTTGTCGTATTAGTCTTATGATACACATAATATGAGTCGGCTTTAGATAATTTTTGATTTGTGAGTTTGCTAGTTGTAGAAATTATGAAACTTACATCTAAATTATTGTCAATTTCATGTTTTGCTATTAAACCGTACATAGCTGGTTTCTCAATAGATTCATCATTATAACATTCAATATAATAACTCATTTGTCTATTAGAAAGAACGAAATCAATCGCATGTTCATGTATTAGTGCATTCTTTTGAAAGTCAATTCTAGTTTTATTCATGTTTGATCTAAATTTATTTATTAAAAACACATAAATATATTTATTAAGAACGAATATTATCAACATTGCAGATATCAATAAAGCTATTGATATGCTTAACAACTCATTTTTTATAATAATGCCTATAAAATTATTAACTAATATAAAAATTCCGACACTTATTAGTGAAAATAATATAGAAAACATCTTTTTAATCTCTGATTTTTCTGTATCAAAAATAGATAGATAATCTAAATAAATATATGTGAATAACCCTGCGACACCTGAGCTACACAATAATAAGATTAGTTCCAACATCTCACCCACTTTTTATTTAATTATAACATATTATTATGTATTTTACATATCCCATAGTTTTTATCTATAGGTATATATTTTTATCTTTTTTAGGAGGAATTCTTTATAGGTTAATTCAAACTTTCTATTGCTCTTTATCTTTAAGTTTATTAAAATGTCAGGTAAAATAACCCACCTATTCATTTAGGTGGGCTTTTTTTATTTCCACAATATCTTTCAAATCTAACTTACACATTCCACTTTCTTCATATAAATGTAGTGTTTGTGTGTGAACATCTACATTGTGAATGCAACCATCTTTAGTTTTAATATATCTATCCACAAAATAACGTAATTCAATTTTAGGATCATTGTACATTTTGAATATTAACTTATCGTTTAAATCATTCAATTGGTGGTCGCTTAATGATGGTCTATCAACTTTATTTTGGTCTTGTATGTACTGTTCTAATCTCTCGTATTGTTCGGGTAAGGTCTTGAAAGCTTGCCACTTAACCATGCCACGCCCTTGTGGTATACGTGAGTTAAGATACTCTCTAGGTATTTTACGGTAATCAGTTTCATATTTATATTCATCTGGTGCGTCTGGATTTATTACTTTCATATTATCACCTCATGAATATAACGAAACACTTGTTCGTATATGTAAAGATGTATATTATTACTCGTAAGTTACTAGAAAGCTACTAGAAAACAAAAATAACCACCCAGTGACATGTGTGGGTGGTTTGATATGTATCGAAACAAAATTGTTTAAAAATACTTATCCTTTAGCATTTCTTTTTTCTAATCCTTTATAACTTAATTCAATAAAACTTCTGTAGTTATAAATAAGCTTATCGTCTAATAAATAACCTCCATTTTCTTTTATACTCATAGCAGTAAGATATACATCTTTTATGATTTTAGTAGGATTATCATCTTCTGTATCCTTTCCTTCAGTAAGAAAAGTATAAGCTTTATATAATTTTTCAATAGCATCAAAAGGACCGTTTAGAGCTAATTCTTTATGTAATTCTTCAGATAAATGAATTAAATTAAAACTTTCATTAAACTCAGGGTTTTGTTCATATTTTTCTTCTGGTGGTCCACCAAGTGAGCCTTTTTCTCTAACATCTTCACCATATTGCCTAATCTGAGAAACGGTCGAATTCTCCATATCGGTTTTCAAATCATTCATTTCCGATAATAAAAAACTGATTTGGCCACTATTATTTTCAACATTTATTTGACGAACTCTTTTTAATAAATTAGAAATTTCTTTTCGAAAAACGATGATTATAACTAAAAATAACAAAGGAAAACTAAATTTTTCATATAATAAAACAAATAAATTTATTTGTTCTTTTATAAGCCAAATTAAAAAAATGAGAATATAATAAGAATTCATTAAATTTTACCTCTTTCACATTATTGTATTTTTCAATTGCTTTATTCATGTCGAGTTTCTGAATAATTCACTTAAATGATACCACAAAAAATAGGGCAAGCACATAAGTGCCTACCCTTTATAAATCAATATCATTTTAATTCATTAATTTTAATAACATATCTGCAACATATGTTTCAGTAAATGCAGCTAGGACAATTAAAGGTAAAGACATTAGAAAATACAATTTAAATAACATTATTAGGCTAATTCTTAAAGAGTCGTCTCTTTTTTTATTTTTTCTAAAAATATTACTTATCTTTCGTATTATAGTTTTGTTTAACATATAAAGACCACTAACCATTACACAGAAACTAAATACTTCGAACATATAGTGTGGAATATACGATATAAAACCTGTGAAACCTTTATAAGGATCAAAATTAATCAAAAAACCAAACATTATACCTGGTATTATTATTGAGACTATGAGGTTAAGTGTATATAAAAAAGGTATAGGTATTAATGCTAATATTAACATTTGTATAGGTACGTGAAATCCATTAGTTTGTATAAATCCCCATACTTTTGTTAAACCATGTGTTTCACTTACTCTTTCAGGTGATTTATTTCCTAATTGCTTTAATAATTCTTCTCCAGGAGTAAAAATGTAAGCTATAATAATAGTTATTAATAATAAAATTGTTGCCATTATAAAAATTTTGATTGCTCTTTTTATGTAATTAAAGTCTATTAAATTATGTATATTCAACATCCTTCCCCTTTCCATATAAGGATTTTTTAAGTAAATCCTTTTTTCTTTTGAAACTTTCTATATATATGTACATATAAAATCTATAAATAAAAAGAACATCGCGAAGATGTTGAGTATTACTTGAAAATTGGAACGTTCACGATACTACTCATCGAATTACTTCGCAAGATGTTCTAAGGTAAGACCCCTAAGGAGTTCCTATTTAGTTAGTATAATATAACGATGGAATTAACAAAAGACTACATTTCCTTTTACTCTTAATAATAATAATAACTCTTAAGATAGTTTTTTCAATAACGCATCTAATATCTGACCAATTCTACCTGCACTCACTGAAAATACATTCCCGATTTCTTTGTATGAATATCCCTCACTTAACAACCAAAATATATAATGCTCTTTATCTGTACCAACTACTTCTACAATTTCTTCTAGTTCATTATAAAGTATTACATCTTCTATATTATTATTTTCACGAAAGTCTGTTACCACTTGATTATTGAGTTCAAAGAAATCATCAATGTCATCATTAGATTCGGTTATATCATTGCTTTTCTGTACACTATGATAGTTAATTATAAATTTCTTTAATGTAGCTTTATCATATTTCATATAGTTATCACAGTCCTTACACTACAGTTGTACTTCTATGAACTCTAGCACAATTGATTTGGTTACAATGTTTTATTTTATATAAATCTCTTTGCAACTTATCAATCGTCTCAAATGCTTTTATACGACCATTAGAACGTATATAATCCATTACTTCCTTTTGTTCTTGTTTTGTATATTCACTAACGATTTGCTTTAATACATTCATTCTTTTAACACTATTCTTTTTAAAACGATCTAAATCTTCTTGCTTTTGTATAATCCATATAACTAATTTTTCTATGGGATATGATACTGATATAACACCACTGACTTCATCACACACTGTATGAGATATATTTAAATGATAGCTCTCATTTATTTGTTCTTGAAGATAGTATATCTTTTTATTGATAATAGTCGGATTATATTTTATAAGTATTTCATACTCACTTACTTTAGGTTCATCAAAATATAATAAAACTGATTTAGCACGCTTTAAAATCATGGCATCCTCCCCATTTAAATAGAAGTCAGACGCTGGCACACATGCCAGCGCCCACTGTTTTATTTTGCTCTATTATTAAAATCTGGATACTTCACAACCGACTTACCTTTACCTTTTGCAGACAATAAACCAATTGTTTTATGCCACATGAAAGCACTGTAAAAGCGTTCTGAATCGTAGTATGTTTTATCTCCATTGATGATGGGTTTAACTAGTTCATTAATTGATTCATAATTGTTTATTTCACCAATATACGTATTATTTAATTCAATTTTTGATTGTAATTCATCGATTTGAAGTTTCAGTTTATGATTTTCATCTTCAACACTTTTAACCACTTCATTAGCCTTTTTATCTTCTTTTTCTGTTATTTTTTTCAGCTCTTCAATTGAATTAATGTGATTAGGTAAATTTAAAACAACTCGGCCATTCACATTAGGATTAGTTGCTTTTTCTCGTCTTAAATCGTCTATTTCGTTCACTACATCATCATATTCATTTACAGAAAGATTACCATTCTCTAATTGCTCAAAAAGAACATTTATTCTATCTTGATACGAATCTTGACTTTGTATGCCTTTATTTTGTTCAAGCATATTTTGAATCACTTCAATGTATACTGGGAATATTTCATTCACGTTAGGTTTTTCGTCATTTTTTATAGACATATTTATCTCTCCTTATTTATATCTGTTATATAGTCTTTTTATTTTATTAACTGGATTACTATCTTTTGTTTGATCCATTAAATCATTTACCATATTTTCAAGAACACTTAATTCACGTAAGACATTAGTTAGATACCTACTTTTATTTCTATCAATTGTATCTAATTGTTTAGTATCATCAATTTCTTGTCTAATATCTCTAATCTTACTCTTCACTTTGTTCCATTCAAAAATATTTATATTGCTCATTACAACAGCTCCTTTGTTTTTTAAAATTTATCTTGTTGACCGTATTTATTAGTCAGCGCAAGATTTTAATGATTTTCTAACCGTAATATTTAAGTTGATTATAGATAATCCGTAGATGGTTCATTTGATTCAGTTTGTGTATGTTCTTTAGGTAATAAGTCTGTTAGTTGTTTAATTGCTCGTTGATATGATTGATCACGTGTATTATATAAGCGTGCAATAGGTCTCTCACGCTCATAAGCAGGTACATTTTGAGATTGTTGAAACAAATCGTATTCGCCATTCTCTTGTATGTCCTCCCACATGTAGTTCAACATTACTCTGTTACGTGCTGCTTGCTTAATAAGACCTTGTGCTACCTTTAACTTTTCATTTGGTAAGTCTTTGTATATCTCTAGCAAACGTTTTTCTTCTTTAGCAACTAACTTCTCACGAGCTTTACGTTGTTCTTCATTTAATTTCATTAATCTACTCCTCTTCTAATATAGGGGGTAGGGGTATATGGGTTATATGCGTAAATTATTCAAATTATTGCAAAGTCGAGACCACCCGCCGTTCTCCTAGTATTCAAATAAACTTGATTTGATTTGACCCGGGGGTGCGGTTAACCACCCTACATTTACTTATTTTTCATATCTAAATAACTTTTATAATTTATACCTTTTAATACCTTTTTAGATGATTCGCAATATAATAAGTAACGTGCCAACAATTTGCTATAAGTCATAACACAACATCTCCTAATGTAGTAATGCTTTCAAAGTATCGCCTAGTTTTAATTCAACAGGTAACCAACGTATGTCTGAATAATCAAATGGATTTGACATTAAAGGTAAATCTAAATACATACCATGCCTTGCATATGTTGTTACATCTGTTCGTTCTAGTTCAAGTTGTTCTGATGTTAATAGATCACCAACTATACTAATCACTTCATTACTCCAACCATGCCACAACACTATATTGTTATTGTCTACATGTACGAATGTAAGCTCACCTTGATATTCAATATGCAATGATTCAAACAGTTCTTCTAAATCAATAAACGTTACATTGGTATAGTATTTAACATAGTTGATAATATATACTTTCAATTCATCTTTAGACATGTCATACTCCCTTATGCTTTGACCTTGTTTACATTGTTCTTCACATGTTTAATAGGTGATACATAACCTACCTCTCTTTCGATGCACCGCATACTGTTACCTATTCGATACTGATACCAATATGCATTACTACTGCACATCACATTCAATTCGTTTATAAGGAACTCTATTGTCTTTATGTCTGCTCGTAAGTAGATAGTCATATGCCCCACACTTGTTTGGTTGAGCTTAAGGTTGTATCCCTTTAACCATGTGGTTAATAGTTCCATGTTCAGTTTAGATTGTAGATATGCCTGACCTTTACTTGATAAACACCAATCACATGTAATGAAATCAATTTCTAAATAGTGATACTTACCATAAGTTTTATAGATATGACAGATAGGTTTATTGTTAGACTTTAATTGATTAATATCTAGATGATTCAGTCTTTGTTTATTTAAAGTGAATGTTTGTGTTGGTCTCTTGTGTATCATATTCATCATCCTTTATTCTTTTTAATATGCTAGATAGTTCTTCACTCTTACCATTACTAATTCAAAATTTCCTTTTGTTATATATAGACATAATAAATCGTTAATATCTTTAAAATGGTTCACATGCGAATCATTATTGATTAAATTTAACGTTATTTATTCTTTTTAATATATCCTAAATAATTTTTAATACGTGCCATTACCAATTCAAAACCACCATGCGAAATTACTTTATAACTTGTGCGTCTATTACTATTGGGTATATAGCTTTCACGCCATGCAACCCACTGATTCTCAATATATTCAACATAAACTACTGATACTCTACTGATTGAACAAAAATACATTTCTTCTGGTATTCCAACAATTAATCCTATCATTTCAGCTTGTTTATCATAATTTGTTTCAAAATTAATAGCCTGCACTTCTAACAGTCGCCTCCCAACTTCTCTCATCAAAAACATCACCGTTTTTATTATCCCCAATTAATATTCGCAATGGTTCAATGTCGATGTTACATTGCTTTGCATAACTCACTGCTTTATATAAATCATCGTTTCTGTATTCACTTTCACCATTTACAATACGTTGATATGCTTGTTTGCCTAATCCACCTTTACCAGTACCTAAGTGGTCAAAGTTATGATCTGATAACACTTGTTTCATAGAATAAGGTTCTAATACTTGCTGTGTATAATTGCCACGTTTAGAAAATATACGTTTTTCAAATTCTCCGTTATATTCCGTCACTTCTTTTTTATTGTGTTTATAAACACCTTTTCGTGTCTGACTGTTTGCTAACACAAAATAGTTATTATTATGTGCCTTTATATCTATTGATGGTAAATAATCTATTTTTTGACCGTATTCAACATCATCACGTTTCTTGAATATTATGTGTTTACCACCACTAGGCGTTGTTTGTACTAATGTATTTTGTGCATTAGTTACGATTTCATCATAGAAAGGAACCACCTTTAAACTCTCAAATCCGTTTTTACCTTCAACATGGTTTACATCAATATCGATACACCACACACCACGTGTAAGTACACCCAGTACATGCGTTTGATGATAAAAACTTGAATGATATTCAATGAAATCATCACTAACATCTATATCTGCAAAAGTAACACTAGGTGTCTTATATTGATTTAAAGGTATAACTTGAATATTCTTTTTTAATAAATATTTTGCTACATGATAACCTGTCATTGAATACCTCCTTATTAAGAGTGTCGGTCACCCTTGTCACCCTTATTTTCTCTATAGTCATAAAACATATTTACATTTATAAAAAATGCTATAGAAATTAGAGTGACAAGAGTGACTGACTGCTATATCAACAATATAAGAGTGTCTGTAAGAGTAACCGTCACCCTTATAAGAGTGACTTTTTGAAAAATCACTCAATAAGTGAATGTGCCATATCAAATAATTCTTGATTACCTATTTTATGGACTTTGTAGCTTTTGCCTTCAATTTTTTTATCATTACTAATTGATACACCTATTTTTTTCATGTCATCTTTAGCTTGTTTGTAGCGTAAACTTTTATAATCTTGTTCAACTAATCGTTGAAGTGTTTCGTCACCTGCAAGAACAAATCCTTGTGTACTCAAAACTTTCAACATATTAACTTGTGTTTCCGTTAGTTCATCTTCACTAAAGTAATGTTTAAGTGTTACATCATTAAACTTAAACTCTCGACCGATTTCTTTAAGATAGTCTAAACTTACAATTAAGAATGAAACTGCAGCTGCTACTGATTTTTTACCATTTGGTTGTACAAAATCCCAATAAGGCTTAAATATTTGATAACGTTCTTCATCCGATTCGTTAAGTGGTCTATCTTTCAATGAAATTTTAATTGTACGTGTAGTATTTGCTGTAATCTCACCTGTATCCACACTTTCATTTGTATCAAGAATTAAAACTGCGTTATTTTTAAATGTGAATGCATTTCTGCCAATTCCACGCCCAGAAATCACTTCACCAGTAGCAATTTTTCTTAATATCCGCATCATTACTTTTGTTATTTCACCAGTTTCATTGGCATGTGCGATATCTGCACCGTAAAAATTCATCCATTCATTAGATGCTTCAAAACCACCTGAAATTAAACTGTCAAAATTTACTTTATTCACTTGTAACAATGCATCAAATGTAGTCATCAGTAACCCTTTGCCTGAACGGCCAAAATCCTTCATAAGGAACCATTTCTCAGCCTGTATCAGGTTCATCTTGCGATACATTGTGTAAGCGTGCATTAACATTAAATTATTTTTACTTTTATCACTTTCAGTAACTAGATCATAGAATTCTTTAGGTGTATCTGTATCAACCGCTGACGTATTAACATCATATTTTTTAGCATATAATTCATTTGTATTAAGTGATTTTTCTCTGAACTACAACTGCCTACAGTCGTATATCCAGTCATTACCTGCAATGGTATATGGAAGGATATTGTAACCATGTTCAACATTTAAGTGTTCTCGATACATTTCAAGCATAACTTCTAAAAAGTCGTTTATTTGATGCTTGTTATCAACTGAATAATTTAATGCAAAATTAGTTTCATCTATAACTTCATACGTGTTACTTTTAACTATTAAAAATGCATCTAATTCATCTGAATAAATGACTTTATCTGATATGAGATCTGCAATAAATCTTGCGTAATTGTTGAATGTGTCTGCTTTAAAACTAGCTTTCTTTTCTTCTTCACCATTATCATTTTCTGTAATTTTAGTATTTACAATTCCGTAAATTACTCCAATTTCTTTAGGAATTATGATATAATCTAATGTAAGGTTACTAATGTAATCACCAATATCATTCTTTTCACGATGATATAAATTACCTTTATTATTAAAAACTTGTTTATCACTTGAGATAGAAGCGAAATTAATCCGCTTACTAATCTCCTTGATTCTGGATAAACTTGTTGTATTGATATAATCTAAATTTGAATGAAATTCAAAATGTTTTTTATATAGAGTTGTTTCGTCCATACAACCAACCTTTCATTTATGTTATATTCTTGATAGGTATTTAACTAAATATCTGTGTTTAAGCGTTATCTGTTGAGTTTGGCGACTGTACAGATGCGCTTTTTTTCTTGCTTTTTTGACTATCATTTTCACTTCATCATTCATACGTTCATTATCTTCTCTAATACTTTTTAAAATTGATAATGCAACATATTGCGATTTCCATGCATTGTTGATTTCTTGTTGGAGTCTAAATTCGTTATTCTTGATCGCCCATTCTCTCGTTTGTTCTAATTGTTCAATCTCTGTACCTAAATAGTCCATACATGATTGTATTTTATTTTCTAAATCGACATAATCTATCGTTTCAAGTACATCGTTAAGCATCTTCATTTAATTAACCTCCAAATTTTTAAATGTAAATCCTGATAACGCCATAATTCCGTAAAATGTAAATGCAAAGAATATATCCGTTAATACTCCAATAAATAATGTGGCTATAATTGATAGCAACATGTAAACCAAATAGTTTTTCAATTTTATAACCTCCTACGAACCTACTTTGATTGAATTGCTAAATAATTCATCAATACTCATTCCATACAATTCAGATAAAATTTTAGCTTCTGGTAATGTAAAGTTTGCCTTACCACTCTCCTTTAACTGGTATCGTTGTGGTGAAATACTAAGTTTCTTTGCTATTGCTTTTTGAGTATCACCTTTTTCACGTCTCGCGATATACAACATTGGATATTCTAAATTTGTCATTTCATTTCCTCCTTTTTAAATTTAAATAAGTATTCAATTTCGACACCTAAAGCATTTGAAATTCTTTTTGCCATTTTAGGACTTGGACTTACCTTGCCATTAACTATTTCACTTAAATAAGAAATTGAAATACCACTATTTTTCGAAAAACTTCGCAAACTATGACCTCTTTTAGCAATTAAGCCTCTTAGTTCAAGTATGTCTACTTTCACCATATTTCCCCCTCCTTTTGTTACTAAATAAAGTAACATTTATTTAATACACCTTTATAATATACTAAATAAAGTAACATTACAAGAACAAATTTGAAAATGTTATCTTTTTTTGTTACATTTTGTTATCATCAATTCGAGGTGATAAATATGTATAGCGAAGGAACACTTGGTAATGCTATTAGAAAAGCAAGAAAAGAAAATGAATTCACGCTTGAAGAATTAGGAAAAAAAATAAATATTACTCATGCCTACCTATCAAGAATAGAAAATAATAAAGTGGTACCTAATGATGAATTATTAAAAAAAATAGCGAAAGAACTTACCTATTTTGACACTGATGAGATTTTAAATGATTTTAGAATTTTAGCCGGGTATTATGATACATTAGATGAGAATAGTGATATATATAATGAACTAAAAGCTAGTGGCCGCTTAGAAATTGATTACTTTGATCCTGAACATGTAGACGAAAATGTAAAACAAATAAAAGGTATCGATAAATATTTAAAGAAAAGAGATCACAAAAGGTTAGTTGAAAATCCTTATTACAAGTTAAACTATTTATTAGATACAAATTATAAGGTTTTTTATGACTTAAAATTAAATGATTACGATGAGAAAACTGTAACGGTTGAATTACCGCCCGACTTTAAAGAAGAATTGTATAAAACTATCAATATGAAAGTTATAGAATTAATTAAAAATTATCCCGAATTATTATTAAGTATTTCAGATAAAGATGCTATAGAAAAATATCGCAAAGAAAAAGATAAGAAAGATAAACAAATAATACAAAACCTATTAAAAAATGATGTTGATTATGAAAAAGTCATGGAATTTATGAGAACTACATATGACGAAGGTAAATTATATTAAGTAGGTGAATCCCATGCAACACGACCTTAAACTATCCCACAACATCTATAAAGATGCTAAACGTGGTACATATTACTTCCGTATCAGATACTATGAGAAAACGGGAGAACGTAAAGAAGTTAAGCGTACTGGATATAAACAACGTAAGGCAGCTGTGAAGGCTTGTAACGCTTATATGGACGAATTAGAGGGTATTGGCAAGATTAATCAATTGCCATTTGATAAGTTAGTAGAAGAATATATTGATTGGTACACAGCACGCCGTAAATCATCAAGTGTGAAAGCATTAAAGACACATACTAATAATCATTTAGTACCTTATTTTAAATCAATGGACGTTTTCAACATGACTACACAAGATGTGATGAAGTTTCAGAATAAGAAAATGAAGGAAGGACGTTCTGCAGAATATTTGAAGAAAATGCACGTATTTCTAGTATCTATACTAAACCATGCTATGAAGTATCATGATCTAAAGCAGAATGTTGCATCATTAGTAGGTAACTTTGAAATTGAATCACAAAAACGATTAAATTATTGGACATTAGACCAATTTAATCAATTTTACGACGCTTTGCCTAACATACAACAAAAATTATTCTTCAAATTGCTTTTCACGAGTGGCGCACGTAAGGGAGAAATTAGAGCGCTCACCTGGGAAGATATCAACTTTGACAATGATTATATCCATATAAACAAAACGGACTATCACGGTGAAGTGACAGCCCCTAAAACGAAAGCAGCTATACGTGATATATACTTACCCACTCATATGATGGACGACTTACAAGAATATTTAAAATGGTATAAAGATAATCACATATATAAAGATAACTATGTATTGTTTGGAACGTTTTTTAAAGCATTCAGTGAATCAACTATAGATCGTTGGTTTACTAGCACATTAAAAATATTAGACGATGAATTACCAGACGGTGAAACGTTCCCACGTATCGTTATTCATGAGCTAAGACATAGCCATGCGTCTATGTTAGTCAATCATGGTGCTAGTTTAATGGTAATTGCTCAAAGATTAGGACATTCTTCTATTGAAGAAGTAAGCTCACGCTATGGGCATTTGTACCCTAGTACACAGAAAGAAATAATAAAATATTTATGAGGTGAATGAATGAAAGAATTTTTACAGAAAAATTTCAATAAAATTATATTATTATTTATTTTCATTTTACTTTTCATCTTATTCTTAATATTTTGTGATAAATTCAAAACATACATTATTAGCAACCATATTAATTTGTTAAAGATTTTATCACCTACATTAATCGCTTTTTTAGTATATAAATACACTACAGATAATCACAAGAAAACCCTGCTAAATGAATTGGATTCTAAATCAGAATGGAGAAAGACATTATTTGAAATTGCAGGACTATCAGAAATTAAAACAGATAATTTATATCAGCTTAGAGCAGCATTAAGATTTACTTATAAAGATGAGAATGATTATTATAAGCTTAAATATTTTGACTGTATGAACATTATTATTATAAAATATTGTGAAAATTTAATAAGCCAAAAACGAATAGAAGTTAACCAAAATGAAAATGAGGAAAAATCAAATTTAGAAAATTATGAAATGGATACAATTAGATTATTTTGTATATACATGTTAGCTGATCATTGGGAAAAAAATCAAAATAAAAATTTCACATTTAACAATCCAAAAAAAGAGATAGAATTATGTATAGACACCTTACAAAAATTTCTAAACGTTAATGATAAAAACCATTGTTATAACTCCTATAAAACAGTAAAAACTGAAGATAATTTTTACTGTTTGTACCATCAAAGTATAGAATTTATAAATACTATGACACCCTAAAATAAGGGTGTTTTTTATTTACTTGGGGCAAAACTGGGGCAATATTGGGGCAACAAAAATAAAAAGCCCACAACCACATGGGTTGCAGGCTCTATAGTGGAGACGGCGGGATTCGAACCCGCGTCCAGAGGTCCTGATACTAATCTTTCTACGTGTGTAGTCTATCAAGGTATTTCGCATAATGTTAGGTGATAGACAGCCGACATTATGCTAGTTCGATTAATCTCTTCTAGACAGACTTCAAACGGCAGTGCCTAGCGTATCCTATTAAGGTTGAATCGCGTTAACTGCACATAGGAAATGCAGTTAGGCGATGCAGAGTGCTATTAGGCAGCTACTGCGAAATTATTGTTTGATTTGTCAGTTAATTTTTAACTGTGTGTGTTGGTGCGGAGACAACCCTCCGACACGCTTAACTAGCTCGGGGACCCCTGTCGAATCCAAAAACGCCCCCGTAATAATATAATGTACTTTCTGCAGATTTAATCATCTATCTTTTTCAGAAAGCACATATTATATTACCAAAGATCAATGTCTTTGGCAATATTTTCGCTTAATAACGCGCTTTAAGTGCTCTATCTACGTCACGTTTCATTGCTTTTTCTTTCAATGCTTGACGTTTATCATGTTTTTTCTTACCTCTTGCAACACCAAGTAAAACTTTGCATTGACCGTGTTTCAAATAGAGTTTTAAAGGAATAATGGAATAACCAATTTCTCTTGTGCGTTCCCCTAATTTTTCTATTTCACGTTTGTGTAATAGTAATTTACGTGAACGACGTGGATCATGGTTAAATCGATTTCCTTCTTCATATGGGGCAATGTGCATATTATTTAAAAACATTTCGCCACGATTTACTTGCGCATAGCTATCTTTAAGGTTTGCACTGCCACGACGAATGGACTTAATTTCTGTCCCTTTCAACACAATGCCCGCTTCAATCGTATCTTCTATATTAAAATCATGTCTGGCCTTACGATTTTCAGCTAATGTTCCTGGTGATTTTTTCTTTGGCATTGAGTTTCACCTCTTTGTTGAATTATTTTTTCTTCTTACGAGCTTTATTTTTCACTTTTTTATCTTTGTAAAATGGTTTGTGTTTGGTATTACCACTTGCTGACTTATTTTTATTGCGTTGGTTTTTACCTTTACGTTGGTTTTTCTTGCCCTTTTTATCATTATTTGAATTATCTAATGACTGACCGCGTGGTTTCGCTTGAATGGTCTTACCACGTGAAGGTCTTGGGCTGCGCTCTTTTTTCGGTAATGGCATACCAACAATTTGGAAATCGATCATACGCTCATCAACATCTACGTTAACAACTTTGATTGTAACTGGATCACCGATGCGAAAGACTTTAGCTTGGCGTTCTCCAATCATTGCCATTTGACGTTCATCGAAGTGATAGTAATCGTCTGTCATCTCTGATACATGTACCATACCTTCAATTGTATTTGGCAATTCGATAAACATACCAAAATTAGCCACGGAACTAATGATACCCTCATATTCTTCTCCAATATGTTGAACCATATATTCTGCTTTTTTCAATTCATCAGTGTCACGTTCTGCTTCGATCGCTCTACGTTCTCTTTGTGATGTATGATCAGCAATTTCTGGTAATGCTTCTTCCCATTTATTAAGTGTTTTATCATCCATTGCTTTATCAATAAGATATTTACGAATGAGTCTATGCACGATTAAATCTGGATATCTACGAATCGGTGACGTGAAGTGCGTATAGTGCTCTGCTGACAGACCGAAGTGACCTAGATTCACATCATCATAACGTGCTTGTTGCATTGAACGTAACATCATTGTAGAAATGACCATTTGCTCTGGTTGGCCTTCTACTTCTTGTTGAATTTTTTGTAAAGTTGATGGATGCACTTCTTCACCAGTACCTTTAATCATTAAACCAAAGTTAGTAATAAAATCAAAGAATTGACGTAAACGTTCTGATTTTGGTTGCTCATGCACACGATATATAAATGGCACATTTAAACGATCGAAATGTTCTGCTATCGTTTCATTGGCTGCTAACATAAACGATTCGATGAGACGTTCACCTTCACCGCGTTTTCTTAATTCTACGTCGGTTGGAATACCTTCATCATTGACAAGTACTTTTGCTTCACTGATATCGAAGTCAATTTCACCGCGGCGTTTGCGCATATTGATTAAACGTTCTGATAAGTCTTTAGCTAAATCTAGCATTGGTGTAACTTCGTTATATTGTTTGCGCGTGTCTTCATTCTGATCTGTAATAATTTCATTCACTTCATCATATGTCATACGATAATTTGAATGAATCACACTATCAAAGATTTCATGATTAACCACATGACCACGTTCATCTAATTCCATCTGACAACTTAAAGTTAATCTATCTACTTGTGGATTTAATGAACAAATACCATTACTAAGTCGATGAGGTATCATTGGAATTACACGGTCAACTAAATAAACACTTGTTGCACGATCGTACGCTTCTTCATTTAATGCTGATCCTTCCGTTACATAATAACTGACATCGGCGATACTTACCGTTAATTGCGTATGTCCATTATCTAACTTTTTGACACTAATTGCGTCATCTAAGTCTTTAGCGTCTGCGCCATCAATTGTAATAGTTAGCTCATTTCTTAAATCACGACGCCCTTCGATTTCAGATGGTTTAATTTCATCTGGAACAGCTTCAGCTTCCTCTAACACTTTATCTGGAAATTCAATTTCAATACCATGTTGATAGATAATCGACAAGATATCGACACCTGGATCATTTTTATGGCCTAAAATTGCAGAAACTTGGCCTTCTGGGTTATCGGTACCATCCGCATATTTTGTAATTTGTACTAAGACTTTATGCCCATCTATCGCACCTAAATTATGGCCTTTCGGAATAAAGACATCTTGCATAATGCGTTTATCATCAGGTAATACGAAACCAAAGTGTCGAGCCTCACTATACGTACCCACTACTTGAGTAACAGAGTGCTTTTCAATTGATTTCACTTCACCTTCTAGCTTACCTTTATGTTCACCTTTAGAATGTTGTAATTCGACAAGTACGGTATCTCCATCCATTGCACGATTGATTTTCGTAGGTGGGATAAAGACATCATCCATATCTTTGTCTTCAGGACGTAAGAATGCAAAACCTTTTTTATTTTGGCTAAGTGTACCTTGTATTAATTTTGATTGCTTTGATTTTTTAGATTCCTTACGTTGGTATCTGTCCGTCTTTGTACGTTGAATTAATCCTGTTTGTTCTAATTCAACAAGTACCTTGATTAAGTCTCTAAATGAGTCGGCACTATTTAAACCTAATGCATCTTGAAAATCTGATACAGACATGGGTTCATAATCTGGTTGTTTAATAATTTCTTCAATGGATTGCTTTAAATTCATTATGCCCCTCCTTTCTTTTATTAAATACTGTAAATTTATTTGGACCAATCTAATGATTCTAAGAATTGGTATATATCTTCAAAAACTTGTTCTTTTTCTTTATCAATTGTAATGACATGTCCTGAATTCGCATACCATTTAATCTCTTTATCATCTGAGTCGCTTTCATTGTATATAATGTTAGCAGAATCTGTATTAATCATTTGATCTTGCTCACCTTGAATAACCAGTAGCGGATCCATAACCTCATCTACTTGATTACGTATACTTTGAATTTGACCTTGTAAATCTTTTAAAGTATCTGTTGGATGAAACACATCCATTTCTTTTTCTATGGTTGTTTCATCTTTGCCTTCGTATTTTTTAAAATTACGTGCATACGTTAAGACACCATCAAACATTGCGCCTTCAGTCTTAATATACATAGGTGAACACATTGTTATAATACCCTTTACATCTCTATCTAAGCTTATTTTCAATGCATAACAACCACCGAGTGATAAGCCAGCAACCACAATTTCATCATATCCTTTATCCACAAGGAATTCATATCCATCTATCGCATCTTTATACCATGCAAATGGACTAGATTGAAGTATCTCTTCTGGTGGTGCTGCATGCCCATCATATTGTGGCGCATAAGAAGTGTAACCCTTTTTTTGTAAGAATCGCCCTAATTGTCTTACATCTGAAGAATTTCCAGTAAAACCATGTAAAAGTAATACAGCGCGATTACCTTCTTCAAAAAAGAATGGTTCTGGTAATCTAATTTGCATCGTGATTCAATCCTTTCGTCCAAGCTATTAAAATAAATATGATATCAGTTGTACTCAAAATATATTCCCTACTTTGAAGCATTTAAAAGCCGAATACTTCTATTATAAATAAAAAAGCCCGACTTTTACATTGTCGGACCTTATAAACCAAAATAACTTATGCCTAACATTAACAAGAAGAAAATGACAGACAATACAATTGTTAATCTATGCAAGAATAAATCAACGCCACGTTGTTTTTGTTTACCAAATAACTGTTCAGCGCCACCGCTTATCGCACCTGATAGTCCATTACTTTTACCTTCTTGGAGTAATACAACAGTCACTAATGCAATACAATCTAAAATTAAAATGATCATGAAAAATGTATGCATAAAAATTGTCCTCCATTCATTATATACGAACCGCATTATATCACACGTTTGACTTATTTAGCAAACTTCTATCTATTAAATGTACTTTTACGTTTGATTGAAACAACCAACATATAAATCGCTAAAATAAGTGACATGATTAATACAATTGTTAACGGTAAGATATTTATCATTGATTTTGTATCTAATATCGCCTCATAAACCGCACTGATATTCACTAAATTATATAAAATTTGTGAAGCGAATACTGCAAACATAAACCACCACAAATACGTGTGCCTATTCCAAATCGCAATAATCCCTGTTAAGTTAGCAATCACATACATGATACCTGTAAATTGGAAACTGTTTTTTATCACACCAATTGCGTTTTCAGAAGGCTTTTGTCTACTATTTATTAACATTTGTTTTATTACACTATCATCTAAAATAACAAATAAATGGATGGCATATAATATTGCTATGATAAGTGAAGTATAAGCAAGAAAATGACCTGTTCTAATTTCTTTTGTTTTAGGTTGTGCCTTCATAATCAGTCAATACTCCTTCTATAATTTACACTTTTAATTATATCAGTTTCACTAACAAAGATGAACAAATTAAATAATCTTGACGATGTATTTCATTGAATCTTATCTTTGTCTGACACAATTTCGAATCATAAATGATATTAACGCGTCTTGCAATAAAAAAACACGCAAACCCATTGGGCTTACGTGTTAGCGCGTGAACTCTTTTTCTAGATAAATATTATTTATCTAAGTTGTAGAAAGATTTAATACCTTCGAATTTGCCTGTTTCAAACAATTCATCTTCGATACGTAATAATTGATTGTATTTAGCAATACGGTCAGTTCTAGATAATGAACCAGTTTTAATTTGGCCTGCATTTGTAGCAACTGCAATATCAGCGATAGTTGTATCTTCTGTTTCACCAGAACGGTGTGATACTACTGCTGTATATCCAGCTTTTTGAGCCATTTCAATAGCATCAAATGTTTCAGTTAATGTACCAATTTGGTTAACTTTAATTAAGATTGAGTTACCGATACCTTTTTCGATACCTTCTGATAATTTAACAGTGTTTGTAACGAATAAATCGTCACCAACTAATTGAACACGGTCACCGATACGGTCAGTTAATACTTTCCAACCGTCCCAGTCATTTTCATCCATGCCATCTTCAATAGAAATGATTGGATATTTATTTACTAATTCTTCTAAATAGTCAACTTGTTGTTCTGCTGTAAGTTTTGAACCATTTTCACCTTCAAATTTAGCGTAGTTATAAACGCCATCTTCGAAGAATTCAGATGAAGCACAGTCAAAGCCTAAGAATACATCTTTACCAGGTTCTAGACCTACTGCTTTAATCGCTTCTAAAATTGTTTCAACAGCATCTTCTGTACCTTCAAATTTAGGAGCGAAACCACCTTCGTCACCTACTGCTGTTTCTAAACCACGGTTTTTAAGGATTGATTTTAAGTTGTGGAAAATTTCTGCTCCCCAACGTAATGATTCTTTAAATGTTTCTGCACCAACTGGTAGAATCATGAACTCTTGGAATGCGATTGGCGCATCAGAGTGAGAACCACCATTTACAATATTCATCATTGGAACTGGTAATTGTTTACCGTTGAAACCACCTAAATATTTATAAAGTGGTTGACCTAATAAATCAGCTGCTGCACGTGCTACTGCAATAGAAACACCAAGAATAGCATTTGCACCTAATTTACCTTTATTTTCAGTTCCATCTAATTGAATCATCATTTTATCAATTGAAACTTGTTCTAATACTGAAAATTCACCTTCAATTAATTCAGGTGCAATAATTTCATTTACATTTTCAACAGCTTTCGTTACACCTTTACCTAAATAACGTGTTTTGTCTCCGTCACGTAATTCTACTGCTTCGTGCTCACCAGTAGAAGCACCTGATGGTACAAGTGTGCGTCCAAATGCACCACTTTCAGTTAATACTTCTACTTCCACTGTTGGGTTGCCACGTGAGTCAAGGACTTCGCGAGCGTAAACATCTGTAATAATTGGCATGTTTGTAATCTCCTTTATAATAAGTAGTTTAGAAATATTAAATTTCATCTTCATTATAGCTATAAATGCTATAAATACAAATAATTTAATTACTTCAATTTGATTATGCGTGTCATCAGTCTTTTAAGCAAATTTTAAACTGTGACACGCTTTTATGTTGCTGATTTTAGTCCATATATTGTTTCTATCAAATTAATGTTTGATGAGTGATTCACCAGTCATGTCTTCAGGTTGTTTGACTTGTAACAAATCTAACAATGTAGGTGCTAAATCACCTAGTCGACCTGTTTCACGTAAAGTTGCGTCTTCTTTAGTAACAATCACTGGTACAGGATTAGTCGTATGTGTCGTCATCGGTTGCTCATCATCAGTCAATACCATATCTGAGTTACCATGGTCAGCTGTAATAATAGCATGACCACCCATATCAACAATTTTATCTACGACTTCACCTAAACATTCATCAACCGCTTCAATTGCTTTAATCGTAGGTTCAAGCATACCGCTGTGACCTACCATATCAGGGTTGGCAAAGTTTAGTAAGATTAAGTCTAAATCACCTTTATTTAACTCTTCAATGAGTGCGTCTTTGACTTCATAAGCACTCATTTCTGGTTTAAGATCATAAGTCGCAACTTTAGGTGAGTCAATCAATCTACGACGTTCGCCTTCAAATTCATCATTGCGGCCACCACTCATAAAATAAGTGACATGTGGGAATTTTTCAGTTTCCGCTATACGTAACTGTTTCAAGCCATTATCTTGTGCAACTTCACCAATTGTATTAGTTAAGTCAACTTTTTCAAAAACAATTTTTGCATCAACATTATCATTATATTTTGTAAATGTAGCGTAGAATAAATCATTTACTTGATCCACTTTAAAGCCTTCAAATGCTTTATCTGTAAAGATTTCAGACAGTTGACCAGCTCTATCAGGACGGAAGTTATAGAAAATGACTGCATCTCCATCATTTACACCATTATTTTGATCTTTGATGATAAATGGTTCAACAAATTCATCAGTTAAGTCTTTAGCGTAGTTTGCTTCAACACCAGCTTTAGCTGATTCAAATGTTTCTCCACCAAAGTTACGAATTGCGTTATAAGCTTTTTCTTCTCTATCCCAGCGTTTATCACGGTCCATTGCGTAATAACGACCTGAAACAGATGCGAATTGGCCAATGCCTAGTTCTTTAAACTTAGCTTCTGTATCTTCGATATATTTAAGCGCAGATTTTTGATCTACATCACGTCCATCTAAAAACGCATGTACATAAACTTTGTCAACGCCTTGCTTTTTGGCTAATTCTAATAAAGCAAATAGATGTTTGTAATGGCTGTGCACACCACCATCTGATAATAAACCAAAAATATGAAGTGCTGAGTCATTACCTTTTACATGTTGAATGGCTTGATTCAATACATCATTTTCAAAGAAATCGCCGTCTTCAATAGATTTATTGATACGCGTTAAACTTTGATAAACAATGCGTCCAGCACCAATGTTCATATGTCCAACTTCTGAATTACCCATTTGACCTTCAGGAAGTCCAACATCCAAGCCACTTGCTTCGATTTGGGTTGTTGGATACTGATTATAATAACGATCAAAATTAGGTTTATTAGCTAGTTTTACAGCATTACCATGCTCACTTTCTCTATTTGCAAAACCATCTAAAATAATTAATGCAGTTGGTTGTTTAGCCATATTATTTTGCACCTTCTAACAATTGTACAAAATCATCCACTTTAAGTGATGCGCCACCTACTAATGCGCCATCAATGTCTGATTCTGCCATGTATTCTTTTATGTTGTTAGGTTTAACACTACCGCCATATTGAATACGTGTTGCATCGGCAACTGCTTGTCCAGATAAATCTGTGATTGTTTGTCTTACAAATGCACACATTTCATTGGCATCTTTTGCAGTTGATGATTTACCAGTACCGATTGCCCAAATTGGTTCATATGCGATAACAACTTGTTTCAATTGTGCTTCTGATAAGCCTTCTACAGCTTTTTTCACTTGGTTGCCAACAACTTCATTAGCTTTGCCACTTTCACGTTCTTCGTCTGTTTCACCAACACAAATAATTGGTGTCATACCGTGATTGAATACAGCATGTGCTTTTTTGTTGATATCTTCATCTGTTTCATGGAAGATTTCACGACGTTCTGAGTGTCCAATAACAACATATTTCACACCTAAATCAGCTAATGCTACTGGTGATGTTTCACCTGTAAATGCACCGTTATCTTCATAAAAGGCATTTTGTGCGCCAATTTGTAAGCCTTGTGCTTTACCTTCATTAACTGCTGTTACTAAAGCATCTAATTGAATTGTTGGAGCACAAATGACTGATTCTACCTCTTTAGTATCTGGTAATGCTGGTAATTCGTTAATAAAATCTTTAGCCTCTTGAACCGTTTTGTTCATTTTCCAGTTACCCGCAATAATTGGTTTTCTCATTATATACACTCCTATTAGTAAATTATGATTATTGTTTAATCAAGTTTTGCTCGTAAATTAGCGATTATTTATTAGCAATCGCAACTACACCTGGCAGTTCTTTACCTTCAAGATATTCTAATGACGCACCGCCACCAGTTGAAATGTGACTAAAGTCATCTGCATATCCTAATGAAATCGCAGCTGCAGCTGAGTCACCACCACCGATGATTGTGTTTGCATCTTTCATCTCAGCAATTGCTTCACAAACACCAATTGTACCTTTTGCAAAATTACTGAATTCAAATACGCCCATAGGTCCATTCCATACTACAGTATGTGCACCTTGTAATTTTTCTTTGAATAATTCCACAGTTTTTGGACCAACATCCATTGCTTCTTGATCTGCAGGTATATCATCTACAGAAACTTCTGTAATCTTCGCATCATTAGAAAATTCTTTTGCAACTTTACAATCTACAGGTAATACGATTTGATCTCCTGCTTTTTCTAACAATTCTTTTGCAAAGTCTACTTTATCTTCTTCTAATAAAGATAAGCCAATCTCTTTACCTTGAGCTTTGAAGAATGTGTATGACATACCGCCACCAATAAGCACTTTATCTGCAATTTTCAATAAGTTAGTGATTACACCAATTTTATCTGAAACTTTAGCACCACCAAGAATTGCAACAACAGGTTTAGCCGGGTTTTCTACAACGCCACCGATATATCTAATTTCTTTTTCCATTAGATAACCTGCTACAGTTTCTAAGTGTGCTGCAATACCTACGTTTGACGCGTGTTTACGGTGTGCCGTTCCAAATGCATCATTTACGAAGACATCACCTAATGATGCCCAGTATTTACCTAATTCAGGGTCATTTTTAGACTCTTTTTTACCTTCTAAATCTTCAAAACGTGTATTTTCAACTAATAACACATCACCTTCATTTAAGGCTTTGATAGATTGTTCTAATTGTGTTCCACGTGTTTCAGGAACAAATGCCACGTCTTTATTTAATTTTTCAGCTAATGCATTAGCTACAGGTTTTAAAGTTAATTCTGCTTTATCACTTTCTTCTTTAACTTTTCCTAAGTGAGAGAATAAAACGACTTTACCACCTTGCTCTATAATATATTTTATAGTTGGTAAAGCTTGAACGATACGGTTGTCATCCGTAATTTCACCGTCTTTCATAGGTACGTTAAAATCTGCACGTACAAGTACAGTTTTACCTTTTAACTCTATATCAGATACAATTTTTTTTGTCATGTAATCTTCCTCCTTTAGATGGATGAATAAAGTAAAATAAGCGGAGAAGCGTTGAGCTCCCCGCTTACTCCTAAGCTTATTGATTCAATTTCACAACGCTATACTTGTTAAGCTAAAGTGAACATCAAATTATTTAGCGTGACTTGCTAAATATTCTAATGTACGTACTAATTGTGAAGTGTATGACATTTCGTTATCATACCAAGCTGCTACTTTAACTAATTGACGATCTCCAACAGTCATAACACGTGTTTGAGTTGCATCAAATAATGAACCGTATGTCATTCCGATTACGTCAGAAGAAACGATTTCGTCTTCAGTATAACCGAATGATTCGTTAGATGCATTTTTCATTGCGTTATTTACGTCTTCGATACTTACATTTTTATCTAATACTACTGTTAATTCAGTTAATGAACCAGTTGCAACTGGTACACGTTGTGCTCCACCGTCTAATTTACCATCAATTTCAGGAATTACTAGGCCGATAGCTTTAGCAGCACCTGTTGAGTTAGGGATAATGTTTTCAGCAGCTGCACGCGCACGACGTTTGTCACCTTTTCTGTGTGGCGCATCTTGTGTACTTTGGTCACCAGTATATGCGTGAATTGTAGTCATGAAACCTTCGATTAAACCGAATTCATCATTTAAAACTTTAGCAACTGGTGCTAATGAGTTAGTAGTACATGAAGCACCTGAAACAACATCTTCTGAACCATCTAAAGTATCGTGGTTAGTGTTGTATACGATTGTTTTTAAGTCACCTTTAGCTGGTGCTGAAATTAATACTTTTTTAGCGCCTGCATTGATGTGTGCTTCTGCTTTTTCTTTATCTGTGAATAAACCAGTACATTCTAATACGACATCGATATCTAAGTCTCCCCAAGGTAATTTACTTGGATTTGGCTCAGAAAATGATTTTACTTCTAATCCGTTAACGCGGAAACCATTTTCTTCAACTTCAACTTCTCCTGTGAAGCGACCTTGTGTAGTGTCATATTTTAATAAATGAGCTAACATTTCATCATCTGTTAAGTCGTTTACTGCTACTACGTCGATTCCTTCTACATCTTGAATTCTTCTAAATGCTAAACGACCAATTCTACCAAAACCATTAATTGCTACTTTAACTGCCATTATAATGGCCTCCTTTAAAATGATATTTAAAAAGTGGAATCACTTTTTATTACTATTATTTGCGATAATACTTGCTGCGCCTTCATCTGTGATTAATACAGTGTTTTTAGGTGCAATCGAAAGATAAGCTTTAATTGCCTCTCCTTTTGATTTACCCCCAGCAACGGCAAAGATAAACTTTTTCGATACAAGGTCTTCTAATTGAAGTCCAATCGTTTTTACTTTGTGAACGATTTGCCCTTGTTCATCGAAATAATATCCAAATGCTTCTCCCGAGGCATTGTGATGTTGAAGTTTTTCAATAACTTCACTAGGTGATTGACGTCTTCGCGCCATCTTCAGCGCATCACCAATGCCGTGGATTGTAATATTCGCTTCTCTAATCTTCTCTAAGGTGTGTATCACTGACGGTTCTAACATAAGTGTGTTATAGGTTGTTTCACTGACATTATCTGGCACATAAAGTGTTGTATAATCTCCATCTGTTTGCTGCGCCATACTAGCAGCAATCGTATTGGCTTGATATACAACATTTTCACCAAGTCCACCTCGAGCGGGTACAAAAAATACGTCGTAAGGTTGGCGATGCATAGATTCACTTACGTATGCCATCGTCGAGCCACCTGTAACTGCCACTGTTGCGTGATCATATAAAACATCTTCAACTAGCTGTCCCGCTTGTTTAGACAACTCAATTTTAACCGTTTTATCAGTGTCTGAATCACCTGGAATGACATAAACATCTTTAATGTCATATTTTTCTTTGATAATTTGAGCAAGGTGATGATCATCCGAGTAAACGTTAAAATAGCTGTTTAATTGGCGTACTGTCGTTTCACCAGCTTCAGTGATTTCCATACCTGTAGGTTTAACTTTGATAAGCGCTTGCTTCTTTAAAACGTCTGTTTCAGAACGCAATACTCTTTCTGTTAAATCCATATATTCACTTAAACTACGTCTACCGACGGGTTGGTACTGAGCGATAGTAGTGAGTATTGAAAAACGACGATACATCTTTTCAACAATTTCTGGAACTAACTTTTGTTGAATTTTTATCAAGTCTTTCACTACTATCCTCCTCCGTTTCTATATACAAGGGTCAAGTTCTAACCATAGATTGACTTTTTCCGTCCCTACTGGGACAAAAAAATATAACCTCTTATATTTGCAATAATACTACTATACATTTAAAAAAGCAAGAGAAATACTTTTGTCTTAAATAAAATAAATTCTAAACTTTTATAATTCCTTTCTCTATAAAATTACTATACCCGATTCTATATTTTACTAATCATTTACCCATTAATTTTTTAATGATATTTTTTTAATCACTTCATCAACATGCGTTTCATTGAATCAATCATTATTTATGCTTAAAATAAATATACATTTAAAAAGTATTTATCAGGAGGAATATACATGTCTAACAATAAACAACCAGAAGTTATAGACCCAGAAGATCAGAGATATAAAGATGACGATTATTTTAAACAATCAAAAGCAAGTTCTCACAATAACCCATATCAATCTTTTAATTATAACAAACACATTGGCTGTCATTTGGGACCTTTTGGTTGTTTAGGTGGCTGCTTATCCATCATATTGCTATTGTCATTCATTTCATATTTAGTAAGTATGCTATTTTAAGCTTTCTTTTTCTTTATCTTATCTGATTCGTATTTTCGTATTATAAATAATTCACGATATTTTATTTCAGAGTTTAAGTTCCATTAATCATTACAAAAAACACGCACTGTCATATGACAGCACGTGTTCTAAGCATATATTTTTCTAATTCTATTTAATCTTCATCAGATGATTGCGAACTTTTTTCTGAATTTGAATTATTGTTTTGTGTTGAACGTTGTTGGGTATTTTGTTGCGTACTTCGTTGTTGTGTAGAAGGCTCATCGGTCTTCTCTTCTGTCGAAGGCTCAGATGTGCGCTCTTCAGTTGATGGTTCACTCGTCTTTTCTTCGGTTGTTTTTTCCTCTGTGGATGGTTCAGTTGTTTTTTCTTCTGTCGAGCGTTCTTCAGTAGTACGTTCTTCTTTTGTTTTTTCAGGCGAATCTTTTTCTTCCGTAGTTCTTCGTTCTTGTGTTCTAGGCTGCTGTGTTTGTTGTGTTTGTTGTGTCTGTTGCGTTTGTTGCGTTTGAGGAACTTGTTGAGTTTGCTGTGTCTGTTGTGTTTGTTGTGTTTCTTCAGTTGACTTTTCTTTTTTCTTGTCTTTTTGTTCCTTTGTTTTTTCTTTCTTTTTGTCTTTTTCTTCTTGTTTTTGGTCTGCCAAACGTTCATTGGCCTTATTTGAATGATCTACGAATGCAAAAATTGCAAAAACTAATCCACCTATAAGTAGTAGCACAATTAATCCACTGATAAGTTTTGCAAAACCACTCATTTTTTTATTATCTTTATCATCAAAATTATTATTTTGATTATGCTTAGGCATATGCTCCCCTCACTTCAATTTATATCAAATCATCATTTTCAAATGGCATTTAACTTCATGTTAGAACTATATTTTACACTATTTCTTTGATTAAACAACCATATTAACCACATTTTAATGTAGTTGTTACTTTGTCTTCCAAACTATAGTAAAATAATCATATACAACATTTTTATTTTTAACTTCATAGTAATCTAATTTCAATGATTGTTTCAACACTTTCACTTAAATTTTTCTACTATTGTCAGTAATATCATAACAGGATGTGACTAGATTTTGAAAAAGTACGACTTATTTAACGAAACAGATCAATCACAACAAAAACTTAAAGGTTTACGACATATGATGACCGAAAATGACAATGATGAATTAAACGTTCCAATCAAAACACGCCATAAACTTTTTATACTCGTTCTTTTTTTACTTTTACTCGCTTTTGGCATTATTGCCTTATTTATTTTATAATATGTAGTACTTCAATTGCCTTTTTAAAACGACATCAAAATTATTTCTTATTATTCAAAAATATATAATTAAAAGGTATAAAAATTAGGCCTACACGATAATCGTATAGACCTCTACTAAAGGGAGTCAAAATTTTACCTTCGCTAGTATATTATGGGGTATACTCGAAATAATTAAGAGATGATTAATTAATATCGAAGGTACCTTTATTATAACGACATCTGATTTTATTTTAAATACATCTTAGGTCTAGTAAATGACATATTTTTGAACAAAATTCGAATAAATTTTGTCATACTAAGCATGAGATTTTTACTTTTAAAGCCTGCACGATTCAATACTACAATTCTATGAGGTGATACTATGAAACACTATCTAATTACGGGCGGTACTGGTCTAGTAGGTACGCAGCTAATCGAGGCAATACAACAAAGTGATTCAAAAATCACGATATTAACAAGACAAAAACACGCTACATCACATCCTAAAATCACATATGTAAATTGGTCAGAACCAAATTGGGAAAACCAAATTCCAGATATTGATATTGTCATCAATTTGGCCGGTGCTAGCTTAAATAACAGATGGACTTCCTCACATAAACAAAACATTATGCTAAGTCGATTACAATCAACTCAGGCATTATACGACCTTTTCAAAAACAGAAAGCAAAAACCATCTGTATTCTTTAACGCTAGCGCTGTAGGTTATTATAAACCTGATTTAACACGTACATATACTGAGTTGTATCAAACATTACCATTCGACTTTTTATCTGAAGTAATATATCAGTGGGAACGATTAGCACGTCAATTTGAATCCTTTGGAACACGTGTTATTATTGGTAGATTTGGAATGGTATTATCAAATAAAGGTGGTGCATTACCATTAATGAAATTACCTTATGAATTAAATGTCGGCGGTAAAATTGGTAGTGGTAGACAATGGTATTCTTGGATTCATATTGAAGATCTAACAAGAGCGATACTCTATACCATCAATAATGATAAAGCGCACGGCGTATTTAATTTCACATCACCTATCGCAGAACATCAAAATATGTTTGGTTATACCATTGCAAGAGAGGTACATCGTCCACATTATACGTGGGTGCCATCATTTGCGCTCAGACTTGTCTTAGGAGAAATGTCTACAGTAGTACTTGATACTCAAAAAGTTTTACCTAATAAATTACAAGCACTAGATTTTGAATTTAAATATCCTAACCTAAAACTTGCACTAGAAAATTTAGTTCATTAAGAAAGGTACCATTAAAAATGAAACGAGATAGTTTTAGCCATACCTTATTATTCATTGCAGGCTTGCTCCTCATCACCAGTGGTATTTCAGCATTTGAAAAACCTGCAATAATGATCTTTATTTCAATAACTTTATTAATCATTGGTTTGTTAACCTTAGCTATTTCAATTTTATTAATTTATAAAAAAGCAAAATCTATTAAATAAACACAATTTATAGTTTCAATATATATAAAAAACAAGTCACGCATGCCAACTATTTCCTTATGCATCATACATTTGGAAATAGTCATACATTGTCGTGACTTGTTTTATAATCTGTTTATCCTAATTTACTTATGCAAAATATTATGATTCTGGCACCATAACTTCATCGATTAATCCGTATTCTTTAGCTTCTTCTGCTGATAAGAAATTATCACGGTCAGTATCTTTTTCAATTTTTTCAATTGATTGACCAGTACGTTCAGCTAAAATTTTGTTTAATTTAGCACGTGTTTTTAGAATATGGTTAGCGGCAATTTCAATTTCAGTTGCTTGACCTTGTGCACCGCCTAATGGTTGGTGAATCATTACTTCAGCATTAGGTAATGCAAAACGTTTACCTTTTGCACCTGCTGAAAGTAAGAATGACCCCATTGATGCTGCCATACCGATACAAATTGTCTGTACATCTGGTTTAATGTGTTGGATTGTATCGTAAATAGCAAATCCAGCAGTTACACTACCACCCGGTGAGTTAATGTAAAGATAGATATCTTTTTCAGCATCTTGTGCCTGTAAAAATAATAATTGTGATACGATAGAGTTTGCTACATTATCGTCAATTTGTGAACCTAACATAATAATACGGTCTTTTAATAAACGTGAGTAAATATCATAAGCACGTTCCCCACGGTTTGTAGTTTCAATTACTGTAGGTATTAAATTCATTAATATTGCCTCCTTATTTCTAACTGATAAATTTATTTTAACCTAAAAGTCAAATATGGTCAAAAAATAACGCTTAGAATTTCCTTAAACTGTATAAATTATTGTTGACCAACACTTATAAGATTTGTACACTAATATTATTGTTATTTACCCCTCGTAGTGTAATGGATAACACATAAGATTCCGGTTCTTAGAATAGGGGTTCGATTCCCTTCGAGGGGATTAGTAAGTCATTTTCTCATTTTCACTCGATATCGCTAGTTGTCAAAAAGCTTGTGGTGTCGGCATTTTTTATATTTTATAGTGTCATTCGTTTTGATACGTTTTGAATTTCGCGTCCCCATTTAGTCCCCATTTTCATTTTAAGTCTAATATCTATTTCCAAAACCAGTAGCTTCTCCGACTATATCTCTAGTCTTTCCTTTTTTTACCTGTGGACCGAGGTCCACACCTTGTTTTTTTACCGCCATTCTATCTTTAGATTTTTTGGCTTCTATTCTTTCTAGCTGTTGTGCATAATCCATTCGTTCAGAATAAGTGAACTCTTTACGTTCTTCATTTTCACTTATATACAATCAGACTTTTTTGTCCGTTTGCTGTCGTCTTTTTTTTGGATAACAGTACGTGGTCATTTTTGACCGTGTACATTGCTTGCTCTTTTTTTGAGAAACCAAACCTCATACTCATTTTTGAGTAATAGCACATAAACTTTTTGTGTGTGTACTTTTTACACACTCATTTTTGAGTACATACTTTTGGTTAAACATTTTTGTACGACCAATGTTACTGATTTTTTTACTTTCTTAGCTCTTTTTAATGTTGTTTCAGAAACGCCTGCTAATTTAGCCAATTCAGCGTTTTCTTTTACTGGTGTCTTGACTTTTTTACCGATAGGTTCAACTGGGCTTTTCGGTTTGTTTTGTTTCAAATTTGCTAATCTATTTTCTTTTGATTTCTCTTGCAATTCTTCTATTAAATCTTTGGTATTAAGAACAACATTTAACTTTTGATTTTTATTTAAAGTTCTTCTTTTAACAGCAGTGTCTCTTACGAATTTAAGTGCTTCGCTCTTTGTCATATCTTCCTTTATAGCTGATATTTCGTTTTGATTTAATTCCTGTAACGCCCTAACTCTGTAACGCTTTTTTATTACTTTTATCAAACCGTTTTAAAGCTAAACTTTCATCAATTTTCCAAACGTTTTCTACATACTCACGAAAAATGTACCGTCATTTAATTCTATTATAAAAAACAAATCTCATTCATTTACAATTCATCCTATATAAGTATTGTATATATAATTATCCATCTTATAACTTCTTAATACAACACAAATCTTCTCTCAGAACGCAAAATACATCCCTACCTTTTATAAGATAGAGAAGTATGGGATTTACAAACTTATTATTACATTTATTACCATTTTTATATTGCTAAACATATATTCATATATATAGAAACATAAACAATATTAAAACTAGAGTTTTCATTAGTACATGCACTTTTTTGAGCTGTTACTCAATTTTAATTAATAGTGTAATAAAGAACAGGTAAAAAAATCACCGAGTCTACAAATCTGGGGGGGCAAATTGGATTTTGGCCTGCCCTAATGATTCATTCACTCCTTATGGGTTAGCATTTTACGCCCTCTCTATTTTACAAGTATTGCTATAGTTATTACCAGTTGGATAATCTAAATCACTCAGATATGAGTAAATTTTTTACAGACTCTTCAATTTAGAGTTCTCTAATATATTCAAATCCAAATGTATAACATCACGCTTAAAATTTGCTCAAAGTTATCAAATAACCTTAATGTATAGTTTTAACATTTGGTCTGCGTTGCATCAACTAATTAAAATACATATATTAGGGGATATTTAATGCGTCAATTTTGTCTAACTCGAAAATTATTTTTGTTAATAGAATCCCTAAGTAAAATGACAATCAACGAACATGTAATGATAAATTTAGTTACTAACGCTCACCAACAGGTGAATGTTTTTATTTTGCTTGACCAAACTATGAGGAAATGATAATTTTTAAATAGACATACAATTCACATTCCTTTATTATTATTATTAAAACACACAAGTAAGAAAAGACAGGCTTTGTGCTTGTCTTTTCTTATTAAATTGCATAATTTAAAATAATGTGTCAAATTGTAAAAATGGCCATTAAACATATAATTATAATTAACATACTATAGATTATAAGGTCTTTCTGATCTGGATTTTTTCTTGTAATAATATAATCAAATCAGTCAACACACTTAACAAATTTATATGAAATAAGCCTATAGGTTTTTTATTTATTTAAAAATTCATTTAGTGTAGAGTTATCACTTTCTTTTTCAATAAGATTCTCTATATTTTCATTGTCATTTTCTTTTGAACTTATAAATCCATCATCTATTAAACTTTCGATTCTATTTTCTACTTCTTTTGAGTTCCAACCTATTTTGTTGATTTCTTTTTTGTAATCCATATATAATCTCCTTGGTTATTTATTTGTAATATAATCAAATGTATAACATAAATAGCAATAAAGATATTAAATTAATTTAAATATTAAAAAGTAGATCAAAGTTATAATAACTACCTATAAATTATACTCACCTATTTAGATTTGGATCACTTATAATAGAGGACTGTTTTAAATAAGAAACTTCATATAAATCTGCTAACCTCTTAATAAAATCAATTAAATTTCTTTCATTTATTAATTGATTTTCAAAATCTGTTTTTAATTTTATAAATTTCTGTTTTTCTTGTTCGGTGCTTATCTTTTTGAAATACCCCCACATATGACAAAAGGCATTAATTATTGAACCTTTAGATGGTTTCTTACTTAATGCGTATTGAATTTTTTGCTGAACTAATTCGATTTCAGCATCGTTATTCATCAAATATCTAATGTCATTATAAGTATTGTGATCATGCCACAAAACTTCATATTTATATCTACTCCATAGTTTTTCTTTTTGAAGTCGTTTATTGATTTTAAATACCTACTTTCAATATTTAATTTAATAAAAAGGAATTCTTTTACTGGCTTCAATAATATCTTTAGTAAAGAAAAATTGTTTCCCTTGTCCAGTATATGCTGGATTAAGTATCAAATTTGCTTTAGCATTATATAACCATTCGGGATTTATTCCTGAATTCAAAATATCTTGAAACTCTTGAAACTCTTTATTCCAGTCTAAATTGGGTTTCATTTATAATCACCTCGTAAATATAATAGAACTCTAGTTCGTATATGTAAATAAAAAAAGACAGACTAGACCGTCTGCCTTATAAATTAAGAGTTATAATGCTAAAAACTGATAAATACATTTTAACATGACATTGAACTATCAAGCAAATAACCATCCCATAACATACTTGGGCAATTGTTATATGTAAAAATTAATAATTATAAAATAATATATATAGCTGTATGTAAGTTTACTATAGCATTAAATATCAGAATAAGCCTATTTTATACTCACTCCAATGTGATTAAAAGAAAAAATTTAGTTGTATAATAACCAAAGAAAAAAGACGACTTTAAAAGTCGTCTAGTGCGTATTCGTTAGAAAGTGATAAGTGATTCCATTACCTATTATATACAATTTTAGTTATATTGCAAATATTCAATCATTTTAACTATTAACTTGTCTAACATCTGCTTAACTCTCTGCTCACCTACTTTGAATATACGAGCCATATCTTTGTAAGTTTTCCCCTCTACCATCAGTAAAAACAAATTAAACTCTTTGAATGTTCCTACTGTTTCGGCGGCCAATTCTAGCTCGTTTAAAAATATCGCATCTTCTGTATCCATTTGATCTATACGCTTATGGCCAACTTCAGCACCTAACTCAAAGAAATCATCTGTTTCAATGGGTTTATCTTCATAATCATCGTTAATATGCTCGTGACAACTCAATATAAACTGTTTAATCGTTTTTTTATCATACATAGCCAATTTCACTCGACAATCGGTCTAATATAGACGTTCTAGCACGCAACAATGCCCTTTGTTTAATACCGATGATGTCGCAAATAACGTCATCTGATAAGTTTTCCTTGTCCCACCACGTCAACTTGATAACTTGTTGCTTTAATAAAGAAGAATTATTATATACAGCAGTTATACCTTTAACCACATCACATATATTTCGGTACTGAAGGTCATTGACGTTATGAGGTCTGTTGATGTACCAGTCACAAAGTCTGTGATAGTTCAACATATACTTGGATAACATTTTATAGTTCACATCTTGATGCTCAATAATCATATGGCAAGCACCTCACGTTCATTTTGCAGGCTTTTACGTTTTGTTTCGATATAGTCATTATAAATCACTTTATTGGCTTGTATGTGCTTCTCACGGCGTTGTGAACGGTTTTTATGATGGACTTGATATAAATCTTTTTGCAGTTTCTCAATCGTTTTGTGTGGCTTATATGAGCCATTTGACTGCATGTATCGAATGATATCCTTTTGTTCATACGAAGGATAGTGTTTGATTAGTTTTTTAACCAAATTCAGTCGTTTATTTGATTGTTTTTTATATCTATCCAGCTCGTCTTTTTTCTCAACAATCCAACATACTAACTTTTCTAAAGGATATGAAGTTGTGACTACACCCATCACATCATCACATGTCATGTGTGATGTATTAAGGCTATACATACATTCGATTTGTTCTTCAATGGTTTGTATTTTACGATTAATAAACACGGGGTTATAAGCAGTTAATAGCTCGTATTCGGTTATCTTTTCTGCAGGATAATATCTTAATACTTGCTTATATGATTTTAGAAGCATTGTATAACCTCATTTCTTTAATTATTAGCATTTATCACATTTTTATAAACTATTAATCATCTTTGCCTATGCCAAACTCTTCATATACTGATTTAGGCTTCTTACCTGTCACAAAATCACCTACGGGATCATACTCATTTTTTGTCTTAGGTTCCATAATCTTGAGACGTGCCTCAACAGTTAAGCCTAATTTGGGACAAATGGCGTTCATTGTATTCACGCTATCCCTTTGTATTGTGTAATGAGGTGAGAGTTTACTTCCACGTTCAGTCACAACCACCATACCTTCTTCTTGAATTTTGAGTGTGGCATTTTTGTAGTTACTATATGTTTGGCAATAAGTAGCAAGCAGACCTTTGTCTAAATCTTTTATAGGTAATTCATTAATAAGTGGAAGCACTCTATACCATTCTTGAATAGCATCATCGTCTAAAAAATCGGGTGGCTCTTTTGATAAAGGTGTAAGCTCATTCATAGCTTTCTCAGTCGCATTTCTTTGTTCTTGTACATCTTTGGTACGATAAGCTTTTTGTTGTGATAATAGTTTTCTCTGTGACATTTATATCATCTCCTATAAATATTATGTATTTTTTAAGCGAGCGCTCGCTCGTATTCTTTAGTAATAAAGTCAGCGCTGTCTTATTGTCGGAAAATCTCGACGCTAATTCTAAAGAATTCATACACAAATGCGACCACGTGGTCGTTTTTTAGTTGGTCACCGTCCAACTGTTGGACTTCGTTGTAATTTTGAACGGAATTATAAATATTCTTTTTCATAACTTCTTTTTGTAATGACTTTGGTGCATTTAAGAAATTGTCTTTTTGAGCGTTGTCTAGATTTGTAGACAACTCATTTAAATTAATATAGTAATAAATTTTAAACTTATTTAAGTTATTGTTTACGTGCAATTGATTCAGAACGTTGTGCTTGTTCAAGTTGGGATTCGAGTTGAGTTTTTTCTTCGTCGCGTTGTTTGAGTTGTTTTTTGTATTCTTCTAATTCTCTAGTTGTTGCTTCATCGTTTGACTTGTTACCGTTGTTTGTTTCAATACCATTTTCAATAACGTGATTGCGTTGTTCTTCAGGCATAGTCGCTAATTGATGCGTTTTATGCTGTCCATATGAACGGAGCGCTCCGTTATAATTTTCTCCAAATTCATTTGCAGAGCTTTTACTCAAACCAATTTTTTAACCCAATTTCTGAATTCTCCATGAACAAGGTCATTTTCTTTCACATGTTTCAATCTACGTCCAATCTCGAATATCGATTGACCTGCAATGTTTTGGTAACTAACACTCACAATTATTTGCTTATGTTGTATATTGCGCCTATCCACGAAAAGATGAAAGAGAAATAATACAAAGCTTAATATTACAAGCATTAATAGAGACGTAGTTATTTCATCAAAAACTAGGCTCTGTGAGAAGCTCTATATTGCATTGAATGAATGGTTACATGGATTACAGGTCATTACGTGCCGTAAATCGCTTAAATTAGACTTTTTCGTTAGTAATTATTGTGAAAAATTACACAATTTTACCTTTTAATATCAAGTTGCGGTTACAGAAAAGACGGGCTCGTTTAATTCATTTTTAAAAAGGATGGGCGCAAATTCAACGCCTCCCTTTAAATTCAGAAATTATTTTTTCGAATTTCATTTTATTTTTTATAATCTCCAGTATTATTTTCACTGCCCGATTAAATTATCTATCCCATTAAAATTTTTCATACCATCTAATTCACACTTGCCTTATTTAAGTATATTTATCACTTAAAACTTCGCTTTTAATCAATCTATTTAAGTAGCTTTCACGCACTATATAACAGCTTGTAACACTTAATATATAATCATCTATATATGCACTGTATCGCTCTCTAAATGGCTACAAACACCATTGTATATAAGCAAACCATTCACGCTTAGTCATAACGATTAGTAACTCGTTTGTGCTTCTCATATTGTTGTTACTTATCATCTAATATAATAATAATTAATATTTATTTTTATTATTTCAGAATCTTAATTTAATTTTCGATTTACTTTTTAAATTTATTCACACAAACATTTTTGTAATTCAAATCTCAATTTACTTTTGTCTTTAACATTTGCTTTTGATTTGATGAATGAACTTCAAAATTGAACTTCACAAATGAATTGAATCAACAATAGAAATCATTTATATTCTGAACACAATCAACAATGAAACTAAACAAAAGAACATCAACAAACAATTAATGTTAGTTAAATAAGAACAAATGATTTAAGTTAATTGATTGAATCATTTTAAATTATAATTTGTTTCTTCTCTTTTATTATCAATGAACAATCACAACAAACAAATGAAACTCTTTACACAATGAGTTTGATTACTTAATGTAATGACCTTATAAACTCTGTGTTCAATAGTCTGATCTTTAACATAGGTTGCTTATTCACTGTATCCTTTATTGTGCAGTCCTCTAAACTATCCACCTTAATAAGCAGTGTGCTTTAATACACAGTGTCTTTAATGCTTGGGCACTTTATAACAGATGGCGCTTTATTATCTATGCTCATTATTTGCCTGCACCTTTAATACTTGGGTCTTATAACTGCATGTGCTTTTATATACTATGTTGAAGTATCTGCTACACATTGAATGCGTTCCACATATATCATTGTGATTAATTTCACATATATACTTTAAGAAAAGACCACCACCAATTAATAGTGATGGCCTAAACCAACGTACAGAAGAACTAGGAACTAATGAAAATAACAAGGAGTTAAATGCCCAATGGCTAATTTAGACTTTAATACTGAGCGCTCAACATTAAAGATTTAGTATATCTTTAATATCTATATTATACCATGAACGCCGTCATAATGCTACTTTATATTATCTAGTATTAATAGAAATTGCTTTTATTTTACCAATCTTTTCAATGAGCTTATTCATCGATGTCACTTCATCTGTATAGATTTGTACACTCTTAACTTTGTTATGCTGCACTAACTTTATAAATTCTTGCATAATTGGTTTGTCATCCACTTCTATAGACAGTCCATACAGTCCTTTATTAACTACCACTGTTAAATTGCCGCGATGTATCGATGCTAGGATATTACTATCTTTATTGTTGTCTAACATTACGCATAGCTTGTCATTGTCTTTTAATGCTTGAAATACATTATTATCTAACTCATATGGTTTAAATGTCTGATAGTTAGGATCTACTGTTTTGGTCGTTCCCATTTCTACAGGTTTATCAGTTGTAAGTGCTTGTACTGTAATTCGATTCTTTTGCTTATTATATTTAACGTTATTATCTGATTGTTTGATTGTTGTTAGCATATACTCACATCCTTACCATTGTTTCTTGCCATAATGATATTTTTGGAACTCATCACGAGAAACGGTATCTAATGCTTTCTCCAGTTGCCATGCATAGCCTCTAGGAGTCGTTTGTTCGTCGTACTTGTTGCCATCACCTAAATTGATTTCATGGTCTAGCATTTGGCCTTTATACTGGTTGTGAATGTTACCAGGATTATTTTTCTCTTGCTTAACATAACGTTCACGAGATATACGACGACCAGCCTCATTTTTATTCTCAATCATTTTACGATACACTTTCACAACATCTTGCAGTTTATCCTGCATCTCTTTCGCTAGTTTTTGATGTTCATCCTTAAATCCTGTCATTTCTTTGTTGTATGCCTTATAGAACTGGTCAAATTCTTCTTCAGTTACTTTATAATCTGATGAGTTAAGTTGTTCGTCGACTTCGATTAATTCTTGTTCTAAATCTGATTGTAGACTTTTTAATTTTGTTGCTTCTGCAAATTCATCATTATTTTGATAATGTGTAATTTTACTATTAAGCTGTTTAATACGATTTGTTAGCTGATGGTATTTCTGTTTAATCTCTTTTGCCTTAACACCCTTATCATAAATTTGATTATCAAAGATATTGATTGTATTGTCTTGTACTGTTTTTACCATAATTAAATGCCTTCTTTCGTTTTTGATTTATTATGCGTTTTATTGCACTAAAGTCTTTCTTATTTCTAGCATATTGCCTTACCAGTGAATCAATATACCTAACAGATACATTGTTCACATGGGTAGGTAAACGCGCTAGAATCTGATGTGCTATCCGTTTATGATTCATGGAAACACTCCCTTAACTTATTTTCTGTGTATTACCTTTTATATGGTGTGTCGGCATGACATAGTGACTATTTCTATCAATTTCTAACATACGCTTACCATCTCTATATTTTTGCCAATACTTAGCATCTGCAGTGAGTTTTTTAATTTCACCTAGTAAATAATTAATCGCTAAATGATCACCACGTAAATATATTGTCATATGCCCTACACTGTTATAGTTGAGTTTCAAATTATATCCTCTTAACCACAAGAAGATTGATTCAGTGTTTAACCTTGATTGCAGCGTTGCCTGTCCTAAACCCGACAAACACCAATCACATGTTATGAAATCAATTTCTAAATAGTGATACTTGCCCTGTGTTTTATAGATGTGACAAATGGGTTTGTTAGCAATTTCTAAATTCTTAATATCATTAAAGTTGAGTTTCTTATTATTTAATTTGAATGGATCAGTTGGTATTGAATGCATTAACACAGTTTATGAGTCCTCCTGTTTTGAAATATGTTTAATAAGTTAATTCTATAATCACACGGTGTGTATTGTTTTTAGTTACTAATGTTCCATATCTGTTGCCACTATTGTATAGGTATCTCATTTTCTTATTCTCCTTTTTGTCCTTCACTTTAAAATGTTACTACTTGGTTACTACTTTTTTAATAGAGTTACTACTTTCTGACATTCCATAAATCCTGCCATATCAATGTTTTAGTTTATAAGTTACTACTGTTACTAGTGTTACTACTTTTTTTAAGGGGGTGTTCTTACAAGAAAGAGAGGGTTTGTATTAATTTATATATAACCTCCTATTTTGAAAGTAGTAACAGTAGTAACATTTATATTGAAATCAATTATAGACGCTGTCATATCAATGCTTATAGATGTTACTACTTTTGATAAATTAGTAGTAACAAGGTAGTAACTACTAGTAACTTTGTTCTTCTTTCTTAAAGTCAAATCCTAATTCGTTAATGATCTCAGTTTTGATGGCATAACCTTTTTGTTGTTCTCCATTAAATCTTATATTTTTTTGTTTACCATAATTATTTGTTTCAAGATATCCTCTTTCATCCCATTGTTTAACAGTGGAATTAAATTCAGCACCTAGCATTTCTTTTATAGTTGGTGTCATAATAAGAATAAAATCATATCTATAAATTGCCATAAGTTCTGTATTATCATGATAATGGTGCTTATTGTATGCAATACGCCCACGGTTCGCATTTAATTTCTCAAGCAATTCTTCTAATAATTGTTTTGGTTTATCAATATTTTTATTATTTTTCATCATGCTTGTGTGTGCTTTATTCACGTTGATATATGGGTCGTGCTCAAAGCCTTCAATATCATTTAATATCTCACCTGTAATTTGTAGTAGTGCAAAACTACGTGCGATACGATCCATTACTTCATTACCGTTAGCCTGTTTCATAAAATATTTAACAGCACTTTCAAACGATGATTTATATTTATTTTTGTCTAATCTATATTGTTTGATGAATAGCTTACCTAATAAACCATGATTATTTTCCATTGCTTTTGCTATATCACCAAATTCAGTTTTTTCTGTATTAGGAAACGGGTCATCTTGTAAAGTAATTACACGACCTGCCACACCTGCTTTATCGGGCGCTATATCTGGTATAGCAACTTCTCCACTTGAAAGCATGATATTGTTCCACGGCTCTAAATAATCGATAGAGCGGTCTGAATTACCACGCCCCTTAGATTGACCACCAGAAAATTGGTATACGATGTTTGGTATTCTAAACGGATTATCTGCTTTACGGGTATCATCTTTAATTAAAGGGAATGAATTTAAAAATGAAGCCATACGTTCAACACTTACATTAGTGGCATTCCATTCAGTAACTAATTTTCGATTCCCCCATATACTTGCACATATCTTTAAAGTAAATGTTTTACCACTTGATGTACGGCCTGATATCTCACTAACAAATGGGTCTACATCGAAATCTTTGAGCAATACAGAACCTAATGAGCTATAGAACATCATCATAACCATTGGATTATCCTTAATTGGATTGAATACACCTTTGATATAATCATCAATATTACCTTTTGTTTCAAACGCATCAATCAATGCTTGATACCCCTTATCAGCATTAAATATTTTGTACTGATTATCTTGTTGATCTTCTGCATATGGTGAAATGAAATGACCATTAATATTGCCTAACCGTGTAGCCACATCATAATCTGGTATTTTATTAAAGCGTCTGTAAAAACTTAGATATTGAACAAGATTACTTGCTTCATTTTGAGTAACTTCCAAACCTTTACTGGCAAGTTCCACTAAATATTTTCCTTGCGTAATATCTCTTGCTAATACTGGCAATTTATATTTACGTTTAGCATCTTCAAACTCTAATTCATAATAAAATTCACCAGTTTCAACGTTTTTATATCTTTCAGTTATATAAGGTGGTGTACTGGTAAGATAAATGTGAACTATATCTATAACTTCACCCTTTGTATTCTTTTTCTCTTTTTCCAAATACAACCATTTACCTTTAATTAAATAGGGTTCTGGAATGGTTGGTTTATCTTTATTAATTTCTTGGAATTTTTCAAGACTGTTCATCGTTTCAAATACATCTTCTTGTGTTACTTCCATTTCCTCTACTGTCATATACCGTCCCCCTCTAGTTGCTCATATGCTTTTTGAGTATAGAATTAAATGTTTTGTTTATTTCACTATCTTCCATAGGTGGATTGCATGATTTGCCCCATGCTGTCACAAGTCCATATGCAAGGTGTGCATCTACATATCTGCGTAATAAGTATCCACTTATAGAAGCTAACGATTGATTGCGTTCACCTTCACCAACCCCAAATGCTAGATCAGCCCAGTATGATGAATCACGTTTTTTATATTGGCTTGAGTAATTAATAGTAATTGGTTTATTTTTTTGGCTATCGATATTTCTCGACAACTCATTTAAATCACCTATAGTGATTGCAGGTGCATCATTATATTTAAAAATATATGGTATATTCTTATCTGGCTTTACAGGTAATGCCATAGCTCTTGATGGTTGATAACTACCTTCATCAATCTTATAACCTATTTTCTGCGCTAATGCTTGCGTATACTTCCTATAATCATCTGCACTCACAGGCTCACTTATAGGCACCATAAGGCGAATACGTGGTTTTTCTAAAGTATGGTTATAGGTTGTATGGAATGTCCAAGAATAGCCCTCTAATTGCTTACAAATAGCACTGTATAACCCTTTGAAATCAGTAATATCATCATAATCAAGTGCTAGTGTATTTCTGTTTATAATGTTTTCGTCATTACGGTACTTTTGAATGAGTTTGCCGTCTTTTTCCATGTCTTTTACATCTCCATAAACGACTAAACCACGTTTATATTTATCATCGTTATTCATTGGCGTTTGTATTCTATTAAGCCATTCCGACCACATTACATCGTTAGATTGAACAAATGAATCGGAATATAAATTTTTGTACTCAATAATTTTTAATTTAAAATCATGCTGCAATTTTATTTGTTCAAAGCCCATTTATTTTGCCCCTCCTACTGTAAAAACAAGGCATGAAATGGTATAATTAATATATAAATAAGCCGTTCCATGCTTGTTTTTGTTAATATTCCAAATTGCATTAGGCGTTATCAGATTCTGTCGTCAAACATTCATCTGATGACGCTTTTTTCTATGTGCAATTTCATTTCATTCTCTTTTCTTTGTGCTTCTATTAATCTTTCATACATAACTTCAATAGCTTTTTGTTTTTTATTATTTTTTAGTAACTCAATTGCCTCATCGTATGTTTTTGCTTCAAATGAATGTGCTGTATATAAAACTACATCTTTCACACGATTCACTTTTTTATGGTCATATTTCTTTTTAAATAATTTCATTATTTGATTTCCTCCAATTCAAAGTTATTATTTAGTTCTTGTACTGCCCATTTCATGATTTCTTCCAAATGTTGTTCTCTATTGATTTCGTACGTAGTTTCTTTGCCATTTTCATAAACTGTATGTTCATATGAGTCTTCCGTTTGCATAGCACTCATTTTTAATTGATAAGATACTAAGTTTAAAATTTCTAATTGTGTTTGATTCATTATTTTACTCCCTCTCTAATTTGTTTCATTTGCATCTTTAAATCGTTTAGATCAATTAATAATTTGTTATTTAAATTGAATAGTAGTTCTCCCAAATCTTCACTAATTTCTTCATCAATTGGTTTTGAATTGCAGTAATCGACTAACCATTTCATTAGTTCATTTGCATAGTCACTTTGACCTAAAATATGATGCATTTTTTCTGTTTGTACGATATATTCATCTTTTGTCATATTATTTCTCTCCTATTTTATATTTACGTCTGATTCTTCTATCTTCCAAACTATCTTTTATCACAATTGATATAAGTGATAGTGGTGTATATAATGCCAGCGCATTAAAGATGTCATCTGTGTATATTCCTACTGCTGCTGACACTGAAGCACTTGCGGTAATTAATGCTATAAAGGTTTTCATTCTATCCTCCTAAGAATTATATATTTCGTTAAAATTTTTCTTGATGTAATCTTTCATTGGTTCTGCTAAAAACTTGTAATGATCTGCTTGTGATTTAGGCTCATGTACATACCTTTCAATATCCTTTTTAAATTTTGGATTTAGCAATAGTTTTTTCATAATTGAATTCCTTGATAATTGCATGTGTGACTGTAAATCTTTGAATGACCACACAAGCTTAGGTTCATTGATAATTACAATACCTTCACTTTCTTGTAGTTGTTCTTGCATTATTTTCACCTCCTTATTAAGCAGTAGCTTGTGTATTTAAGTATTTATTGTAAATGGTTTTACTGACTGAAATATCTAAACCAAATTTGTTAATAGAAGTCATTAAATCGACTGTGTCATCTAAAATTTGTTGACGAATAATTAACATATCCTCACTCATTTGTTCTTTTTTCAAAGCTTTATCATAACCAAACAATGTTGAAACACATTTATTAACTACAGTTTGACATTTCATATAACTAATCTTATTGGGATTAGATAAACCTTTTTGCAAAACGTCCATAGCTTTTCGTTGATGCTGCTTATCCATTAAATCAAATACTTCATGTTGCTTTAATCCGATTGATTGTCTTAACTCTTTAATAACTTGCTTAACCCATTTCTTAAACTCATCAGCTTCATCACGTCTACTATTCCAAATAGCTTCGTAAATGCCTACTTCTGAAATAATTACAGCTTTTTGCTTACCTTTAAGGGTGTCCACATTATGGACAGCCTTTTCACTCTCATCTAATAATCTAGTCATATGTGGTGTGTGTGAATACCCTAATGCTTTAGCAACATCACTTGCTATTGCCCAATACTCTCCGTCTTTTTCGATAAAACGAATTTCTTTGTCGTCAAAAATTTGTTTAATCATGTTACGCCTCCTTTATTTTAAAAAAATCATCAAAGTTTATTCCCAAACTATCTGTAATGAGTTTTGCAGTTTTAGGACTAACTTTTTTATCTTTAAATAAGATAGTTAAAGTAGCAGGAGAAACTCCTATTAAAGATGCAAAACTATTTTTCGTGTTGCCACTCATTACGATTTGCTTATTTAATTCTTTAGGGGCTTTGACTTCAATCATTTACGTTCACCTCATTTCTAGAGATAAATTTTTATCTCTTTTAACTTAATTTAACTCTACTATATTTATCAATTTATGTCTAGTGGTAATTTTCTATTTCTTTAAAAAGTTTTTAATGTTACTATTCATATAGAGGTGATTGAAAATGATTGAAAAAGAATTAAGCTCTAAAATAGGCGAAGAGTTAAAGAAGGCTAGAAAAAAATATAAAGTGTCTGCCCAAAAAATTGGTGACGTGTTAGGATATTCTCAAAGCCATATTAGTGGCATTGAAAATGGCACAAAAATTATTCCAAACAAAAGATTTATCACTAACTATTTGAAATTTATTACCAATTCCAATTTTTCTGAAATGAATTTTTATATTAATAATATAAACGAAATAGCAAATGGTGAAATCCAACTTGCCACTTATTTAGATGATAGTACGTCATTAATGAATGCGTTAGTTAATGATTACGAAGATGATACTTCACAAATTAATTCTTTAAAATATGAAAAACGAAATGGAGAAAGCGATAAAGAGCATTTTGATTTTCCAATAAATGATATAATGTTTCATTTAACAGATTCAGAAAATCCAAAATACTTTAACAAAATTAAATTGAGTATAAGCGACAAAGAACATATAAATAAATACATCGAAGATTATATTGTTTTAAAATATAAAATTCATTTATCACAATTGAACGACTTGTATAATAAACATAAAATTAACGAAAAATCATATAATCAAGAATATTATCAAATTGATAGAATTTTAAAGTCTATTAAAGGGGATAACTATGGCAAGCTTTGAAAAGCGAGGTAAAACATGGAGATATTCAATCTCATATGTAGATGATGAAGGCAATCGCAAAAAAGTTCAAAAAGGTGGTTATCGTACTAAACAAGAAGCTAAACGAATTGCAGAAGATTTAGAATATAAAATGAGAAATGGTTATGCCGTTAGTAATGATATAACATTTGCAGATTACTTTTATCAATGGTATGAAGTTAATAAACTACCACACGTATCAGAATCAACTAAAAGACATTATGAATCTGCATACAAGCATATTAAAGACCATTTTAGACACAAGTTATTAAAAGATATTAAACGTACTGAATACCAAAAGTTTCTCAATGAGTACGGTTTAACGCATAGTTATGAAACGATTAGAAAGTTAAATAGTTATATACGTAATGCATTCGATGATGCTATACATGAAGGTTATGTTATTAAAAACCCTACATACAAAGCAGAATTACACGCATCTATTCCAGCCAAAACAGAAGAAATGAAGTTTATTAATGAATCAGAATTCAAAAAACTTAAACATTATTTTGAACAAAAAAATACCACCTCATCACTTGTGCTATTAGTAGCACTTGCAACAGGTGGTAGATTTTCAGAAATTGCTAAATTGAAACGTGAAGATCTGGATATTAAAAATAATAAAATTCATTTAAGAGGTACCAAAACCGAAACATCAGACAGAATAATAAGTATTGATACAGTAACTATGAAACGTATTCAATCATTTATTGATTCACGACCTACTAATATCAGTGGTTACATCTTTACTGTTGATGGTAAAACAATAACAAATGCTGCTGTAAACAAAGTACTGAGAAAAGCATGTGATAATCTAAATATAAAAGAGATAACTATTCACTCGCTAAGACACAGTTTCTGTTCTATACTCATACATCATGGCTTTTCAATACTATATATATCAAAACATTTAGGGCATTCCAATCCAGCCACGACACAATCGATTTACTCCCACTTACTTCAAGAAACTTATGAGCGTGAAGATGAAAAAGCAATGAAATTACTAGAAACTATTTAAGCCACTTAATTATAAATATTAGGTGGTTTTTTACTATAATTTATTTTTCAGTCCCCAAATAGTCCCCACAAAGTAAAGAAAAAGCTTATATAACAACGTTTAATAACTTTATAATATGCCCTTCGAGGGGATAATTTGAATGTTCTTCGTTATAAGACATTACCTTAAATAGTGATTTATTGGGCTTTCATTGACTTTTGTTTTCGGTCGTTGAAAGTCCTTTTTATATTTCTATGCCACGTAAAATATAAGGCAACGATTCAGAGGATTAAAAAAATCTCTGTTATTTATAACGTTTAAATGGCTTAACTATTGTGATTTAAGCATATAAAGTTTCGTAAAAATGATTTTATGGTTATTTTTAAGCATTTAACCACTTAAATATATCACTATTATTTCACATTGATAAACGTGCTGCCTAAAACATCTCTCACATCGTGAATAACTAAAAAGGCATTTTCATCTACTTCATTGACTAATTTTTTAACTCTTGTCACCTGAGACTGAGGTACAACAACATATAACATCGTCGTTTCAGTTTTAGCATAACCGCCTTTTCCGTTTAATAATGTCGAGCCCCGACCGGTAAAGGAATTAATTTTGTCACTGATAATTTCATTCTTGCTGGAAATGACCGTAACCCCTTTTTTAGGATTAAAGCCTTCAATGATAAATGAAGTCGCTCTTTCTGTAATGAATAACATGATGATCGTAAATAACACATTTTTTAATGGTAATACCATTAAGAAAGATAAGACGACAATACCATCTAAAATAAAAATACCTTGTGATGTTTTCATTTCTGAATACTTACTTATGATTTTAGCAATTACAGATGTGCCTCCAAGAGTACTCCCTGTAGAGATTACTAGTCCAGCACCGATTCCTATAATTGCACCACCAAATACAGAGTTGATAACAAAATCATCTATACCTAAATTTATATTTTCAGTTACTCTTAAAAAGAATGAGAGTGCCGTGTTTGAGATGACGGTATAAACAGCGATTGTTTTGCTCAAATACTTCCAACCGACAAAAACAACGATTGTATTAATAATTAAAGAAGACCAAGCTGGTGAGAATCCTAAAGTATACTTCAAGGCTAGTGCGATACCGACTGTACCACCATCACCTAAATTCGAGCCTAGTAAAAAGCAATTTACACCTATAGCATTGATAAACGTTCCAATTATACACAAGATGATGCTTTTATAATGATTTTTTATTAATGATGACATTTATTCACTCCCATTCTGTTTGATTTAAACTAAATTATAATTATGTCATATGTTAGATGCATTCATTCCATGCCTAAATAATTGACTTAGCTATTCCTGAACTTAGATTTCAATAGCAGCACATTTAAGTGTCAAAACTTAATTTAGTATTAATAAGGCATTGTAAGCGCCTTGAAAATACAACCCTATTAAAAAAGACACCTCTTAGGAGGCGTCATCTATAAATCTAATTAGAATATTATAATATCAAAACGTAGTTTTTTTCAATAACATTTTAATATATTTTTAAATTTAGTCTTATCATTTGTAATAAATGCCACATTCTTTTAAGAAGAACTAGTTAAAGTTCGATTGTTTCACCGCTTCGAATTTTGTCAGCCATTTGGTTTAATTTTCTTAAACGATGATTGACACCAGACTTTGAAATTGTACCTGAAGACATCATTTCGCCTAATTCTTTCAAGGAAATATCTTGATGTTCTATGCGTAATTTCGCTATTTCACGTAATCGGTCAGGTAAGTTATCTAACCCAATTTCTTGGTCTATTAATTGAATACTTTCAACTTGCTTCATCGCTGCACTAACGGTTTTATTTAAATTAGCTGTTTCACAATTAACCAGTCTATTTACAGAATTCCTCATGTCTCTGACAATACGCACATCTTCAAATTTAAGCAACGCTTGATAACCACCGATTAAACTCAAGAAATCAGAAATTTTTTCAGCTTCTTTTAAATAAGCAATGCTTCCTTTTTTACGTTCTAGATGTTTCGCATTGAGTTCATATTCATTCATTAAATTCGTAATGCCTTCTGAATGATCTTCATACAATGAAAATATTTCTAAATGATAGGAAGATGTTTCAGGATTATTCACTGATCCACCTGCTAGAAAAGCGCCACGTAGATAACTTCTTTTCATTTCATCTTCATGAATCATCGTTTCATCTATTTCATGCGTAAAGATACCATTTTTCAAAATACCTAATTCATCTAAAATTTCTTTGGCACGTACTTTAATTCTGCAAATATAAATATTGTTCTTTTTTAATTTCATTTTTTTTCTTACAAGTAGCTCTACTTCAACATTAAACACTTTTTTTATTAAGGAATATATACGTCTTGCTGTCGTAGCATTTTCAGTTTGAACATTAATCACAAATTGTTGGTTGGAAAGACTGAGTGCACCGTTCATTCGTATGAGTGCACTGAGCTCTGCTTTTGCATTTGTTTCATCTACTTCTATTCTCGTAAGTTCATTTTTCATTTCTGATGCAAAGCTCATACATCTTCAGTCCCTTCTTATCTAAGTTTAATACTTAGTTTGTTTTACAATTTTATTTATCTCGGTTAAATTCAATCGTTTCTGTTTCTCTCATAGCAATCTCGTAAATCATTTTAGACAAAACCTCTGTATTATGTCTAACATAATTTTCTTGTGATACTTCTACCAGATTTTCGTGTGTAAAAACTTTTATCTTTTGTGCTTCCATATCTTTCATGTTGCATTTAACTGGATCTGCGCCATCTTCTTTATAACGACGTAAAACATCGGCGTTGAACGTCTGAGTACTACATATAGCATAGTTTATACAATGACACCCCATGTGATTATGTATTGCATCAACATGATCTAAGGCAGTGTAATGATTTGTCTCTCCAGGTTGTGTCATAACATTTGATACATATAACTTTGGCGCATCACATTTTAATAATGAATCCGCAATACCTTTAACACATAGATTAGAAATTACGCTTGTATATAACGAACCAGGTCCTAAAACGATTAAGTCCGCATCTTCTATCGCTTCAACAGCTTCTTCCATGGGCTCTACATTTTCTGGTTCTAAAAATACTCGTTCTATCTTTTTATTTTTTTTAGGAATTTTTGATTCGCCATAAACAATTTCACCGTCTTCCATCACTGCATTTAAGCGTACACTGGAATTTGTAGATGGTATCACTCGACCTCTTATATTTAAAATTTTACTTAACTCTTTTACCGCATGTCCAAAATCATCATTCATATTCGTTAATGCAGCTATTAACAAGTTGCCTAAAGAATGACCTTCAACTTGATTTTCTTTAAAACGATATTGGAACAATCTTTCAATTGTTGATTCTGAATCGCTAAGTGCTGAAATAACATTTCGTATGTCACCAGGTGCAGGAATATCCATTTCATTTCTGATTTTCCCCGTACTACCTCCATCATCAGCAACTGTGACAATGGTCGTAATATCTATTGGAAAGTCTTTTAACCCACGTGCTAAAACAGATAAACCTGTACCACCACCAATAAGTACAAGTTTAATTCTTTTCATTTTTTTGCTTCACGCCACTTTCAATTTGAGCATCTCTATGATGCACATATACATTATAGTCAAAATTTTCGTTGAGCTCAGCACCAATACGTTTAGCTAAAGCTACAGAACGATGTTGGCCTCCGGTACAACCAATTGCAATCACAAGTTGTGATTTACCTTCTTTTTTATATCCTGGAATCATAAATTTTAATAAATCCATCAATTTCTCATAAAAAATATTTGTTGTTTTCCATTTCATAACGTAATTATATACCGCTTCATCTTCTCCAGTTAAAGGTCTGAGTTCATCCACATAATGAGGGTTAGGTAAAAACCTCACATCAAACACTAAATCCGCATCCATCTGAATTCCATGTTTAAAACCAAAACTAGTTACATTTATATTAAATGTTTGATAATTACTTTGATTAAAGTAATCTCCGATTCGCTTACGAAGCTCTTTGGGTTTCATAAATGATGTATCAATCGTGTAGTTTGCTAAACTTTGTATCTCAGAGAGTAAAGTGCGTTCTTCTTCAATAGCTTCAATTAACGAACGTTGACCTTGTTCATTTAATGGATGCGCACGTCGTGTCTCCTTATAACGCGAGATCAACTTTTCATTGGATGCTTCTAAGAACATCATATCAACGATAATGTCTGAGTTACTTTTGATTTGATCGATTTCTTTAATCAATGATTTGAAAAGTTCTTTCCCTCTTAAATCAATGGCAATGGCTACCTTTTGCAACGAAGGATTTCCTTGACCCATTAATTCTACAAACTTCGGCAACAGTATCGGAGGTAAATTGTCTACACAAAAATAACCGATATCTTCTAAACTTTGTATGACAACGGACTTACCTGCGCCAGACAAACCCGTCACAACTAATAATTCACTTTTAGTCACTTCTTTTTCTTCTCGCTGCATTACTTTACACCATCCAAAGATTATTTTTAGACATTCCATTTATTGTTCTGGAATTTTTTATATCAATCTACGCAATCATTTTAACTTAGTCAGTTTATGACCACTATGCTATCACATTATATTTTACATGAAAAACGACTTTGGTAGTAGTTTTATCACTTAATTGACCCTAAATACTATCGTACACTGACATAGATGAAATAAATTTGTATCCATAAATGTAATTGAACCTTTATCCTTTTTCGATTAGCATAATTTATAATAAATTAGCGTCTGTGCGATTTATTTAGTATATAGCTCTTGAAATATATATTAGGTTTATACCTCACACAAGTGATTCATTGAGCTAACACTGTACATTTACACTTAAAATAAGATTATGTAAAAAAGCTAGAATGCTGAACCTACATGATTAATGTAAGGTCGATACATTCTAGCCTGTCTGAATCTCGTTATTATTCAATTAAACTCTATAAATAATATATTTTAATCTTATGCTTCTATAACATCTTTTAATTCTTCAATATATGAAATTGCACTTTGTGCTGCGATACTGCCGTCACCTGTTGCAGTTACGATTTGGCGTAGACCTTTTGCACGTACGTCGCCAGCAGCATAAACGCCTGGGATTTTCGTACTCATATCTTCATTAGTGACAATATAGCCTACTTCATTTGTAATGCCTAAATTTTCAAATGGTGCTGTTAATGGTTTCATACCAATGTATACGAAAACACCGTCAGCATCGAAAGTTTGTTCAGCGCCATCTTTTGTTGATTCTAAAGTAACTGAACCAACTTTACCATCTTTTTCGTTGATTGTTTTAAGTGTATGACTCCAAATAAAGTCGATTTTATCATTTTTAAATGCACGATCCTGTAAGATTTTTTGTGCACGTAGTTCATCTCTACGGTGAACGATTGTTACACTGTCAGCGAATTTTGTAAGGAATGTACCTTCCTCAACTGCAGAATCTCCACCACCGATAACAAATAAATTTTTGTTTTTGAAGAATGCACCATCACATACTGCACAATAACTCACACCGCGACCACCTAATTCTTGTTCACCGGGCACACCAATTTTTTTATATTCAGCACCCGTAGATATAATCACAGCTCGCGCGGTAATCTCACTGTTACCAAGATTTATGACTTTATATTGACCTTTGTCTTCAATTGATTTGATATCACCATATTGATATTTTGCGCCAAATTTCTTAGCATGTTCAAACATTTTAGTTGATAAATCTGGGCCAGTAATCATTTCAAAACCTGGGAAGTTTTCAACCTCTTCTGTATTTGCCATTTGTCCACCTGGCATACCACGTTCAATCATTACAGTACTTAAGTTTGCACGTGATGCATACACGGCAGCAGTCATACCAGCTGGCCCTGCACCTACAATCGCAACATCAAAATCCACTTGTTCAGCCATTTAAATTGCCTCCTGTTTATTAATTCATTATACGCATTATATATGATTTCTTGCATTTCATAAAATTATATGCTTACCAAATAGTCTATTGTTTTATTTAAACGATAAGCCGTTATATCAAACCATTCTAATACTTGTTGTTTGGTAATCTTAGTATCCATACTCCGATAATACATATAAACAAAAGCAGCAACATAATCATCTACATTAGTTAAATCTGCTTGTTCTGCTATAATCGCCTCTGCTTTATCAATCCATACAATAAATAATTCTGAGTTATTTTTCAAGTATTCAATATTATACAACATTAACATGCCTCTATGAATAAAATCTAACTTATTTAACTGTAAACCTTGAATGAGATAAGTTAAATATAATTTTTCATAATCATTCATATCTTCTAAAACAGCCCATATGTCTTGTGTCAGTAAGACTTCACGACCTTTTAATTGATTTAATAAGAAAATCCCGTATAACCTACGATGACTATCTTCACTCAATAATAGTGGCAATACTTGTTGGTTGAAATACGCCTTGCTTTGCTCAATTACCCAAGGCGCATAACCTACATCAACCTTTGATATTTCTTGTAACTTAGACCAAAAATATTTGCTGTCTTCGAGATGATTGAGATGATAATTGTTGTGGCTCAAAGCATTATACATTTGTATAGAGAGAAATTTCCCTTTTCTATAAAGTGGTTGCAGCAATTTTTGAGAAGCTTCATATCGCTTTAAATAACAAAGTACGATACCTAACTTGAAGGATTCATCATCATTCATAGGTACAACTTTACTTAAAATATTCAAATAACGTTGATACTTTTCTTTTTCATTGGTGTTATATAACAATAAAGTGTAATGACAAAGTGCATGTACATCAGTATTGTCCTCATTAAGCAAGCGTTCAAACATTTCTTTAGCAGTATCATATTCATTGAGGTATAGATAACACATGGCTAATAAATTTCTAACTACTCGATGATCTTGAATCGCTTCATTTTGATTTAAAACAAAGTTTCTTGCTTCGGGCAGTCTGCCTTGTGAAAATAAATATTGAAAAATGAGTTGAACCGCAAATAATTGGCATTCAACCTCAATCTTTTCTTCGGAGTTATAAGTAACCTCAAACATTTCTTCTAATTCTTCCTGGTAGTCGTCATCATCTGCTAAAATGACATAATTCATGCCGAATAAAAAAGCTTTATTTGCTTCATTGAGCGTAATATTTAATTGACTGAGTTGATAGTAACTATCCACTACCGATTCTTGTTTAGCGATCATTTCATAAAAAATATGTTCTGCTCTATTGTTATAACCAAGATGTGCGAGACATTCTGATAATTTTACTTTAATTTCAAAAACATCAATTTCTTGGGGTGACATTTCAAGCACTTTTTCATAGTATTCTGCTGCCTTTTTATAATCTTGCTGTTGATATTTTTGATCAGCTAATTTTGTATAAAAAGGACTATCAAGTTTCATTGAAATAATTTTATTGCTGTTTTGCGCCATCCATGTTCACCTCCTGTATTTAGTCATTTTTTCAGTTGCATTGGATTTCCATATGCTAACGTGTGATTCGGGATGTCCCTGGATACAATAGTACCTGCGCCAACCTTCACATAATCTCCTATTTTTACACCAGGCAAAATTGTTACATTAGCTCCGATTAACGTATGATTTCCAATATATACATGCCCTGTTCGAAATTCATCTACTAAAAACTCATGCGTTAAAATAGTTGTGTTATAACCTATGATACAGTTTTTACCAACCGTTATATACTCAGGATGCAGTAAATCAGGTACAACTTTAAAAGCAAATGCAGTATGTGCACCTATATTCATATTTAATAAATTACGATACATCCAATGTTTTAATTTCACATTAGGTAAGTAGCGACAAACTTCTATAATCACTGTTTGTTTAAACATTTTGACACGGCTTATGTAGCGATACATATGCCATAATGGATTTTTACCATTAACTTTTAGCTTTTTTAAGTCACGCATTATATTCTATCACTTCACCTTTTGCTTTGACCATGTTAAAGGGCCAACATCTTTATATCTTGGTGCATTATATCTCACTCTTCTAATTATCATAAGGACAATGCCTGCAACAATAAGTACGACAGACATGAGTTGCGCAACACGTATATCACTCGTGAGCATCAAACTATCTGTACGTAAACCTTCTACAAAGAATCTACCTATAGAATACCAGATAAGATATAGTGCAAAAGTATCACCTATACGTAAGTGTTTTCTCAATGAAATTAATATTACAAATCCTAGAATATCCCATATAGATTCGTATAAAAACGTTGGGTGATAGTATTGACCATCAATATACATATTGTTAATAATAAAGTCCGGAATATGCATATTTTCTAAAAATGATTTAGTCACAGGACCACCATGGGCTTCATGATTCATAAAGTTCCCCCATCTGCCAATACCTTGTCCTAAAATCAAACTCGGTGCAATCACATCACCAATTTGAAATGGATTGATATTTTTTTGTCTACATACAATGATACCTGTGATAAAACCGCCAATCAGACCACCATGGATCGCAATCCCTCCATACCAAATCATAGGTATTTCTATTGGATGTTGTGCATAATAAGGCCACTGGAAAATAACAAAATAAATTCTAGCTACGATAAAACCAAAAATTGCACTCCAAAAGATGATATCAATCAATATATCTTTATCAAAACCTATGCGTTTAACACTTTCCTGAGCAATAAAATAACCTAATAGTATACCCACGGCGATGATAATGCCATACCAATGAACAGATATTGGACCAAGCTCAAATGCAATTGGATCAATGTAATTCAATATCATCATTTATTCTCCTTATTGTTGCTACCATTACGCATAATTTCAGCATTTAAGCGATCATTGAATTCTTCTGCAGTATTAATCCCCATGATATTAAGTCGATAGTTCATCGCTGCAACTTCAATGATAACTGCTACGTTACGACCTGGTCTAACTGGTATTGTCTTTTTAGTAATCTCAGTGTCTAAGATGCGCAATGTTTCTTCATTCAAACCAACGCGATCATACAATTTATCTTTATGCCAATTTTCTAAATGAATATTTAAACGTAAACGCTTTTCGGTCAAAATAGAACCTGCACCAAAGAGTGTCATTACATTTATAATACCTAAACCTCTAATTTCTAATAAATGTTCTATTAATTTAGGTGGTCTACCAATCAGTTCATCTTTACTAATTTCTCTAATCTCTACATTGTCATCCGCGACAAGTCTGTGACCACGTTTAATTAGTTCAAGTGCAGTTTCACTTTTACCGATACCTGAGTCTCCTGTTATAAGTACACCAACACCATACACATCTACCAGTACACCATGCAACGAAGTAGTACGTGCAAGTTCATGTTCTAAGAAAGTCGTTAAACGACTCATTAATTGTGTTGTTGCAATTGTTGACGTAATGAGTGGTGTATCAAATTCTTTCGCTGATGCTACAAGCTCTTCCGGTGGCTCTAAATCTCTTGTCACTATAATTGCTGGTGTTTCTGGTCGACATAATTTTTTCATGCGTCCTTTGCGCTCTTCATCCGGTAGTAAATTATAAAATGATAATTCTGTTGTTCCTAACAATTGAATGCGGTCAGAGGCATAGTGCGAAAAATATCCAGCCATTTCTAACCCTGGTCTTGATATATCTGTATTTTTTATTTGTTTATTTAAGCCCGACTCCCCAGCTATAAGCTCAAGGTTAAAGCGTTCAATTAAACTCTTTGTTGTTAACATAGGTTCACCTCTATTAATATTTCTCCTGAAATTTCATATGTCATTATCATATCAAAAAGGACTGATAATCTATATAAAAAAGTACAGAAGTCTAAAATAAATCCTATCGTTTTTATCATACCCTATATTATTTTTGAATAAAATTACTAAAATGGTTAGTAATCCCATTTATTTTAAATGATTACATCGTTACAATCCAGCAAGGTTGGATAAGCTTGACTAGGATAAAATGCTTGATATCAAAAAACTACTCCATACATTCTAGACACATCAACATGCCTTCTTGTATGGAGTAGCTAATATTTTATATATTTTTTCAGAGATTGGTCAATAAACTATTATGCTTGAACTGTATCTCTTTCTAATACTGGTTTTAAATATTGTCCAGTGTAGCTTTCTTTCACTTTTGCAATATCCTCTGGTGTACCTGTCGCAACGATAGTACCACCACCGTCTCCGCCTTCTGGGCCTAAATCAATAATATAATCAGCCATTTTAATAACGTCTAAATTGTGTTCAATGATGACAACTGTGTCACCATTATCAACCAATTTATTTAACACTTTTAATAATCGGCTAATATCATCAACATGCAAACCAGTCGTTGGCTCATCTAATATATATATTGAACGACCAGTAGAGCGTTTATGCAATTCTGAAGCAAGTTTAACACGTTGTGCTTCACCACCAGATAATGTCGTAGCCGGTTGTCCTAAAGTAACATAACCTAAACCAACATCTACTAAAGTTTTCAATTTCCGATGTATTTTAGGGACATTTTCAAAAAAGTTTGTTGCTTCTTCGGCAGTCATTGCCAAGATATCCGCAGTGTTTTTACCTTTGTATGTTACTTCTAGTGTTTCACGGTTGTATCTCGAACCGCCACAAACTTCACAAGGTACATAGACATCTGGTAAAAAATGCATTTCTATTTTAATGATACCGTCACCTTTACATGCTTCACAGCGACCACCTTTAACATTAAAACTAAAGCGACCTTTAGAATAACCTCTGACTTTCGCTTCGTTTGTTTGAGCAAAGATATCTCGTATGTTATCAAAAACACCTGTATACGTTGCTGGATTAGAACGCGGCGTTCTACCAATTGGCGATTGATCAATATCGATAATACGATCAAGTTGATCTATACCGTTAATTTCATCATAATCACCTGGTTTAACTTTAGATTTATTTATCTCTTTGGCTAATGATTTATAAAGTACTTCATTGACTAATGTACTCTTACCGGAACCAGACACACCCGTAACGACATTCATCGTTGAAAGCGGAAAGTCTACATTAATATCTTTCAAATTATTGCTGCGTGCGCCTTTGACACTAATCTTTCTATCCGTAACTTCACGACGAGATTCTGGCACTTGAATTTTCTTCTTACCACTCAAATATTGACCAGTTAAAGACTTTGTATTTGCCATAACTTGTTTTGGCGTACCACTCGCAACAATTTCACCGCCGTGGTCTCCAGCACCTGGTCCTACATCTACTAAGTAATCTGCGGCACGCATTGTATCATCGTCATGTTCAACAACGATTAAAGTGTTACCTAAATCTCGCATTTCTTTTAAAGTGCTAATTAGCCGATCATTATCACGCTGATGTAATCCAATAGAAGGCTCATCTAAAACATATAAAACACCAGATAGTCTTGAACCAATCTGAGTTGCTAAACGTATACGTTGTGCCTCACCACCTGACAATGAACCAGAAGCACGATTGAGTGTTAAATACTCTAATCCTACATTATATAAAAATTCTAATCTAGAATTAATCTCTTTTAAAATTTGATTAGCAATTTTTCTGTCTTGCTCTGATAATGTGATATGTTCATAGTTATACAGTGCATCTTTAATAGAGTGCTCTACCACTTCACCGATATTTTTCCCGTCCACATACACAGACAAAGCTTCGCGACTTAAACGTTTGCCATGACATGTTTCACAAGTAAGTTCTGTCATGTATTTACTCATCATTTCTCTTACGAGTTCTGATGGCGAATCATGATAACGTCTATTGATATTATTTATAACACCTTCAAACGCCATCGTACGTTTTCTTGTTTGTCCGTTGCGCTGCTTGAATGTAAATTCAATTTCTTTATCTTTGGAACCATAAAGAATAATATCTTTTTGGCGTTCTGTTAATTTTTTGAATGGTTTATCCATATTTATTTTATATACTTCACAGACACGATTTAATAGTGTTGGATAAAAGTCTGAACTTGAAGATTCCCAAGCAACAATTGCACCTTCATTCAATGATTTATCCTTATCAGGAACAACTAAGTCTAAATCTACCATTAGTTTTTGTCCTAAACCATCACAAGTTGGACATGCTCCAAATGGGCTGTTAAAGCTAAACATGCGTGGTTCTAATTCTCCGATTGAAAATCCACATATAGGGCAAGCATGATTTTCGGAAAATTTTAGTTCATCGCCATCAATGATATCTACGATTATATTACCTTCTGCTAGTTGTAATGCCGTTTCTATAGAATCAGCTAGACGTGTTTCAATACCTTCTTTGATTACAAGTCGGTCTACAACAACTTCTATCGTATGGTTTTTATTTTTATCTAAATTTGGCACTTCATTTACATCCGTAATTTCGCCATCAACACGCACACGTACGTATCCTTTTTTACTAATGTCATCAATTAACTTTTCATGCGCACCTTTTCTATGACTTACTAAAGGTGCCAGTAATTGAATCTTACTGCGCGCTTCAAGTTGCAAAACCTGATCGACCATTTGTTGTACAGTTTGAGATTCAATTTCTATACCATGATTTGGGCAATATGGCTTTCCAATACGTGCATATAATAGACGAATGTAATCATAGATTTCAGTAACAGTAGCAACCGTAGATCTTGGATTTTTACTCGTTGTTTTTTGGTCTATTGAAATCGCAGGAGATAAACCTTCAATAGTATCAACATCTGGCTTATCCATTTGTCCTAGAAATTGTCTTGCATAAGCACTTAATGATTCTACATATCTACGTTGCCCTTCTGCATAAATCGTATCAAAAGCTAATGAAGATTTGCCTGAGCCAGATAACCCCGTCATTACTATAAGTTCATTTTTAGGTATTTCAATATCAACATCTTTTAAATTGTGGGCACGTGCCCCTTTAACTACAATGGATGGTTGCTTCATTTTCGTCACCCTTCTGCTTTTAATTCAAACAACATATCTCTGAGTTCAGTTGCCTTTTCAAAGTCTAAATCTTTAGCTGCTTGTTTCATTTCTTTTTCTATATTACTAATGGTTTTTTCGCGCTCTTTTTTCGTCATTTTTTTAGGTACTTCCGTACGTTGCGCTTCGTTTGTTTCGTCTGTTTCAACAGTAGCACTGATAACATCGTGAATTTTTTTATTAATTGTGGTAGGTGTAATATTATATTTTTCATTATATGCTTGTTGAATCGATCTACGACGCTCTGTTTCATTTAGTGCATAACGCATTGAATCTGTGATTTTATCTCCATACATAATAACTTCACCGCCACTATTACGTGCTGCACGACCTACTGTTTGGACAAGTGATCTTTGCGAACGTAAGAAGCCTTCTTTATCTGCATCTAATATGACAACAAGAGATACTTCTGGTATATCAATACCCTCTCTTAACAAGTTAATACCAACAATCACGTCATAGGTACCCACACGTAAATCTCGAATAATTTCAATACGTTCTAAAGTTTTAATTTCAGAATGTAAATAATTCACATTAATACCTGCTTCTTTCAAATACGTGGTCAAGTCTTCACTCATCTTTTTAGTCAATGTAGTTACTAATACACGTTCATTTCGATTAATACGTTCTTGTATTTCACTGAGCAAGTCATCAATTTGATTTTCTGTTGGTCTAACTTCTATCTTAGGATCTAATAATCCTGTTGGACGAATAATTTGTTCCACCATTTCATCTGTATGTTCTAATTCATAAGGTCCTGGTGTTGCAGACACATACACGAGTTGTTTTGTTTTTTCTTCAAATTCTTCAAATTTTAACGGTCTATTGTCTAAAGCACTTGGTAACCTAAAACCATGATCAACAAGTACTTGTTTACGCGCACGGTCACCGTTATACATACCTCTGATTTGTGGTAATGTCACATGCGATTCATCAATCATCACAAGCCAATCATCTCCAAAATAATCGAGCAATGTATAAGGTGTTGAACCCATAGGTCTTAGTGTTAAATGTACAGAATAATTTTCGATACCTGAACAAAATCCCATTTCTCTCATCATTTCCAAATCATAATTCGTTCTTTGTTCTAGGCGTTGAGCTTCAAGCAATTTATTTTCCGAACGCAACTCTGACAAACGTTCTTCAAGTTCATTTTCAATACGTTGGATAGCAGATTTCATTTTTTCTTCTCGGGTAACGAAGTGGGAAGCTGGGAAAATTGCAAAGTGATCGCGCTCTCTTAACACTTCTCCAGTTAAATAATTAACTTCACGAATTCTATCAATTTCATCCCCGAAAAATTCAACACGAATGCACATTTCTTCACGAGAAGCTGGGAAGATTTCTACAACATCGCCTCTAACACGAAACGTACCGCGTCTAAAATCAATATCATTTCTTATATATTGCACATCTACCAATTTTTTAAGTAACTCACTTCTGTCCATTTCCATACCTACACGAACACTGACAACCAAATCACGATATTCTTCTGGATTACCTAAACCATAGATACAGCTCACACTAGCAATAATAATGACGTCATCTCGTTCAAATAATGCGCTTGTCGCAGAGTGACGTAATTGGTCAATTTCGTCATTTATTGACGCATCTTTTTCAATAAAAGTGTCAGTTGATGGTACATAGGCCTCTGGCTGATAATAATCGTAGTAACTGACGAAGTATTCGACTCTATTCTCAGGAAAGAATTCTTTAAATTCACTATATAATTGACCCGCTAACGTTTTATTATGGGCGATAATTAAAGTTGGCTTACCAACTTGTTGAATCACATTACTCATTGTAAATGTCTTACCAGTACCTGTAGCTCCGAGTAATGTCTGATGTCTCTTCCCTGCATTCACACCATCTACAATTTGTCGAATCGCTTCTGGTTGGTCCCCTTTAGGGTCAAAATCCGATTGTAATTTAAATGGGTAGTGTTCCATAATGACACATGCCTCCTATTATATTTCTATCTGCTCGAACGTGATTTAAACATCTCATTTAACACGTGACTTATTTTAGTTACTATAACTATATTTTATATGCGTATGTTATTAACAGTTTATATTTTAACAGATTTATAACCTTTAACACAAACATTTGTTCGTAAATTAGTGTTTCACTAAATAAAAACAAACACAGTACATGACCATGTTTGTTTGCGTTAATAAGTTTTTATTCTGATAATAATGAAGTTAAATAATTATATACTTTTTATCATGTTGTATCAATTAAGTTGCTTAACACTTATTACCTAATCATCTTCTTTTTTATGGAGTTCTAATTGGTCAATAATTAAGTAACCTGCTAATAATGAAGCAACATCTATAAATATAATCCATTCATCATGAAAAAAACCTTTTTCAATTGAAGTTCCTATTAAAATCAAAGTTAAAATAGTACCTACCCATTTACTTCTTGTCAGTACACTAAACAATACGACAAGTATGCAGGGAAAAAAAGATGCTAGTATATACCAGATCATTCATGTCACCCGTTCCTATTATTTAAAATAGACATCGTTGTTTCTCGCAATTCCGATTTTGGTATAAATCTTTCTGTAAGCATTTCAGGAATAATATTTTCTATAAAATCTTGCACTGAATTCAAATGGTCAAATTGCATAATTGTTTCTAATGACATTTCGTATATTTCAAAAAATAGTGGCTCAGGATTACGTTTTTGAATTTCGCCAAATGTTTCATATAACAAATCAATTTTGTCAGCAACAGATAAAATTTGACCTTCTAGTGAATCATCTTTTCCTTCTTGCAGTCGCTCTCGATATATGGATTGATATTGTTCTGGTATTTCTTCGTTGATAAAATGATCTACCATTTCTTCTTCTACTTGTGAGAATAATTTTTTTAATTCTCCACTCGCATATTTGACTGGTGTTTTAATATCTCCTGTAAAAATTTCGGCGAAATCATGGTTTAAGGCTTTTTCGTATAAGCTTTTCCAATCTACTTTATTGCCGTGATATTCTTCTACTGTACCTAAATATTGAGCAATTTTAGTCACTTTAAAAGAATGTGCAGCAACATTATGCTCAAAATATTTAAATTTCCCAGGCAATCGTATTAATTTTTCTAAGTCTGATAAACGTTTAAAATATTGATGTACTCCCATGATAGCGCCTCCTCATTTATTTAATGATTGATTATACTTGATTTTATAATATCATTCCACATGTAAAATGTCTTTTTAATGCCGTTAAATATCATCAAATCGTTCTATTTTCAAAATATAACCTATTTATTTGTCTTTCAAGTTTTATTCATTTTACATCATTTCAAAAAATGATGTGTCCATTACAAATTTTATTGAAAAGTACTGAACATAAAAAATGATATCTCTGACATATAATGACTACACTAATGACCATTATGTTAATAAGCCCGAGACATTATTTATGTCCCGGGCTATTAATTTAAATATATTTGTACAATTACTAGTGAAATTTCTAAGTATAAGTTTTAACTTCTTAATGAATATAGTTATATTGTCCCGAATTATAAATGGTTCTATAAGATTTTTGTCCAACACCTCGCCAGTTCATTTCCGAAACCAAAATGGATCCGTCACTGTTTTGACGTTCTACAATGCCTACATGACCATAATTTCCAGCGTTACTTTGTAAAATAGCGCCTACTTCAGGTGTAGAATTAACAACATAACCATTTTGACGTGCAGCTGAGGCCCAGTTATTCGCATTGCCCCAAAGCGCTCCTACAGATTTACCTAATTGTTGACGTCTATCAAAAGCGTAGTATGTACACTGACCCCAACCATAATAATTCTGCCCGCCGGATGCAAAGTGTTTCTGTTCTTGAGCTGCGTAGTATTTCGTTTGATATCCATTTTTATAAATATTGTCAACGTTTGATGTAGTATCGCGTTCATCAATACTATCATTTGACCAAGATTGCTGCTTTACTGGTAAAGAACGGTTAGCTAATTTTGTGATCGTATTATTGTTTTTAGTTGTTACACCTACTGTGAATTGATCACTATTAGACGTACTTTCTAAGTCATTTTGTGCGTATGTGCTTTGAAATTGGTTATTTAAATGTGATGAACCTCTTTCAGAAACAGCTATAAGCTGTCCTGGATGAATGGTCTCTGTAATATATGGATTCAATTGATAAAGTTCATTTAAACTTATTTGATGTTTATTCGCAATACCCTGTAGTGTGTCGCCTTCTTTCACTTCTACAATATCTTTGTCAGGGAGTATTAGTGTTTGCCCTGATTTAACCGACTGTACAAACTCCATATGATTTAATGATTGTATTGTATTAGTCGTTGTTGCGAATGCTTGCGCTATATTTGATAAATCAGTATCTTCTTTCACTGTATATACTTGATCCGCTGACGCTAGACCATTCACCCCAAAAAACAGTGCTGCAGAAGTTAGAGAAAAAGTTAAGCCTTTCTTCATTATGTGTTTCAATCCTTTGCTGTCTAAATTTATTCGATATTTAATCAAGCATAATATAGCATATCCGCTTAATACTTTTAGCATTGTTATCGTTTTGTAATGCAAAAGGTAATTATTAACTGAACACCTCATTAGCCCTTAATCATGCTAATCTTACCTTTATCACAATAATTTCAATCATAGTAGCACATCGATTAAATTCAACTGTAATATTTTAATTTGCATTTTACATATTAAAAAGTTGTTTTATTAAAAAATCACTAATAAAAATCAAGCAGTCGTTTGAAGTGAATAGCTCGTCCTACTTACTATATTATCCTATAAAAAATATGAGTGAGCTAGAAAACAATTAGTTATCAATTAGTTCCCAGCTCACTCATAAAGTTAGTATAATATTAACATCTATTTAAGTATTAATCTTTTGTTGAATGATTTAGATTCATTTGATTACGTAGATACGCTTCGATAAATGGTCCTAAATCACCATCCATAACTGCATCTACTTTACCTGTCTCTTCGTTTGTTCTGTGATCTTTAACCATCGCATATGGATGGAATACATAAGATCTTATTTGGCTTCCCCATCCAATTTCTTTTTGTTCACCGCGGATTTCTGCCATTTCTTGTTCTTGTTCTTCTATTTTTAATTGATAGAGTTTAGACTTCAAAGTTTTCATTGCAGCTTCTCTGTTTTTGATTTGTGAACGTTCATTTTGGTTATTTACCACAATACCTGTTGGATGGTGGGTAATTCTAATAGCTGATTCTGTTTTATTGATATGTTGACCACCTGCACCTGAAGCTCTAAATGTATCAACGGTAATATCATCAGAATTTATCTCCACTTCTATTTCAGTGTTATTAAACTGTGGTATGACATCACAAGAAGCAAAAGATGTATGTCGACGACCAGATGAATCAAATGGTGAAATACGTACAAGTCGATGTACACCTTTCTCAGCTTTTAAATAACCATATGCATTATGACCTTTCACAATCATTGTCACGCTTTTAACGCCCGCTTCATCCCCAGGCAAATAGTCTGCGATTTCAACTTTAAATCCTTTTTGTTCACAGTAACGTTGATACATTCTCAACAGCATATTTGTCCAATCTTGAGATTCTGTACCACCTGCACCAGGGTGCAATTCAATAATTGCATCATTCGCGTCATAAGGTCCATCTAACAATAATTGTAACTCAAATTGGTTTAGCTCGTTTTGAAAATGAAGCACACTTGCTTCTAATTCATCTTTCATCAATGTATCGTCTTCTTCTAACAATAATTCTCGTGTTGTTTCCATATCTTCAATGTTTGCTTCTAAATCTCTGTAGGCATTAACAACCGATTTTAAAGCATTATTCTTATCTATAATTTCTTGAGCTTTATCTTGATCATCCCAAAATGAAGGATCTGTCATCATTTCTTCATATTCTTGTATGTTTGTCTCTTTTTCTTCTAAGTCAAAGAGACCCCCTAAGTTGTTCTAACTTTTCTTTATAAGTATCTAAATTACGCTTAATTTCAGATAATTCCATTGTGCATCTCTCCTAATTTTTACGAATGAAATATATTTGATAAATCAATTACTACATTATCATACATATGATACAAAATATAAACTTCCAATTTCAACTTAAGCACTAGCCACTATGCTTAAATTATTAAAAAAACATCTTTCACAGTTAAACGCCACAATTTAACTGCAAAAGATGTTTGATATACAAAAAATAATAAATCCTATCTCACACGTTTATCATTTTAGATAAGTTTAAGCGCCATGACAGTTTTTATATTTCTTACCGCTGCCACAAGGACATGGGTCATTTCTACCTATGTGTTCATCTTTGACATAAGGCTCTGCTTTCGCTTTTTCCTTTCCATCTTCTGCTGACACATGCTCAGCTTTACCAAAATCAGTTGTTTTATCACGTTCTACATCATCTTCTACTGAAATTACTGACTTGAGAATATATTTACTCACATCTTCTTCAATGTTTTGCATCATCGTATCAAATAATTGGTGACCTTCATTTTGATAGTCACGTAATGGATTTTGTTGACCATATGAACGTAGATGAATACCTTGACGTAGTTGATCCATAGTATCAATATGGTCTGTCCAATGTGTGTCAATGGAACGGAGTAAAATCATTCGCTCAAATTCATCAAACTGAGTACCGATTTTTTCTTTTTGATCTTTTAAGGCTATTTCTATTTTTGACCATACAACTTCAAATATATCGTCATTATCTTTTCCATTAATATCTTCTACTTTTAATTCGCCTTCATTCAAGAAAACATCTTCCACATAATTGATGAATGGCTCATAGTCAGGTTCGTCATCTTCTTCATTTACATAATAATGAATACTTCTTTCTAACGTAGAGCGTAGCATTGCATTGATTAATTCGCCACTTTCGTCACTGTCAATAATATCATTACGTTCACTATAGATAATTTCACGTTGCTTACGCAGTACATCATCATACTCAAGCACACGTTTACGAGCATCAAAGTTATTACCTTCAACACGTTTTTGCGCTGATTCAACAGCACGTGAAACCATTTTAGATTCGATTGGCGTCGAATCATCCATGCCCAATCGATTCATCATATTTTGTAAACGTTCCGAACCAAAGCGCACCATTAGCTCATCTTGTAGGGATAAATAGAAACGGCTATCACCTTTATCTCCTTGACGACCTGAACGACCACGTAATTGGTCATCTATACGACGTGATTCATGACGTTCAGTACCAATTACTGCTAAGCCACCAATTTCTTCAACACCATCGCCTAATTTGATGTCCGTACCACGACCAGCCATGTTGGTAGCAATTGTCACTGCACCACGTTGGCCAGCACTTGCGATAATGTCTGCTTCACGTTCGTGATTTTTCGCATTTAAAACATCATGACGTACACCATGTTTTTTTAATAAATTAGAAATATATTCACTTGTTTCAACAGCAACAGTCCCTAATAAGACTGGTTGCCCTTGTTTATGCTTTTGAATGACATCTTCTACAACTGCATCAAATTTACCCTTTTGACTGATATAAATTAAATCAGGTTTATCAATACGTTGTACTGGTCTGTTGGTAGGAATTTGTGTAACTGTCATATTGTAAATATTTCTAAATTCTTCTTCTTCTGTTTTTGCAGTACCTGTCATACCAGATAACTTATTATACATTCTAAAATAGTTTTGGAATGTGATTGAAGCCATCGTTTTTGATTCGTTTTGAATTTTCACACCTTCTTTAGCTTCAATTGCTTGGTGTAAACCTTCTGAAAAACGACGTCCAGGCATTGTACGTCCTGTAAATTGGTCAACAATCAATACTTCACCGTTATTCACCATATAATCTACATCTCTTTGTAAAGTAACATGTGCACGTAACGCAGTATTGATATGACTGATAATATCAACATTTTTCACATCATAAAGGTTGTCAATTTTAAACATACGTTCTGCTTTGTCAATACCCTGCTCAGTTAATTGGACTGCTTTTGTTTTTTCATCATAGTTATAATCATCTTCGCTTTTAAGTATTTTAGCAAAAACATTTGCTTGAGTATAAAGTGAAGTTGATTTCTCTGCTTCACCTGAAATAATCAATGGCGTACGTGCCTCATCAATTAAGATTGAGTCTACCTCATCAATAATCGCAAAATTAAGTGGTCGCATCACGCGTTCTTCGGCATAATTCACCATATTATCACGTAAATAATCAAATCCTAATTCGTTGTTGGTACTATAAGTAATATCACATGCGTAAGCTTCTCTTTTCTCTGCAGTCGTTTTACTATTTAAGTTCAAACCAACACTCAATCCAAGAAATTCGTATAATTCAGCCATTTCTTCACTCTGTATGCTAGATAAATATTCATTGACAGTAATAACATGTACACCGCGTCCTGTTAACGCATTTAAATAAACTGGCATTGTCGCCGTTAATGTTTTACCTTCACCAGTTCTCATTTCAGAAATATCGCCACCGTGAATCGCTATACCACCCATAACTTGTACTTTATAAGGAATCATGTTAAACACACGTTTGGATCCTTCTCTAACTAAAGCAAATGCTTCTGGTAAAATATCATCTAAAATTTTATTTTGTTTTTTAATATCTTCTTCTTCTTGAACTTGCGCTTGAAATTTTTTCGTTTTTTCTTTAATTTCTTCATCAGTTAATATCGACATATCCTCTTCTAGTGCAAGGACTTTGTCGGCTAATTTACCAAGGCGTTTTATTTCTCTTTTATTGCCATCTGCAATTTTTGATAAAAAACCCATTCTGTTCGCTCCTTTAGCTTTATAACTCATTATAACTCTTCGTTTACAACAATTTATAATATCATTTATAAGCTTAAATTTACACTTATTACGTTTATCGTACTACCTGCCTATATTTTACTTACATGTTTTGGAACACATATTGAAACACTGGCTCAATAAAAATATACACAACATATATGTTCACTTTCAAATTATTACATAATAACATAGCAAAAAATGAGCGTCCATGATTTCACTCAATCATGGACGCTACTACTTTTATAAATATGATACTAATGCAATTGAATTATTCAGTTGTTTCAATTAGTCCATATTTGCCATCTTTTCTTTTATAGACAATACTTGTGCCATCTGTTTCGCGATCTGTAAAAATGAAGAAATCATGGCCCAATAAATCCATTTGCAATACTGCTTCTTCAGAATCCATAGGTTTTAAGCTGAAATTTTTTGAACGAATAATCTCAATTTCACTATCATTGTCATCATTTTGAATTTTTTCTGCTTCTTGTTCCTCTGGTAATGATGCAAATGCTTCTTGTTCGTCATTCTTTCTATTTTTACGGTTTACACGCGTTTTATATTTTCTAACTTGTCTTTCCAATTTGCTATTAATTAAATCAATACCAGCGTATAAATCGTCATGACGTTCTTCCGCTCTAAGCGTAACATTTTTCAATGGAATAGTTACTTCTATTTTAGTTGCTGAGTTTTGGTACGTTTTAACTTTAACGTGTGCAGTCGCATTTGGCACATTGTTAAAATAACGTTCTAATTTACCAATTTTCTCCTCAATATAGTTGCGAATCGCATCAGTAATAGTGAGGTTCTCTCCGTGAATTTCAAATCTGATCATAGTAATCGACTCCTTTAAAACCTCTATATTGGTAATAGTGCTTATATCTATAATACCACGAATAACTTACCGTGCAAACGTAAACACATCGAGTTTTCTGATTTTTCTATCAAATAACAACTGTCCTGCATTATGAACCGTTATACCTGTAGTATATATGTCATCTATCAACAAAATACTTTTTTCTTTTAAATCTACACATTGTGTTATTTCAAAAGGATTCGGTCGTTGCATACGTTTTTGTTTATTTAATTCTGATTGCTTCATACATGAGTGTGTCGCTAGCAGACAATGATATTTAACATTTTTTAAATCTAATACGAATTGTATAGGATTAAATGTTCTTTCCCTATCTCTATATAAAGGAGACGGTATAGGAATAATGTAATCATATTTGCAATGAGGCAATTTAATTCTTTCTGCAATTATTTCTGCTATTGCGACATCTCTTTTAAATTTATATTGTTGAAGCATTTCTTTTACAATACCATCGTATCGGTAAAAACAATACAATTGATTCATTAATTTATATTTCGAAGATAATTCGGTACAATCTGAGCATAATTTTTCTGTTTCATTAAGTAACTTCATACATTTTGGGCAGCGCTTCGTCGCATTTAATTTCATTAAATCCCATTGATGATTACAACTATGACACAGTTTTGAAGCTTTTTTATAAAAGGTAAATGCATTTAACGGTTCTGAATAATCAGTGTGACAATATAAACATATCGCTGTCAGTCTATCCACCCTCTTTTTTTTGCAAGTTTATTCATTTTCTTTATCTGATATTGAGCTTGAAGCATAGACATTGTGATGCCTTCATGCATACAAAATACGCTTCCTGTTGGTGCTTCCGCTTTTCTTCCAACTCTGCCTGATATTTGAATGATGGCACTCGTATCAAACTGGTGGCTATTTATGATCACAACATCGAGTTTTGCCATAGTAAAGCCTCTTTCTAAAATCGTAGTGGTAAAAACAATGGCGTGTTCGCCATTTCTCAAACGCTTTACTTTATCAAATCGAAACACATCATTACTGTAGACATATATTAAAGATGGTAAGGCATCTTTATATAATTGATACAATTGTTTCATTAAAATAATGTCGTTAAAAAAGACGAGCGTATATCGTTGTTGACTGACTTGATGTTGTAAAAATCGTAATAATCGATATTGCTTTTTATTGGGATTAATTCTCAGGAATTTAAATTGAGGTACTGGTAAAGGATGTCTATGAAAGCGTGCGGGTAATTGAATGATTTCTAAATTGCTGATTTGTCTAATTAATGATTTGGTAGGTGTAGCAGTCATTAATATATGACAGTGTTTTAATTTCGAGGCATGCTGTAATGCTTTTATCAGCGTTGGTTCTGTGGGTAGTGGAAAGGCATCAACTTCATCTACAATAATTACATCAAAATGTTGTTTGAAACGATAAAGTTGATGAACTGTGGCGATAATAAAATGACCATTGAACTGTTGCTGTGATGACTAATGCAATACATCTATTTCTTCTTCGCGGAATGCTGCTTTAATCCTCATGCTCACTTCTAAAACAACATCAACCCTTGGAGACACAATTGCGACATTATAACCTTGGTTCCTAGCAAATTTAATTCCTTCAAATATCAACTCAGTCTTACCTGCACCTGTGACAGCATGAAGTAATAGAGAATGGAAGCTTGCAATCGCTGATACAATTTTGTTGGATGCAAATTGCTGTTGCTCTGATAATTTGAATGATAATTGATAATGGCAAGGCGTCACTACATTATGACTTTCTATGATATAGACTTCGGTAATATTATCCATTCTCCCCATATTGATACAATTTCTACAGTAGACGATTGACTGATTTAATATCATAGATTGATATTTATAAAAATGCGTTGGTCGGTGCGAATGGCATTGCGAACACGTCCAGTAGCCGTTTTCTAATATAACACCTTTCGTCGTTTGTCTTATGCGTTCATCAGTTAATAAGGACTTAACATTAATCATTCTTCCATAATATTTAATCGTTTATTTCCTCCAAACTAAAAAGCGAGTCAAAAATTAAATTTCACTTTAATTTCAAAGACCCGCCATAAAATATTTGATTCATTTATTTATCGTACAGAAATTTAAACGCTAAACAACTCATTTGTCATCTTATCGTTGGCAATAATGACTGAATGAACAAGTTGTATTTATAACAAGTATTTCTCGCAAAACGCTACTTTACTTAACATGATAAAAGTATTTTCGAATCTATCATTTAGTCTGTACGTATGGATCTACCTGTGAAACCTAATCCCATACCCCCTGGGCCTAAATGCGCTGCGACTACAGGACCTAAATAAGAGCGATATAATTTATATTGTGGATAGTTCTTTTGTAATTCATTGTACATCCAGTCTGTATCTTCTTGAACGTCTCCACCAATCACTAATAAAGTAACCTCTTCATAATCTTTAACGATTTCAATCACTTTATTGATAATCTCTTTAAGTGCACGTTTTTTTGTACGTATTTTTTCATCAGGTAAAATCAAACCATCTTCGAATCTTAAGACTGGTTTCATTTTCAACATCGTACCAACCCACGCTTGAGCACCAGTAATACGACCACTTTTTTGCAAGTTTTTCAAATCGTCTACCATCAATCTCGCACCAGTGACTTCTCGCATTGCTTCAAGCTCTTTAATGATAGCCTGCGGTGTTTCATTTTGTTCAATAAATTCAATAGCTCGTAATACGAAACTCCCCATTGCCATCGCTGAAATTTTCGAATCAAAAGTATGAACATTAATACCTTCAACCATTTCACCCGCTTGTGTAGCTGTTTGATAGGTACCACTGATACCTGATGATAGGAAAACGCCTATGACATCTGTATAGCCTTCATCACGTAATTGTTCATATTTAGTTACAAATTCACCGATTGCCGGCTGACTTGTCGTAGGAATTGTTTTAGATGCTTTCATTCTTTCGTAGAATTCATCTGCTGAAATAGATGCATTTTCTTCAAAATTTTCACCGTTATCAAAAGTTACACTTAGTGGCGCAATATTTATATTATATTTATCAATTAATGTTTGAGATAGATAACTCGTCGAATCTGTTAATACAGCAATTTTCATCATAATCCTCCTCAATTATACTCACAACTATGATACATTATTTTATATTAAAAGAAAATTTATTTTTACATTAAACTTGAATTCAGAACCGTGTATAATAATAGGTATTGATTGAAACTATGACTGGAGTGTTTAAATATGGATGAATCAATCATAACAATAAAGCAAGAACATATGATAGAAAATGTAATTAGCAAATCGCGCTTTATTGCCCATATCAAACCTGTTGACTCTGAAGCAGAAGCTAAAGATTTTATCAACTTGGTAAAATCAGAACATCGGGAAGCAACACATAATTGTTCAGCCTATACGGTTGGAGCACAAATGAATATTCAAAAAGCAAATGATGATGGAGAACCAAGTGGAACTGCAGGCGTACCAATGCTAGAAATATTAAAAAAACTAGAAGTTCACAATGTTTGTGTCGTAGTTACGCGTTATTTCGGTGGTATAAAATTGGGTGGTGGCGGTTTAATAAGAGCATACAGTGGCGCTGTGAGAGATGTCATTTACGAAGTTGGTCGTGTTGCTTTACGCTCAGCAATACCAACTACAATCACGATTGATTATGATTTTACTGGTAAATTTGAATATGAATTAGCGCAAACATCTTTCTTCTTAAGAAACACAAACTACACAGACAAAGTGAGTTATCAAATAGATGTGGTAGAAGCGGAATATGATGATTTTGTTGCTTTTCTAAATAAAATTACTTCTGGTAACTATGATTTAGTTGAGCAAGAGATCATTCAGTTACCATTTGACATACCAACAACCTGAAGTATCACTATTTCAAGTTATTTATACGTACCATCTATCATAAATAATATCTATCCTTCTACAAAGATAAAGAAATGAAAAAACCTCACTGATATACATTAATATTTGAAATCAAAGTAAAATTTTAAAATGTAAGTATATCAGTCGTTGCTTTAATTTATTGCTGTTCATAAAAACAAAATTAGAACCTGAGATATGAATATCTCAGGTTCTAATTGGTAGTCTAACTATTCATCTTTTTTATGTCGCTCTTTATTTTCAATTAATTTTAAGAGTGGTCTATAATCATCATCTATTAATCCTGTAAATTCTACAATGAGTTCAATCGTAATGAGTATGAGTACAAGCATCATGAGTACGCCCCATGGTTGTGATAAATATAAAATAATACTTGAAAGACTAAATAACAATGCGATTGAATATATTAAAATTACTGTTTGACGATGTGAATAACCTAACTCTAGTAACTTATGATGTAGATGTGACTTGTCCGCTTGCATAATACGTTGGCCCTTTTTCACACGTCGTATCATAGCAAATAAAGTGTCTATAAACGGTACTGCTAAAATCACAATCGGGAAGAATAAAGACACAAACGTAATATTTTTAAAACCTAATAGTGAGAGAAAACCGACAATAAAACCAACAAGTAATGCGCCGCTATCTCCTAAAAATATTTTAGCAGGATGAAAATTAAAACATAAGAAACCTAATAACGCACCAATAAGCACACTACAGATCATAATTATAAATATATTTGCTTGTAGTATTGCGATAAAACCAATAGTCATCAATGCGATTGTTGCTACACCAGAGGCCAAACCATCCAAACCATCAATTAAGTTGATTGCATTGGTAATCGCAACAATCCAAATCACTGTAATGGGAATACCTAATATACCAAAATGTATTGTTGGTCCAATCGGTAAAGAGATGAAATCAATGGTTACACCATAATAAACGACAACCAATGCTGCAACCACTTGGCCTAATAATTTTACGATTGGCGTTAGATCATAGATATCATCTATCAACCCTACTAAGTAGATTAATACTGCCCCAATGACGAGTGGCTTCACCTCTGTTTCAATTGGATGTCCTAACCAAATCCCTAATAAAAAAGAAAGTAGTATCACGGTACCACCTAAGACAGAAGTTGGTTTTTTATGTACTTTCCTAAAATTAGGTTGATCGACAACACCCAATTTATGGGAAACCTTTATGACAATGGGAGTAAGTATTAAACTGACAATCATTGAAAAAATGATTAATAATAACGTATACATCAGTTCACCTTCATTATTTTAAGTCTTTATATTTTTGAATTTAAAATCTCTATAAATATTCCAAATATGAAATCATATTTGGAATGGATATACACATGTATGTTTTTAAAACATAATTAAATTTATATATTTCGAGTCATTCTATAAACGATTCAATTAAGTCTATAATACACGATGTACTTTTAGTAATACAAATAGTAATGTAATCATTAGTGAGATTCAACGCAGAAATTCACTTTATTTTTTATAGAATAAACAATTTATTTATTTTACAATCACTCAAATAAGTATTCTAACATGAATTTTAAACAAATGTTATTAATTTCTGAATATCAATGATGACAAAATGTAACTTTTCACTTACAATGACTAAGTGTTTATTTAAAGGAGCGTAAGAAAAATGTTTGAAGCGATTATTTACAATATTGCGGTTACTGTCGCAGGAATTTATTTATTCCACCGATTACAGTACTCTGAAAATAAAAATATGATATTTTCAAAAGAATACGTCACAATTTTAATGACCATTGTAGCATTATTATTATCTGTAAAGCCTGTCCCTATCTTCAATGAATATGTACTCTATTTATCTTTTGTGCCGATTTTATTTTTAGGTAGATATACAAATATGGTTTATACAGTTTTAGCGGCGTTTATCGTGTCCTTAGTTAATGTATTAATTGGCGATTATACGATTATAACTGCAATGATTTTAATTGTAATAGCCATCATTGTCGGAGCAATAGGACCATTTTTAAAACAAAATGACATCATCTCATTACAAATACTCAACCTAATTACGCTTGTCATATTTGTCATCTTGTCCTTTATCAGTCCATATTATGAATTTAAAGAAGTGTTATATATGATACCGTTATCGTTCATTTTAACAATCACTTCTTCGATTACATTCGTAGATATTTGGCATTTCTTCTCTTTAGTAAATCGCTATGAGAATGAAGATAGATTTGATTACTTGACGGGTCTAGGCAATGTTAAAGAATTCGATAGACATTTGAATGAAACAACACGTATTGCAGAAGAAAACGATGAAAGTTTAGGTTTGCTACTCATCGATATTGATGGATTTAAAGATGTTAATGATATGTATTCACATGATTCAGGTGATGCTGTATTACGACAAATCGCACAATTACTGAAAAACTATGTCCCAGAACAATTTAGCATTTACCGTAACGGTGGCGAAGAATTTTCTGTAGTATTATACGACTATACATTAGATCAATGCGTTAAATTAAGTGAAAGTATCCGTAAAGGCGTGGAACAATCTACTTTCCATTTACCAAATAAAGAAATGATTAAATTATCAGTTTCTATTGGTGTTGGATACTTAACTAAAGATGATTATAAATCACAACGTACTGTCTTTAAAGTCGCAGATGATATGTTGCATATGGCTAAAAATGAAGGACGTAATCAAGTCATGTTTAACCCTATTGTTAAATTATAACTAAATAAATTGAAGCCATTTCCAAGAGTCTAGAACATAAATATCTCTGACTAAAAAAATAAGCGTCAATTTCTATTGAGAAGATATAGAAATTGACGCTTTCTTTAGTTTTATGGCATTTTGTACCATCGAAAAAAAGACACTTATCATCAATGAGAGATTATTCAAGATATTGACTATGAAATTGAATAAAAGTGATGACAATAAAGCATCTGTTTTAGGGTTAACTCTATAGCGATTGATTGTTTTATATGAAGGTGTATGGTTTTGAGAGAGGCACCTCGTTAATTTAATTTAGTTGTGTTTATTAAATTATACGAAAGTGCCTTGTTTTTTTGAATATTAATATATATTGTACCGTTTTTGTAACGTGATGATGCCCAGGGTAATAGTATGTGTGAGAGACTACAGGCTCGAGCCATATCCCAAGGCAAGCATGCACAATCAAAATCGCATATTATTCTTATATCAAAAGGTCCAATTCTTTATTACTTATGATTTCAAGCTAATTCATGTTATTAGTTTTATAAAATAAAAACTTCCTCAATATATTAGAGGTAATGAATTGTTTCAAATGAGCCATTGCTTTTGTATCTTGATAAATATTCCAAACGATTTTGCATTGTGCGGACGCCCGGGGAAATAATATGAGCGAGAGACTACAGGCTCGA
>NZ_JAESMX010000001.1:36140-159978 GCF_017893405.1 Staphylococcus sp. GDH8C109P | reverse complement strand
ATCCCCAGGCAAGCATGCACAATCAAAATCGGAAGATTTTTAATATAAAGAGGACCAATCCATATAATAAATTGCACCCAGTCAAGTAGACAAATAAATAATTAAATTATAGGTTAATCACGTTTTATACGAGATTAGTTCTTTTTGATTTGAGAATGGTTATTCATGTCTCAAGCTTTTTTAATTCACATTATGAAAGCGTCTGTTTAAACATCTACATCAATGTATTTCATCGCATCGTTCTTTTGAAAGTATAACTCTAAAAACATTATTGTAAACATACACATAATCGTAAGATATAACAATGCGTAAGTATTCCTTCAAAATTTTTTAAAATTAAACATATCATTTACAAATTTAAGTTTGTTACAATATAGGAGGTAATTATAATAACAATCTATACTGAAATAAATATTATTGAAAGTTACCTTAGTACACGGTAAACTTTTTATTGATTTATGAAAAATTTAGGAGGTGCCCAGCTATGTCTGATTCGATCACTATCATTGATGAAGATAAAGTGATTGACGTTGTACTCATTGCAGGCAGAATATTGCTTGAAAGTGGTGCTGAAACTTATCGTGTTGAAGATACGATGAATAGAATTTCAGCAAGTTTTGGCTTAGATGATACATATAGTTTTGTCACGTCTACAGCGATTATTTTTTCACTCAATAATCGAACAAACACAAGACTTATCCGCATACGTGAGCGAACGACTGATTTAGAAAAAATTGCATTAACTAATAGTTTATCTAGAAAGATTTCTAATAATCAGTTAAGTATAGATGAAGCAAAATCTGAACTTATACATTTACATCATGCATCATTACAGTTTTCATCTATCACTAAATTTTTTGCTGCCGCCATTGCATGTGGTTTTTTCTTATTTATGTTTGGCGGTGTTATGAATGACTTCTTTTTTGCAATTCTTGCAGGAGCTGGTGCATTTTTAACTTTTGATTTTGTTCAACGTTATATACAAATAAAATTCTTTTCGGAATTTATTAGTGCTGCAGTTGTTATTACAATAGCAGCTACATTTTCAAAATTAGGCATGGCAGCAAACCAAGATATTATTACCATTGCAGGCGTCATGCCACTAGTCCCTGGTATTTTAATTACAAATGCTATCCGAGACCTCATGGCAGGCGAACTCATCGCCGGTATGTCTCGTGGTGTGGAAGCAGCCCTAACATCATTTGCTATAGGTGCTGGTGTTGCAATCGTTTTATTAATATTTTAAAAAGGAGTGCTCAAATGGTCATTGGCTACTATGTTTTACAATTTATTGTTAGTTATTTAGCGACAATGCTATTTTCTGTCATTTTTAATGCACCTCGACGTCTCCTTTTAGCTTGCGGTTTCGTTGGTGCTATGGGATGGATTATATATAAAGTGACACTTGATGTTGAACTAGGAAAGGTAATGGCTTCGTTCCTAGGAAGTTTTATATTGGCAATTATGAGTCATACTATGAGTAGACGTTATAAAAGACCAGTCATCATCTTTATTGTGCCTGGCATCATCCCACTCGTTCCTGGTGGACTTGCTTATGAGGCAACACGCTACTTAGTGAGCAACCAATATACACATGCTGTTAATACATTTCTCGAGGTAACACTTATTTCAGGTGCAATTGCCTTTGGTATTTTGTGTGCAGAGATTATTTATTATCTTTATACACGTATAAAACAACACATTGGCAAAATGAATGGTAAAATATATAAGAAATCATATAATATGAATAACAGAGCATAAGGGGTGTTTTTATGAAAAATGATATTATTGAGCGACTTACAAGATATGTCAAAATTGATACACAATCTGATCCACATTCAAATTCAACACCTTCCACTAATAAACAGTGGGATTTATTGAATTTATTGAATGACGAATTAACTGATTTAGGGCTAGAAACTGATGTTGATGAAAATGGATACTTGTTTGCAACATTAGAAAGTAATGTTAACGAAGTTATTCCAACTGTTGGTTTTCTTGCGCATGTTGATACTTCACCTGATTTTAATGCTACAAATGTCAATCCACAAATTATTGAGCAGTATGATGGGAAACCCATTCAGCTCGGTGATACAAATCGAGTTTTAAGTCAAGATGTCTTTCCTGCTATGAAACAAGTAGAGGGACATACTTTAATGATTACAGATGGCACATCATTATTAGGTGCAGATGATAAAGCTGGTGTCGTCGAAATTATGGAAGCTTTAAAATATTTAACATCGCATCCAGAAATCAAACACGGTCGTATCAGAGTAGCATTTACGCCTGATGAAGAAATTGGTAAAGGCCCACATGCATTTGACGTTGAACGTTTTAATGCTGACTTTGCATATACTATGGATGGCAGCCAATTTGGTGAGTTACAATATGAAAGTTTTAATGCTGCAGAAGCAATTGTAACTTGTCACGGTGTTAATGTTCATCCAGGTTCTGCTAAAGATGCGATGGTCAATGCTGTGCTCTTAGGTCAACAATTCAACGCTCTTTTACCTCAAAACGAAGTACCTGAACGTACAGAAGGTTATGAAGGCTTTTATCATTTAATGAAATTTGATGGTGATGTTGAGAAAGCAAAACTTTACTATATTATTCGTGATCACGATAAGCATGAATTTGATTTACGTAAAAAACGTTTAGTAAAAATTCAAAATGATATCAATAGTCATTTTGAAGATGCGCCAATCGAAGTTGAAATAAACGATCAATATTACAATATGGGAGAAAAAATTAAGCCAAAACCACATGTTATAGACATTCCTAAACGTGTCTTTGACCAGTTAGATATTCCAGCTAATACTGAACCGATACGTGGTGGCACAGATGGTTCACAACTATCATTTATGGGCTTACCAACACCTAACATTTTTACTGGCTGTGATAACTTCCATGGACCTTTCGAATATGCTTCTATCGATGTCATGGAAAAAGCTGTAGATGTCATAGTAGGTATCGCTCAAGAAGTCGTACAAACTTATCAAAAGAATGATTAAATAGAAATGACTCGGATATAGCGCTCATTTTATACATTTTAATGCTTGTCATCCTTGTCGGAGTAGGACAACGAAATCTTTTCAAAAAATTAGATTTCTGTCCTACTCCCTTTTTTATTTTTGTACCTTACAGTTTGGATTGTTCATGCTATTCCAACACATATTTCATATCAACCTCAAACTTGTATTTGTTAATCAGACGATACCACTCCACTGGCACTGGGTGCCAACATTATGGTGGTGTTGTTTCTTATCATACGTAGATGTATTAAAAGTAATTTTAAAAAATTTATGTCTTATGATTGTAACTTCGAACACCTGCTGATTTTTGTAGAATTTAAAAAAACCGTCAATTTCTATATGATTATAATAGAAATTGACGGTTTTGCATTTGTATTTTATTAGTTAACATCAAATTGTGTTTTTAATAACTTAATCGCTTGAACTGTATAATGTCTAATTTGAATTCCCATTTTAAAATCTGTAAAGGATTGAGGCATTTCTATAAATGTATTAAACATTGCTGTTACACCCATCGATTCAAACAAATCGAACTTATCACCTGTTGCACAAATTGCGATTGACGGTTTGTCATGTTTTGTAGCTAGCTCTGCTAAGCGAACAGTAGTCGTTTCTAAAATTTGATCTTGTTCGTTCACACCTTCACCAAAAATTATTAAATCTGCTTGTTGAATTAATGACTCTAAATGTGTAATTTGGTCTACCAATTCATGACTCGTCATAATCTCAGCACTGTATAAACCATTCAACATTGCAGCTATACCTCCACCAGCGCCTCCTCTTTGAATAGGCCCTAGTGCAATTTTCAATTCGGCTTTAAACATCTCACTTAAATACCATATTAAATTATCTATCTCTCCTGCTTCTTGATGCGAAATTTGATGCGTTTCATACGTTTGCATGATTTCACTATTTTTACCATACAATTTACTGTCAAAATCTGACATAAGTTGGATTCTAATCTCTTTCAACTTAGGATTAACTTGAGATACATCTATACGACGAATATATTTTAAAACACGACTGCCTTGTGTAACATCGATTTCTTGAGCTTCGTCATCATAAAATTTAGCACCGAGTGCTTGAAGCATGCCAGCGCCACCATCAAAACTACCAATAGCACCTAGCGAAATTATTAAATGTTCAGCGCCATTTTCTATTGCGTCAAGTATAATTTCACCTAAACCATAACTCGTTCTTTCTATAATTGGACGTTGACCTTTTAAAAATAGATTACCTTCAATAATTGTCATGCCATTATCAGTAATACCATAAACAGCTTCAACTTCATTCATATCTGCATCATGTGCAACCACTCTGTATTTGGTACCTGACTGCCATAAAAAGACAGAATCCATCAGTTCATGCCGACCATTAAACAACGGTACTTGAACAATATCAGCCTTCTCTATTTGACTAGCAACCGCTTCTTCTACATACCGATTGGCTTGATAGCTAGATATAATACCATTAAATTCATCCATTGCTACTAATACTTTCATTTTGTCACCTCTAATATTAATATTACATTGTAAATTTCATAGCTTTATTTTTAAATTAACGTGATTACCACACCTTATAAATTTATGAATTTCAAATAGCAGTGATTCATTGATATATTTAATTCAACAGTATAGCAATCAAACAAAGTATCATTTCACTTTGTGTAATATTTAGCACAAATCACATGCTACTAAATCGCTGGTAAAAATATCATCACGCTTAAAGTTGGTATCACATTCAATCATTGTATTGCTAATAAATACAGTAGTTACATAAATAACATACATTTGTGCGCATAGAGCATTACTAATTCAACTTTATATTATACATGTCAAAACACATTTTTTCACATTATAAGAAACGCTTGTTAAACCTTTTAATATAACTTAAAGCTTAACAAGCGTTCCTTTATTAAATATTTATTTTTTATTCTTCAGCGCCTGCCAAAGATTTTACATTAATATGATCGTGACTTGCATTCCAAATCGCTTGTCCCTTCACAAAATAAAATGCTTGTGGCGATTCATGTTTAACATTTGTTTTTTCTTCTATATAATCTGATAAAGCTCTCTCTTGTTGTACGATTAAATAATAACCATCCATATCTCTTTCATATAAAAATTTGTTGAATTGATCAATAGCATTTGCCGAAATTGGACATGTTTCACTATGCTTCAGCACAAATACATATTTATTTTCTTCTAAAACTTGCTCAAACTGGTCAATCGAACTCAGCTTTATAGCCATTCTATTCACCTCTAAAAATATTTAACACACCACATTGTCTCTAAAAGTGTGAAATTCCAATGATATTCACATATCATTGTTTCCAATTATACACAATTCCCTTTTTATTGTTAACAGTTTATTACAAATCTCATAACTTAACCAATTAATTTATTATTGATATTTTTCTTTTAATTCGGCATACCGTTTATTAAAGTCCTTATCATAATGCTTTAAATCTTCACTTTCTTTAGGTAATTTATTGATGTCTATTTTAGCTATTGCTTCACCAATTTCAATAGTTTCTTCTCTTGTTTCGTAATAATTTTGTAAGCTATAGTACATCTCAATCGTGTTTTTACGCGCATCATTCACATAACCATCTGTTATTTCTGCCTTGTTCAAGTCTTTAATTTGTTTTTTAATTAATGGCATAATTTGGGTTTCAATAACTTGTTTCTCTGATTTAGTATTTGTAGAATTGGATTCTTTTTCTGCTGTATTTTTCAAGTCTTTGTTATTTTGTTCCAATTTCTCTTTAAAGCCTTTAACACTTTCACCAGCATTATTAGCTTTTTTCATGTTTTCTTCTACTTCTGATCTATTCTTTTCAAAAAGTTTTGTGTAATCTAAAATATCTTCATTCGCTTTAACTGCTTGATTGTATAAATCAACAAATGTTTTAACTTCCTCGATAGCAGCTTTTTTCTTTTTGACAGATGCTAAATATTTTGATTTTAATTCCTTAGTTTCTTCAGAATTTGCTGGCAGATGTTTTGTAGATTTCTCATATGCTTCAAGTTTAGGTGTTAACTTGCTATTCAAGTTATTTTGCAATTGATTGAATTCTTTTTTGTTTTTATCAGTCATATCTGTTTTACTTAAATCATTAATGTTTTCTAAATCAATAGAATCCATTACTTTATTAAATTCCTTTTCTTTTTGCTTTACGTCAGTTAATGTGCTATCGAAATCTTTAAATTCGTTGGCACCTTCATGTCCGCAAGCGGCAAGTACTACGGCAAAACAAACTAATAAAACAAAGCACATTAATTTTTTCATTTCTGCACTCCTTATCATTACGTATTATACAGAAACTTATTTAACTTGAAAATAATATATGATATATTATTCCAGAATTTACAGTTTAACAATTTATTTTGATCATTTAAAGGAGTGATTTAACTCAATGTATTCAGATGTTCAACCTTTTATCAATGAAGATATACAACAAACTTTTATTAAACAATATCAGATGCTACGTCATAAATTATTGACACTCTTAGATACACCTGTAAAAACAACACATCATATTGGTGGGACAAGTCACTTCAATTACCCTACTGAACCTATTTTAGATGTTTTAGTTGGCGTCAATGATTTACATGATATAACTGCTTTAGATGAAAAGAGATTGAATTATGAAGGGTTTTATAGGCTTCATCATCCATATCACAAAAAAGTAGTAATGGCTCAATTTAATAATCTCATTGATTTAAGACAAATTGCTCGATTACATATTGTTCAAATAGATTCACAACTTTATAATGATTATCTGAAGACAAATCATTATTTAACAATAAATCCATCTTCAGCAACCAACTTTGGAAAGCAAAAGTATAATTTAGCGACAGATGCAGTACCAATTCGTGAATATGAAAATCAAAAACAGTTACTTTTTAAACAACTACTCCGAAAAATTAATAAAGATTTATCGAATGCACACAACTAATCTTTATTCACTAAAATAATAAATGAACTTAATCGTTTTCAATAAAACGATATACTATTTAGCAAACATGTTAAATCATTGGTATAATATATAAATGAATTCAACAGGAAAGGATGTTCTATAATTGCATAAAGATGACATCTTAAAAGAATTAGAAGCAATAGTTCCGAAAGATATTATAAAAGTTGACGAACCGCTAAAGCGTTATACATACACTGAGACGGGAGGTCAAGCTGATTATTATTTATCTCCAACCCAAAATGAGCATGTCCAAGCGATCGTCCATTTTGCCTACACAAATGATATACCTGTCACATATTTAGGTAACGGTTCAAACATCATCATCCGTGAAGGTGGTATCAGAGGAATCGTTATCAGTTTACTTCAGTTAAATTATATTGATGTTTCTGATGATGCGATCATCTCAGGAAGCGGTGCTGCAATTATTGATGTGTCACGTACTGCACGAGATAATGCGCTTACTGGATTAGAATTTGCCTGTGGTATCCCAGGTTCAATTGGTGGCGCTGTATTTATGAATGCAGGTGCTTATGGTGGCGAAGTCAAAGATTGTATTGATTATGCGCTATGTGTTAATGAAAAGGGAGATCTAATCACACTGACAAACAAAGAACTGGAGTTAGATTATCGTAATAGTATCGTCCAAAAGGAAAACTTAGTTGTATTAGAAGCTGCATTTACATTAGCGCCTGGCAATTTACAAGATATCCAAGCGAAAATGGATGATTTGACTGAGAGAAGAGAAACGAAACAACCTTTAGAATACCCATCTTGTGGTAGCGTCTTCCAAAGACCACCAGGACATTTTGCTGGTAAATTAATACAAGATTCAAACCTACAAGGCTATCGTATAGGTGGCGTAGAAGTATCTAAGAAACATGCAGGTTTTATGGTCAACGTTGATAAAGGTACTGCAACTGACTACGAAGATTTAATCCATCACGTGCAAAAAACGGTTAAAGCAAAATTTGATGTTGAACTTCATCCAGAAGTTAGAATCATTGGTGAACATCCTTTTGAACGTTAGGAGTGTTATAAGATGCCGAAAGTATACGGTGCAACTGTAGATAATGAAACACGTTGTACACACTACCATACACCATTAGATGTAATAGCAATTAAATTCAAATGCTGTAATAAATACTACCCATGTTATAAATGTCATAATGAGGACACCTCTCATTCAATACAAAGATGGGATGATAATGAATTTAATACAAAAGCTATTTTGTGTGGTGTATGCAAACACGAAATGACAATCAATGAATATATGCTGATTGAATCATGTCCAAACTGTGATGCACATTTTAATAATCGTTGTAAATATCATTACAGCACTTACTTTTCTATATAATTAACGCTAAACAAAAAGAGCGACACAGAAATTTATTTTCTAATCAAATTTCTACGTCGCTCTTTTATCTATTTAAACCATTGTAAAATAAACATAAACATGACATACACAAGTTCATTCAAACGCTATCTTCTTATTGTGCGTTTATTTTGTCCTTTACAAATTGTACAAACGCTTCTGCATCACCTTTTTGTATGTTTTTCATCGGCATAGGTCCAATATTAAAGGTGAAATGAATGCGACCGTCTTCGTATGTAATTTTCTCTACTTCATCATAACCAATACTTCTATAATAGAATTCTCCATTCATATCTACATTCAAAATAATACGTTCATTTGTAGCAATAAATGCACCTTCAAATTCTGTAGAACCTTGTACAGAATACTCTATCGTACCTAGTACACTAGGACCTTTCTTTTCTGTTGGAAATAAATCATTTGGGTTTACATTATCTAAAATCATTTTTATGTCACCTTCTTTTACTATTTTTATTCATTATACAAGTTTTTAAATCAATTTATTACTTAAGTGCTCAATTCCATTCTAGTATTGAGTTAATCAAAAAACAATTGAGATTAACACAGTTATATTTTAGATCATCTTGTAAGCAGAACGAATCATCCATAATCAAAAAAGCAGTGAATTCACGATTAAAGTGATTTTCACTGCTTTGAGTATGCGTTTTTAAGACAATCCCCACACATGTCTATTATTATTTTTTATCTATTGCTTTTTCGACTTCTTCAATTTGTTTAATCGCAGTTGTTGTCGAACCACTTGCGAAGTACCAAAGTTTTGGATCTAATTCATATACTTTATCATGTTTAATCGCATCAACATCTTTGATGACATCATTACTCAATGCTTTTTTAGCAGTAGATTTACCTGCTACAGCTTGACCTCGGTCCATCGCAAAAATAATGCTAGGATTTTTTTCTGCAACATATTCATTTGTAACATTTTGGCCATGATTACTTTCTTTAATTTCTTTATCTGCTGGTGTAAAGCCCATTGTATTAAAAATCATAGAACCGAAACGTTCTCCCGGACCAAATGTTGATAATTCACCTTCATTTACTAATAAATATAACGCTTTTTGGTCTTTTAAATCTTTTGTTTTTTCTTTCATACTTGCTATTTTATCTTCTAATTTTTTATTAAGCGACTTAACTTTGTCTTCTTTTTGATAAATTTTACCTATTTTTTTAGCATTTGCTTTAAGCGACTTAACTTCATCTTTATTATCTACACCTATGTAAACAACTTTAGCATCTGGTGCAGCTTTTTTAAATTCATCTAAGTTTTTTTGGTTTGCTGTACGTCCAGATATGAATATCACTTCTGGTTTTGCTTCTGCAACCTTATCAAAATTAACTTCTTTTAAACTACCAGTATTTAAATACTTATCACTTTTAAATTCACTTAAAAAATCTGGTAATGATTTAGCATCTTCACCTTTAGGAACAGCTTTAACTTTATCTTCAAGTCCTAATTCTTTTAATGTATCTAATGCACCATAATCAAACACAACTGCGTTCTTAGGATTTACTGGAACCTCAACTGTCTCTTTTACAGATTTAGCATCACTTCCATCACGTTTTTCTCCATTAGCTTTATAATCATTTTCTATCTTAACTGTTTTATTTGATTCATTGCTATCTGATTTTGTATCCGATGACTTTTTATCGTCTGAGCCACCATTATTACATGCTACTAATAAAAACATTAAACCTATTACCATAAACAAAGCAAATTTCTTCATATGTTTAATCCTCCTGGAATACTAAAGTTAATCACCATTTCAATATGCCGTTTAAAATGAGCAACGTTGCAGCTGCATCACTCCCTTCAATAAAAATCATTCAATTTTAAACGGATTGTAATATAGATAATTCATAATCAGCTGTTTCTTCATCAAAATATACACAAATGCGTTGTCCGCGAATTTCTTCAATTTTAACGTCCATATCATACAATGTTTTGAGCGTATTTTCTTGTATTACTTCATCTTTAGTACTGGCTTTGACCATCTCTCCATCTTTCAATGCAATGATGTCATCTGAATAACACGAAGCAAAATTAATATCATGAATCACAACAACAATTGTTTTATTGAGTGATTTTGCGAGTTGACGTAACGTTTTCATGATTTGAACTGAATGTTTCATATCTAAATTATTTAATGGCTCATCCAACAAAATATACTCTGTGTCCTGCGCTATCGTCATAGCTACATATGCACGTTGTCGTTGGCCACCTGATAATGTTTTTAAGTAACGATGTCTTATTTCTTTAAGATTCAATAACTCAAGTGCATACTCAACTTGCGCCCGATCTGCTTCATTTAAACGGCCTTTTGAATATGGGAATCTTCCAAAATTTACGAGTTGCTCAACAGTAATATTTAACTCAGTATGATTAGCCTGTTTCAAAATTGATAATTTTTTAGACAATTCATTACTCTTAAATTCAGAAATAGCTTTCCCTTCAATCTCAATAGTCCCTTTATCAAAATCGATCAGTCGTGTAATTGCTGAAAGTAAAGTACTCTTACCTGCACCATTTGGTCCTATCATTGAAGTTAAACGCCCTTTACTTATATCTACATTAATGTCATTTAAAATCGTTTTATCTTGAATGGTTTTATTTAACCCTTGAACACGTATCAATTCGCATGTCTCCTTTTAATTAATAGATAGATAAAGTACGTCCCACCTACTAAGTCAATAATGATACTCACTTGCGTCGTCGCTTCAAATAAATTTTCTACTACACCTTGTGCAATAAATAAACTCAACCAACTTAAACAGATTGTTGCCGGTAATATATATTTATGTTCATAGGTTTTCATCAATTCATGCGCTAGATTAACTGTTAACAATCCTAAAAATGTAATCGGACCTACCAATGAAGTAGAGACAGATACTAATATCGCAACAAGTATGAGCAATAATCTGGTAATCATTTTATAGGACAAACCTAAATTAATTGCTTGGTCTTTTCCTAATAAAAGCACATCTAAATATGGTATCGCAATCACTGTAATAATGATTAAAATAATTAATATAACGCCGCACAACATTACCAATTTACTATTGGAAGCATCGAAATTGGCAAACATTGAACTCTGAACTGCTAAAAAATCTTCAGGATTAATAATCAGTTCTAAAAATCCAGTTATACTTCTAAAGAAAGTACCTAATATGACACCTATGAGTAAAATTAAATATATCGACACATCACCAATTCTAAAGATACCTTGAAATAATAATAATGAAAATACGACCATAACCAACAGCGAAGTAGCAAAACTTAAATATATATTAGTTACAAATGCAGACTGTACGCCAAACACAAATACTAGCAATACTTTCACAAACATATATACAGCATCAAGTCCCATAATCGATGGTGTCAATAAACGATTCGTTGTAATTGCTTGAAAGATAACTACTGACGCTGCAATTGCTCCACCTACCAATATCATGAGCACAAGCTTTCGAAAACGACTGATAAACTGGTATCTAAAAATATCAAAATCAATACCGATGAAAAGATATATTAACGCAGCAATTAAAGTGACAGCAAATAATATCATTAACTTTGATTTAGCACTAATTTGCATAATTGTGTCTTCCTTTCATCAATAAGATCAAGAAAATAATCGTGCCAAAGACACCAATTGTTAAACCAATATTTATTTCATATGGATAGACAATAATCCTACCAATTATGTCAGAAAACATAACAAATACCGCCCCTAACATTGCCGTGTGAGGTAATGCTTGCTTTAAGTGGTCACCTCTGAATATTGACACAATATTCGGAACAATTAGACCTAAAAATGGTAGTGTTCCTACTGTAACAACTACAAGTGCTGTTATAGTTGCGGTTATAAATAAACCAATATTTATTATTCTTTCATAGTTGACGCCTAAGTTATTACTAAAATCTTTTCCCATCCCTGCAATCGTGAAATGATTGGCAAATATATATGTAAGTATCAATAAAGGAATGCTTAAGTATAATATTTCATATCTACCGCTCGTAATGATGGCAAAATTTCCATTGAGCCAGTTTCCTATACTTTGTACAGTATTGGTTCTCAGAGCAAGAAAAGTCGCTAAGCTAGACACAATACCACCAAGCATAATACCTAAAAGCGGAATAAAAATAACATCAGTGAATCGTATGTATTGAACTAATTTAACAAATAAAAATGTGCCACCAATACTTAATATCACCGCAAATATTAATTTAATAATAATGTTTTCTTGCGGAAAAAATATCATTGATATCAAAATGCCTAACTTTGCCCATTCCATCGTCCCTGCTGTCGTTGGACTCACAAATTTATTTTGCATCATCTGCTGCATAATAAGTCCAGAAAGCGCTAAAGTACTTCCAGATATTAATATACTTATTGTTCTGGGTATCCTACTAGACACGATGATATTTAATTGTTCATGCGTTAAATGAAAAATATCAGTAATTGATACTTTACTAACGCCTATAAATAAAGAAAGGATAGTTAAAAAGAATAAAATAATAGTTAAGACAACACCATTGAGTAAAAATTTCATAGTGAGTAATTAATCCTTTCATAATCGTCATGTTTTATTGAGTGTGATAATCATTATCAATACCTATAAGTTAAATTTTATCATCTTTACATGTAAATTCAATAGCTATAACAGAGATTATCAAAACAATTCTCTATTTATGTCAAAATTTTCAAAATAAAAGCAAAAACTTTTAGCCAAATGCACTTTTTTGAATTTATGCATTTATAGAAATTTTTGACATTTCAGTTGGCAAACTAATTCAAATACTAAATAAAGTTAAATACGTACTTGAATTAATTGTATTGGCATAAATGTGTAAAATATTAGTGCAACGCACAAAACTTTAATAAATAAAAAACGTCAATCTCTATATAATTCCAATAGAAATTGACGTTTGTTGGTGATTAAAATTTATTTATATTTCACTCATCTGCTATTAATAACTTTAACATTATGATAGTTTAAGCAGGTGTAATTTAGTCTTCAAAAATAAAATCTTCATCTTGTAATGCTTCAACATTTAGCGCTAAAGTATAACCATCGCCTTTAACAGAGAAGAAATCATGGTTTTTTGTAGATGTGTCTAATGCATTTTCGATAATTGGATTAAATTCTCTTTCTTCAAAGTATGGATCAAATCCAAGGTTTGATAGTGCTTTGTTACCATTATATCTTACATAGTTAAGCACATCTTCAGTTAAACCGATATCATCATATAAAGATTGTGTATAAGAAACTTCGTTTTTATATAGTTCATCTAATAGTTTATACATTTCTTGGTCTGCTTGCTGTTTTTCACTTTCAGACAATTCATTGCGTAAACTTTGTGCGTCCATACCAGTAAATACACCATGAATAGATTCATCTAATAAAATTTTACGAATAATTTCTCCAGAAGTCGTCATTTTACCTTGTCCAGCTAAATATAATGGATAATAGAAACCAGAATAGAATAAAAATGTTTCTAGAAAAACACTTGATACACGTGCAATATATTGATCATAAATAGATGCTTCTTTACCCCATAATTTATGATAATTATTTACAATTTTATCCGATTTGAATTTCAAATGTGGTTCTTCTAAGACCCATTTATCTAATAAATAGTTTGTTTCGCTAGATGGTAATAGTGTTGTAAAGATGTGAGAATAACTTTTAGCATGAATTTGTTCCATCATCGCCATAAAGGAATATACCGCTTTTTTACGTAAATCTGTAGTATGTAACATAATTAATGGCATACCATCATCTGCTTGGTGTGTATCCAAACCAGTTAAACCTGCCAATGCCTTTTTAAATGCATTTTTTTCTTCATCAGATAATGTTTTCCAACTTGCAATATCTTTTGAAACTTTAAATTCAGTTTCTACCCACATTTGCGAAATATTTTGTCGCCAAAACATATTTGTCATATCTTCTTGAGTATTCCAATTGACTGCTTTCATTTAGATAATTCCCCTATCTAGTAAATATTTGTTTAATTTATAAAACACAGAAAGTGGGACAGAAATCTAAATATATTTTTAGATTTTCTATCCCTTTGCATAAGTGATTATATTTCTCTAATGTCGATACACTTTGATTTAAATGACATTCACTTAATGCCTCACCTTTTTGTATTTAAAACAGATGCGTTATTTCAAGATTCATATATCTTTTTCATTAATTAAAAAGTTTCGTTTTATATTGCACAGCTTGTACATTCTTCAACACTTAATAATTTATTTCTAGTGTAATATAAAGATTTCAATCCTTTATGATGTGCATAAACATATAATCTAGATAATTCACGTGTTGATATCTCTGAATTCACATAAAGAATTGTAGAAATACCTTGGTCCACATGTGTTTGGATCGTAGCTATTAAATCAATTAATTTCATTTGATCAGTATTAAATGCAGATTTATAGTACCACATTGTTTCTGGCGATAAGAAAGGCATTGGATAAAACGTTTCTGCATTACCATAAGTACGACGTTCAATTTGATCAACTATCGGCATAACTGAACTTGTCGCATTTTGTACATAAGAAATACTTTGTGTTGGTGCAATCGCTAAACGATATGCATGGAATAAACCGTGAGTTTCAACTTCTTTTTGTAATGCTTTCCAATCTTCAGGTGTAGGAATTTCTAAGCCTTCAAATAATTTACGTACTTTTTCATATTTTGGTGCAAATGTTTGCGAAGTGTAAAACTCAAAATATTTACCATTCGCATAATCTGTCTTATCAAAGTCTTTAAATGTTTCTTGTCTATCTTTTGCAATTTCCATGGATCTTTCAATTGAATAGTAGTTCATCATCATGAAGAATATGTTAGCAAAATCTTTTGCTTCTTCAGATTCATAACCAATTTTATTTTTAGCAAGATAACCATGTAAATTCATAACGCCTAATCCAACTGAATGTAACTCGCTATTGGCTTTTCTAACACCTGGCGCATTTTGAATATTTGCTTCATCACTAACCACTGTCAATGCATCCATACCTGTATGCACTGAATCTTTGAATTTACCTGATTCCATAACATTAACAATATTTAAAGATCCTAAGTTACAAGATATATCACGCTTGATGTCATCTTCTGTACCGTAGTCATTAATAATAGACGTTTCTTGTAATTGGAAGATTTCTGTACATAAATTACTCATTTTAATTTGACCAATATTAGAGTTAGGATGTACTTTATTCGCATTATCTTTAAACATTAGATAAGGATAACCAGATTGTAGTTGTGTTTGGGCAATCATATTTAGCATTTCACGAGCGTCTTTTTTCTTTTTATCAACATTTGGATTGGCTACTAAACTTTCATAGTATTCATCTAAATTAATATCATCTAACGTTACACCATATTCATTATAAACTGTATGCGGTGCAAACATATAAAAGTCTTTACCCTCTTTCGCCAATTCAAAGAATTTTGAAGGTACAATTAATCCAGTAGAAATAGTAGATAATCGTAAATCTTCATCTGCGTTAACTTTCTTTGTATCTAAAAATTCTTCTACATCATAATGGAAAATATTTAAGTACACTGCACCAGCACCAGGACGCTGTCCTAATTGGTCTGCATAGCTAAAGCCGCCTTCAAGAGATTTAGCAACAGGTAATACGCCTTTTGCTACACCTTTAATGCCTTTAATCGCTTCTCCTCTTGCACGCAATTTAGATAAGTTGATAGCAACACCGCCACCAATTTTACTTAACTGTTTTGCCGTAGAATCTATAAAATTGATTGAATTTAAACTGTCGTCTACTTCTAATAAGAAACATGATACGAGCTCACCACGACGCGCACGTCCTGCATTTAAAAATGTTGGCGTTGCTGGTTGGTAACGTTGTTCAATCATTGCTGAAATAAGTTGTCTAGCTGTCGGTTTATGACCATTTGCTAAATAAAGTGCAACAATCACAACATGTTGCTTATAATCTTCTAAGAATTGTGTTTTATCATTTGTCTTTAGCGCATAATCTTTAAAGAATTTACTAGCTGACATATAACTTGCAAAACGAAACGCTATACTTTTAGCATAATCTGTAATTTCTTGTAAATCTGCTTCTGAATATTTTTCAAAAACATCAAAGTAAAAATCGTTATCTACAAGATAGCGTAAACGTTCAATTTCAGTATCAAAATAGATTGTCTTATCTTGAATCTCTTCTAAATAAACTGCCAGTGCTTCTTGGTCTTTTTCCAAATTAAAGAAACCATTATCTTTTCGTTTTGTAACCTCATTATTTAATTCAATATGATTGTATTTCTTCTCGTCCATAATCTTCATTGAAATTTCCCACCTTATCTTTAAATTCATTTATATCGTCTGCAGTGCCCTGTACTTCAAACTTCAATAATAGTGGAACTTGATATCGTTCCGAAATTGATCGTCCAGCTTTTGCGAAATTTTGTCCCCAGTTACGATTTCCGCTTGCTGCAACAGCTTTTAACAAATCATCATTCACATCTAAAAACGTTTGAACTGGTTGGGGTACCTCACCAAATCCTATTGTTCCAGTGACCAAAACGAATGGCTCCTCTATTCTCTCTGAACAATTATTTTGCGTGATTTCCATAACATTTGTCAGTTCGGTTTTTTTTATAAATCTGCGCACATTGCCGGAAAACGAAAAATATACCACTTTCATTGGATCACCTTCTTTCTAATAGATATACGTAAGTTGGAAAATCAAAAAATGTAAGGCTTTCGAGGTGTTATTATTTGAATGTGTTTTAAATGATTGAAGTAACCACTATATATAGTAACTTGTAAATCTATAAGTAGGTATGTAAAAACTCAACATTTAAGTATTAATGCCTTATTTGTCATTATTCAAAGCCTAAAACTGTGTGATTTTACTTAAAATTTGATTTATTATAAATAAATTGACCACGTACTAAAACACAATATATTGTGTTTTGTCCTGGCCAGAAATACTATATTATGTGTTTCATTATACATAACTCATCGCCTTATTAAAAGTCTTTAATTTATGACAAAACGATGAAAACAGTATGAAAATGGCACCAATTCAACTTTAAAATCAATTTTAAAAATTTAAAAAATATTTTTGTCTTTTTTAGAGTCTCAATGCTTGCTTTTTTTAATTTGTTCTTAAGCCTTGATATACCTGCATTACTTCATCTATCCTCATATAGATTGCACTTCATCTATTATATTTTTGAACTAATTACTATGCTAAATTACTTTTAAGTTTCTCGATTACATACTTTTTAATAGAACATTTGTTCGTATATCATCTTAATATATTTCTACTTTGATTTCAAGCATATATACATTTTCTAATTAACTATGCTAATATAGATACGTTAAAATTTTAAAATTGAGGCGATGTATGTGAATCCAAAAGTAAAAGGTATTATTGCTATTCTAATTTCTGCAGTTGGCTTTAGCTTTATGTCTGTTTTTTTTAGATTAGCTGGAGATCTCCCTGTCTTTCAAAAATCATTGGCAAGAAACCTCGTGGCGATGTTTATACCTTTGTATTTTATATTTAAATATAAGCAACCACTTTTTGGTAAATTAAGTAGTCAGCCTTTATTAATATCTCGTTCTGCGCTTGGCTTGATTGGTGTTTTATTAAATATATATGCCATCGACCATATGATACTCAGTGATGCAGACACATTAATGAAATTAAATCCATTTTGGACGATACTACTTAGTTTAATTTTCCTAAATGAAAAAGTACGCAATTACCAAGTTTTTGCTATGATTATAGCCATTTTTGGTATGTTGTTCGTTGTAAAACCTGAGTTTTCCTCATCAATGATACCAGCGATTGGTGGATTGTTATCAGGTATCTTCGCGGCAAGTGCCTACACTTGTGTTAGAGCATTAAGTAGCAGAGAAGCACCTTATACGATTGTTTTTTATTTTTCTTTCTTTTCTATAATAGTTCTCATTCCATTTACGATTTTTACATTCGAACCAATGTCTGTCATGCAAGTTGTTTATTTAATCGGTGCTGGCTTAGCTGCAGCTGCAGGTCAAATAGGTATTACTTTAGCATATAGTTTTGCACCAGCAAAAGATATTTCAATATTTACGTACGCATCTATTATTTTCACTGCGTTATTTGGTTTTATTTTATTTGGCGAATCACCAGATTTCTATGCAATTTTAGGTTACATCATTATCATTGGTGCAAGTTACTATATGTTTGAAAAAGCCAGACGCCAACCGCTAACAATTCAGAAAAAAGAACAAAAATCCAAATATTAAAGGAGCAATTACAATGTCTGAAGGACGTAAACAAGAAGATTTAAATGACATTACTTTACTAGGAAATCAAAACAATAAATATGATTTTGATTATCGACCAGATGTATTAGAATCATTTGATAATAAACACCCAGACCGTGATTATTTTGTTAAATTTAATTGTCCTGAGTTCACATCTTTATGCCCTATCACAGGTCAACCTGATTTTGCTACAATTTATATCTCTTATATCCCAAATATTAAAATGGTTGAATCTAAATCATTAAAACTCTATTTATTTAGCTTTAGAAATCATGGTGACTTTCATGAGGACTGTATGAATATTATAATGAATGATCTCATCGACTTAATGGATCCACATTATATAGAAGTTTGGGGCAAATTCACACCTCGTGGTGGGATATCTATAGACCCTTATACAAATTATGGTCGCCCTGACAGTAAATATGAAAAAATGGCAGAACATCGTTTAATGAATCATGACCTCTATCCAGAAAAAATAGATAATCGTTAATTCATTGCTGCTATGAATAATCCACACGAACTAAAAATAATTCGTGTGGATTATTTTTTATTTATTTCATTTTTATATTAAAACGTTTACTTATTTAATTTTGTACTATTGATATATACACTTGTTATTTAAGTGAAAACATTATAAAATAAATCCAACCATTTAGGGGAGGGAAATTATGAAACAGATAAGTTACACGCACGAGGAAATTATGAAAAGTACTCCGAGAAAGGGGTTTTTCGGACATCCAAAAGGACTAGGTACACTGTTTTTCACTGAATTTTGGGAGAGATTCAGTTATTATGGCATGAAAGCGATACTAATATATTATCTTTATTATAGTGTGGCTGAGGGTGGTTTCGGTTTAAGCCAAGCCGTAGCAATGCAAATTGTCGCAATTTACGGAACCTTAATTTATATGTCAGGTGTTATTGGGGCATGGATTGCAGATCGGATAACCGGGACGCAAAGCGCTGTCTTCTACGGTGGATTCTTGATTATGATCGGGCATATTTTATTGTCCTTACCTAATAATTTAACATTAGTAATGGTTGCGCTCGCAGTCATCATTGCAGGTACTGGTCTATTAAAGCCAAATATTTCATCAACTGTTGGTGAACTGTATGATCGTAATGATGTAAGACGAGACGCTGCATTTACTTTATTCTATATGGGAATTAATTTCGGTAGTTTATTTGCGCCATTACTTACAGGTTATTTACAAACTAGAGTGAGTTTCCATGCAGGTTTCTTAGTAGCTGCTATCGGTATGTTCTGTGGTTTAGTAGTATATGCACTAAAACGTAAGGTAAATTTAGGTTTGGCTGGTCGTAACGTGCCGAATCCTTTAACTAAACCAGAAATCAAAAAGTTCGTATTATTTAGTTTAGGTATTGTTGTATTATTTTTAGCATATTTATTAATTCTACATTTAAACAATGCCTTAAGCTTAGAAAACTTCAGCTTTTTAATTACCATTTTAGGTATCGTATTACCAATCTACTTGTTTATTAATATGATTTTACATAAAGACGTTACGAAAGATGAGCGTTCACGTGTATATAGTTACATACCATTGTATATTACATCTGTTGCTTTTTGGATGATACAAGAACAAGGGTCAACGATTCTCGCAACATTTGCAGATAAAAAGACACAACTCGAAATGTCTGTATTAACGAATGGGTTAATTGATTTTTCAATTCCTGCCTCATGGGCACAATCTTTAAATCCATTGTTTATCATTCTCTTAGCGCCAGTCTTTGCAACGTTATGGGTTAAATTGGGTAAAAAGAATCCGCCTACAGTGCATAAATTTGCTTATGGTGCTATTATCGCTGGGTTCTCTTATCTAGTCATGATTATTCCATTGGCTACAGGCAATGACTTAATAAACCCATTATGGCTTGTACTCAGTTTCTTATTAATTACTATCGGTGAACTTTGTATTTCTCCAGTCGGTTTATCTACTACTACAAAACTAGCACCAGTCACATTCACGGCGCGTATGATGAGCTTGTGGATGTTAAGTAACGCAACAGCACAGGGACTTAATGCTCAACTTGTTGTTGTATACACAAAAATGGATCAAAGTGATTACTTTATGTATTCAGGATTAGTTGCAGTTGTTATCGGAGTTATATTATTGATTATTTCACCAAAAGTAAAACGTGCAATGAAAGGTATATATTAATCACTTAAACAATAATATTTTTTAATAAGCAATATAGAGATCGGATTTCAAAGATTTCTATATTGCTTATTTTTTTGTAAAAATACACCGTCGACAATTTAAATATAACTAAATAAAAATTTATGTTTATATACAGTGGTAATAAATCAGAATATTTTGAATATTGTTGTTTTGAGAATATTATTGAAATTTAATTTAATTAAGCGTAAAATCATTTTTATACATTTTTATAGGGAGTATGAAAGGACGGGGAATGTTTTTATGCAAAATCAAGATAAAGCCCATGAACAAGCGGTTCAATCTATTCCACAAAAAGGATTTTTTGGACATCCTAAGGGGCTAGGCGTATTATTCTTTGTTGAATTTTGGGAGAGGTTCAGCTACTACGGTATGCGTGCCCTGCTGATTTTCTACATGTATTTCGCTATTAAAGATGGCGGACTCGGCATGGATAAAGGCACTGCACAGTCTATTATGGCAGTATACGGTGCACTGATATACATGACATCTGTACTGGGTGGATGGATTTCCGATAGAATTACGGGGACACGCGCAGCAACATTTTACGGTGGCGTGTTGATCATTATTGGACATATCTTCTTAAGTTTACCTTTAGATATTATAGGACTATTTATTTCTATGTTCTTTATTATAGTAGGTTCTGGTTTAATGAAGCCAAGCATTTCAAATATTGTCGGTAGATTATACCCTGATAGAGATACACGTATAGATGCTGGTTTTGTTATATTCTATATGTCTGTTAACTTAGGTGGATTAATTTCACCAATTATTTTAGATCGCTTTGTACATACAGGTAACTTCCACGGTGGTTTCTTAATCGCTGCGATTGGTATGGCACTTGGACTCGTATGGTATATATTTTTCAATAAAAGAAATTTAGGGCAAATTGGTTCAAAACCAACAAACCCATTAAATAAAAGCGAGAAAAAGAAATATAGCATTTTATTTGCTGCAATCATCATAATCATTGCAGCGGTATTAGTAATTACCGGCTTAACAGGTACATTATCATTTAACTTAGTTAGTACAACGGTACTCATACTAGGTGTGGCATTACCTATCATATATTTCACAATTATGATTCGAAGTAAAGAAATCACAGACGATGAACGCTCAAGAGTAATAGCGTTTATACCACTATTTATACTCGGTGTAATATTCTGGTCTATTCAAGAACAGGGTGCCAACGTGCTTAACCTCTTTGCGTTTGAAAGCAGTGATATGAAATTAAATCTATTTGGATGGAAAGCCGATTTTGGTCCTACACTCTTCCAATCGATCAATCCATTATTTATTGTATTACTAGCACCAGTAGTTTCACTGATTTGGGCAAAAATGGCTCGACGCCAACCAAGTATAGCCACAAAATTTGTTCTAGGCGCAATATTAGCAGGTGCTTCTTACATAATGATTGGTTCTATCGGTCATTCAGCTGGCGGTACCGATATTAGTGTCAACTGGATTATTTTATCTTATATCATTTGTGTAATCGGTGAACTTTGTTTATCACCTACAGGTAACAGTGCAGCAGTTAAACTTGCTCCAAAAGCTTTCAATACACAAATGATGAGTTTATGGCTGTTAACTAATGCCTGTGCGCAGGCTATAAATGGTACATTAGTAAAACTAATCGAACCTCTTGGATACAAAAACTACTTCCTATTTTTAGGTGCTATTGCAATTGTAGTAAGTTTAATTGTTTTAGCATTTGTACCAAAAATCATCAAAGGTATGCGTGGCATTAAATAGCGCATGCAAAAGGCCCTCTTCTCAATTTATTGAGTTAGTGGGCTTTTTCCATGCGCTAAAGCTCAGATAAACATCGACCTAATTATCCTTGTATAATAGTGCGAGGAAATCATTTGAAATGAAATATATGTTTCGCCCGCCAAAATATATTTATAACTATAGAAATATGGGTAAAGTGAATAAGCAACAAAATTTAAAAGAATATGGTGAAAAAAATTGGAAAATACTAAATTCAAACACGGTGTCTTATTTTATCATGAATATAGTGGTATTAAAGATATATATCGAGGACTGGGAGATGTAGCAGCTTCTTTAACTACGTTTTGTAAACATCTGTCAATCCAACTAAGTGAAGATGAAGGTGATATCATAAGATTTTGCCAGAAGATTAAAGATCAAAGTTACAGTGACGATGTAGATATCATTTTTCTCCTTGGTGGAGATGGTACTGTCAACGAATTAATCAATGGCATGATGCAACATGAATTGAATATCCCTATTGGTATTATTCCAGGTGGTACGTTTAATGATTTCGTTAAAACATTAAACCTAAGTCCACGTCATAAAATAGCCAGTCAACAACTTATTCAATCAGAGTTACAAGCTTATGATGTGATGAAAATCAATGATCAGTATGCACTAAACTTTGCTGGATTGGGGCTCATTGTTCAAAATGCAGAAAATGTTCAAAATGGCAATAAAGACATTTTTGGGAAATTGAGCTACGTAGGGTCTACTGTTAAAACTTTACTTAATCCAGAGCACTTTGATTATCAATTAACCGTTGATGGTAAAGTCATTGATGGTAATACTGCCATGCTTGTTGTTGCTAATGGGTCATTTATAGGAGGCAGTCGCATACCTTTAACAGACCTTTCGCCTAGTGATGGTTATCTGAATTTATTTATCTTCAAAGAACACAGTTCAAGTGTACTGAGTGATATATTTAAACAAAGAGACAGCATGAACTGGAACCACATGACAGAAGGTATTCAGCATTTATTAGCCAAAGATATCAAAATAGAGACTAAGCCTGAAATGAAAGTAGATATCGATGGTGAAATTGCATTAAAAACACCCATCCATATCGAAGTTATACCAAAAGCAATTCAAATTTTAACGTTACCTGAAAATACACCTGATACTGAATATGAATAAATACACTATATATAAAATGATGAATAAAAAGGACTAATCCACGCACATATGGATTAGTCCTTTTGATATAGTGTTAGGACGTGTTTACTTAATTAAAATATAGATAGCCCATAATCTTTCCCTCATGACATATTCAAATGCCGACACATTATAAGTAAAACATCATTAAATTTCATATTTAAACACCAAAACACGTTCATGTCATTTGTATTATATATCGTAATCACGATCACCTAAGAAATATTTTTCAACATCATACCAATCATTCACGCGTGTAAAACGATCATCGTTAACATTATGTGATGCTGTATACATAATTGGTTTACCAGTAAATATAGCTAACTGACGAGGGTTGTCATCTATGAGATAGTCCGCGTTTACGATATCCTTACGACCACAAAAAACAAAATGCTGTGGATCTAAAAACGGAAAATACTCTCTTAACCATGCATATTTATCATGAAACGATGTAGGAACGTCCATTGCAGCAGTAGCAATATAGACATCATAATACTCAGTTAGTTTTTTCACAACTTCTTGTGAATGTGCCATCACTTTTAATTTTTTGAAAAAACCTGGTTCGCGTAAAATTTCATGTAATAACCCATCATGTTCAGGCATAGCATGACGTAATTTTTTACCATCCAACATATCATATGTTATTCCTAAATCTGTACGTTTATTCACATCTTCAATCAATGCACCTACTGTATCAGCAAGTACTTCATCCATATCAATAGCAATTGATTTTCTAGTCATCTCGTACTCTACTCCCTTTTAAGTTCTCGTTCATCAACAATGAAACGCATTATTACATTGGTGATCTTATAACATGATCTTGTTTATCACTATTAGTATAGCAAAAAACGTTCAATGAAACCAAAATTGTATATGAGCATATCATAATATACTATATAAATTAATTATTTTCATTATATAGTTTATACTTTATACATTTTAATTTATTGAACGTTATAAATACTACTTTTTATAAATCAAAGTTATTTAATACTTCGATCATTTTATCATTTTGCTCAGGGAAACCAATCGTAATTCTGACACCATTCGGAAATTCTCTTGTAATGCACCCTTGTTTTAACAATGCTTCATATAATTCGTGAGGTCGCGACGTATTCACAAAAATGAAGTTCGTTTGGCTTGGATTTAATTTATGACTACTGACTGAATCAAAGAATTTCGCTCTTTCTTGTGCATTTTTTTCACGAATAGAATCTAAATAATCTTGATCTTCTAACGCAGCAAGTGCAGCGTGTTCTGATAATCGACCTACATTAAATGGTGGTCGTATAATATTCCATTTTTCAATCGCTTCTTGAGCAGCAATCACATATCCAATACGCATGCCGGCTAATCCATATGCTTTAGAAAATGTTCTCAGTAAGAAAGCATTTGGAAATTGTTCTTGTAAAGCTAATGAATTCGGAAAGTCTTCAGCTGTCGCGAATTCAACATAAGCTTCATCTATAATTACGGGTATATCTTGAGGCACACGTGATAAGAATCGTTGCAACTCTTCATGTGTAAAGTATGTGCCGGTAGGATTATTAGGGTTACACAACCATACAAGTTTAGTGTACTCATCAACTTCAGAAAGTATGCCTTCTAAATCAAATCCACCATCTTTTAGTGGGACTTGTACAGCATCCGCCGCTTCAACTATGGCATTATGATAATACTGACCAAAAGTCATTTCACTTGTAACAATTTTATCTCCTTGGGTTAAAACAGCACGTGAAATCATTAATATCACTTCATCTAATCCTGCACCAAATAAAATACGTGCTGGGTCAACATTCAAATGTTCACTTATCGCTTCTTTAATTAACGGAGAACCCGTTTCAGGATAAAATTGCAATTCGTCTAAATGATGTTTGATTGCGTCTTTCACTTTAGGTGATGGTCCATATAAATTTTCATTAGAAGCTAATTTATAAAGCTCACCCTCAATCCCGTATTGTTCTTTTAATGCTCTTGGTGATAAACCTGGTTGATATGCTGATAATTGTTCGATTTGTTTTTTCATTGTTGATTCGGGCCTCCTTAAATTTACAGAAATTTCAAAACTTAGTAACCATTATATACCTTATTTCCATTGAAAATCAATGTAACTTAATTTTAAAAGCTAGAATTTAATCAAATATAAATACGAGTTCAACTTAATGCATTTTTGTCCGTAGTAAAATGCATTGTTAAACTCGTATTGTCTTATGAATTAATCAATTAAATGATGTTTCTCTAGATAGTTTTTAGCTACCTCATATGGATCTTCTTTTTTCACTGTAACTTCATAATTCATTTGTTGCATATCTTCATCAGAAATCTTACCTGCTAATTTATTAAGCGGTGCTTTAATTTCAGGATGCTCTTTTAAATACGATGTTTTAAACATAGGCGCGCCTTGATATGGAGGGAATACTTTTTTATCATCTTCTAATACAACCATGTCGTATTGTTTTAATTCAGCATCTGTTGAATATGCGTCGATTAAATTAATATCTCCGCTTTCAACTGCTTGATATCTTAATTTCGGCTCCATCGTCTTCACGTCACCGAAATCTAAATCATATGCTTTTTTAACAGCTGGGTAACCATCCTCACGATCATTAAACTCTAATGTGAAACCTGGTTTAATTTGATTGCTCACTTTGTTTAAGTCACCTATCGTTTTAAGATTATGCTTTTTCGCAAAATCTTTTTTCACCGCCAATGAATAAGTATTATTATATTGCATTGGTTTTAACATAGTCATATCGTATTTATCTTCTAAACTTGATTTTGCTTGTTGATATACTTTATTTTCTTGTTTAGACTTCAAATCTTCTTTTGTTAACTCTCCAAGTACAGTACCCGTAAACTCAAGGTAGCCATCTATATCGTCAGATTTCAAGGCATTAAATAGGAATGAAGTTTTCCCCATGCCATCTTTCACTTCTACTGTATCATCTGTTTCTTCTTCAATTAAAATTTTATACATATTGGTAATAACAGAAGGTTCTGAGCCAAGTTTACCTGCTAATGTAATTTTATCTCCTTTTTGAGCAAACATTGGCCCAATAATTACTAATAACAGTATTATAACAATTGCACCAAGGGAAATAAGCAATTTTTTATAGGATAGTTTTTGCATATAACGTAAAACTAAATCAAATAGAATTGCTAATAAAGCTGCAGGAATCGCACCAATAATAATCAATGATGTGTCATTTCGATCTATACCTAACAGAATCAAATCACCAAGACCACCTGCACCAATTAAAGCTGCTAATGTAGCAGTACCGATAATCAATACCATCGCGGTTCTAATACCTGCCATAATTACTGGCATGGCTATTGGCAATTCCACTTTTGTTAATCTTCGACCTGGCTTCATACCGATACCCTTAGCTGCTTCAATTAACGAGCTATCCACCTCGTTGATACCTGTGTATGTATTTCTTAATATCGGCAACAATGCATAAACTACTAATGCGATTACTGCTGGTACCTTACCAATACCAAACAGTGGTATCATCAAACCAAGCAAAGCTAATGATGGTATTGTCTGTAACACGGCAGCGATATTCATCACAATCTCAGAAACCTTGCGTGTCTTTGTGAGTAAAATGCCCAACGGCACCCCAATTACTGCAGCGATGAGCAATGCAATAAACGATATTTGGATATGTTCAAATATGGTAGTTAACAATTGTCCTTTCCTATCTGAAAGTGTATTTATTAATTCATTCATTTTTGACTACCCCCTGTATGCTCCGATAGATATTTAAACATATCTTCGCGTTTAAGCACATGCTGTGTAGCAGTCGAATCATCATTTATAATGATTGCATCGTGATTAGCTAAATCATTATAAATACTTTTAATAGAAGCGTTACTATTAACAATAGGATAACCTTTGGTAGCTTCCTGTTCATTAATCGTTAATTCACCAATAAGTTCTGATAGTTTTATGTCTTTTTCTATTTTCAGTGATTTATCTCCAACAAATTGTTTTACAAAATCACTTTTAGGATGATTAACCATATTGTCAGGTGTATCTATTTGCTCTACATGTCCTTTGTTTAAAAGACAAATTCTATCAGCTAGCTTCATCGCTTCTTGTATATCATGTGTGACAAAAACGATTGTTTTTTTAATTTTTTGCTGTAATGCTATTAAATCATCCTGCAGCTTTTCTCTGCTGATTGGATCTAATGCACTGAAAGGTTCGTCCATCAGAATAACTGGTGGATCTGCCGCTAAGGCACGTACTACACCAACACGTTGTTGCTGTCCACCTGATAATTCATCTGGTTTTCTATCTTTAAATAGTTCTGGTTCTAAGCCAACCATATTTAATAACTCATCTATACGTTTATCAATATCTGCTTCTTTCCATTTTTTCATTTGTGGTACTTGTGCAATATTCTCTTTTATCGTTAAGTGCGGAAATAATGCAATTTGTTGTAAAACATAACCAATATCCCAGCGCATTTCATAAACTGGATAGTCACTAATTGGTTTCCCTTTAAAATAAATAAATCCTTCTGTTAATGAAATTAAACGATTAATCATTTTTAATGTCGTTGTTTTACCACAACCTGAAGGTCCGATTAAAACAAAAAATTCACCTTCTTTTATATTAAAGCTAAGATCATCTACAGCTTTCTTATCCCCATAACGTTTCATAACATTTTTAAATTCTATCAATTTGTCACCCTCACTCTTCTCATTGCCTTTACTATCAGTTAAAAAAATTCACATAGTTAACACATAACCGATTTACCAACAATTTAACCTTTTTAATCATAGTTAAATAAAACAAAAACGAAGTTAATTCAAACTAATCAATATTACTATTACATTTGTGCCTGTATAGTATATTAAAAGTTGTCAAATTAACTTCGTATTTTTTGCAATCATTTCAATGTAAAATACTAATACCGTTAAAATTAAGTATATGGGATTATATATTCTAAAAACAATTATTTGCTCAACTAAATTTGAGCTTTATAAGATTGTATTGTTTCTAAAAATACTGGACAGTAGTGTTTTAATTTATAACTTCCAACACCATCAATTAATATCATATCTTGTTTTGATTCTGGTTTTTTCTTAGCAAATTCTTCCAAAGTAAAATCCGAGAAAATGCTTACAGGTGGAATCGTTAATTTTTCACTTAATTGTTTACGTACAGCAACTAATTCATCGAATAAAGCACGGTCTACACCTTCTACAGTGTTGATGTTAACCTTTTCTTTTGATTTGCGCTTAAATGGTGTTGTATATATCGAAATTTGATTATTAAGCAGTTCCTTTACAGAAACATCACAGGTTAATATTTCATCGTGTTCATTCAAAAATCCTTTGAATCGCAATTCATCAATCAGATGACTGAGTTCAGAAGTCGTATAGTTTTTCATAATACCATGCGTTGTCAATTGATTATAATCACAATAACGAATATAATCAGAGTCTTCGCCTCTTAAAACTTGAATAATGACACTATAACTTTCTTGCTGTTTCATACGTGCAATACAACTCACTATCATTTTCGCTTCATTCGTCATGTCATATGTTTTATTTTCTCTAACACAATTACTACATTGTTCACATTCTTCTAGTTTTTCATTAGGTTCAAAATAATGTACAAGTGTTGCTTCTAGACACTTTTTAGTCTTCGTATATAGCAGCATTTTATTCAATTTTTCACCCATTTTTTCTTTGTAATCATCGTCTGCTTTTGAAGATGAAATGAAATATTGGTGTAACCCAATGTCTCTATCGCTGAATAAAAGAATGCAATCACTCTTCAATCCATCACGACCAGCACGTCCCGCTTCTTGATAATAAGACTCTAAATCACCAGGCATATTAAAGTGAATCACAAATCGTACATTAGATTTATCAATACCCATACCGAATGCGTTCGTTGCTACAACGACACGCACGCGATCATATACAAAATCATTTTGTGCTGCTTCACGCTCTTTATTGGATAAACCAGCGTGATATATTGTGCTACTAATTTTATTATTTTCAAGTGCTTCATGTAGTTCTTCTACTTGTTTACGTGTCGAGCAATAAATAATGCCTGCTTCTTTTTGATGATCTTTAACATATTCTAGTACGAACTTTTGACGTTGATACGTTGGATTAACTTGAAATATTAAATTACGTCGTTTCGTACTTGTTTTAATTTCGTCATGCTTGTCGATATTTAAGCGATCCATAATATCTTTTTGCACTTCAATCGTTGCCGTTGCTGTTAATGCTACAATTGAAAAATCTTGTGGCAAGGCAAAAACCTTATGAATGACCTCCTGATAACTTGGTCTAAAATCATGTCCCCATTTTGAAATACAGTGGGCTTCATCAAAGGCAACTAAGTGTATATCTAACTGCTGTAATAAGCGCATAAAATTAGCATTATCAAAACGTTCCGGTGCAACATATAAAAATTGGATTTCTCCACTTTTTAGTTGTGCTTGAATATCTCTTTGTTGCTTTTGAGTCAAACTACTATTTAAATATGCTGCGCGAATCCCCATGGCCTTTAATTGATCAACTTGATCTTTCATAAGTGAAATTAATGGGCTGATTACGATTGTCGTACCACCCAACATTAATCCTGGCACTTGATAACAAATTGATTTTCCCCCACCAGTTGGTAAAACGCCAAGCACATTACGATGATCCATTACTTTAGTTATTATTTCTTTTTGACCTGGACGGAATGTGTCATAGCCAAAATAATGTGATAATGTTGCTTCCATGTTATATAATCCCTCATTGTTCTTTTAATTCTTCAAGTTCGCTCCATCTTGCTATATCTTCTTCATACAACATATTAAGATTTTGTTGTTCTTCATTTAATTCTTTTACTTTAGCATAATCAGAACTTGCTTCAACCATTTCTTGTTCGATTTCTTCTAATCTGTGCTCGGTTGTTTCAATACGCGCAATTATTGTTTCATATTCTTGTTTTTCTTTATATGATAAACCTTTTTTCTTTTTCTTTTCATACGTTGGTTTCACTTTAGCTTGTTGTTTTTCTTGCGTTTGTAATTTATCTATCTCTTTTTTATAGGCTTCATAGTCATCAAAATTTCCTATGATACGTTCTATTTTTCCATCATGAATATACCAAAATTCTTGAGCAACTTTATTTAAAAAGTAGCGATCATGACTCACCGTGATAACTGTGCCACCAAACGTATCGATATAATCTTCTAAAATAGTTAACGTTTCTGTATCTAAATCATTAGTCGGTTCATCTAATAATAAAACATTAGGTTGATGCACTAATAATTTTAATAAGTACAATCTTTTTTGCTCTCCACCTGATAATTTATAAACTTTTTTACCATGCGTTGCACTTGGGAATAAAAAGCGTTCTAATAATTGTGTAACTGACACAGCAGTTCCATCTTTTTCTTTCGCTACTTCACTTTCTTCACGCAAATAATCAATCATTCTGATGTCCCGGTCTAAACGCGCTTCAGTCTGTCTGAAATAAGCAACTTTAACGGTTTGACCAACTTTCAATTCCCCTTCGAACGCTTGATCATCACCATTCAAAATATTCAACAATGTTGTTTTACCAGCACCATTTGGTCCAACGATACCAATTTGTTGTCCATTTTGAATAATTTCAGTGACATGTTCAAATAATATTTTATCGCCTATACGTTTTGACACGTTATCAAGTTCAAAAACTTGTTTACCTAAACGTGAATACGCAAGATTTAAAGATGCTTTATCTTGTTGTTGTTGATTTTTCACATCGTGTTCTAAATCTTTAAATCTATTTTTTCGTGCTTGTTGTTTTGTAGAACGCGCTTTTACTCCTGCGCGCATCCAAGCTAATTCTTGTTTATATAATGCGCGCTGTTTCGCTTGTTGTTTTTGCTCAACAACTTCATTTTCAGCACGTTGTGCAATGTAATCTTCATAATTACCTGGGTAAGTAGTTAATTTACCTCGATCTAATTCAATAATACGAGATGATACTTCATTTAAAAAATAACGATCATGTGTTACAAATAGCACTGTATGCGGATACTGTTTAACATAATTAATTAACCAGTTGATTGACTCAAAATCTAGATGGTTCGTAGGTTCATCCAGAAGTAATAAATCCGGTTGCTCTATAAGTGTTTTAGCAAGACCAACACGTTTTTGTTGCCCACCTGAAAGTTCTCTCACTTTTTTAGTCGTATCATTGATGCCTAGCTTTGATAAAATAGTCTTAATTTCAGCACTATAATCCCAAGCTTGATATGTATCCATGGCTTCTTGTGCTTGCATCATTTGTTGAAAATCTATCTCGTTCTGCGTCTCACTATATTTTGTTACAGCAGCTTCATATGAGCGAATCACCTGAAGTGTCTTTGTCTCTGACGTTAATACCGCTTCAAAAACAGTTAAATCTCCTTCAAACTCTTGTTTTTGAGACGAATAACGTATGCGATATGCATTGGGATGTGAGACCTCTGCCTCGAAGTCTTCATCCAAACCAGCAATTACTTTTAACAAAGTACTTTTGCCTGTACCATTAATACCTACAAGACCTATTTTTTCTCCACCAGAAATAGACAGATGTAAATCATCGAAAATGATTTTATCAGCGTAAGATTTATGTAAATGTTCAATTTTGTAGGCTTCCATCGTCCAACATCCTTTTTAATATCGAAAATTATAATTAATTCTGTTAAACTTAATTTCAGTTCTATATATTATACACCTTTTTGAACTCAAATGATACAAGGGAGCGTAGCTTATGTCAGATTTTTTCCAAGACTTACCTCCTTTTATCCAAGCACTAATCGCAGGTATCATCACATGGTTATTGACTGCATTAGGTGCTGCAGCAGTCTTTATATTCAAAAGAGTAAATGATAAAATACTGAATTCGATGCAAGGATTTGCTGCAGGCATTATGATTGCTGCAAGTTTCTGGTCTCTATTACAACCATCAATCGATTACGGTTCTGGATCATCTTTTGCATGGTTACCGGCAGCAATAGGGTTTTTATTGGGCGGTTTTTTTATACGCGCGTTAGATTTAATTATTCCACACATTCACCCAAACACCCAAGACACTAACCAATACCAAGAAGGTGTAGGAACGAAAAAACTCAATAAAAATACATTACTTGTATTAGCTATTACATTGCATAACATACCAGAAGGTCTGTCTATTGGTGTAGCATTTGGTGGCGTAGTAGCTGGTAATGGACAAGCAACTTTTTTAGGCGCACTTGGTTTAGCAATTGGTATCGGGATTCAAAACATCCCCGAAGGTGCTGCACTTTCAATGCCTATCAGAGCAGCTGGCGCTTCACGATGGAAAGCATTTAACTATGGACAAGCATCTGCAATTGTTGAGCCCATTTTCGCTACAATAGGCGCTGCTGCAGTACTTTTCATTACGCCTATGTTACCCTATGCTCTCGCTTTTGCCGCTGGAGCAATGATATTTGTAGTTGTAGAAGAGCTTATACCAGATTCTCAAGCTAGTAATAACACTGATTTAGCAACTTTAAGTTTAATGCTAGGCTTTACTATTATGATGATTTTAGACGTTGCACTTGGATAAAAGGTAAAGAAAAAGAAATAACTTGGATCCATTCTTCAAATAAAAAGTGATGAGTCTGGGACGATCATCTCAACCTCAAAACAAAGAGTTTGGGACATAAGTCCCAGAAAAATAGCACTCAGATGATTCAATTCAATTCATCTGAGTGTTTCTTTTTATTCAATACTTCATATTGTTGGTTCGCTATCATAGGGGACAGCTTCAGCCAGTAGCCTTCAGTTTGTCCTATTCCCTCAAGCATCTCGCCAAAATACGTCCCATTTGTCCAAAAACTATATGTCTCAGACAATCTAATTTTGAGAATGAGGATTTATGTTCTAATCCTTTTTAGCATTCTCTTTTTTTACTTTTTCAACGTGCATGTTTGCTCTTGATATTTACTAATCCGCTATCCTCCCCATCTTAAAGTTCACTCATATTAAATATTTTAATACAATTATCATGTGCATTATAAAACACCATTCAATACGCTTACATATATAAAAAGCCCTAATCCATTATCTAAAATGAATTAGGGCTTAAATAATTATTATTTTTTCTCATGTCCTTGCGGTCCAGTTTCATATTTATAATTTGATGGTTTCACTTTATCAAAGTCAGGGTTATCATAGAATCTCAATAAATCGCCGTTTAGGACATCATCACTCATTTGCAAGTCTTTTTCAGCTTGTTGTTTGCGTTTATCAAAATCGCTTGGTTTTTCTGTAACTGGCTCATTATTTTTATTATTATATATTCTACCATTTACATATTTGTAATCTTTCGTTACAAAGTCACCATTTCTAAACGGTACTGTATCATTATGATCTTTTGACAATAAGTCTGTACCCATCATGAGATAATTTTTAGTGTCAATACCCATTAAATGTAGTAATGTTGGCATTACATCTGCTTGTCCAGCATAAGTTTTATCAACAGTACCTTCTTTACCAGGTATTTTCAGCCAGAAGCCTGTTCGGTTTAAATCTGTAAATTTAGCTGGTGTAATGTCTTCACCTAATAATTTTTCCATCGCTTTGTTATGATTTTCAGAAATACCATAATGGTCACCATAAATCATAATAACGGAATCATCATAGATACCTTTTTTCTTCAATTCATTTACAAATTGTTCTAACGATTCGTCTAAATATCTCGCTGTCTGAACATAACCGTCAACTGTTGAATCACCAGTATTTGGTTTATCAATTGATGCATCTTCAGGAGATAATGTAAACGGATAATGGTTTGTTAGCGTGATTAAGTGGTTATAGAAAGGTTCTTTTTCCTTCGCCAAATAATCTGCTGATTCATCAAAGAACTCTTTATCTTTCAGACCTAAATTCTCTTGATTTTCCTCTGACATATCATAGTACGTTGCATCATAGAATTTATCTACGCCGAAGTGTTTATAAACTTGGTCACGGTTCCAGAAAGTTTTATAATCACCGTGCATCACGCTAGATGTGTAACCTTGTTGTTGATGCAAAATCGCTGGTAATGATTGGAACGTATTATCACCTTTAAGCGAGAATGCCGAACCTTGTGGTAAACCGTATAAACTGTTATCCATAGTGAATTCTGAGTCTGAAGTTTTACCTTGTCCTGTCTGGTGGAAGAAGTTTGGATAATATCTAAAATCTTCATTACCAGAAGAAAGTTTATTTAAGAATGGTGTAACTTCCTCGCCATTTACTTTTTTGTTGATCAAGAAAGTTTGGAAACTTTCTAAGTGTATTTTAATCACATTTTTTTTCTTAGCCGCTCCGAAGTATTCTGGGTTCGGTTGCGTTTGTTTTTGTTTCGTATAATTTAAAACTTTCGTTAAATCATCTTCATTTGCTAATGCTTTTTGTTGATTATTTTGAATCGTTTTTACACCATCATAAACTGTGAAGTTATATGGACCTAAGTATTTAACTAAATATTTATGGTCAAATGTACGTGTTAATAATTCCGGACGATCGGATTCAGCAAAAGCTAGGTTTAAGAAAAATAGTGCAACGGATGCTGCCATAATCACTGGAACAAATTTTTTGCTAAACACACGCTTGTCTAACCATTTTTGTCTAAATATCAATACAAATAAATAAATGATTGTATCGATAAAGTAAACAAAGTCATACCATTTAAATGAAGCTGATACAGCACCACCCATTGATTCAACATTACCTACTTGATTTAACGTACTAAAAGTCAAGAAGTCAGAGAAGAATCTGAAATATACAACATTTGCGTATAATAAGAAGGTTAAAATAAAACCGCCTATAAAGATAAACCAAAATGCTTTCTTACCTTTGAAGAATAAGAAAATACTCAATACTAATGCAATTAAACTATATGGATTCATTAATAAGATTAAATTTTGAACTAACCCTTTAACACCTAAAGAAAAGTCAACATAGTATGAAAAATACGTTTTAGCAGTAACTGTTAATACAGTTAAAATAAAAAACGCAAAAAGAGTTAGTTTCTTTTTGTGTAGACTCATGTCTGTTCCCCCGATATAAATTAATAAAAGTTGGTGCTAATACCTAGCCCAATTAAAATGCTTTGTAATCATTGTTAATGCGTAACTTACATTATCTAACAATGCCTTTATCGTTATTTGCGAAAGTTAAAATTTAAATAAGAAAAATAGGGTGACATCCTGTATCTTTCTTCTAAAACACATCTTTTTGTCTTCTGTCACTAATTTATTTTTATAAAGTAGCAATTTTTATTTTTAATGAAATTTATTGATTCTTTTTGAAAAATTATATTTGTTGTAATGTAAATTATGTTAATGCGTTTTATTATGTTTTACATCGTTTTTACACTGCGTTCACTCTGTAACATCTTTGTAATAAAACGATTATAGTTCAATTAATAAATATAAAGCAATTCTTGTCTAATATCAAGTAAAAACACACTTTTTTAAATTAAAAACGCTGATTTAAGCGTTTTATGAAGGTATCATTAACCTATTGTGAATACGTGATTAAAATGAGATTAAAATTTAAATTTCCTTTATAATTATACTTGCTCTACTTAATAAATTAATCAGGCCTTGGACCTATTTAAATAAAGGTTAATTTATACAGAACAACTTATGTAATTACTTAATCTTATCATATTCAATACGATTACCGTTTATTATACTAGATAAATGAGTTCAAATATTTAAGAATGAATCACTATAACTGAATGTATATCGAATAATTCCTGAATATATATCACAAATAAAATTTCAAAACTACACTTGAGTCAAACATTTATCTGAGATCTATGCATATTGAGAAAATCATCTAATGTAAAAAACCTCAGGTAATTTATCACCTAAGGTCTGGATACATTCTAAAATTCATTAACCAAAAGACATATTGATATAATAATTATTTTATGAATAGGAGATTATTAATTTTAAATGCACACTTTCACAACGTGTTACTATACACACATACATTTTATTTTTTGATTGTGTATACTATTTTAGCATTTCTAATTGCATTCTATACTCAATACCATGAAACAGTTGATTTAACCAATTGGTATATTTTATTAAATTCTTTTCTGCAGTTTCAACATCTATGAATTGAAACTTCAACTTAGTACCGGGATGTTTTTGGCCTAACTTCGTTAAGTGATAACTGGCGATTGTCCCTATTTGCGGGTAACTGCCTAATGTATAATGATCATTTAACAATATAATAGGTGTACCATCCCTCTTAACTTGAATCGTTCCTATTTGTACAGATTGATGTGCAGGCATATCTTCATAAAATGCTTTAACAGGTTGACCTTCAACATACATGCCCACCCTGTTCGCTTTACTTGTCACTTTATATTCCCCATAAATAAAACGATTTAAAGCATCTTGATTAAAATCCTCTGTTCCTTTATTTTTAATGACATGAAATACATCTGACATATAATTAAAAGAAAGTGCATAGCCATCTATACCCCAATCTGTTTGATGTGTATGTTCAAGATTCTCAAAAAGTTTGTGGTGACGTTCTGTATAATCACGTTTCATATTGATTTCATCGCCTTTTTCTAATTTGCGACCATGAAAACCACCTAGTTTAGACATGAAATCAGTAGATGTAGAACCCAGCCATTCGTCTAACTCGAATCCTCCACCAACGGCTAAGTATACTCTTGAGGTACGTGACGTTTCTGTAAATTCAAGCACATCACCTTTTTCCATTAAATAAAGTTTATTCGGTAAAACCTTTAAATTAGAAGTTTTAGCTTTAAAACTGCCACCACTTAATGCGATTAAAGTAGGTTCTGTGAAGCGGATACTAGCCATTCTATTGGTCATTTCTAATGTTGCTTCGTGTTTATCATTGGCTACTAAACGATTAGCAATTTCATGTGATAATGGATCTAAAGCACCACTTGGGATTACACCATTGTGTTCAAAACCGATACGACCAAAATCTTGAAAACTTGAGAACAATCCTTCATTTTCTATTATGATTGACATGGTTTAAATCCTCCTAAATCCAATGCTTCTGCTGTCATAGCTTGAAATTGCACATTATCACCTAATTTTAAAGTCGTAAAATCTGTTTGATGCGGATTAAATAATTCAACTGGTGTGTAGCCTATCACTAGCCAATCACCATAAGTATCAATTGTAGTAATACCTGTTTTTTTACCTTCAATAATCACTGATCCCGCAGGAATAAATGCTTTTTTACCACCTGTGTGATTTACAAATAAACGCTTATCCATCCCTGTTAAATATGGAAATCCTGGAGAATAGCCCATCATTGATACGAAAAAGTTCGAATTTGTATGTAATTTTACAAATTTGTCGAAATCCATTTTATAATATTTTAGCAAAGACTCTAAATCTGGACCAAATTCCCCACCATATACTACAGGTATTTGAATTGGTTTAGATGTCTCTTCCACATGTTTTATTTCTAATTGAACAGATTGCAACAATGCTTTCATATATAAAAATGGTGATTTTATGTTGTGATGTTTAATCATATCTCTAGCGTCATAACAAATCATCATATCTGACTCTGTTGGCACAATTTCTGTAATAAAAGGATAATTTTTGTTAACAAGATATGTTTTTAACGCGAGTAGATCGTCAGTTAAATCTTTGGAGACTTCTTTTTCTATAGAAACCACAATTGCTTGGTCGCCTTGACTGTATATCTTCATAAATTCACCTCATCTATTGTGTCTATTGATAAAATACATTTAATATTTGTGTTAAGTAGCGTATTAATTCTTTAACTAAACCATAGATAAATATCAACTGAATAGCACATGAAATAGTGATGATTAACTTAGTAGCAGAATATTTTTGTTGATTCATTAAATAGGTTACATACCATTTTGTAAGGCCGATTAGCGTGATAATTAATAAGATCCAAATCAATATCATTATTTTGCCTCGCTTGCTGACATTAGATTTTTTAAGACTCATATAACTTTGTTTATCTTAATTCAACTCATACAGTTAAACTATATCTATGTGTGGCATATTTGAAATTTCCAACTATTGGTATCAAACACGCTCGCAACAACGTTTTATCACAATTATTAGAATTAAAATTAATATTTTTCTTATACTTTCTATATTCTATAGATTTATTACAACATCGGCAACCTCTCTCAAACTATTTATCAGAAAAACTTGAATTTGATTTCCCCTTAACTTGTGCTTAAAATCTGTCAAACTATAATCTTTTTCAATTAATTTACCTTCTTCTATTAATTCTTGTCTCTTACATCCCTTTAAAAAGTCTTCATTATATATTGGTGTATAATAATAGTTTCCTTCTTTGATCATAATATTTCCAATATCAAATTCTAATATTTTTCCTGATTTGTCATAGAGTAAGATGAGATCAGTTTCATGATTATGTGCTAAATGATCCCTATTTGTTGTTTTATTCGTAAGCACTCGTTTATCTTGAATTGGGGTTAATGGTACAATTTTTGCCGTAAAGCTATCTTTTTGAGGTAATTCAGCAACTTCATATTTAAAAACACCATTAGGGTGTAATATAATTTTCACTCTATAAGTTCCTGTAAAATATAAGCCTTTAATTTCCGAAATCGTTTTGTTCCATTGCTCATCTTCGAAAGTCATTTGGAATTGCTTTGCCGAATGTTTTATTCTGTCATAATGATATGTCAACCTTGAAAATTTGCCAGAATCTAATCGTAATGTTTCAAATAACTGCATTATAATCTCTCCAATATTTTTGTCTTATCAATGAATTCTTGCACCTCAGATTCTGGATCAGAATCAATGGTAATACCTGCGCCAACGCCATAAATAGCTTTTCCATTAATATATTGAATTGTACGAATAGGTACATTAAAAATAGATTTCCCATCAGGTAGCAATAAGCCTATCGTTCCACAATAACCATTTCTTGGTGTTTGCTCTAATTGTTTAATATATTTCATTGTGTTCAGTTTCGGTGCACCAGTAATTGAACCACAAGGAAAAATGGCTTCTAGAACACGCAATAAACGTATATGATTTGGTAATTGTCCAGTTACCATGGATGTCATTTGATAAACTGTTTGATATTTTTCAATATGAAACGGTTGATATACTTTAACTGTTCCAGTATTGGCTACTCTACTTATATCATTACGCAACAAATCAACAATCATTACATTTTCCGCTCTATCCTTGGTAGAGTTTCTTAATTTTTCAAAATGTTCCTTATCTTCTAATTCTGTTTCTCCCCTAGCTATTGTCCCTTTCATGGGTTTACTTAATACAATATTCGATTGATTTTTAAAGGGTCCATATTGAAAAAATAGCTCTGGTGATAATGATGCAATTTGAACTTCTTCAGTATCAATCAGTGCAGAATAATGGCCATGATTCCCACCCTGTAGTACATGGTAAAGTTCAGAAATCGGACCTTGTATATCATCACTCAATCTCGTTGTATAATTAACTTGATATGTATTGCCTTCAACAATCGCTTTTTGTACTTGTTTTATATGTTCAATCATTTGTGCATGTGCATATTGAAATTCAAAGTTATATTTACGTTGATATGTAACATTTTGTTCATTTATGCCATCATGTACTGCTTCAAATACATATGCAGCAGCATAAACAAATGCACCATCGGGAGTTACTGTTGCTAACTGATCATTAAAATAACTTGCCGCTTCATACGGTAAATATAAAGCTACATATTCCCCTTTACTTTGATGTAATTCAGCAAATTGAATGACTGCTCCAATGTCCTGCTTTTGATATGCTATTTTTTTACATACACATTGTTTAAATAGGTATTGATAAGTTTCGGTTTCTGTTTCATTTATGTAATATTGATAATTAAATTTTACTTGCATGATGTGCCTCCACACTTTCAATAAATAATTTAATTTGGTCGATACCGTATTCACTCAAAAATGATTCTGGATGGTATTGGACACCATAAACAGCAAATGCTCGATGTTCACAAGCCATAATAACCCCTCTGTCATTGGTTGCTGTTACGGTTAACTCTCCAGGAAATGTATGTATATCAGCCATTAATGAATGATAACGCATTACATTAAATGATTCTGGTAAATTTTTAAAAATACCTTTGCCTGTATGTGTAATTAAAGTTGTATGTCCATGGATAGGCTTATTGTTCTTTACGATGTGCCCACCAAAATAACTAATAATTTGTTGAAATCCTAAACATACACCCAAAATAGGTATATGATTCATAAATTGTCTTATGACTTCATTTAAAATCGGATAATCTGACGGCGTTCCCGGACCTGGCGATATTACAATTGCTGACGGTTTCATATTGATCAGCTTTTCTATATTAATTACGTCCACATCAACCACTGTGATTGCCTCTGTATAACATTGTTTGAGATAGTCCACGATATTATAGGTAAATGAGTCTTTATTATCGATTACAAGTAGCATTGAATCACCTCAATTATAATTATATATTGTTCTAATATAGTCATTATCCCAAATCTCAACTTGATTTTACAGCTTAAATGTATTATTCTAGTCACGGTATAAATATAACAGAGGTTTCTAGCTGACACCCTCTATAAAAAACTAGACACTTGAACGACGTCTATCTTTTTATAGAGATAGGCGTTTTTTTATGGCGTCATAAGTTTTATATGGCAAAGCTAGCACGATATTTTAAGGAGTGTAAACTATAATGACACAACAGCCATTAAACAATAATAAAGCCATCGTCGTATTTAGCGGGGGCCAAGACAGTACAACCTGTTTATTTTGGGCAAAAAAACATTTTGATGAAGTAGTCTTAGTAACTTTTGAATATGGACAAAGGCACGATACAGAAATTCAAGTTGCAAAACAAATCGCCAAGGAACAAGCAGTCGAACACCATGTACTTGATATGTCACTATTATCTCAACTCACTCCTAATGCACTCACACAACATGACATCGATATAGATGAAGATGAAGACGGCATGCCAAACACTTTTGTACCTGCACGCAACTTGCTGTTCTTATCATTTGCTGGCGCCCTAGCTTATCAAACAAACACAAAACATATTATCACAGGCGTATGTGAAACAGACTTTTCTGGTTACCCTGATTGTCGGGATAACTTTATAAAGTCAATGAACGTTACACTTTCGCTCTCTATGGATAAAGATTTCGTTATTCATACACCGTTAATGTGGCTTGATAAGAAACAAACATGGGCATTGAGTGATGAACTCGGTGTATTAGACTATGTTAGAAATCGAACGTTAACTTGTTATAACGGTATTATTGGTGAAGGTTGTGGCGAATGCCCTGCCTGTAAATTACGCGCACGTGGTCTTAATGCTTATTTAAAAGAAAAAGGAGCGAATTAATATGTTCCAACAAAATTATCCGAGTGTGAACCACAATTACCAATTTGAACTTAATAAGGATTTTAATTTTTCAGCTGCACATTATATCCCAAGTGAAGACGCTGGAAAATGCATGCGTACGCATGGACATACTTATTTTGTCAACTTAACAATCGGTGGAGATACCGTAGACCATAATGGATTTTTAGTGAATTTTAGTGAATTGAAGCAGCTCGTTCACGGACAATTCGACCACCAATTATTGAATGAGTTACCTCAATTTGAAGGTAAAAGTCCATCGACTGAAATTGTTGCACAAACGATATATGAGATGGTCCAATCCTCATTAGATCAAAGACCAAACAAACCACAATGCTTACAGGTTTATGTTAGAGAAACACCAACAAGTTATGTCATATATCGTCCAAAGGAGCTAAATCATGAGTAAAATACCTGTGCTTGAAATTTTTGGCCCAACGATACAAGGTGAAGGCCGTGTAATCGGCCGTAAAACCATGTTTGTACGTACAGCCGGATGTGATTATCGTTGTAGTTGGTGTGACTCCAGTTTTACATGGGATGGCAGTGCTAAAGAAGATATACGCATGATGGATGCAACAGAGATTTATGAGAAATTATATGACATTGCGGGTGAATCATTTAACCACGTAACAATTTCAGGAGGTAATCCAGCTTTAATAAAAGGCATTCAAGGATTAGTCGATTTATTCGAAGAAAAAGGAATACAAAGCGCTCTAGAAACCCAAGGAAGTAAATTCCAGCCATGGATGACACAAATTGATGATTTAACAATTAGTCCAAAACCACCCAGCTCAATGATGAAACCAAATTTACCTATATTAGATGACGTCATTGCTAAATGTAAGCCAGAAACACTCAATCTCAAAGTAGTTATTTTTGATGACGATGACTTTGAATTCGCAAAAATGATTCATCATAGATATCCTAATGTGCCATTTTATTTACAAGTTGGGAATCCATATCTAGATGGAGAATATGTCGAATCTCATACAGAAAAGTTACTTTCATTATATGAAGCCCTTGTTAATCGTGTTATGGATAGTAGCGATATGAATAATGTATATGTATTACCTCAATTACACACTTTACTTTGGAGTAATAAAAAAGGTGTTTAAATTGAGTAAATCAACCGGTTCGTTGTATAATGCTCTTTGTCTATACAATAAACCGGTTTTTCTTTTTTACATTAAATATAGCAATGATTGTCACTGTAAATATAATTATTAAAAATAATAACATTTTTACAATATGTCGGATATTGACTTATAATTTTTTAAAACATCAACTGTTATTAAATGATTAAATCTAACTTAATTGATATAATGTTGCAGTGAAGTATCTAGGTTAGGAGAGCAACATGCTAATAAATATAATCATCAATATAGCTACGGTAGTAATCATACTCGGTATTGATTTATATCGTCAGAATTTCAAACAACTTAAGTTTAGCTCTATACTTTTATCAATAACTATTAACAGTATTATCAATTTAGTCTTTGTTGGTAAATACGATTACATAACATTTTACACTTGCACTCAATTGATTATTTGGACATTATTGCAATTGTATCTCAATAAAAAAACAAAAACATATGTAATAACTGATCAAAAATTTATTGGTTTTATTTTAACGATTATCATGAGTACATCTTTAATCCTTTCATACGATACAAGTAAAGATTCTTACTACATGTCCATTCCGTATTTAGCTCCAGCTATTTTTCTCATAGGTGCAACTTTATTGTTCTATAGTACATTCCAAACACATGAAAAAGAACAAATTAAAATCTTGAATCGTATTCGTAAACCAGTAGTGATTGGGCAAATTATAATTGTATTATCTTTTACAATCATGCCATTATTAACACCTTATTGGTATGCCTTTATTATTGTACATTTATTATTCTTACTTTTTTTATTATGGCAGAATATATTTTTTTCAAAAAAATGATTAGCAAATTATATTTTGTGGTATGTAATAATTGATAATGATATTTAAAAAGGAGGTATACTTATGTTTGGATTTATTGTTATGTTAATTGTCGGCGGTTTGATTGGCTGGATTGCTGGTGGTATCGTCGGTAAAGATATCCCTGGAGGTATTTTAGGTAATATTATTGCCGGTATCGTAGGTTCTGCACTAGGCTCATGGATATTAGGTGATTGGGGTTGGCACTTAGGCGGTATCGCTATCTTCCCTGCACTAATTGGAACAATTGTTCTTGTTGCCCTTTTATCATTTATATTGGGTAAATTACGTAAAAAATAAATGGTTTGTTAATTTTTTAGTTTTTAAAAAAATTCCTGAAACTTAATGTCATAGTTTCTATATCGACAGAAGATGACTATATAGTGAAAGCACTCAGGAATACTAAAATCTCAACCAAAAATATGCGTCAATTTCTATTAACATACTATAGAAATTGACGTTTTTTGTTTTTTGATGTGTTATCATCTTGTGAGTTTATGATCTATTTTTTGTAAGATGTCATTTGTATCAACCTTAGTTGTTGTTTTAACTTTGTGTGTCTGGGCTCAACAATAACCTAAAATCTAAGACAATCTTTATAAAACTAAATATTACTTCTGTATCAACATTTTTTTGACTATAGCATTTTTGTTTTTAAAAGTATTTAACTAATTTGATTCTTTCTATAATTTTGTAATGTGCTAATGCTTGAGAATGATATACGTGAAAAACTACAACCACAAATCGTATCTCCAAGCATGTAAGGTCAAAATTGTAATAATCATTCTATTTATAAATAAAGCCCCAATCTACACTTTTAGCATAGACTGAGGGCTAGGATTATCTGTGTTTAACGAGTGTTTTATTTTTTTCAGTTTTCACCTTATGTGATGGTACATAAAAATGCTCTTCTCTATTTATTCTGTTTTCATTATTTTCTTCTGTTTCTTCTGTTTCTTCTGGATATTCAGACATTTCTATTTCAGAGCCTAATCCTGTTGTTTTGTGTATTGGTTTCAAATTAGATACTTGAACAATATATTTTGGTCGCTGTTTTACTTCATAATATATCCTACCGATATATTCGCCTACAATACCTATTGAAATAAGTTGGATACCTCCAAGTAATAAAATAGCTGCAATTGTTGAAAAGTACCCTGGTGTTTTCACACCATTAATCATAATGTTACCGAAGCTAAATACAATATAAAGTAGACTCACAAAAAACACGATAAGTCCTAAATAAATCATAGCTCGTAACGGTTTATTATTAAATGAAATCAAGCCATCTATTCCATAGTTTAATAATTTACCAAATGACCATTTAGATGTACCTTCTTCTCTTTCAACGTTTTCATAAGTGAAAACCTTAGTATTATAACCTATCCATTCATACAATCCTTTTGAAAAACGATTATATTCATTTAACGATGTTAATGAGTGTAGTGCACGTTGACTAAGCAACCTAAAATCTCCAACGCCATCTTCTAATTTAATATCCTCAACAAAGTGATTAATCATTTTATAATAGCATTTAGTTAAAAATTTTCTCGAACGTTTTTCACCTGTTCTATCACGTTTTGCGACAACTTGATCATAGCCATCCAAATAGCTATCTATCATCTGTGGTATCAGCTCTGGCGGGTGCTGTAAATCAGCATCAATCATCACAACAGCATCACATGCCACACTGTGTTGGAAACCAGCAATCATTGCTGATTCTTTACCAAAATTCCTACTGAACGAAATATACTTCACATGTTCATCATGAGTTGCCATTTCTTGAATATAATTAATCGTTTTATCATGGCTACCATCATCTACAAATAGTAAATCATAGCTATAGTGACGGTTAAGACTATCTTTTTCTAGTATTTCAGTTAACCTACGGTATGTTTTTAATATTACTTCACCTTCGTTATAACATGGCACTATAACTCTTATCTGCATAATAAACACCTTCATTTCAATTACTTCAATTTCACTTTACCAATATTTACAGTTATTTCGCCATTCTTTTCATTTAGATTTACATAATTTTTATATTTCCTTAATATTCAATTATAAAACTTACACGCTTTTAAAAAATTACCGAAACAGATAACATCAATGATTTGCATAATAAAGAAAATCTAAAATGCAATTTTCAAATTTTTCTAATAAAACAAATTATATATATACATAAATATTGCTCTATATCTTTTTTGTAAAAAGTTGTAACTTTGTCCATCTAGTTTATCAACTATTTGTCAGAAATGGAAACAAAACCTAATATTAGTAAAATTAAAAAAATAAGATAGAGAATTAAGTGTCATTAAAACAATTCTCTATCTTACACAATATAAAATAATCAGCTTACAACCTTTTAGGTATATGTTACAGAAAATAGACCAATGATTATAATTGCCGTTTATTAATTTTGTAATTATTATTTAGCAACGCATGCTGATAAAATGATTTAAACTCGCTACTTTAAATTGCTTATTTTAAATCACCTATACGCACTTGATCAGGGTCTTTACCTTGACGTGCATCTTGATTCAGATTATCTATTTCAGCAATGTCTGTTAATTCTAAATTAAAATCAAAAATTTCATAATTTTCTTGAATACGTTTTGGTGTTTTAGATTTAGGTATAATCAAACGGTTATGTGCTGAATGCCAACGCAACACAATTTGCGCAGGTGTTTTACTATAACGTTCGGCAATATCAACAATGATAGGATGTTCAAGTAAACCTTGGTTTCGCATGAGCGGCATCCAAGCTGTCACGGCGATATCATGCTTATCACAAAAATCTTGTAACTCATGCTGATTGAAATAAGGATGTATCTCCACCTGATTTACTGCAGGCGTAATTTCTGTCTCAGCCATCAATTTTTCTAAATGATGTTGCTTAAAGTTACATACACCAATTGCACGTATTCGACCTTCTTTGTATAGTTTTTCCATCGCTCTATATGTTTCAATAAAAAGTCCATCTTCTTCACATGGCCAATGTATTAAAAATAAATCTAAATAATCAGTGCCTAAATTCTCTATAGACTTTGTGAAAAATTCAATTGTTTTATCATACCCTTGATAATCATTCCATATCTTCGAAGTAATAAACAATTCAGAACGAGGCACATCAGATTTTTTCAAAGCATTGCCTAATGCAATTTCATTTTTATAAAAGTAAGCTGTATCAAAAGCACGGTAACCGATATCTAAAGCGCTAGATACAGCTTTTTCCATTTCCTCATCAGTGATTTTGTAAACACCCAAACCAATTTTCGGCATAGGATAACCATTATTTAAATAATACGTATCTTCTATCATAAATTTATTCTCCTCTTTATTTGTATAAATGTATATTTTCATCCTTTAAACAAAAATCGCTATTCTCATAATTTTTCTATAAAGACGATTATAAAAAAACTGGGACATTAATTGATGTCCCAGTTTTTGCAATACTTACTCATATTTATAATACAAGTTGTATGCGTATGGTGCAAAATATATGTTGATATTTTGCCAACAAATGATAATTACTATGTCAAAAACTCAAACATCTCTGATTTATCATCACTCGCAGCTTAATTATCATTACTTTCTTCGTCCTCATCTTCTTCAGGAGTCGGACGTGTTTCATGATATTCAAACTCTAAGATAACATTGATAATTTGATGGTTATCCACTTCCGATATTACCCAACGATCATATTGTGTATCTACATAATCATTTGGTTGTAAGTTGGTATTATGTGCTTGTAACCAACCACCAATTGTATCTATATCTTCAGAATCCTCAAATTCAATACCAAATTGATCGTTTAGATCATCTAATAACACTCTACCGTTAATTTGGTATTTATTATCACTTAGTCTGAGAACATCATTGACTTCATCATCGTCAAATTCATCACGAATTTCACCGACAATTTCTTCTAATATATCTTCCATAGTTAAAATACCTGCAGTACCACCATATTCATCAATAATTAAACTAATGTGAACGTGTTCGCGCTGCATTCTGATAAGCGCATCACTGATTCTAGTAGTTTCGGAAATCATTGGCAAATCATGGATATAGTTACTTGCTTTCATCGGTTTACCAGAAGCATACTCTGTTAAAAATTCTTTTACGTTAATAAAACCTTTTACATGATCTTTATCGCCATCTTCTGTAATTGGATAACGTGTGAATTGATGTTCTTTAATTGTTTCTAATAATTCATCTACATTAAATGGCTCATTTAGTGTAACCATTTGTGTACGCGGCACCATGATATCCTTAGCATGTCTTTCATCAAAAGAAAAGATGTTTTGCATATATGCTAATTCTGTTTGATTGATTTCTCCGCCATTATAACTATTATTTATGATAATTTTTATTTCTTCTTCTGACATAGCATCATTATTTGCATCAGGATCCACACCAAACATACGAATAATCATTCTTGCCGAACCATTCATTAACCAAATTAATGGCTTCATTATAAATCCGAAATAATATAGCGGTCTAGCATAAATGAGTGCCAATTTTTCTGTATATTGGATAGCAAGCGTTTTCGGTGCTAATTCACCCAAGACAACATGCAAATATGTCACAATGATAAACGCTACTATAAATGAAAAAGTTGTCGTTAGTGCTTCAGGTAAATGGATTAATTCAAATAATGGGTGTAGCAACTTGTTAAATGTTGGTTCACCTAACCAACCTAATCCTAAAGATGTCACGGTAATACCCAACTGACATGCTGATAAGTAATAGTCTAAGTTTTTAATCATCTTTTTAACAACACGTGCACTACCGTTGCCTTCTGTTGCAAGTTGTTCAATCCTAGTAGTACGCACTTTAACTAATGCGAATTCTGATCCTACGAAGACTGTAGTTAATGCTATTAAAAAAAAGAATATTACTAAATTTATTATGGTCACTGTTTCCAATTAGTTCCCTATTTCTAGGGATTCACCTCCAAATTTTGTGTCACAATAGGTGACTGCTTATAAAATATTATATGATTGTTAACGTTTGTATTATATGCTAAATCCTTCCCATTGTAACACCTCCCTAAAAATACGCATTTCTTTTATTTTATCATAATAGTTGTTTCGAAAGTAATTTAAAAAAATTAAAATTTATATTCACCTAATGTACCATTTAAACGCAAAATTACCTTCGCGTCAACTTTCTAAATTTTACATCATTTGCCCTAATTAATATTTATTTATTCTAAAATAATGATTACTTAATAAATTGATGTATTTCACCATTTTTGATAGTTGTCTGAACTTCAATATCATCGTTCACGATGACAATATCTGCATCTTTGCCTGCCTTTATGCTACCTTTATTATCGTCAATGTTTAAAGCAATTGCCTGATTCAAACTAGTGACACGCCATAGATTATCCAATGAATCACCAGTAAATTTAAGAAGATTATGCAAACCAGTATTCATTTTTAAAATACTTCCTGCTAATGCTCCTGAAACTAAACGTGCTTCAGAGTCTTTCACGATGACATTTTGACCACCTAAATCATATTCTCCATCTGGCATGCCTTTTGCTCGCATAGCATCTGTAATTAAATAGAAATGTTCATTTCCTTTTTGCTTATATGCGATATTTACAGCAGCAGGATGTGAGTGGATGCCGTCGACAATAACTTCAGTGTTCAATTGATCATTAACCCATGCTGCCCCAAATAATCCTGGTTCTCTATGTTCAAAAGGTGTACCAGCATTATATAAATGCGTTACGTGTTTGGCGCCGTTTTTCACCGCTTCATTACTCTCGTCAAATGTCGCAACTGTATGACCAATTGAAAATATAATTTGATCTTTAAAAGCTGCTAATGTTTCCTTAGCCCCATCGACTTCAGGTGCAAATGTGATAACTTTGATGTGATTATTCGCTATATTTTGGAAATATTTTAATTTTTCCACTGAAGGCCGTTGTACATAACTAGGATTTTGCGCACCTACTTTATGTTCAGAAATAAACGGACCTTCTAAATGGATACCCACAATTTCAGCTGTATTTAACGTATCTTGTTGTGTTTGATATGCAGCTATATTTTTTAGCGCATTTGTAATATTCTCATCTGATTGTGTCATTGTAGTTGCTAAATAACTCGTTGTACCTTCAGATAACAATGATTCTGACAAATGTTTTAAGCCTGTCATCGATGCATCCATTGCATCTTCACCGTAACCGCCATGCATATGAATATCAATAAATCCAGGTAGAATATGATGTCCTTGTGCATCTATTGTTTGTAAATCACCTTCATATGTCCCTATACCTAAGCCAGCAATTTTACCAGATTTAATGATGATATAACCACAATCAATGGTTTCAGTTTCAGTGTATATTCGTCCATTTTCAATTACATATTCAACCATTTATATTACCTTCTTTTCAATTATTTTAGGTTAAAATTTTCTTGCATCACTTGTAATTTATTTTACCAAATTCAAGCCTTATATTATATTCAAAAGCAAATAATAAAAAACCAGAAGTTTCACTCAATCATGAGTTTCTTCTGGTTTTTTATTATGAATCTCTGTATTTTAATCATTCATCGCTTCTGAATTTTGTATCTCTTCTTTGGTTAATGTTGGTTTTAACATACCATATATAACTGCTGCTATGATAGCCCCAATAATGATTGCTATCAATGATTGCAATACGTGACTAAAGTCTGTTCCTAATATAACGATAATACCACCATGTGGTGCTTGAATGGATGATCCTAAACCTAATGCAATTGCACCTGCTACACCTGAACCCACCATCATAGATGGGATTACACGAATAGGGTCAGCTGCGGCAAAAGGAATTGCACCTTCAGTAATAAAGGATAATCCCATCACATAGTTTGGAACAATAGAACCTTTTTGTTCTTTAGTGAATTTTTTACGGAACAGTAACATTGCTGTTGCAATAGCAATCGGTGGCACCATACCGCCAATCATCGCTGCTGTAATTGGTGCTGCATTGCCCTCTGTCAATGCAGCTACAGCGAATACGTAAGCTGCTTTATTAAATGGACCTCCCATATCTATAGCCATCATCGCACCAATAACAAGACCTAGCAACATAATGTTAGTACCTGATAAACTTTGTAAGCCATTTAGCAATAAATTATTTAACCAAGATGCTGGAGGATTCAAAACATAAATCATCAGTAAACCTGTAATAGACACAGAGAATACTGGGAAAATTAAAGTTGGTTTTAAACCTTCTAGAGATTGTGGCATACCATTTGTTAATTTCTTGATGCCTAATGTTAAATAACCTGCTAAGAAACCTGCAAGAATGCCGCCGATAAAGCCAGAATCACCTGTACTAGCTAATAAACCACCAACCAAACCAGCTGCGAAACCTGGTTTGTCTGCAATACTACGTGCTATATAACCAGCAAGTATAGGAATAATTAGCATAAAGGCGCTCTTGTTACCTATATTCCACAATTGTTCTGCAAACGCGTTGTAATCTGAACTTTTTGGATCAAACGAGTTTGCACCAAATAAGAATACGATAGCCATTAAAATACCACCAGCAATAACAAGCGGTAACATATTAGAAACACCGTTCATCAAATGTTTATAAATTGTCTTACCCACACCTTGTTTTTCATTACTTTCTGATTGTACTTTACTTGAATCAGTACTCGCTACAAACGGTTTACGAGAAGTATCTTGAGCAATATTAATTAATTCTTCTGGGCGTTTAATACCATCAGCTACTGGTACTTCAACAACGTTCTTACCATTAAAACGCGCTGTTTCAACATGTACATCTGCCGCTACAATAACACCAGTAGCACGTTCGATATCTTCATTTGTGAGATGATTTTTTATACCGCCAGACCCATTTGTTTCTACTTTTATTTTAACGCCCATTTTTTCAGCTTGCTTTTTCAATGCATCTCGCGCCATATAAGTATGTGCTATACCTGTTGGACAAGCTGTAACCGCTAATATATAGGGTTCATTTGTATCAGCTGAAGCAACAGAGCTTTCAGTATCTTCTTCAACTTCTTCCGTAGCTTCATCATCAGCTTTATCAATGATTTGTAACACAGATTGAGGAGAAGTTGCATTTAGTAAATCTTCTCGTACTTTATCGTCCATTAAAATACCTGATAGTTTTGCTAATGCATCTAAATGCGTTTGTGCGCCACCCTCTGGAGCCGCAATCATAAAGAACAGATGTGCCGGTTGCATATCTAAACTTTGATAATCTACACCCGTTTTAGATTTACCAAAAGCGATGGCAGGCGTATCTACTGCAGCTACTTTAGCATGTGGTATCGCAATACCTTCTCCAATACCAGTTGTACTTTGCGCTTCACGGTTATAAATAGCTTCTTTAAAAACTGATACATCGTTTAATTTCTTTGCTTTATCCAGTTGATTCACTAATTCATCTATGACACCATTCTTATCAGTTGATGAAAGATCCATAGCTATTGTTTCTTGAGTTAATAACTCTGTAATTCTCATCTCATTCACTCCCTTTTAGAGTCGTAATTGTCACTTGTTCTTTAATATCTTCAATCGCTTTGTATGAGGCCAAATCATCGTTAAAAGCAGTTGCCGTCCCCGCAGAAACCGCTTGTTTAAATGCGTTTTCAATTGTCAATCCTGTTTCAAGACCAGCTATCATGCCTGCAACAGTGCTATCACCTGAACCAACTGTATTGACAACTTGTCCATGAGGTACTGATGCTTTCAAGCTATGTTTATGGTCAACATAAACTGCGCCCTCTCCACCAAGTGACACAATCACAGATGATGCTCCTTGTTTCATAATTTCTTGTGCGTAATGGATAACATCTTCGTCCGAATTGATTACTGTATCAAACATAACTTCTAATTCATCTTTGTTCGGTTTAATAAATAGCGGATTGTATTTTAATACAGATTCCACTAAATCTTTTTCAGCATCTACGACTAATCGAGCACCTGTTTGTTTTATGATTTTTGCAATTTGTTCATATGCATCTTTAGGGACGCTTTTCGGTATGCTTCCTGCCACGACTACTATATCTTCTTTTGATGTTTGTTTAAGTTGTCTGAGTAGATTTTCAAAATGTGTTTGAGAAATATTTGGTCCTGGTGCATTTATTTCTGTTTCATCACCAGTTTTCAGTTTTACATTAATCCGCGTATCTTCATCTACTTCTATAAAATCGGTTAGAATACCTGCTTTTTTTAAAGTGTTATCTATAAATTGACCTGGGAATCCACCTGCAAATCCTAAGGCTGTTGAAGGTACGTTCAATGTTTGCAACACTCTTGAAACATTGATACCCTTACCTCCAGCAAATTTAAAAGTTTCTGTCGCTCTATTTAATCCATTTAATTCAAAATCATCAGCAAACATAATGTAATCAATAGAGGGATTAAAAGTTACCGTATAAATCATCGTGTACCTCCAATAAATGTATAATTTTCAGTATATTTCTTAAATATGTCACTCTCTTTTACTTTTTTAGAAGTAACAATGCTAACTTGTGTTTCGACAGGCACATGCGCAAAATACACCTTATCGTATTTATCATGATCAGCTAAAATATAAGCGTTTGTGCCTAAATGTATAGCGTATTTTTTAATAATCGCTTCTTGCTCATCAGGTGTAGTCAAACCATATTTTATGTCTATACCATTTATACCAAGAAATACCTTATCAAAATGATAACTTTTCAACGTTTCAAGGGCGCTTGCACCTACTGTCGCATATGTTGTCGATTTGATTTCTCCACCTAAAATAAATGTTCGGATACCCTGTTTAATTAGCTCTTCGACATGCGTCAAACCACTCGTTACAACAACAATATTTTGTGCATTGATGTAAGGGATCATCTCAAGTGTTGTCGATCCAGCATCTATAAAAATACATTCATTATCTTCTATTTCTAACGCTGCTAACCGTGCGATTTCTTGCTTTTCTTTTAAGTTGGTTGCACGTTTATCTGCTAAATTAGGTTCTAAGATAGATGAGTTATTTAACATTGCCCCGCCGTGCACTCTTTTCAATTTTCCAACTTTTTGTAATTTGGATAAGTCCCGGCGAATTGTGGATGCACTACATCCTGTTCGATCTATTAATTCCTGTAAAGTCAAAAAGTCTTTTTTTGACAATTCAGTCATTATGAGCTCCTGCCGCTTTTCAGTAATCATCCCTCCACCTCATTTCATTTTCATTATAATGGTTACGCTTTCTTATTTCAATCATTTTTTGTCAAAAACAATCAAAAACAATCATATAAAGTTAATGAAATTTGATATTCCACCTTTTTCCTCAATAATTTATAATTTTTATCTATGCGTTAATAATCACATTTGAACATCTTGATAATACGTCTCATTACGTTACAATAATTATGTATTGTACAATTTTTTTATTTTACATATTTCTTACAAGGAGTGCCTTGAAGTTATGCAACAATCAACTATAGTAAAATGGGAAAAAAGAAGCAGAATCAGTATCGCAATTATCTTTGCTATTTTAATGATGCTCAACATATACATAAGTGAAAAATTCAAAACTGACTTTGTATTTTTTCAAACGTTGATTATGTATATCCTGTTGTTTTTTCAAATGGGCTTTAACCTGTTACAATTTCTTAGTCAAACGACGAACAAACATATACGAATGACCATGATTTTACTCTATACATATGCTTATATTAGTAACTTTATCGTGTTGTTAATTTTACTTATATCCCCAATAGATTCTATGCTTGTTTTAACGATGGTTCTCACATTTTTTACATTGAGCTTTATGTTTTTAATGATCGTAGAACATCAATTTAAAAAACGCATAAAAAAAAGAGCGCAAAATTCGAATAAAGTTTCAAATCATTAACGCTCGCGATTTTATAATATTATAAAAAGTATATAATTGCTTACTGTCCATTAAATAATCACGAAATGGTATCATGACCACTTCGTGATTTTAATTATCTTATTATGCTGTTACTGATGAGTGACGTTCAACACTTTTGCTTTAGTTATTTTAATCAAGTCATCAACTGTCATTTCAATCTGTACCCCACGTTCTCCGCCACTAATATAAAGTGCATCTATACATGTTGCTTGCTGATCGACAATCGTTTGAAATTGTTTTTTCATTCCAATTGGTGAACAACCGCCCCTAACATAACCTGTTACGTTTTTAAGTTCATCTAAAGGCATTAATTGTAGTTTCTTTTCATTTACGGCGTTAGCTGCCGCTTTCATATTTAATGTATCGCTTACCGGAATGATAAACACAAAATGATTATGATGACTATTTTCTAAAACAAGTGTTTTATATACGTATTTATCCTCTATGCCAACTTTGTGTGCTACTTCAGTACCATCCATATGTTCATCCGAGATTTCATACGTATTGACATTGTATTTTATCTTTTGACGATCTAACATGCGCATAGCATTTGTTTTCTTTTGTTTCATTTCGATACCTCATATGATTATAAGTATTTTATGCATATCAAAATAATTTTATCACAAACGATCAATCTAGCTTAAGTTGTTTAATAAATTTCGTTAATGCTTCTTTCATTTCTTGATCTTTTAAAGCGAATTCTATCGTAGTTTTTACAAAACCTAACTTTTCACCGACATCATAACGCTCACCTTCAAAGTCGTAAGCATAAACTTGACTTTCTTTGTTCATTCTTTCAATAGCATCTGTCAGTTGAATTTCTCCACCGGCACCTTTACCTTGGTTTGCTAAATATTCAAAGATATCAGGTGTTAACACATAACGTCCCATAATCGCTAAGTTTGAAGGTGCCGTTCCTTGTTTCGGTTTTTCCACAAATTGATTCACTTCATATTGACGCCCATTTTTACCTAATGGATCAATGATACCGTAACGATGTGTATCATTTTCATTCACTTCTTGGACACCGATTACAGATTTACCAGTTTCTTCATATGTATCCATCAATTGTTTAATGGCTGGTTGTGTTGACTCCACAATATCATCACCCAATAGTACCGCAAAAGGTTCATTGCCAATAAATTGACGTGCTGAATAAATTGCATGTCCCAACCCTTTTTGTTCTTTCTGTCTTACATAAAAAATATTAGCAAGTTCAGTAGAATAATTCACTTTTTCTAATAGATCCGTTTTTCCTTTTTCTTCTAAAATCATTTCTAATTCTTTTTGATTATCAAAATGATCTTCAATTGCTCGTTTGTGTTTACCAGTTACAATTATAATATCCTCAATACCGGCACGAGCTGCTTCCTCTACAATGTATTGAATCGTTGGCTTATCTAAAATTGGCAACATTTCTTTTGGCATAGCTTTTGTTGCCGGAAGAAATCTTGTGCCTAATCCTGCTGCAGGTATAATTGCTTTTTTTATTTTTTTCAAAACATTCATCCTTTTCAATTTTTAGTAATTAAATATTCATCAAAGTATAAATCAGTTTAAACTTAATATAATAATAACATCGATACATTTAACTTTATACTTTTTATGATAATAAAAAACATCCAACTTCAATAGAATCTATAAGTTGAATGTTTTCATTTTCTTATTTTAACGCAGGTTGACGTATGACATCACCCAGTTTATTCACAATAACTTTATATTCTTTTTTAGCTGTCGCATCATAAAATGTATAAAACATACCTTGCTTTGAAGCATGCACTTGCTTCAAGGTAGCATTGTTTCCTAGTGCATCTTTTGCATATTTTTGAGCAATTACTTCTGATTCATGTGGCGATATTCTCGGTTTGTCTTGATCTTGGTGATTTTGTACTTTATAAGCATCATCAAATATCCTTGCTTTATTATTTTGATCTACAGTGACTCTATAATATGTTTTGGGATGTTGCTTATTCTTGAAAGTGAAAATATAGTAATATGTCCCCTCACACGTACTATCAATACCATAGTCATTATATTCATTTTCAGAATGGTTATCACTATCAACCATTTTTTGCGCTTTATTTAGTGCTTCTGAAAATTGAGGCAAATTGATTTCTCCAGCCTCTTTATCATTCAAATCATGTGTTGCTAATTTTGCTATAGGTTCGTGGTTTTTTGCATTATATGGCTTTTCTTTTGGCACGTCAGGTTTCGTGTCATCCGGCACATTTGAATCAAAATCTGCATTTTCTTCTCCTGTTTTGGATTGGGCAACATTATTTGTATCGGAATAACTCGATATTGTTTCATGTACTTTTGCAAGCACTTGTTGATTAGTAACTAACACTAATAAAAATATGAAACAACATGTTAATAGGAAAGCCAATATTGTTAATAGTAAATTTTTCAACTTTATCCCCTTAATCATCTCTCTTTAATAATAACAACATATTATCACAAATATTTAACAAAAAACTTATATAGACCACAATTTAAAACAATTGTAATTTCTGTAACATGAATATTATGTGTGCAACTTTATTTAACATTCATGTCATATTTGAAATTCTAATGTACAAATTCTGACAATTTTTATATCAATTAATACATTAACCATTGCATCTTGTTACTTCATACGTATTTTGAAATCTTACTAATGAACATAAGTTTAAAAATTACCATGTTTAATTTACTTAATAAAAAAAGGAGCAAGAAATGAAATTAAAATGGTGGTTCTAATTTCATCTCTTACTCCTATAACATTAACTAATTTGTCAGAAAGTTAAATTGTCTTTTATAAAATAATTATTCATTTTTACATGTTATACATAAATATTTGGTAATAAGCATAGCAAAATGGCTGCGTCGCTCATAAGATTTATGATTTTTTTAGACGATTTCGAATTGCTTTTTCAAAAAATATTACTATCATACCAATAAACATCACTAATATTGCCATATACAGTGGAAATTCAAAATTAATATCGTATAATGTACCAGCTACTAATGGGCCTATGAAATTCCCCATACTGGTAAAAGTCGAATTTAATCCGCCAGCAAACCCTTGACGATTTCCAGCTATATTAGAAAAATAATTGGTAATTGCTGGACGAATCATATCAAAACCAATAAACACTATAAAACTAATAATCATAATTGACCAGTAACTATGCATAAACGTCAATGCAAGTAAAATAATCGCTGAATAAAATAATGCATAAGTAATAAAAGTAAGCTCTTCAAAGTATTTCATAAACTTATCAAAGAAAAACACTTGGAATATCGCACCAAAAATACCGCCACCGGTAATTGCAAAGGAGATATCTATAGGTGAATAATGTGCTTTATCGGCTGTATATAAAGGGAATAATGTTTCGAACGCAGACAAACCAAATGCAAGCACTAGTGTTAAAATGACCGGAGTGAGGAACACTTTCCAATTTATTTTAGCCAATAATTCAGGTTGATATTGTGTAAAACCATCTTGCGTTTCATTTTTCGGATTTTTAATTAATGTGATAGATAATATAAGTGCCAAGACACCGCTTGTACCAGCCACATAGAACGGTAATCTATGCGATACTTCCGCCAGCAAACCGCCTAAACCAGGTCCTAAAATAAAGCCTGAATTAATAATCGCCGACATATAACCAAAATTCTTTGCTTTATCTTTTCCTATAGAAATATCCGCAATCATCCCAGTAACACCAGGCATGACCATTCCAGCACTAAAACCACCTAATATTCTAGAAATGATTAGTAGAGAAAACGTGTGACTAGCGGCAAACAAGAATTCTGAAATTGCAAAAAGTGCAAGTCCAATACAAATAATTAATTTTTTACCTAATTTATCTGCAAGCGTACCACCAAATGGTGAAATAATCATTTGTGCGAGTGCAAAGACCGCAACAAGAATTCCTAAATCACTACCTTTTAAACCTAAATCTTTTAAATATACTGGTAGCACTGGTACAACTAGACCTATACCTAGAAAGACTAAAAAGATATTAAAATATAAAATATAAAATTGTTTATTCACGTTTCTCACTCCATTCTTTTACACACTTTTTTCATCATCTTGTTTTGTATCGTTCATTTAGAGGAATGCACAATATTAGAACATTCTATAACATTTTTCTACAGAAAAACAATAGAAAAACTTACATTTTCAAACACTATTATACATCTCATAAATAATTAATTGTATAATGTTATTAAATACATTAATTTGAATGGAGGTTTTCAAATGGTATATCAAGAAGATGGTAATACGATAGTATTAGTTTTAGAACAAGGTGAAGACATTTTTGAAGCTGTAACGGATCTTGCCCGTGAAAAAAATGGTAAATTTGGAACAGTCAGTGGTATCGGCGCTTGTGATAACGTAGAATTAAATTTCTATAATTTAGAAACTAAAACCTATGAAAAAAAAGAAATCAAAGAACCTTTGGAATTAATTAGCCTTTTAGGCAATATTTCTCATATTGATGAAAAGCCATTTGCACATTTACATGCAACTTTTGGTACTAATCAATATGAAACATTAAGTGGTCATTTAACAAAAGCAATTGTTTCAGCTACTGCAGAAATCGTCATTACAATGACAAATCTAGATATAAATCGTAAACACAATGCCGACATCGGCTTGAATCTATTAGACTTGTAATTCAATGACGCTCAGCTAACAGGGTTTTAACATTATTCAAATAAATACATTGATTGTATTTTACTTATAAAAATATATCAATTTAAATATAATTTTATAAGTTGGAGTTTAAAAATGTAATCTATACTAATCAAGCATCATGGTTATTAATATCTCTGCCTAAAGCGTAAACGTTAATTTCTATTGAAATTATATAGGAATTAGCGTTTTTATACGTTTATGAAAATTTTGTAATATTGCCGACTACCATGCTTTATTTGGTTTTTGTATTAACATGTATCTTTTTTATAATTTTGAAACGTGTTGACGCTCCAGGATTGATTATGCAAATAATATTTATGTTTAACTTGTTTTTTGTAAAACGTTTTCAATTATTTTAACTAGTGTTTCTAATTGAAATTTCTGTCTATAAATTGTATTATAAAAAATCACGTTCGTAATTTTTTGTTTATGTTCCCTTAGTAATAAGCTTTTTAAGGGGATTTTTACTTGTTATTTAAAATTAACACTTATTATCATGTACAAAACAATATCTAATACTTCATAGACAAGATATATAAAAACTCAATTTCAGTTAAAGTTGTTTTTAAACTTTAGCTATAGTTTCACTTTATAAAAATAATTATATGAACTTGTGTGTTTAACACATCTATAAATCCCAAAAGAAAGTAGGTGTAAGTATCGCCCCTCGTTACATTGCTAGAACAATATTTTTAATTTTAATGATCATATCAATTTTCTTTAATCAGTTTTATCAATTTATGACGCTTAATCTCTTTCTAGCATATGTTCCATTTGAATTATGCTTACTATTAAATTTATTTAAACCGAAATATAAATATGAATGGCCATTATTTATCGTTTTTGTACTTATATTTTTATGCATGGTACCCAATACACTATATATGGTTACGGATTTAATACATTTAAATCAATTTACTTTTAATTTTTACCAAGGTTTAATCATCGTTGAATGGGTGTATTTTACATTTTTAGTTGCTGGTGTCTTATTAGCCTTATATTTATTAATTTTGATGTTTGTAGAAATGGAAAACTTTACAACTCATCGTTGGTTAAATAGAACCATTATATTCATTATGATGTTTTTAAATGGCTTAGGTATTTATATCGGTCGTTTCTTGCGTTTACATTCTGTTTATATTATCAATGAACCACTTCGAATTTATAGAGAAGTTATCAATCATTTAGATTTTGATGCTTTCCTATTTGTCATATTACTGGTATTACTTCAAATTTTAATTTATACATTTGCGAAAGGAGTACAACGTACAAAATGACTTTTAATATCTTAATTTTACTTATTGTACTCATCGTATTTCAATTAATTATTGGACATTTACTTCATGACGTAGGCTTTTCATACACAAAAAGCATCTTGCTTATGTGTTTACCACTAGGTATCGGTTTATTTTATTTACAATTATTTTATTATGAACGAAAATATCCTAATTGGCATGTTTCTATTAAAACAAAGATAAGATTAAAATATATGTATATTTTAACTTTTTTTGAATACGTTGCAGTATATATCTGTATTTTCAGAATGTAATCACGAACTAAAATATATAATAAAAAAACCACAGAACACTACTGTGGGTTCAGACTGTCGACAAAGTCTCCGACTTTGTTGGCAGTTTTTTTGTGCACGCTTTCCGCGGTCACTGCCTTAGCCTGTAGTCTTCGGCTAGTGCGCTTTCCGCAGAAGTCGGCCCAAATAACTGCCAATATCACACTAAAAATAGTCTCTGAGTGACAAAGTTTCTATGGATAACATGCTAATATGTATTACCATAAATCTTTTAAAAACAGCAATATGGTTAGTAAAATGGCCAATAATGGTCTGAATACCACTACTATTTTGAAAAAACTATTAAAATAGACAACCCCTTCACAAATTAATGCGAAGGGGTTGTCTACGTTCTGAATCCACAGAACACTACTGTGTGTTATATTTAAAAAAATATTAAATTATTTATTTTTAAGTGATTGCTTCACTTGTTGAACAGCGTTTGCTGAAATTTGTAATTGCTTTAATTCCTTATCCGAAAGTGTGAGCTCTAAAATGCGTTCTATACCATTTCCACCTAATATTGTAGGAACACCTAAACAAATATCAGAAAAACCGTATTCATCTTCTAAATATGCGATGGCGGGTAATAAACGTTGTTGATCTTTCAAAATTGCTTCCAACATACTATATACTGCCGATGCTGGCGCATAATAAGCAGAACCTGTACCTAGTAATTCCACTATTTCAGCACCACCTTTTCGAGTACGTTCAATAATTTGGCTAATCGTAGTTTCATCTAATAATTTAGTCAATGGTACACCATTAACATTTGTAGCATTGACTAATGGAAGCATGGTATCTCCATGACCACCTAGAACTAACCCTTTAACATCTTTAATAGAAATTCCTAAAGCTTCTGCTATAAATGTTTGATATCTTGCAGTATCTAATATACCTGACTGTCCAATAACACGTTTTTTAGAAAAACCTGATGCTTTCAAAACTGTATAAGTCATTGCGTCAACTGGATTAGTAAGCACTACTATTGTACATTCTGGAGAGTATTTAACAATTTCTTTTGTAACTTCTTCCATAACTTGTTCATTTATTTTAACTAAATCGTCTCTGCTCATTCCAGGCTTACGTGGTACCCCTGCAGTAATTACAACAATATTTGAATTTTTTGTATCAGAATAATCTACTGAGCCTGAAACATTTACATCGAATCCATAAATAGGACTACTTTGTAATATATCCAGTGCTTTACCTTTAACCTGTCCTTCATTTTTAGGTTGATCGATCAGTACAACATCCGCTAGTTCATGTTTAGCGATAATAAAAGCTAAAGTAGACCCTGTATTACCAGCACCTATAATAGAAATCTTTTGTTTTGTCATAATGTCAGCCCCTTATAATGTTAGACAAATGAATTGTCTCAATAATTTTTAGTCCCACTTCTCAATTTATTGAGTTAGTGGGACTTATGCATGAGCTTTAGCTCAGGTAATCCTTAATCCACTTCTCAATTTAATGAGTTAGTTCGTTTTACTATCATCACTTTCGCTTATGTTTTCGTTGGCGTTTCAACCACTTCCAAATAATAAAAACAACTAGAATAATAAGTACGATATAAATAATTTTAGAGTAAATATCCATATAGTGCACGATAACGTGCCAATTGCTACCAACTGTTTGTCCTAAATAAATTAAAACAATATTCCAAATCAATGTACCAATTGTTGTAAATAATAAAAACAAAGGCATGTTCATACGAGTTAAGCCGGCTGGAATTGAAATTAAACTTCTTAAAAGCGGTACAAATCGACAGAAAAATATCGTCCAATAACCATATTGTTCAAACCATTGCAGTGTTTTATCTAAATCACTTCTTTTTACTCGTATGATTTTCCCATAACGATCTATAACTTTATATAAATTTCGCTCTCCTATCCAAGCGCCAATGCCATAAAGGACAATCGCTCCAACAACAGATCCCACAGTTGATGTTAGTGTTACACCAATAAAATTCAAGTTAGAATGTGTAGTCATAAAACCACCAAAGGTTAAAATGATTTCAGATGGTATAGGTGGAAAGATATTCTCAAAAAATATTAGAAAAGCAATACCCCAATAACCATATTGTTCCATAAAGTGAGTGATCCATTGCTCCATGTATGCCCTCCTAATTATTTAAATCAAATCATATTGAACATTATAGTAAATTATTTGATTTAGCATATAAATACATCGTCATTCCAAATAGTGCTAATGATAATAAGGTTAAGATGATTGCTAATAGCATAACGCGTTTATAGTGTTTAATAAACGCAACAAACAATATCGCACCATTGTAAAAAAAGAACAGACCAAATAATGTCATCATTAAATTAATGTCAGGATATATTATGTTTAATAAAGCAATTACTATTGCAAAACCCAAAATAGGAAAATTAATAAAATTGCGTTGAAATCTAAACTGATTTCTAAGGTGTTGTTCACTTTGATTACTCATGTTCTACGCTCCTTCTAAATTAAAATCTAAGGAATATCATGACCTAAGGAAGCTGTATAAATATCAAACCATTCTTGGTCAGTTAACGTTATTTCTATACCTTGCAATGCTTCGTCAATACGATTAATCTTTTGCGTGCCTAACACTGGCATGATTGAAGCTGGATGTTTCTTTAACCAAGACATAATAATTGCAGTTATCGTAACATTATACTTTTGTGCCAATGGAGAGACAATCGCAGTAATTCTTGCTGTTTTTTCGTCTTCAAGATCAAACAGTTTTCCTCCAGCCAATGGACTCCATGACATTATTTTAACATCATCTTTGTACATATAGTTAATGGTTCCATCTTCAATTGCATTTAACGTATAAGGGGAAATTTCTAATTGATTTAAAGTAATATGTAATTTATCACAAACTAAACATTTACTTAATAAATCATACTGCGATTTGTTGAAATTTGATACTCCAAACGATTTGATTTTTCCTTCTTTAACTAAAGATTTAACAGCTTCTGTGATTTCATGTGGATCCATCAATGGTGATGGCCGGTGAATCAATAATGAATCTAGTTGCTCTACTTGTAATTGTTTGAGAGAACGTTCCACAGTTTCTGTGATATGTTTTTTACTATGATCATATCGATGTCCATCTGCTGTCGCTAAATGGTCTGATGGCAAAACAATGCCACATTTAGAAACAATTTCAAGATGTTCACGTAAATTAGGCGATAATTTAAGTGCTTCTCCAAAAATTCCTTCGCAACTATAATCACCGTATATATCTGCGTGATCCATCGTAGTAATACCACGCTCGACTAGCTCATTAATATAGCGATTTAACTGTTGTGGTGTCCAATTCCAATCTTTCGCTCTCCAAAATCCTTGTATTACATTTGAAAAGGATACATGTTGGTTAATCTTCACTCTTTCCATAGTGAATCAAACCCCCTTCTTCATTACATTAATTTAAATTAGGTAAATTGTAGCATATCTAATTGATTTCGTAGTTTATTTACATCTAATTGCTCACCAATAATAACTATCGTCAAGGACACTTCTTTATCAATCGTTTGGTAATCTGGCAACCCAAAAGCATATTGAAATTCATAAATATCTTCTGGCACATCTTTAAATTTCACATATCCCTTTAATCTTAGAACATTATCTGGCAACCGTAAAATAAATTGATAAAATAATTGTCTATTAATGGGTCCAGAAAAATGATAATGTATACGATTTATACCATGATGATGTACATGTGAATTCATTTTCATTTGAGTTCCATTTGCAACCGCACTAATTTGATTCATATCCATATCTGCATATGTAGTAAAATATTTAGATGCTGTTGGATTAATTTTGCGAATTGCTTCATCAATATCATGTGCATGATTATCAATGAGGTCCATTTTGTTCATCACTATGTCATGACACACAGATAATTGTTCTTCCATCAATTGAATTGTATGGTTGGTATATTGAAAACGATTTAGGAAACGAGGCCCATCCACCAATCCTATAACTGTAGGTTGGGCGACTTGTTCAATGATTTCAGGATCCTGACATGCCGCAATAATTTCAATTGGATGTGCTAAACCTGTCGCCTCAATTATTATATGGCGCATTGCACTTTTGCTTAGAAAATGTTTTAATTGTTTTATTAAATCTAGTTGCAAATCACAGCATACGCAACCATTTAATATTGACACAACCTCAATATCATTGCTAATAGCATAGCTATCTATATCTAAATTACCGTATTCGTTTACGATTACGCCTGGGTTTTCATTGCTTTTTTGTAAATATTTTACATATTTACTGAGGAAAGTTGTTTTGCCACTTCCTAAAAATCCCGTAATAATCGTAATTTTGGTTTTTTGATGGTTAATATTTTTCATATACTCACTCATTTCATAAATAAAAATGTTTGCGTAAAACCTTAATTATTCTTATAATTAACCTTTCACTTGATAAAATGTTGACTTTCTTCTAAACTTTATACATACTTTATTTTAGCATGGCACAGTGTGAAAGTATGCTTGAGGAAGTGTAACACAACAATAGACGGATTCAAATCCGAAACAGAAAGAACAAAACGGATAGAATGTCTGGAGGAGAACTTTATGTCTGAACCACTTAATTTAAAGGATCAATTATGTTTCAGTTTGTATAATGCTCAAAGACAAGTAAATCGCTACTACTCTAACAATGTCTTTAAAAAATACAAATTAACATATCCACAGTTTTTAGTTTTAACAATCTTATGGGCTGATTCACCTGTTAACGTGAAAAAAGTCGTAACTGAATTAGCACTTGATACAGGTACTGTATCTCCATTACTAAAAAGAATGGAGCAAGTTGATTTAATTAAACGTGAACGTTCTGAAGTAGATCAACGTGAAGTGTTTATCCACTTAACAGATAAAAGTGAAGCAATTCGACCTGAATTGGACACAGCATGCCAAGATGTGGCAGTTGCATCTTCACTTAGCGCAGAAGAAAACAAAGAACTAAATCGATTACTTTCAAAAGTAATTAATGCCTTTACTGAAGAAAAAGCAAAATAATGCTAAATTTCTAATGTTAAAGTAAAACTATATGAAATTGATGAATTAAATATATTAATTTAGAGCTAGAGTCTAGGACATCATTGAATTGTCCTAGACTCTAGTTTATTGTAAAGCCCCACTTCCCAACTTGTTGGGTTAGTGGGGCTTATGCATGAGCCACAGCTCAGGTAATCCTTTTACACTTTTTTCAATGTTAGTCATTCTTACAAGGTTGGGACGGCGAAATCTTTTAATAAAATTAGATTGCTACCCCATACTTTTTTAAATACTATTAAGAAATCACTGAAATAATGATACATTTCTGCACAAATACTTCAGTGATTCGTTCATTTGCTAGCGCTTCATATTAAATTTTCAACATTTTCCATTTACAAATCGAGTGCTTATATTGCTATCTTTTATTGAAAAGTCACTCTTGATTTAACATGACCATTTGATATAAATAGCCTTTGTTTGATAGTAACGATTGGTAATCTCCGGATTCTATTATTTCACCGTCAACCATAACCATGATTTTATCAAATTTTGGTAGTAGTCGTAAATCATGTGTTGCAACGATTAATGTTTGAGATTGTTTGTGAATTTCATCCATCACAAGATTCGTATGATAAATATCTAGCGCTGTAGTAGGCTCATCAAGCACCCAAATTGGAGCCTCTTTTAATAATAATCTTGCAATACCAATCCTTTGAATTTCACCACCAGATAATGTATTACCTGAAAGTGTGATGTGTCTATCTAAATCAATGTGCGATAAACCAAGTGTATCAAAAACATCTTCGATTACTGTATCATCTTGATCAGTGAATAAATTATCACGTACTGTACCATCAAATAACTGTTGTGACTGTAATAGAGCATTAATCGAACTATATTTATCTGAATCTAAAATATTTGTAATATCTAGATTATTTATTAAAGCCTTGCCATCTTCACTTTGATAGAGACCTAACATTAATTGTAATAAGGTACTCTTGCCTGAACCAGAAGGACCAATAATTGCAACATGCTCACCTTCATGCACACTCAGCTTTATTTTTTTTAAAGTGTAATTCGATTGATTCCAATATTTAAAATCAACATTTTGAACTTCTAATAACGGTTGATGTACTTCATTATCCAATGATAATGTTTGATTGCCTTGTTGAATTGGGTGTGCAATAACTTCATTGATATTGTTTAAAGCTTCATCCGTATCCGCTTTATAATAAGCCACATTACTCATAGGAATTGCTTGTTCAAATAGTGTTAACATCATCAAAACAATACTTGTTAAGTAAACAACATCTAGCTGTTGATTTTGTACTTGTATGACACCCAAATATAATGTTGCAAATAAAGCAATCATTGAAACCAGATTTAAGTTGTATTCATACAACGATAAGAAGCGTTGCTCTTTTGCTTGTGCTTGTTCATACGCATTCAATTGATTTAAAACCCGATGCTGATAGTATTCTGTTTGGTCAAATCGTGCAAGTTCTTGATACCCTTCTTTATAATCGTAAAATTGATTTAAAAATTGGTCTTGTATACGATTAACATCCCTTTTTAATAATTGTGCCTTTTTCGCGCTTAACCAAGGAATTAAAACCAATGTTATCAACATACTAATAAAGATGATAAGTGCATGAACAAATGAGAAATAAAAAGTCACAACCATTGCAATTATCGCCGTTAAGCCAATAACTACTGGTGGATAATAAACTCTTAAATAAATATTTTGTAGTGCTTCGACACTACCAACCATGCGACCAAGTAAATCACTGGATTTAAATTTTCTATATACGTCTGGTACGACAGGTATAATATTCTTAAAAAATTGTACCCTCACATTTCTCAACATAGTAAATGTTGCTTTGTGAGATAATAATCGTTCGATATATCTTGCAACCGCACGTATAAATCCAAACATTTTAACAGAAACAATTAAAACCATTAAAGCAAATAATGGTGCACCTAAAGCACTTTGCGTCACCATATAACCACTTAAGAAAAACATGCTTAATGCAGTTAAACTGCCTAATATACCTACAATGATAGATAAAATTAAATCTTTATCTACCTTAAATTGAATATGTGGTCTCAACAAAAGTCACCACCTTTATACGCATTTTGCTTGATTACTTTTATGGACTCAACAAAACCTTCATTAATCTTTATACGTCTATCTGCATTTTTTAAAGTATTTTCTCTATGTGCGATGGTGATGATAGTCGTATTTTCAAACTTTTTGTTTATCACAGATTGAATGACATGTTCTGTTTGTACATCCAATCCCGTTGCAGGTTCATCAAATATCAATACATCAGGTTGCAATAATAACAATCGTGACAGTTCAATTCTTCGCATCTGCCCTCCAGAGAGCATCTCTCCACCTTCACCAATCCAAGTATCAATACCGTTTTCTAACGCATTGATAACCTGTTTTAAGTTAACATCGTCAAGCGCTTCTAAAATTTTATCTTCGTCAATTTTTTGGAACATGGTCATATTATCTCTAATAGATGCGTTAAAAATATATGGATGCTGACTTAAAAAGCCAATTTTTAATTGTTGTTTATAGATCACAGAGCCATATTGTGGTTTAAAATGTTGTGCTATAACTTGGGCTAAAGTAGACTTTCCAGCCCCACTTTTTCCAATTAATGCAATATGTTCTCCATCATAAATACTAAGATTGATATCTTCCAAAGCATGATGTTGCGTGTCGTCATATTTATAATACACATGCTCAAGTTGTATTAATGGCTTTTGATCATTATTCGTTTGCACTTGTGATTGTACATATCGCTCTTGTCGATCTAATAAATCGAAGACAACATCACTTGATCCTTCACTTTGCTTTCCAGTATGAAAAGATTGACCTAAATCTTTAATAGCATTATAAAATTCAGGTGCTAATATGATTGCTATAGCTGCCGTTTTAAAATCTATACTATCAAACAATATCAATCCTAGACCCGCTTCTAAAGCAACAAGGCCAATACCCAGCATACTGATAAACTCTAACATCAATCCCGATAAAAAGGCGCTTCTTAAAATGCGCATCGTTAAATTTCGAAATGTTGTACTTTCCTCATATAAAGATTGTTCTGTAGCCTCAGTTTTATTAAATAATTTGAGCGTAATCAGCCCTTTTATTTTATTTAAAAACTGCTGACTAAACTGATTTAAATAGGTCATTTTATCTTTTGATTCATCACGTGTTTTCAATCCAAAAATGATATAAAACATTGGTATAAATGGTGCAGTAACAATCATAATTAAAGCAGTGTTCAAATGTATGAAACACATTGCGATTATGATAAATAACGGTATCATCATAGACTTAAAAACCTGAGGAAAATAACTATTAAAAAATGGCACTATGCCATCTATATTTTCAGTCAGTGTATTTATTTGAACACCAATGGGTTCTGTCGATTTATTCAAAATTAATTGACGTCGTAAGTCATATTTAACGCGAGCAGACATACGATTACCTATCATTTGATTTATTGTATTAAATGTCGCTCTTGCTAATAAAATAATTAATGTCACTAGTAGTAAAATTAACAAATCTTGATGTGTATTGCGTAACATTGCATTTAAAATTTCTGCTATAGCAACGTTCTGAATGACTACAGTAATCGCTAATGCTGTACTGATTACAAACATTAATATCGGATAAATTTTATACTTCATCGCTAAACTTGTTAATCTTTTCACAAATATCACCTGGTTCATATTATATATGGATTGTATTAAAATGAAATGAATTGGCTCAAAAATTAATACATTTTTATTTACTTAATTCATATTTTTGCCATAATTATAATCAAACAATTGAATTCTTAAATTTTAAACATAAACAATAAACTTTTCATCATTATAAACTTATTAAATTTTAAATAAAGTTCCCTAAAAATGATTTCGACTTTCTTATGGAAATTTATAATAATGTACTTTTCGCCCTATTAACTGAAGTAAGTACTTTTTTCCTCAGTCTTTAGTCCAAAATCTTATTTATCTATAGCACTTTATAATTTTAATGTGCTATTATTATAAAATGAAAATGAATAAACTATAATCCATATTATGAAAGTAGGTTAATTATGATATTGCTTGAATTGATAAAAGGAATCATTCTAGGAATTGTCGAAGGATTAACTGAGTTTGCACCTGTATCATCTACTGGTCATATGATTCTTGTAGATGATATGTGGTTAAAATCAACTCAATTTTTAGGCTCTGAATCTGCATTCACCTTTAAAATTGTGATTCAGCTCGGTTCTGTGTTCGCAGGAGCCTGGGTATTCCGTGAACGTTATTTTGAAATGTTACATATAGGTAAATATAGATCTGAGCCCATCGATGGCATCGGTCAAAAACCAAAACGCTTAAACTTACTCCATATCATTGTGGGTATGATTCCAGCCGGTATTCTTGGTTTAATGTTTGATGATGTTATTGAAAAATATTTATTTAGCGTCCCAACAGTCATGATTGGATTATTTATCGGTGCAATATATATGATCATTGCAGATGTATACAGTAAAAAAGTTACGAATCCACAAACAGTAGATCAAATTAATTATTTCCAAGCTTTTATAATTGGTTTATCTCAAGCCATCGCTATGTGGCCTGGTTTCAGTAGATCTGGTTCTACAATTTCAACAGGTGTACTCATGAAAATGAACCATAAATCTGCTTCTGATTTCACATTTATTATGGCAGTTCCTGTGATGTTAGCAGCAAGTGGTTTATCACTAGTAAAAAACTTTGAATATATTCAATTAAATCACATTGGTTTTTACTTCCTAGGGTTTATCACAGCATTTATCGTTGGTTTAATTGCCATTAAAACATTCTTATTCTTAATTAGTAAAATAAAACTGATTCCATTTGCCATTTATAGAATTGTGTTAGTCATTATAATCGCAATCCTTTACTTCGGCTTTGGTATAGGCCAGGGAATCAGTGGACAGTAAAATGGTTAGAGGCTGTGGCAAACAATTTGTCCAGCCTCTTCTTAAATTTCATTTCTAAAATTACAGCAATAAATCCATGAAAGTACGTGTATTTACCGTTTATTATGATGTATTATGGGGTAATAAGTAGATAGTATAAAATTATTGGAGGCAACGAGTATGGACAAAAAGCAATTAATTAAAACAATCATCACAGTAGCGCCTGTGTTTTTAGTACCGTTAATCGTTGAACGTAAACGTATAAAAGATCATCCAGATGTTAAAAAAGCCAGTGATGCAACTGCTAAAGCTTCAAAAACCGTAGCAAACAAATCTGTTCAAATTAAAGATACAGTAGTAGATAAATCTTCAAACGCAAAAGATTATGTTATTGATAAAAAACATAATATAGATCAAAAACGCGAACTAAAACGTATTGCTAAAGAGCACGATCCTGATTATATTGAGAAAAAAGGCGAAAAACTTGAAAAAGAAAATCGTAAAGAAGCAGACAAAATGAATAAGAAGTTACAAAAAAATATAGACAAACGCCACAATGAAGAAGATAAAAAACGTCAAGAAAATGAAAAACAACGTATTCAGTCTATGAAAAAATCTAACAAACATATGGAAAAAGTTGGAATGACTCCAGGAAAATTAGACAAAGAAACAGAACAAAAAGGCGAAAAACTTGAAAAAGAAAATCGCAAAGAAATAAATAAATTCAATAAGAAATTACAAAAAAATATAGATAAACGTCATAAAGAAGAAGACAAAGCTCGCGATAAAAATAAAAAAGATCGTTTAGCGGAATTCAAAAAATACAAAAATTATGTTGCTAAAAGCATTGTTAAACAAAACAATGAAGAAAAAGGTAAATAATTATTATGACTCAAGTCATCATTGATGGAGATGCTTGTCCTGTTACCAATTCTGTTGTTGAATTGACGAAAGGGACAAGCATCTTTGTTACCGTCGTTCGAAGCTTTAGTCATTTTTCTTCAAAAGTACAACCTGATCACGTCAATGTTATTTATGTTGATGATGGCCCAGATGCGGTCGATTATAAAATCGTTAAAATCACTCAATCAGAAGATATTGTAATAACACAAGATTATGGACTTGCAAGTTTATTATTAAATAAAGCTAAAGTTGTTATGCACCATAAAGGGTTTGTATTCAATCAAAATAATATCAACACCTTGTTAGAACAACGACATGCTAGTGCACAATTCCGAAAAAGTGGTGGACGTACTAAAGGTCCTTCTGCTTTTACAGCAGATGACATTGCGATATTTGAACAAAATTTTTTGTCTATAATTAATGATTTGTCATTATTTACGGAGGAATAGAGTATGAAAAAAATTGCTGTTTATTGTGGTGCAAGTAAAGGTAAAGACGCATCATACATGAAAGAAGCTTATCAGTTAGGCACTTATATGGCTAAACATAATTATGAACTGGTATTTGGTGCTGGTTCTGTCGGTATTATGGGAGCCATTCAAGATGGTGTATTAGATCATGGCGGTAGTGCCATTGGCGTTATGCCCAATATGTTAAATGAACGAGAAATTACTAGTACTAGACTAAGTGAACTCATATTAGTTGATTCTATGCATGAAAGAAAAAACAAAATGGCAGAATTGGCAGATGCATTTGTCATGGCCCCAGGAGGCGCTGGCTCTTTAGAAGAATTTTTTGAAATGTATAGTTGGTCGCAAATTGGTATTCATGAAAAGCCAATCGCTATCTATAATATCAACCGTTTTTTCGAGCCTTTACAAACATTGATTGATCATATGATTCATGAAGGATTTATCGATAAAAAATATCAATCACTTGCACCGCTATGTAACAACCCTGAAGAGCTGTTCGAAACGATTCATAACTATAAGCCTTTAGGTGTTAGAAGTTACGATTAACTATAAAAGCAGAGATATGTATGCATTACGATGCAACTATCTCTGCTTTTCTTATGTTTAAAATAGTATTACTAATAATTGTTTTAATATGATACATGCAACTATCACAATAATCATTGCTGAAAATTTATTTAATATTAAGATATATTTTCCAGTTTTATCAATATTACCTACGACCTTGCCTGCAATAGCCAAAAATATAAACCAAAACCAGGAAACAATGATTGTAGTTATGCTAAAAAACATTTTATCTGTACCTTCATATATTGCTGCGTTCGTACCTATAACACCAATAGTATCCATAATTGCATGAGGGTTCAGTAATGAAACAGACAAAGCAAAACCAATTTGCTTTCTCGCAGACATTGATTGATAACGATCAAGCACTTGAGGTTTCTCCTTCCATAATGACCAAGCCATATAAATAAGAAAAATAAAACCAATACAATAAATAACAATTTGTAACATTGGTAGTGACAGTAATATAACTGACACGCCTAACACAGCCAATACAATTAATAATGTATCGCATAACCCTGCTGCTATGATCACTGGAATTGTCTTAATGAATTGTTTTTGATTTGCTCCTTGATTAAATACAAATACATTTTGTGCACCTAAAGGTAAAATTAATCCTAAAGCTAAAAACAAACCATGAATCATCGGTTGAAACATATTATCTCCTCTTTCTGAATAACAAAATCATCATTAAACCATACCAGTTTCCCCTTCTCTCGAACTTAACTAGCAAGTATATATAGCCAGTCACAATCAATTACTACTAACCATCATTTCGCTTTAATTCACACAATATACTGATGTATTCAACTGAATGAATTAATTTTCTACAAAGTAATGCGCATTAAATATTCAAATTTAAACTACGGAGCGTGTTTCTGTATATAATCATGATACAATAAATTCAATTGATTTTTACCAACCAGTTATAAATTAAAAAGCCAACCAATCATTTAAAGGAGATTTAGCATGTTCACGCCAAAATACAAAGAAATTATTGATGATATATTTTCAAAGATTAAAAATGGTGATTTAGAAGCAGGTATGAAATTACCTTCTCAGAGGAATTTGGCTACTCAATATCGTGTCAATCGTTCAACTATTATTCAGTCTTTAGAAATACTACAAAGTTATGGAGTTTTAGAAAGCAAAGCACGTAAAGGGTTATACGTTTCAAAAAGTAATTGGAATACATATATCAATCATAAAATGAATTGGCATGACTATATAAAAAATAGCGCTTCAAAGAATAACCAATACTTTATACAACGAATTAACGAATTAGAATTCGATGCACACATAATACGTTTAAGTACTGGTGAACTTAGTCCACAGTTAATTCCAAACAAGCAATTTCGAGATATTTTTTCAAAACAAACGACAACTGCTCTAAAAACCAATTATGAACACCCCTTAGGTAATTTGAATTTAAGAAAAGCGATTGTAAATCATGTTAAAAAGTTGGGGATTACGTGTAATGTAGAAAACATTTGTATCACTTCTGGTGCATTGCAGGGATTAAAACTAATCGCTGACGGTTTACTCATACCAAATTCAAAGATTATTATAGAAACACCCTCATATATAAATTCTGTACATACATGGCATAATATTCGAGCAGACCTTAACTTTTTATCGATTTCTAAAATAAAACAACAAATTAATACTATTTTCAATGCAAAAACGTTATATAAAAACAGTATCTTTTATTGTATACCGACTTTACATAATCCCACACAACATTCATATACCCAAGCAGAAAAATATAAATTAATTCAACAATGTCAACAAGCAGGCATACCTATTGTTGAAGATGATGTATACGGTGACTTGTGGTTCGAAGGACTTCGCCCTCGACCTTTAAAATCGTTAGAAGAGAACGATAATATTCTATATATATGAGTAGTTTATCCAAAACAGTGAGTCCCGGTTTAAGAGTAGGATGGATTATAGGTAAACCATCCGTTGTTATGCATTTAGCTGATTTAAAAATGCAAAATGATTATGGTGCCAGCTCACTATCACAATTTATCGCAACTGAGTGGTTAAATAACCCCATATACTATGAACAACATTTAAAATATTTAAAACAAGTACTTTTAGAAAGACGTAATAAATTTTAAACGCTTTAAATCAACATTTTCAAGATTTAGGTACGTGGTCTATACCTAAAGGTTCTTATTATATTTGGTTCAAATTAAACGATCCAATAAACATGAAGACACTATTCGATTTAGCGATTCAAAATCAAATTTTAATTCATCCCGGTGAAATTTATGATAAAGACGCTCAATATCACATAAGATTTTCATATTCTTATATAAATATTGAAGATATTAATGTTGCATTACAAAAATTGAGTCATATTATTAAAAATCAAATACAAAGCAAATATAATTAAAACATGGTTATTCATTGTGATTTTGTACCCTGCGGACGCCCGGGGAAATGATATGAGCGAGAGACTACAGGCTCGAGCCATATCCCCAGGCAAGCATGCACGGTTAAAATCGTAATAAATAAAAGACTAATCCATTTTCATAGGAATTAGCCTTTTTTATAAGAATGAGATTTATATCTCACTACTTTATTTAAGATTTTATTTTGCTTGTTTTGTTATGTTAGATCTTTATAATACCTAACATGTCTTTTAAGCGGATGATATTTACTTAATTCTGGGTATTCAAAGAAATCATATAATTTCATACCTATTTTTTCCATAACCTTACGTGAAGGCGCATTATTTTCTGAAGTAAATGCGTATACGTCATGAATACCATGCTGCTTTGCATATTGGAGTACCGCTTCTGCACCTTCAGTTGCGAAACCATTCCCCCATACTTCAGGGATTAAACGCCAGCCAATTTCATAGAATGGTAGCTCATCAAACGTATATTTGCTGTCTTTCGGTACATAGTTCAATCCAATAAAACCAAGCCATCCATTTGTTTCTTTTAATTCAACAGCAAAAAGTCCTATACCATGATTTATAATAATGTCATTCATCTTTTTCATATCATGTTCTGAACGTCGATAGCTTAATAAACTCGTGAAATATCTACGGACTTGATGATTCGCATTCATCTGTTGAAATGGAAGTAAATCTTCTGCTTGCCAGTCCCGTAACCTTAAACGCTCAGTTTCTATATAAACTGTCATACTGTTACACCTCTAAACTGGAAATTAAATTTCTATAGAAAATAACGCGTTATGATTATTCTCATACCGCGCTATCACATGGATTAAGCTTTGCTTATGCTCTTGAAATATAACTGATCAATTCAACATTTACAGCCACTTCTTTTAACCGACCACGTTCACTTTTTGGTGCGGTAAATGTTGCATCTATAAAATCATTTTTATGATTTAATTTGTAAGTAGCTACAAATGTATCAGTATCAGATTCAAAGTTTGGTAAATGTGCAATAACACGTTTAATTTCACCCGTTGAATCTTTGATTTCTCTACCAGTTATACTTTCAATTTCTCTACCTAACTCTGGAAGCGTAATTGAACGCCCTTCTAGTAATACAAAATCTTTTTCATGCATCGTTATTCCCTCTTTCTCCTAATGAAAAATGATTATTTAAAACTGCGTATAATAAATGATTCATTATAAAGTCACGCTTGATATAAAGGTATTGCTAGACAATTGACTTATAATTTCAAATCTATTTTTTGAAACTTTTTATGTTCATTACGTTAATGATACCCATTATAACAATTTGTAAAACGATAGTACAATAATTTCCTGGGAAATATTGCATAAAATCATTTTGTAAAGAAATACGTTTGGAAGCCTATGTTTCAGCGTTAACATCTTTTTCTAAATTCTTTGACTTATCTTGGAGTTTATCTTTTTGTTTTTCTAAATCTTCTTTTTGCTTTTTCAAATCTTTATTTTGCTTTTCTAATTTATCAATATCTTTCTCTAACGTTGCTTTTTCATCATTTTTTCCACAAGCTGTAAGTAACACAGTGGACGCAAGTATGAGTGCTAAACATTTTTTCATGTAAGAACTCCTTTTGTTAATTTCATAATAATAATATAATTTTATCATTATTTTTAAATATCTTCATTATTTATTATTAATCTTTTATTCATAGTTACTGAACTTATATGATATCCAAGTTTAAAATTCAAATCTTTCATTGCGTTATTGTGGTTGACTACTGTGCTTTCGATTTCTAAAGCACCTTTAGCATGCGCCCATATTTCCACTTCTTTTTTTAATACTTTCGCTATACCCTGATTTCTATAATCTTCTGAAACATACATCATTTCAATAATGACTTTTTGATATTGTTTTAAATATCTTGCCCAGATAAAAGCAATCATTTGTTGATGTTGTATTTCGATAATCACAACATCTGTGTTGGCCATTAATCCATTTTCAATCATTTCTTTGCGCAATCCAACAGAGATAGTAGTGTTTTGATATTGCTCATATTGTTCATTAAGTTGTTGTTCGTGAATTTCTGCAATTTCATTTAAATATTGTTGCTGTGTTTGTTTTAAATATTCCATTATTACTCCTTTAAAAGTGTTATTGATTTATAATACTATATTAGTCATAATTAGCATTATCAATATATTTTATATGTAAGAAGGAATGCCAAATGCCAATGAAATCTACCGATAAATTAATGCGTGAAAACAATGTAAAAGCATTACGTTTAAATAATACAGATCGAGATACTTTCGAAAATTATATGACTTATGTTAGAGCTGATTTGAGTGTTAATCCGCATGATTCAGAAAAAATGTTAAATCGTGTTTTAAATCAATTGTTGGAAGCAGAAAAAGATGGTGCATTAGCAACGGAATTCTTTGATCATGATCCAAAAGCTCATGCAAAAAGAGAACTTAGACGTTTACCAAATGAAACAATAAGAAATATTTTCAAGTACATTATGCGTCATATCATGCTGTTTGTGGGTATTTTTTGTTTTCTTAAAGGATTTGCAGGATTTTTTATTGGCGCAAAACGACTATATCTATATACTTTTCCACTCACATTAATCGTAGGTATTGCTATCATTTTTTTCTTTATTTGGATGTTATTTAAAACAGTACAAATACGCTGTTTTAGTACATCACATTTATCTTGGCTTTTAACATATCTCGTTTTACTTTTATCCGTATGTGGGATATTTTATGTTTTTTTCATTCCACAGACATTTTTAACTGTAGGACCATATATATTAATTAGCAACTGGACTTTTATTATTATTTCTTTTATCTTCATTCCAACAGCATTATATATTGATCATCACTTTACTAATAAAAATACAAATGCTTCTTTATAAAGATAATTTAAAAACACGTTAGCACATGCTTCTAAAATTTAAGAAGTGGCTGACGTGTTTTTAGTTTATGTTTCACCTATGTTGTTATACTTTCTTTCTTTTCTACTGCAATATTGATAAATAAGAATACAAGGCCAATTAATGTTAATATTGGCGCAATTAAACTTAAGGATGCAACTGGTAGATTTGTTACCACGACACCTCCGATAAACGCACCTAAAGCATTTCCTAAATTAAATGCTGATTGGTTAAGTGTACTCGCAAGAGTTGGTGCATCTTGTGAAATTAACGTACTTTTATATTGTAGTGATGGACTCATACTGAATCCAATTAGACCGAAAAAGAAAATACCTGCTACCATTAATAGTCCATTCATTTGCACAAAATATAATAAGATGAAATATAAAATAAATACACTAAATATCATTTTTAATGCTTTATTTAAATTCCAATCTGCAAGTTTTCCGCCTACAACATTACCTAATGTGACACCAACACCAAATATAATCAATAAATATGAAATTAAATTTTCTTGTACATGTGACACATCAATAAGTACTGTTGATATATAAGTAAAGTAAGCAAACACACTGCTAAATCCAAATAATGTAACAGCTAATGTTAACCATAAACGTTTTTCTTTTAAGATTTTCAGTTCATTTAATACAGATGATTTAACTGTTTCTTTTTTCATTGGTACAAATATAATAATACCTATTAATGCTAATGCTCCGATGATTGATATAATAATAAATGTCATTGGCCAACCAAAATTTTGGCCGATTAACGTTCCAAATGGCACGCCTAATATATTACTCATGCTTAAACCCATAAACATTAATGCCATTGCACTAGCACGCTTTTCTGGTTTAACCATACTTGCAGCTAATATTGAACCTATACCAAAAAATGAACCGTGCGCTAATGAAGTAATAATTCGACTCGTCATCATGAATCCATAATTTGGACTAAATGATGCTGCAAAATTTCCTATAATAAATATCACCATTAATGCCAACAATAAATATTTTCTATTCCACTTAATTGTCAACATTACAATGATAGGACCACCGATAGCAACACCTAAGGCATAACCTGTAATCAGTTGACCAGCTTGACTCACACTAACATCAAAATCTCTAGCGATGTTGGGCAATAATCCCATAATTACAAACTCTGTCATTCCGATTGCAAACGCACCGATTGCGAGCATCCATATAGCAATTGGATATTTCATTTAAGACTCCCTTCCTATTCCCGTTTTTTAACACATGTGAGTGATTATACTAAAGTAGTCATAACGAAAACAAGAAGATTGCTTATATTCCAATTCATTTATGCTATAAGGACGCTCGCCAAGATTGTATGCCTTTTGTTACATCTTTTACTACGTAAATTAATTGATTAATAATGCATCTATGAAAAACCAAATAACCATAATAATCATTATTATCGCTTGAGCGATAGAACTTGCTAAAAATGCTACAACTGAACCAAAACTTGCTTTTAAAGCTTTAGAAAAGTGCGGCTCTTGTATAAATTCAACAACTAACACCGCTATAAACGGGATAATGATTATTCCAAATGGTGGAAAGACAAAACAACCAACGATAACACCAATCAATGCTGCATACTCGCTTAATTTTGATCCACCGAATTTACTGACAAAATATTTATTCATAATGAAATCCGCAATAATAATAAATATTGTGAACAATGCCATCGATACATAAAAAATCCAAGACAAATGATGATTATCAAAGCCGAATTGATAAATTAAGAAACCAATCCACAATATAAGTACTGATGGTATAATTGGTTTAATTAAACCGATAAATGCTAAAACAAATGCTGCTATAATAAATAACCATAAAATCAATGTCATTACAATCTACTCCATACTTTCTTCTGTAAATTTTTGTTCTTTCGTAAAATATATTAAAATCATACCTAAAAATATTGACCCTGCAGAAACAAAGAACACGTTACCTAAGCCAACCCAATGACTCATTATACCACCGAGCAGATTACCACATAATTGTCCTATAACCATCGCATTAGCAAATAATGTAGATGCATAACCAGGAAAATCAGGTAGAATATCTTGGAAATAACTTATACCTAATCCAAGTAAAATTGCTAGGAAAATCGCTAGAAATACTTGTCCTACAATCATCATGATAAGACTGTTAAATACACCAATACTAAAATAGAATAACCCTCCAAACAAACCTCCAAGTATCAGTAACGTACGCGTAGTCAACTTTGCCGATAAAATACCTAATATGACCATAAATGGTACTTCTAGACCAGCACAAATACTAGCTAGCACACCCACTCGACTTTCTGGCTCGTTCAAAAAGTTCGTCACATACAATGGCATATTCAACGTATACATCCATTGTCCTATATGTAATAAAATAAAAGCCAAAAAGGGTACAAATAAAACTTTATCTCGCAGCATATTAGGTGCAGCCGCTTCGACATGTGTACTATCTGCTACTGGACGCTTTGTTTGAATATCTTTAAAGAAAAAAACTTGTAATAAAAGTGTGAATAATATGATTGTTATCGTTCCACCAAATAAACCTGCATATCCTTTAAAACTGAGTAACAACGCGCCTATAAGTGGACCGAACAAGAAACCAAATGAAAACATCGAACGTAATACAGCGTTAGCGAATTTCGCTCTATCCTTTGATGTAGAAGTATTGATCGATTCTCTCGCTGACGCATACATTTGAGGCATAGCCGGGGCAAAACAACCTTGAAAAATGGCATACATTACTATAAAGACCCATATCTCATGAACATAAAAATAAATTGAAAAACTGACTGCGCCCATAAAAAGTGCAGTAATAATAATCGTTTTTCTATTGATACTATGTGTATCAGAAAAACGCGCTACAATTGTATTCATAGTAAATTGGCTAATTGCAGCTAATGCTAATAACAACCCGTATTGGGTAGAAGTCATACCTAAATCATTTGTGGCAAATAATACCAAATACGGTACAGTGATTGCAATTCCCATACCTAACATCATCATATTAACGACAAATAATTTATAATTTTTTATATGTAACAATTCACTAAACATTTAGCGTCCTCTATTCCTATTAAATTCAATATAATTCTTCGCAAAATTACTTTTATAACTGAACCAAAATATTCAATTGTGAATAATTATTATTCCACGTATTCCATTATTAAATTAATAAATGAATCAACTTGTGGCAACTGTAACATGCTTGGATCATAGCTTAGATAAGTAGATCGAATCAGCGGTTTATCGTCTATATCTACGCGTTGAAACGCAAATTGTTCCTTATCCAAGTGTTTCATCATTATTTCTGGCAATATGGTCACGCCAACACCATTTAATAACATTTCTTTACATGTCGCCACTTGGTCAACCGTAATCATTGCATGATAATCTTGACCAATTTGACTACCATACCATTCTTTAATTTGATTAATATAAATAGGATCAGCTTGAAACTCGATAAACGGCATCTTTTCTACTTCATCATTACGATTTTTTGGATGGATAAAATAATGTTCGTCATTAAATAAATGTGTGTTGCTTAAATTCATCATTTTATTACCACGAATAATCATTACATGGTAATCTCTATGATTCGCTTTAATTTGTTCACTTGATCCTACTTGAACTTGAATTTCTACATTTGGAAATTGTCGTGTATATAAATTCAATACAACTGGCAACAACGTTTGACCTATTAAAGACGAACAACCGATAGAAATGGTACCATTTACTTCGCCGATATGTGCTTGCATCTTATCTAAAAATAGACGCTCTCTATTTAACATATCGCGCGCGTGTTCAATAATCATCATACCCTCAGTCGTAGTTATTAATTGTTTTTTTGTACGTATGAATATATCGACACCAAATGCATTTTCTATCGCTTTTAATCGTTGTGTTACTGCTGGTTGAGAGATATATAAAATTTCTGCTGCTTTCCTGAGCGTTTTTGTCTCATCTAATGTAGTTAACAAGCGATAATCGTCAATCTTCATAATTATCCCCCTATTTTACAAATACTTGAATATCTTTATTTATGGTGGCTTTACTTTTTTCTACTTTGCGTTAATTACTTATATACAGTAATCTTCAATTCTCGCAGTGTTTACTATAACATGGTTAATGCATGACTAATATAGGGAATTTTGTTTACCACAATTTTAAGATTTTTGAGATGCATTTGAATCTTTAATCTTACTATGATGTGATTTATTTTTGTTTTGATTAGAATGATTATGATGCTTATTATATTTTTTCATCGGCTTATGTTTAGTCTCATTGTATACAGAGTCTTTATCTTTATGCTTTTTTCCTTTAAATTTTTGTTTATTAAAAGAAGATTGCTTTTGAGAATTCGCTTTTTGTTTTATTTTATGAAAACAATACATAATTTTGTCTTGCATCGTTGTAAAATCTGTATCGATTTTAATCATTAACTGATGTGCGATAATGTATGCTTCGTGATATTGTTTCTTCGTAATTTGTCCTTGATTTAACGCGCGTAACAAGTCGTCTTCATCTACAAGCTCGTATGCGCCACTAGGTAATGCTAATACGTCTAAGCATAAATCAATCGTACGCGCATTTCCTTTTTGCGTAACGTTTTTTATATTTATGTCAAAGTAATATTCTAATGGATTGCCCTTGTCGTCTAACATCACTGTGATACTATAACGCTTTTTTTCAGGTAATATTTGTAACCACTGGTAGTTATCATCAGCAACAACAATATTTTGTCCTACCACCGATACTTCTAGCGGTTCGCGTACTTTTTTCATCGTTACCAATCCAATAATACCTTTAAATTTGTTATTATTCACTTTGACTTCCGTATACTCTCGGTCAATGATGCGACGCCAGTGACGTTTATCAATATATTTTACTTTCACTGCCACCAACTCCTTGTCATTATTATATAAAACTGAACCTTACATGTCATCTTATGTTTGTTGCATTTAAATTTTTAATTAATAGTGATTAGATAATTATTTTTATTGTACTATATTTCATAGCGTAAAAGCGAAATTGACAATTGTTGAGAATTTTGTTAAATTTTTAATATATTTTTCAGAAAATTCTTTAAAAAGGGAGATAGCCATATGTCAACGACACAAAGACCATTTAGAGCGGATCACGTAGGAAGTTTACTACGTCCAAAACGCTTAAAAGATGCACGCAAAGATTATCAAAACAACGAAATAGATGCACAAACTTTAAAAAATATAGAAGATGAAGAAATTGAACGCATCATAGATAAACAACTAGAAATTGGTTTACATAGTATTACTGATGGTGAATTCCGCAGAAGTTGGTGGCATTTTGATTTCTTAGAAAACTTGAATGGTGTTGAAGGTTACACATCTGAGCGAGGTTTAACATTTGAAGGTGTGGAAACTAGAAATCACAACGTCAAAGTGGTTGATAAAGTTGCGTTCAATCCAAATCACCCCCATTTTGAACACTTTAAATTTTTATATGATAAGGTAAATGGTCGTGCAACAGCAAAAGTTTCTATTCCAAGTCCAAACCAATTATTCCACCCTAATATTTTAAACGAAGAATTATATCCTGACATCAATGATTTTGCACATGATGTAGCAAAGGCTTATCATGATAGTTTACTTAAATTCTATGAGCTTGGTGCACGTTATATTCAACTAGACGATGTGTATTGGGCAAACTTAACATCAGGAACACAAAACACACGTGGGCGTGATAGAAGTGAATCAGAAAAAGAAGTTGCACGTCAACTTGCCTATAAAGTGATTAATGAAGCAATCAGTGATTTACCAGAAGATTTATTAATCACAACACATATTTGTCGTGGAAATTATCAATCTACCTGGGCTATTTCTGGTGGTTATGAACCAATCGCTCCATATCTATTCAAAGAACAATTAGATGGTTTCTTCTTAGAATATGACGATAATCGTTCAGGTGATTTCGAACCCTTAAGATTTTTCCCAAAAGACCGTTCATTTGCAGTATTGGGATTATTCACTTCAAAAAACGGTGAACTAGAAGATAAAGATACTATTTTAAAACGTGTAAAAGAAGCACAAAATTATATAGATTTGGAACAAATTTGTCTAAGTCCGCAATGCGGCTTTGCTTCTACAGAAGAAGGCAATAAATTGACAGAAGAAGAACAATGGAAAAAGTTAGCTTATATTGTTGAAATCGCTAACGAAGTTTTTGGTACTTCAAAATAATATTAACAAAAAAGCTCGTGTTACTTTCACAACCATTTTAATGAGAAAGTAACACGAGTTTGTTTTTATATTTAACTATTAATGTCCATTGATGATAAAGCATAACGATCGTTAGTTTGTTTTAACTCTGGGTAAGTTTCGTTTAACCATTCTTTACTCAATAACTCAAAATGTTTAAATTCAAATGCTGGATGGCACATACAACCCACAAGTGCATAGCCAGCACAATCTTCAATAGACGATGCAAAAATCGTACCTTTTGGAACTACATGTTGCAATACATCACCATTTTCGATATGAGGACCTACGGTTACTTTTTGATAGCTGCCGTCTGGGTATATCATGTGAACAGTTAAAGAAGCGCCTGCATGGTAATACCAGATTTCATCGGCATCTATTCGATGAAAATGTGATATATTATCATGCGTTAAAAGAAAATATATACTCGAATAAGCCGACCTTTGATTTGAGTTATCAGGTATCGCTTTTATAGTCTCTTTGTAATACCCACCTTCAGGATGCGGATGTAATTGTAATTGTTCAATCCATTTTTGTACTTCTTGATTTTTCTCCATGTTATTTCAAATCCACATTATGAAATACATTTTGTACATCTTCTAAATCTTCTAATGCTTCAATTAATTGTTCGAATGTTTCCTGATCTTCTGCCGATAATTCAATATCTGACTGTGGTAACATTTCGAACTCCGCTACTTTAAATGTTTCAACACCTGATGCACGTAATGCATCTTGTACTTGCGCAAATTGATCAGGCTCAGCATATACAATGGTTAAACCATCTTCGTCAATGACATCTCTAACATCTATCTCTTGTTCCATTAAACTTTCTAAGATATCATCCGCTGGCTTGTCTTCAACACCAAATACTGCAGTATGTTCAAACATATAAGCAACAGATCCAGAAACACCCATATTGCCACCATTTTTACCAAATGCGGCACGAACATCAGATGCGGTTCTATTAACATTATCCGTAAGCGCATCTACAATTATCATTGAACCATTCGGGCCAAATCCTTCATATCGCAACTCATCGTAATTTTCTTCGCCGCCACCCTTAGCTTTTTCAATAGCTTTATCTATAATATGGTTAGGCACAGAATATGTTTTTGCTCTTTCTAATGTTAATCTTAAGGCTTGGTTTGATACTGGATCGGGTTCACCAGATTTAGCTGCTACATAGATTTCTTTACCAAATTTAGCATAAATTCTACTCGTATTCTTATCTTTTTGGGCCTTTTTCTCTTTAATATTATTCCACTTACGTCCCATCATTTCATCTCACTTTCTATTTAATGCGTATATCAGTACATCATATTATACAATATTTTCATTATATCACATAGATAAACATGCTACTTTGCTTGTATTTTTTATTGATGTTCTCGCATTAACTTAACTATTTTGTCATTTATTTAAAGTGTACGTTGACAGTTTATCACAAAGCTTCCAATCAAATAGGTTGATTTAAATTAATAAATATCTCATTTTAAAGTTGTATGATAGTAATTTTATAGTATACATAGTGTATTTTTGCACTTAAGTACATATTTTAAAGTGAATTTGAAACCTGCTTGCGTCAATGAATTACAATTCCAGGCTACACCTAGTCACATAAACGCGATTAATATGATGTCATTTCAATCGTAAAAAGGACTAATCCACAAAATATGGAAAAGTCCCTTTATATCGCGTATGAGATTAATATCTCATATTCGTTCACGCAGTACCGTTATAATCTTTAATATTCGTAACTTAATACTGCGCTATTTTTATGTAATTATGCATTTTTTAATATTTTAGTCTACCTGTGCTTCGATTTCATCTAACAAAGTTTGATACTTCGTATTATTCTCCTCAGTCATCGATAAAAATACTTTTCTCTCATCTTTTGTTGAACGTAATTTGCTTACCCGATCTTGGTTAATTAATCGTCGAATTGATGCTAACACTTTTGTTCGGCTCAAATCGAGTTCAGTCGTCGCAATTTTTAAAAATGGTTGCATCAGCATGTTTTGCTGTCTACAATTTTGTTGTATTATTTCCAAAATCGCAATATCATTCATTGTTAATTTATATTTATTTTCTATATATGACATTACTCTATTGTATTTTTTATAAATTTTTAATAACTGTGCCTTCTTTTCATCAGTCATTGTTGCTACACCTCCAAACGCTAGTAAGCAATACAATTTCATTATCTCTAAAAAAAGTAACTCTGTCTTTATCATTTATTTTTATAGCTTTGTCATTATTACGAACGCCAGTAAATTAAATTTTACAAAACATGTTGAATTGATTATATATTTCGAATTTAAATACTCATTTATAAATATCAATAATGTGTACAGTGTTATAATCGATAGCTACACTTAAAGATTTGTCATTAAATGGATGTTCAAACACGCTAATTAGCGGCTTATTATATGCTTCAATTTTTTCTATAAATAAATCAGACCATTGGTATTTCTCACGTAAATTGCATGGTATTACACAATTGATATTTCCATGCACATTGTTATAAGTCTCTTTAAAAATTAAATGCTTTTTTCTAAACTTTAAATCTTTAAAATTTATATTAAACGACATTTTTGTCGCATGATGATTCGATACTTCATTTTCCATAATTTGCCAATCACTAATATAAACGCTAATTTTATCTATTTGGTCAATAATAGTATAAAAATCATGTTCATAAACTTTATAGCGTGTTTTTTCTATCAAACGATGAAACATATTTCCTACCAGTGTACGGAAACCATTTTTATCATATAAATATAAAGTTTCTTTGCCGTTCATTTGCTGTATCAGGTCTACACCGATACCTGAAAAATGTTTTAATATTCTTTTAAAAACGCCGACTAACAATGGTGGACTTTCGATAATATTCATTGACTCATCATGCACTAAAAAATTATTTCTTACATTTAATAAAAAGTAACGCCTTTCCTCCAAACACATTTCTGACATTATTTTTCTTATATAATTAAATTTAAAGATTTCTTTCGTCAACAACATTTCATGAGAATCATTTAAATTTGGTATTGAAAGCTTTTGATTATCTACACAATAGTAATCAAAGCCAATTCTCTTTAACTGTACTTCCAACATTTTAAAAGTATCAGGTTCATTAAATAATTGAGTAATATCAATACCAAATTTCACATTTTCTCTAAACTGTCTGATTTTGATAATATTACGATAAATCTCTTTTATCGGCATTGTACTTAAGTCAAAACAATAACTTATCTTATTAAGCAAATCCTTATTGAAGTTTGTGCTAGTTTGTAAATAAGTCAAATAAGGTCTACAAATCTGATTTATATATATTTCAATGTCTTGACTTTCATAAACTTGAAGTACCAAATTTGCATTGTTTTTTATGATAAAATCAATCGCTTTATATGTTTGTTGTTCAGAAATGTATTTTTGAAAAACTTTGACGTTGATATTGCAATAAATATAAACCTGATTGTCATTTTCAATCAAATAACTCATTTTAGGAACAGTATACAATTGGTACAACTCTGTTATTGTATAAATTTGAATGATTATAGATGAGTTGCGATTATCGGAAAAATAATCAGAGCAAATAGTAATTTCATTGTTTTGCACATCACTATTTTCTAGTTTTTTAGTAAGTTGAGATTTTACTTGATCTTTAAATGTGTCATCCAATGTTTCATAAGGATAATATAAATGCTTATTGTATTTCGTAAGCTTACGATATTGATTGGGTGTATAACCGTAATATTGTTTAAATTTTTTACTGTAAAGTGCTGCACTACTAAAACCGTATAAGTCAGATATTTCTCCAATGGTATATTGATCATTCAATAACTCTTTCATAGATGTCGCCAATTTTAAGGTATCCACATAAGTTTTAAAATTCATATCCAACTTACTATGAAATTGACTGGATATATTTGATTGTGAAATAAAAATATGATTGGCAATTGATTTTAACGTTAATGGTTGTTTCAAATTATGATTCACATAATCAAGTATTTCCCCAGTAATACCAAAGTACGCGTTGTCTGTTTGCTGAGGTAAATAGTTCGAATCTACTTTAGCTTCATTAGCAATAATTTCAACAATCTTGACCATGTAATTTTCATAAATATCCCAACTTAATGTATGATTTAAGTAGTGTTTCGTTAACTCTATTAAAGATTTAGTTAATTGTGCTGTAGATTGAATCAATTTAGAGGTATATTGACAATCAAAAAATGGATAACCTCGTTCTAAAAACCAATCACTCGCAATATATAATAAAATCGTTGTTTCATTTCGTTTAATACTAAAAATTTCTGTATGGTTTACGATTAATATTTCTGTATCAATTTTTACATTAGCGGTAAATTGTTGAATCTCTAATACTCCCTTTATTGGCAATAATAGTAGTAGGCCATCTGTTACACGTTTAGTAGGATAAAATTTATTAGAAATAATATTTAAGCACTGTACTTCCATATTCCAACCTCTCTCATATTCAGTTACACACCACACACATTAAATCATTTTTATAAAAATGATTATTTCTTTAATATTTGCATCTTTTGAAATTAGAACATTCACTGTTTTAGTTTCAAAGTACATGTTTTATCATTACATAATTTTGAATATAATAATTTAATTTGTCAACATAATTTTTCATTCATCGTCCTTAATTCTAAACTTTTTATATTTTATTAATGATAAAATAAGTTGTTATATCACATTATTGCATGATCATAAATTAAACCTGTCGTGACATGACAATCTTATGTAACCTTAATATTATTCAATGATCTTGCTGAAGTAATAGCAACAATAAAGATTAAGGAAAAGCAATAAACTAAAAAACCGTAACTGAATTTTTATAAAATTCAGTTACGGTTTTTAAATTTTTAATCTTATATATTATTTTTTGAATTTGTTCGCTAGTCTTAACACATATTTGATAATGTGTAATAAATTGATGAATAAGTTGAATCCCATTTCTCGTGGAGAAAACTGACCACGTTTCATACGATTAAAATCATATATAGTATATAATAAGAATAACAATAAACCTACTACTGTAATGATTGTATGGAATATTGGATTATGCACAAACATACCGATGATTCCAGCAACAATCAGTGCGACTAACGTAACAAATAAGTATTTACCCATACCTGAAGCGTTATCGACAATGAAATAGCCAATTATACCAAATGCGATAAAAGCACCTATTGCTAGTAACACATTTTTATAAAACACTTCTGGCCCTAAGTTTTGCAAATAAGCTGTAAATGTAGCATAAGACAATAAGCCGACAACTATTGCATATATATGTGAAATAACCAATCCATACTTACGTGCACGATTTGTTAAAACTGTGAATAATACTAATACGAGTAAGACGATAGATAGTGGCTTTCTCCATTCCATAGGTAAAAACTGTCCAAAATAACAGCCAATACCAAAAATAATCCAATAATAAACAAAGAATAACCATACTTTACCATACGCACGAGATTGGGATTTGTCCTTTTTTGATTTAGATTGTTTTTGATTAATTTGTTGTGTTGATTCAGCCAACCAATTCACTCCTTAGATGTTATAACGTTTTACACATTAATTGAAATTAATTTACTAATTCGTATAATCAAAGTGCTTAAACGTCGTTATAGTTTTGTTTTTGATTAAATGTATTACTTTTATTTTCACTATTCCAAGTTAAATCAAACATTTTATTATCAATTCTAAAAAGATATTTAAGTTAATTGAAATTTACACATTTTCAAATGTTACAAAGTAATAATTTTTAAATGAATTCCAAAACTCAAACCCCGTTTAAAGTCCATAACAAAAGTATTTGTTATGTTTACACCCTAACAATCTAAAATGTTAATAATGTTACATCTCTATAACAATAAACACAAGTCGCCTATTTTTTGTTAGTATGTAACATGAATTCAAATAAAGAAAATCAAACAGATATATATAATTTAAAATGAGTTATTTATATAGGTGTGAGGAGGAGTTCTTTTGAAAAAGTTCGCATTTGCAGTAACCGCTGCTTCAGGTGCAGCAGCATTTATTGCTAACCATGAAGCTGAAGCATCAACACAACATACAGTACAATCAGGTGAGTCACTATGGACAATCTCTGAACAATATGGTGTTTCAGTAGATGAGATTAAACAAAACAATAACCTCGATAACAATATGGTATTTCCGGGACAAGTTATCGAAATTGGTGGAAGTGGTCAAAGTTCAAGTTCAAACACTTCTTCACAAACATCAGGTGGATCTTCACATACAGTTAAATCTGGTGAATCATTAAACATCATTGCTAACAATTACGGTGTTTCAGTAGATGCATTAATGTCAGAAAATAATCTAAATGGTTACTTAATCCATCCTGGTCAATCACTTACAATTCCAAGTGGATCAAGTGTTGGCGGTTCAGGTGGTTCTGGTAACACTGCTACACAAACACCTTCTACAGGTAATAATTCTGCTAGTGACGCTAATTTATATGATTGGGGTCAATGTACATGGCATGTATTTAACCGTAGAGCAGAAACTGGACAACCAATTAGTACATATTGGTGGAACGCTGATCACTGGGCTAACAATGCTGCAGCAGACGGCTATACAGTAAACAACACACCAACTGCTGGTTCTATCATGCAAAATTATGAAGGTCCAATTGGTCACGTTGCATATGTTGAGCAAGTTAATCCTGATGGCAGTATTTTAATATCAGAAATGAATTATAATACACCTCCAGGTACAGTAGATTATCGCACAATTCCATCATCTACTGCTTCTAGCTATAATTATATTCATTAAGATAATCAAAATGAATGATTAAAAAAAGAGGAAGGACTTAAACCTCTTCATCAAACAAATATACGTCAATTTCTATGGAAACATATAGAAATTGACGTTTTCTTTTGCTCAATTTTCATCATTCGATTCATTGTTTTGATTAGATAAGTATGTACTACCTTCATCAAAGTTGTGATCATGTTAGATGAATATATTTATGAGTTAATCCTGTACTATTCTCTCATTTAAATTAAAATATATTTTTAGCTTCATTCCCTTTTCTTCCTTTTGTTCAACTATTTCATTAATCACCTTTATCAATTGATTTATTCAACATAACAAAGAACACCACTGTTTATTTTATATTATAATTTCACCAGTGAGTTGAGTAGATTTCTGCGAAAGTGTACCAACCGATTACTACTGTATAAGGAAATGCCCAAGGGAAAGCACGCACAAAAAACTGCCGACAAAATCAGGAATTTTGCCGGCAGACTAAAAGAATCAATCCTATTGTATATGGATTAGTCCTTTATCTTGAGAATAAGAAGTAGGTCTTAAACGCATTATTAAATTTATTTAGTTATTTATGACTAACCCTTGTTAATACTTATAAAACAAGATTGATTACAAAATATATTAAAGCGGCTAATATTGCAGAAATAGGTAATGTGATTACCCAAGTAATAATCATACGTTGTGCAGTATTCCATTTCACACCTTTAATACGGTTAGAAGAACCTACACCTAATATAGATGAAGATACGACATGTGTCGTTGAAAGTGGAAAATGTAATGATGACGCAACAAAAATAGTTAAAGCAGAAGATAAGTCAGCTGCTGCACCATTAGCTGGACGTATTTTCATTATATTTCCACCAACTGTTTTGATGATTTTCCAACCACCGACAGCTGTACCTAATCCCATCGCAGTAGCACAGGCAACCTTAACCCATAGTTGAGGCTCGGTGCTTGTACCTGTTTGGATATTCGCAACTATAAGCGCTAAAGTAATAATACCCATTGATTTTTGTGCATCATTTGTACCATGTGAAAATGATTGTAATGAAGCAGTGAAAATTTGGAAAAATCTAAAATTACGATTTGCTTTCGTAAGATTTGCATTTTTGAAAACTACTTTAACAATTGAATACATAATAAAACCAACACAAAACGCAATAACTGGTGATAAAAGTAATACAATTATTATTTTTGTAAAGCCTTGATAGTGTAGTACAGCAAATGTACCTTGTGAAGCAATTGCTGCACCAGCGATTGAACCAATTAATGCATGTGAAGATGAACTAGGTATTCCAAAAAACCAAGTTACTAAATTCCAAATAATTGCTGCTAAAATAGCAGCTAAAACCACAACTAGACCATTTTCTAATTTAAATGGGTCTACAATATCTTTTGTTATCGTACTTGCAACTCCAGTAAATGTTAATGCACCAATAAAGTTCATAACTGACGCCAAAATAATCGCAGTTCTAGGAGTTAATGCACGTGTTGAAACAGCAGTAGCGACGGCATTGGCTGTATCATGGAAACCATTGATAAAGTCAAATATCAAAGAAAAAATAACGATAGCTACTGTGATAATCAAAATATATTCCATAAGTTAGGACTCCTTAGCTATTTTTCATTATTATTGTTTCAAAGTTATTCGCTACAGCTTGACATTTATCGGCAATTTCTTCTAGACTTTCATAGATCTCTTTGATTTTAATAAGTGTGATAGGATCAGTTTCACTGTTAAAAATATGTTTAATTGACTGACGTAATATACCATCACAGTTAGTTTCAAATTCTTTAATATTAATAGAATGAATGCGCATGTGAGATAATTTTTTATCGACAAGTAAGCCCACTGCTAATTTCATTTCAGCAATAGCTTTTTGGATATTATCAACAAATTCAGCCATATATTCATCTGTATATTCTATAGAGTACATTTCAAACATTGCTGATGTTTCTTCAATTGCATCTAAAACATCATCAATAGCGTTACATAAAGAGAGGATGTCCTCACGTTCAATAGGTGTAATGAATGTTTGGTTTAAATCCGAAATCACTTGATGCATAAGCTCATCACCATGCGATTCGTATGTTTTAATGTTATCTGAGTACGCTTTAAGGTCTAAGTGTGTATTAAAATCCATTTTCCCAAATTCAATTGCTGCACGGTCTAAGTTGAAAACCATTTCTTCAAGTTTCACCATGAACTTATCTTTTTTCTTGTTAAACATTCAAAAAATCCTCCATTTACAGTGACCATTACAATCACCTTCAATAAATTTAAAAAATTACATTCTTTTCTAGACAAATTAAAATTGGCAAGATTTACAATACACCCATTACTTTTTTGATTTATTAATATTATGTAAATGAGTCTTTGCTTATTAGGTTTAAAAAATCTCACAAATGTTGATTTGTCCTTATTTGAAAATAGCACAAATTTAACAATCCTACAATTAAATTTACAAATTCTTAACATTACATTTTCGTTAAATTAATAATTGTGTGTATAATGTTCTGTCGCATTTATATTTTTCAAAAATGATATATAAATTCAGACATCAAAACGCACAATAGCAATAATTGCATAATTACTATTTATAATCAACAATTATTTTTCTATATTTCTCAAAATTAACAGACATAAAATCATTTCTAGGTAACGCTTATCTTTAAATTTATTAAAAGCAAATAAATATTTCGATCAAAGGTTCATTTAATACGCAATAACGTCAAACGTGAATATATTTCTCACTTTTATTACAGTAAGTATGAGTAATCACAAAAAAAGGCAATCCCTTTAGCAAAATTAGGATTGCCACTTTGGCGCTAAGCACGTCATTCATGTCTCAAGCTGCGTATTTTTGTACTTTTTTCTAAATTTTAATCCGCTATAACCGATAAATACAATATTTAGACACTTTTATTTGTCATCGCATTTTTCACACATTGCATTTGAACAGTTTCAATAATCAGATAACCTTTCAACAATTTCATTTTGGTTTGGAAAAACAAACTGTACTTTCGTTCCTTTATTGATTTCAGAATTGATATGAACAGTTATAGCTAATTTTTCTTTTACATTTTTTACAAGATATAGCCCTATACCAGAAGACGTCGTTTCATTACGATTTTTCGTTGAGGTGAAACCTTTATCAAAAATTCTTGGTAAGTCTTTTTTACTTATTCCTCTACCTTCATCTTTAATTTCCAACGTCACATGGTTTTGAATCAGCCTTCCACTTATAAAAATTGTGCTATTTTCACTATATTTAATAGCATTAGAAAGAATTTGTCTTATCATCATCCGACACCATTTCGTATCTGTATATACTTTATAATTGTCGTCAAATTCAAGATCAAAATCAATGCCTTTCGCTTGGCTAATATATCTAGTAATCTGTATTTCATCAATAACTAAACGTTTTAAATACACGTATTCATAATACATATCTTTATTTTGTGACTCTAATCGAGTCAAAAACAGATGTTTATCTAACATATCGTTGATGCGTGTCCATTCAAATAGTAGTGCACGCCTTCTACTATCATCATTTTCTTTTTCAATCAATAATTTCAATGCAGTGACTGACGTCTTAATATCATGCACGAAATCTGTTAACGCAGCTTCAGTAGATTTAATTTGTTGTTTTTGCTCAGTCACTAATTTTTTTTGCGACGTAATTTGATCATATAAATACTCTAACATTTCTTGTTGAAATGGCGTATCTGCCAGTGATTTATGCTTTAACGCTTCGGGTTCTATATTATCATCTAAGTGTTTATAAAACTTAACTTCTTTTAAGTATGTAAATACTAAAAAAATACAACTTAACCCTATATTTAAAATAATTATATATAAAACACTGTTTACATTTAAATCATAATCTAAAAAAGCAATACCTAAAAAGATGAATTGTAAAGTGAGTAACCAAAATATCCAATTTTTCCGTGAACGGAGAAATAACCAAACCCATTTAATACTATCCATGAGCCATGTATCCCTTACCGATTTTAGTTTCAATTGCATCTTTCATATTTATATCTGCAAGTTTCTTTCTTAAACGATTCACATTTACAGTTAACGTATTGTCACTGACAAATGCTTCGTCGTCCCAAAGTGCAGTTATCAATGTGTCTCTGGTTACAATTGTATCTTGTTTTTTTTACTAACATCTCTAAAATAATCATTTCTGTTTTAGATAAGTATATGACTTGATCATCTTTATTGATACTATCCTTTGTAAGATCGAGTGTCGCTTCTTGCCAAGTTATGACCCTTTTCTCATCTATACTAAATTGATAAACACGTCTATATATCGCTTGTAGCTTAGCAATTAAAATATTCGTGTTAAACGGTTTTTGAACATAGTCGTCTGCGCCTAATTCCATGCTCATTACCTGATCCATTGGATTATCTCTTGAGGATAAAAATAAAATTGGTGTGTTTGATATTTCTCGAATCTTTCTCGTCCAGTAAAATCCGTCATATTTCGGTAGTTTAACATCCATAATGACGATTGCTGGTTCCACTGCTTGAAATTTCTCTATTACAAGATTAAAATCATCGATACCATTAACATTAAAATCCCACTGTTCCAACTCTTCACTAAGTTCTTTAAATAAAGTCATATCATCTTCCACTAATAAAATTTCCATAAGCTCACCTCAACTATTTTGTATATTTTATATTTTCTCCAGAATTAATTCGACCTTGGTAATGTTTAATACGGCAATCAATTTCAAATCCTCTCATCATTAAATCTTGAAAAGGTGACTGTAATAAATAATATATTGGCCAAGTTAATTTCGGAATATAATCAAACAGGTGTACGATGACTTGTTGTGTGCCTTTTAATTTGCGAAACTCTAATTTCCCTTGTTTTTTTAAATTCGGTTTTACAATACTACCACTTACAAGATACAACGTTATGATATCTTTTTCAGTCTTCGCCTTACGAAGTACTAGTATAGGATTACGCTTATTTTTCATATAAACGATAAAATTATCTCCTTGTTTTGCTGTATGTAATAATGTTCCTTTCGTTTCATCTAACCATTTAAAATAATATGTGACCATTTGATTTAATGTCCAATTCATCGGTAATTGTATACTTAGCGCACTTCTTACATCATCGTATTTTGACGTTTGTAACTCAACTGCTACATGTGGGCGTGCCACTTGTGCTGTCGTCTCTTCTACTTCAGTGCCATATGCCGATAAACGTCTTTTCGTTTCAACATCGAAACGACTACCACTAATATATATAATCTTGCTCACACCTTGTTTTGCCGTAGCTCTACCAAAATTATCCGCGGCTATCAAATTGATATCCCTAGCAGTTGCATGTGTTAGCTTAGCAGAATGCTTGGTAGGATCTAAATAAAATATTGCAATGTCTATATCTTCCATAGCAGTTAAAACATCATTATAGTTATAAATATCCTTTTCAAGCCAAATAATTTCTTTATATTCTTTTTCTTTAGGATACTTTGACAATGTGTATAAGACGCCTTCATCTTTAATGGATTCAATTAGATTCTTTCCTATATATCCTGTGACGCCCGCAAGCAATATATTTGGTTTCATTATGCGACACCCTTTATCATATATTTTTCTTATTTTAAGTATTCCCTAGTAAATTCATGTTAATGATGTTAAGTTATACTATAACTGAGTTTTAAAAATTGGAAATGAGGAGTGGACATATATGGTTCATCAAATTCGAGAAATTGGTATCAACGATATAGAACCTTTTATAAAACTATTAAGTACAATCTATGATGAATCTGATTATTTGATATACAATCCTGGCGAATATGCGCCCTCTAATACAGATGCTATCGCCACTTTAGAACATTATATAACTTCTCCCTCTAATGCAATTTATATTGCAGAAAACAACGGTGAACTTGTAGGATTTGCAATTGTCACTACCGAAAATTTCGAACGTACACGACATGAAGCACATTTTTCTATGGGCGTTATAAGGCATTATCGCGAAAAAGGATTAGGACAATCATTAATTAATTCCATAGAAGCATGGTGTCTCAATCATGACATTCACCGTATTGAAGTTGAAGTCGTTCCCGAAAATTCGACCGCTGTTGATCTATTTAAAAGTGCAAACTATCAAGTAGAAGGAGAACTCAAAGACAAATTGTTTATTGATCGTCGCTATTATAATAAATATATCATGGCCAAATTACTAATTTAATAGATTAAATGTAATAAGTTAGTAAATTTTTCCTTAATTGTAGTTTAATCGTTTTTTGATAATTATCCAAATAACAACACATTCTGTTTGAAAATTCCAGTAATAAAATCGTTATAGAATTATATATGATACCAAGACAAACTTAGCGAGCAACTTCTTTTGATTGTCACCCCCACATACTTCTATTTCATTCCCAAACGTATAGTCAAAATGAACTAACAAATAAATATGAATCTATTCAATATTTATAAAAACACTTCCGTATGAATACATCTCATTTGTATTCAACGAAAGTGTTTTTTATTTCAAAATCTTTATAAAGTTGAGGTTATTGGTTTCAAACATGGTCAGCCATTGATAACCTAGTACGGGTTTAATTCAACGCCATTTGGATTTGCATCTTCAGATTGATATTCCGTTTCAACACCTGAAGAAGTAGTATTTCTACTTAAAAATCTTAAGACGTCTTTCATGTTTTGCTGCGATTCTGGTAATTCCATATGAAATTGATACTGATGTCTCAATTTATGAGAACCGTCATAAAATAATGTGTCAACTGGTACGTCTGTTGACTTTAATTTTTTATAGAATTCAATGTTCTGACTATAAAATGGATCAGCATCACCCACTGATAAAAATGTTGGAGGATAATCCTCTGTAACTTGGTTGATAGTAGACATCTCACTTATATACTTAAATTGTTGTTCCCAATCTCGCTTCCCAGTATAGCTTTCCATAAAGAGTTGAATTCTGGGGAATTCTGTTGCTCTAACTGTTTTCATGTCATAAAATCCACCAAAAAAGATGGCCGCTTTAAGCTGATCTGGTTCGAATTGTTGCTTAAAGTCCATATCTTCTCTTAAAGATTCATTCGTTTGTATCGCTGTGAATTGACTTGATAATTGTGCACCTGCGGAATCACCACCAAAGATAACTTGATTGAAATCAATAGGCAGTTCATGTTTATTTCTCTTAATAAAACTCACCGCTTGATCAATCTGTTGTAATTGCATAGGATATTTAAAATCTGGCGCAAGTGCATAATTAATATTCACCACAATATATCCCTGCTCAGCAATCTTAGATAATAGTGGGTTTTTATATTGTTTATCTCCTGCAATAAATCCTCCACCATGCATCCAAAAAATTACTGGAAGTTTATTATCTTGATCTAATTCATTCGGAGTTAATATATCAAGTCGACTATTTGGCAATCCTTTACCATAGGTGATATTTGTAAAAGCATTCACATTTTTATTATTAATTTGAACTTTTTCGTGTACTTTACCCGTGTTTTGTCTATCATACTGTAATTTTAAAAGTACTGCCATAACTACTACAACAGTGACAATGATAAAAGTTGTGATAAGGGTCCATTTATGTTTTTTCTTCATAGATTACCTTTCCTTTCGGAAGCATTGTACCATAATAAATAAGTTCACAATAGTATTACAAGGATAATGAAGTAGAAAACTCAGCTTGCATTAGTTGGCAAGCTGAGCTATATCATATATAAATTATGTTTTCACTTTTAAAGATTAAGCAATAAATTTCTTGTTTTGTCGTTTTCTACTGTAATACTTAATAAGTACTCCAATAACAACAATTAAACCAACATATCCCATTATTGGATATAAGTAGTTAATTAATCCTGCGAAACCTACAAAGCTTAAACCATAAGCCACAATTACCATAACTATGATAAAGATATGATACTTTTTACTGTATGGTTCAGTAAATCTCGCTGCAAATGAATACATTAAACCTAAGATTGTATTATACATTACTGCTAACATAATTACCGATAGCACAAGTGCTATCCAAGGATTAATTGCATTTGCTAACGTTAACATCGGAATATCTGCATCCTTGATTTTTGGGAATTCAGACTGTAATGCAAAGTTGATTAACGCTAATAATATGGTATAAATAATACCTCCAAATAGCGCACCAGCGCCTGAAACGCGACGTCTTGAAGCATCGCCACCTATAGCGACAATAGTACTGAATCCTACAGCAAATGCAAGACCACCGTAGTTAATACCTTTAAGTATTCCTAACCATAAGCTGTCATGTGGTACAGTTTCGTTAACTTTTCCAAATGAAATACTACCATTGAAAAGATAGTACGCAGCAATAATAACTACTAATATAATTAAGAATGGCGTAACAATACCTAAAGCTCGTACAATTTTATTAAAGTCCATCAATAGTGTGATATATATTGCGATTACCATTATCAATGCACCTAACCACGTTGGTACACCGAAGCTTTCTTGAAATGTTGATCCTGCTCCAGCAATCATAGTAACTGAAATACCAAATAGGAAAAAGATAAGTAAGTAGTCTACAATTTTACTGAATGCATTTCCAAATAAATAGTCTAAAGTTGATTCATGGTTTTGTGCGTCAAACGCAGTCCCAATTTTTGCAACTTGTCTACCAATAAATCCTAAAATTAGCCCAGAAAGTAAAACACCAATATATGACCATAAGCCATATGGTGAGAAGAATTGCATAACTTCCTGTCCTGTTGAAAAGCCAGCACCTACGACGATACCGACATAAGCGAAACCAATTTTTATAGCTTCTTTATTCAACCCCATGTGATAAATAACCTCCTCATAGTTAACACATTTTGTAATTATAACGTACTGACTGTAATTTGCAACATGAGAAAATTAAGATTTGCACAATTCATTAAAATTAAACATAATAGTCAAACAATATATTTCTTTTTAATCATTCATTTTATCTTTTAAAAATAAATCATATACTCCTAGATACACTATAAAAATGAACAATTCACATTAAGATTTTGCAACTTTATACATTTTCTAATTTCATAATAATTCTAAAAATAAAATGAAAATTTTTTTGAAAAAATTTTCATTTCTTCATCTCTCACAGTAATTATTAAATATAAAAAGTAAATTACAGTGTTATTTTCACTCATATGATAATAACAAAAAAATGAGCGGAATAGAAATCTCATTGATTTAAAATGCTTTCATGGTACCCACCCTAACGAGCTATCCCAATATTTCAAGAAAATAATGCTTAGTTTCACCTGATCTTCTGCCCAAACATAAAAGGCTGAGACAATCCATTTGTCTCAGCCTCAAAAGTCATTTTCATATACATTTGTTTTTACATCAGAATTAAACACTATACTAAAATTTAATTATCACTCAAGTTAATGTGCATTTTTAAAACGATTTAGTTCATTGAAATCAACGACAACATTATCTAAACGTTTCGCTGTTTCTTTAAGTACATTACGCGCAACGCTATTCGTTGGATCTAGTTTAAGTATTTGGCGAGAAATCTCTAATGCTTTTTTATCAGAAATGACCGGTTCGGGAACTGCATGTAATAACAACATCTGTAATAAGCTTTTTACTTCTTTGCCGTCAGTAAGTTTTATGGATGAATCTGCATGATAATACGCAGAATCTAAAGCACCTTGTAGTTCACTTAATGGATAAACGAGTAGTAGAAAAGCTAAGTCATGCATTTCTGCAGTTTCTTCAGTTTTCATCATATCTAAAATACATGTATAAAACATGATACTTTCCACTTCATGAGCGCTTGAGATATAAGCTTCTTCAAATTCCATAAAATCTGTCTGGGACATAAGACGGTATACTGATTCAAATTCGCCGTTTAAGACATGCTTTTGTATCAATTCTTTCATTGCAATGTCCTCCTAGATATCCAGATTTCTTTAATAGTTAAGTCTCATTTTACCATATCTTAATTATATATTCATATAAAAAAGAATATTTTTGTCAAGTTAATTGAAAAAGTTATAATTACATACGCTACTCATATATGTAATTATAACTTCTTGAATGGCGTCATTACTCCATATTTTTTCATTTAGCCAAATTTCGTATTTAGTTCATTTATCACTTCGTCCACGGTATTTCCTACAGAAATATTTACAGCTGCAGTAAAAGTACCTTCAACAATCGGTGCATCTATTTTTTCTACACGATACTTGCCATCATACATCTCAATCGCTAAATCTAAATTCATTTCAGCAGAACCAATGTCATAAAAACATAATGTGTCATCATCTATTTGATTCACTATTTCTTGAATATCGTCATATGATGTACCGATTTTACCGTTCACACCACCTTGTGCCGTGATCGTGATATCCTCTCCTACCATTTGACTTATCAGTGCTTTAGTACCGTCAGCGATCTCCTTACTATGGCTTACAATGATAATTTGCGTCATATTAATCAGCTCCTATCAATGCGTTTAAAATATATACACTACTCTGTGCTCCCGGATCAACATGTCCTTTTGATGCTTCTTTAAAATAGGCAGCTCTACCTTTAGTAGCTACTATATCCTTAGTGGATTCTGCAAAAGATTGTAAATCTTCAAAAGATAAAGTTTCTCCGTTATTAACTGCTTCATTGGTACGTTCAATAACGTCATACATTGTTTTTTCATTCAGTTCAACTTTACCACGTTGTGCAACTGCCTCTGAAAATGTATTAAGCATTGCTTTTAAATTTTCTTTATCAATTTCATCATCTACAACTTGAGACATTTTCACAAAACTAAATCCATAAAGTGGACCAGAAGCACCTCCAATATTAGACATTAATGTCATACCAGTAGATTTTAATAATGCAGACATAGAACTATCATCTAGCTTTTCGGGTAACGCTTTAAATCCTCTTAACATATTCACGCCATGATCGCCGTCACCAATTGCTCTATCTAATTCTGTTAATAATGCCTCTTTTTCTTCAAAGACATCAACTAAATTAAGCAATTTTTCTTTTAACTCTGATACATTCATACTTCTTCACTTCCTGTCTTATATATTCGTTATTTACGCATTAAAATATGGACTATTTGTCGGTGCAGTCAATGCCTCATAAACTGTTTCTGTATATGGTAAAAAGGTTATTGATAATCCTTCCATATCTAATGAAGTCATATAGTCTCCAACAAACCATAATTTCACATCTTTTTGTTTATCTTTTAATTGTTGTGCCACGTATTTCGTTGCAATATTTAGTTCAGATAAAGGTGTAGCTCCCATACCGTTTATCATCACGATAAGTTGTTCATCTTCTACCTCTTTCAATAATTCGGAGATCAATCGTTCTACAACTATATCAACGCTTTCAACTTTTTCACGTGCTAGACCCTTTTCGCCATGTATACCAATACCGATTTCCATTGATTCATCATCTATATCGAAACCATATTGCCCTGTCGTCGGAACTAACGGCGGCGTTAAAGCCATACCTATTGATTTGATAGTTGGTAATAATTCATCTAATTTTTCTTTAATTAGTGACAACGATGTTCCCTTTTCAGCTAAATATCCAGCTATTTTATGCACAAACACTGTTCCAGCAACACCTCTACGTTGTGCTGTATCACTAACAGCGACATCATCCTTGACCACTACTGTCTCTACTTGAATATCTTCCATTTCCGCCATTTCTTGTGCCATTTCGAAATTCATAACATCACCTGCATAGTTTTTTACAACAAGCAGTACGCCTTCTCCGTTATCCACAGCTTTAATTGCACTTAAAATTTTATCAGGTGTTGGAGATGTAAATACCTCACCGCATACTGCAGCATCTAGCATGCCTTGTGCTACATACCCTGCATGTGCAGGTTCATGACCACTCCCACCACCAGAAACAATTGCTACGCCTTTTTCTTTTTTCTGTTTACGCACTACTACTGTGTCAGCAATTACTTCGACATTTTTATTTGAAATCGAAAGACCATCTAACATATCTGGTAAAAATTGTGTTTTATCTTTAATGAGCTTTTTCATAATGAGGACCTCCTATTTTCACTATTCACTAATAGTATACCCTACACATAAATGTAAACGCTAACAACTCGAAGGTTTTTTCTTTATAAAAAAAGCGGGTCTACAACCAACCATTTTCAAAATTGATCCTAAAACCCGCTCATATATAAAGTTTATGCTTTACTTGCGATTATCTCTAACGGTATGCACATCTCTTTTCATACTTATTTAACACGTACTAAAACTTGATAACTTTTATTCATGTACTTAAACTGATTTTGTTTTATACATTAAATATAAGAAGTAAGGCGCGCCAATAATAGATACAACAATTCCAGCTGGTATGCCAGAAGGTTGTAATATCACTTGTCCGACCGTGTCTGCTAATACAAGTAAAAATGCACCTATTAATATGGAAATTGGTAGAAATAGTTGATGTCTCGGACCAACAATTGATTTAGCAATATGTGGACCTAGCAAACCTATAAATCCAATAGCTCCCGCAACAGATACCGCAGCTGAAGACAGAATTACTGCTATTAATAATAATACAATGCGTTCTCTACCAATTTTCACCCCAACACCTTGAGCAATATGTTGATGTGTATTTAATAAATTTAATACATTCGCTTTTAACAATAAAAATGGTATAAGTACAATGACCCAAGGTAAAAAGGCAATTACAAACGCCCATTCATCACCCCAAATGTTACCCGCAAGCCATGAAGCAATAAACTCTGATTGATCTTCATCAAATGTTGACATTAGTGTCAGCGAACCACCACTTAAAGCTGTAGCCATACCTACACCTACTAACACCATACTTGCTGGAGTAATACCTTCACCTTTATTATAACTAAACGAAAAAATAATTAGCGCAGTTAGTATACCACCAATCATACTTATAAATGGTAATACATACACAAAATTATCCACATTAACTTGACCGACTACTATAAATAATGCAATGGCAAACCCACTTCCCGCATTTATACCTAAAATACCAGGTTCAGCTAATGGGTTTTTAGACACACTTTGTATAATAGCCCCACTCATCGCTAATGCAGCTCCGGCTAAAATAGTTATAACCATCCTTGGAAATCGAAATTCCATAAGTATCAGAGTATCAGTATATTCCCCTTGACCTATGAGTGTTTTAAAAAAAGTACCTACCGACATCTTATATTCACCTGAAGTCATGCTCCAAGCACATGCGAATATTATCAATATTATAAGAATAATCACGGTAATGAACTGTTTATATCTTAATTTTGGGTCTATCATGAAAAGCGTCCCCCTCGTTTAACCAAATACAAGAAGTAAGGTACGCCAATAAATGAAATAATTGCACCTACTGGAGCTTCACCTAACATGCGTGCTAACGTATCTGCAACGAGTAGCAATAAGCCACCAACAACAGCAGTTAATGGCAGAACACGAGCATAGTCTGTACCTACTAAATAACGTACAATATGCGGGACCATTAGTCCTACAAATGCTATTTGACCAACCATCGCTACAGCAATACCTGCCATAACCATGGATATAATTAATGCAATCGCTCGTGTTAATGCAACATTTTGTCCCAATCCAATCGCTAAAGTTTCACCTAAATTTAAAATTGTTAAATGTTTACTCATCGCGATGATGATAACCAGCGCAATAATGATAAATGGCGCTGCCCAAACGAGCTGTCCCCAAGTCGTACCAGAAACACCGCCAGCGCTCCAAAACGTTAAACTTTGATTTAATCTAAACAATAACGCTACACCTTGACTTAAAGCTGTTAGCAAAGCACTTACGGCAGCCCCAGCCAATATAATCCTCATTGGATTAAAACCATCACTTCTTGACCTGCCAATCATCAGTACAATAAAGCCACCCATGATAGCACCGACAAATCCTGCAATCATCAGCACTATAAATGGTGCTGTCGGATAAAATGCAAAAGTTAGCGCTAACATAAATGAAGCACCTGAATTTAATCCAATTAAACTCGGGTCTGCTAAACCATTTTTAGTAACGCCCTGAATGACTGCACCTGAAGTCGCCAACGCTACACCTACGAGCATTGCACCTATATCTCTTGGAATACGTATTTCGCTAATGATATTATGTTGCTGATTCTTATTATCATAATTGAATATAGCATCAAATATTGTTGAAATATGAATTTTTGCATCTCCAATCAATATTGATACCGTCAAAGCAATGACTAACAGAATCAAACTGATTATAAAAGTTGTTGTGAAGCTTAATTTCCCTTTTTTTTGCGTAGCCATGTTTACACCTAAATTTCTGAATAGCTTTTTCTACATAAATCATAGGTAACTAGCATTGGTTTCCCTGTTCTAGGGTCTGTACTAATTTCTACATCTATATTGAATACTTTTTCTAAGTTTTCTTTAGTTAAAACATCTTCCGTATCTCCAGCAGCGACAATGTCTCCATGTTTCATCGTAATTAGATGATCTGAGAAACGAACTGCTTGATTAATATCATGTAACACCATAATAATAGTGCAGCCTTGTTCCTGGTTTAATTGAGTAATTAATTCTAAGATTTCTAATTGATGTGAAATATCTAAATATGTTGTAGGTTCGTCTAAGAAAATAATATCTGTTCGCTGTGCTAATGCCATGGCAATCCACACTCTTTGACGTTGACCACCACTTAAATCATTGATAGAACGTAGTCGGAATTCATAAGTTCCTGTTACATTCATTGCCCAGTCAATTTCTTTTTTATCTTCAGCAGAAAGTCTTCCAAACCCTTTTTGATGTGGAAAGCGACCATAAGAAACAAGCTCTCCAACCGTAAGTCCATCAGCGACCTCTGGAGATTGTGGTAAAATAGCAATTTTTTTTGCGACTTCTTTTGTTGATTGTGTATGCAGGTTTTCACCATCTAATTTAATTTCACCATCTTTAATTGGTAAAAGACGTGACAATGCTTTTAGTAATGTAGACTTTCCACAACCATTTGGTCCTATAATGGATGTAATTTTACCGGTTGGAATATGAACATCCAAATTATCGACGATAACATTATCCCCATAACCTATCGTAACTTGTTCTCCTTCTAATCGAGTCATAATTTCCCTTCTTCCTAATACAAAATGTACCAAAAAAGCAATCTATATCTATACCACTTTAATCTAATCCGTTATTTAAATGATAATCATTATCACAGATGATATTATATCATTTTTTAGATATGATGACTAATAAATGTTCTATGATAATATGCAATATGTATAGTCTATAAATATGTTTAGGTTTGCCATATTGTATTTTAAGCCTCATGATTAATTTCTTGTTTGTCGAATTATTGTAGCTATACCTAAATTAAAACCTTGATATATCAAGGTTTTAATTTGATTTTTTCATTATTAATGTTCATCAATTAAGAAACCATTACCATAAACATCACGAACATCATGTATTACTAAAAATGCCTCATTATCGATGCGTTTGATTAAACGTTTCGCCTTACTAACTTGTGTTTTAGTAATAACAACATACAATATGTCTTTTTCTTGTTTAGAGAAATAACCTCTACCATTTAGTATAGTTAAACCACGTCCAACTTGTTCATCAATCACTTTCGCTATTTCATCTGGTTTACTAGAAATAATCGTCATTGCTTTTTTCGTATTTAAACCTTCTATAACATAATCCATTACTTTTGTACCGATATAAAGTGAAATCACTGTGACTAATGCACTTGGAACAGGAATTACTGTTAATGATATTGCAACAACAATTAAATCAAAGAACAACAGTGCATATGGTGTACTAACATCTAAATATTTATTAGCTATTCTAGCCAATATCGTTGTTCCAGCAGTTGTCCCTCCTGCAAGAACGATAACACCGATACCTAGACCTACAGACATACCACCAAAAACTGCATTAACTAATATGTTACCTGTCTCAATTTTCCAACTCACTGTTAATTCCAAAAATAGTGAGATCAATACTGTCGCCACTATCGTTAAATACATACTTCTTTTACTTAAAAACTTGTAACCTATAGCAATAAGTACTGCATTGAATACAAAGTTTGTTACACCAGGAGAAATGTGAAAGGCATAATAGAGTACGATAGCTATACCGGTCACGCCTCCTTCGCCTAAATCAGCAGATATGATAAAAGTATTAACGCCTGCTGAAAATATAAATGACCCAATTACAACGAATAACAAATCTCGTACTGTTTTATTCACCCACATGACCCCCTCAAATTAACTTCAATCAATTGAATAGTAGCAAACTATAGAACTTACCACAACATCATTCGAAAAAAATTCTGAACCACATACTTGCAAAAGCTTGATTTTATAAGGTTTGCTTTTAATATTATTTTAAAAGTTCAAAAATTCTGAATTTTCGGTTTACTTATACACTTTCCTTTGCTATAATAAAATCTATCTTCTTATTGATTGCCAATAAGAAGCCATCTCCTTTGTGTTGTTTATAGTAACATACAAAACAATTTTTGCTCGAGTATATTTTTAGTACCTAGTCCTTACTATTAATATACAATTAATTCATTTCCCGTAAAAGCCAAGTAATATTGAATGTGTCTCCTCACTTCAATTACTTGGCTTTATTTTTATTTTCAAAACGCCATGATACCTAACTCACAACTACTAGTGCAAAAAAGGAGCGCTATTGATATCAATAATTAATTGATCTCACACGCTCCTTTACATAGTTAATTCATATGAATGAATACCTTATTACAACGTTTCACTCGATTGACATACCCTGACGGTTGTTTCAGCATCTATCATTTTATAATGAATCACTCATTGAGAATGCTTTACCAAGCAAACAAACCAACAAATCCAGCAGTCATTAGTGATACTAAAATACCCGCTAGTAACATCATTGGCACATATTGTGAAACAAAGTCAGATGTTTTCTTATCTACAATTCCTTTTAATGTTCCAATAATCATTCCTATTGTTGAGAAGTTAGCAAATGATACTAAAAATGTCGCAATAACGGCACGTCTGTGTGGTGAGTATGAATCAATAACATCTTTAATTTGGCCCATTACCACAAATTCATTCGTTACAATTTTCTTAGCCATTTGTTGTGCAACTATCCACGCCTCGTCAAACGGTAATCCTAGCAATAAAGCAAATGGATACATAAATGTACCAAGTATTTGATCTAGACCAAAGCTTCCTTTAATACCAGCCCAACTGCCAACAATACCTGTGATTAAATTAATAAAACGATCAATTAAATCAGAAAGTGCAACAAAACTGATTACAAAAGCAATGATGATTAAAATCAATTTACCCGCATTTAATACTGAATCACCTAAAAATGAGAAAAATGGTTGTTTATCAATTTCTTCATTGCGAATACTGTAAATAATATCTTCTTTTTCTTCGACAGAAACAGGGTTTAAAATAGAAGAAACAATAATCGCATTAATGATATTTAATGGAATAGCTGTTAACACTAAATCACCAGGTATCATTGATACATATGCGCCAACAATCGCACCAGAAATCGAACTCATCGACATCATCGCTACCGTTAACACACGTGTCTCTTTCATGCGTTTCAATTGTTCATTTGAAACTGCTAATGCTTCTGTATTTCCTAAAAACATCATTTCAATACCAAAGAAAGACTCGAATTTTGGCTGACGTGTAATTTTAGCTAAAACCCAACCAATACCACCTATAACTTTGGGTAATACATTAAAATACATCAAAATATCAAACAGTGGCACTACTAATAGTATTGGAAATAGTGCACTCACAGCCATATCCATCATTTCAGTATTTGTCCAACTGGCAAATGCAAACCCTGTACCTACATGGGCTGAATCAATGACCCATGAAATACCATTCGCTAATAATTGAACGCCTGCTTTCCCCCAAGGGAAATACATAAAGAACCACGCTAAGAACAAGTTAATCACGACTAAAATACCAATTGATTTCCACTGAATATCTGATTTCTTTCTAGAAAAAAGAACAGCAATACCTAAAAACACAATTAACCCAATAATATTAATTAGTAAAAACATCATACACCCACCATTTCCTATTAAATAAATAATTAATTGAATATTTAAAAGCAACACTCGATTATGTATAAGAATTATTAAGATGAGTACATTTTCTCTCGCTCATTAAATAAGTTGTAAAGATTAATTACATAGCGGCAAATATACTCATCTTAAATTTTGTTACCCATTTATTTAATTTCATTCTTGATAAAAATCTATCATTCCCCAAATGATTGTTACTTATGAATTCACAATAATTATACCATGTATGTACATTATATAAAATAAAAATTTTATGGTTCGTTTATAGTCAAAAAATATATTTATACAATATCAAATTATACGTGTTTTTAATATTACTTTGTTAAATTTTGTGTATGAACAAATTGTTGATATTTTTCATGACTGGCAATCAACTCCTGATGATTACCTACACCTGTAACACTACCGTTATCAATAAAAATAATTTGTTCTGCTTTTTTAATGGTAGATAGTCTATGGGCAATCACGATAGTGGTTCTGTTTTCCATCAATTCTTCTAAAGCATCTTGAATCTTTCGCTCACTTTCGCTATCTAAGTTAGCAGTTGCCTCATCCAATAATAAGATATCTGGATTTTTAACAAAACTTCTTGCAATATCTATACGTTGACGTTGGCCCCCTGACAATTTTAAGCCTCTCTCGCCAACGATTGTGTCATAACCATCTTCAAACGCAATGATAAATTCATGACAATTTGCTAATTTTGCATAGTAAATTAATGCTTCATTTGAAACTTCACGATTAATTCCATATAAAATGTTATCTCTGATTGTGCCATTCATCATTGAATTAGATTGCATAACATAACCAATTTTTTCACGCCAATCACCTAGATTTATATCATAAATCGATTGGCTACCATAAGTGATATCACCTTGTTCTATGTCATACATTCGCTCTATAATATTAAAAATTGTACTCTTACCTGAACCTGAAGGCCCCACAAAAGCAGTAATGCTACCAGAAGGTATATCAAAATTCACATTTGTAAGAATTGGTTTATTACCGTATTTAAAATGTACATTTTCAAATGATAAGTTACCCTCGATGATTGGTTTCGCTTGCTCTAATTCAAAAACTTCAGTAGGTTCTTCCATTATTTCATAGATACGACTACTTGCCCCGACAGCCTTTTTATAATCTGTAACCAAAGTAGATAAATTGATGATAGGTTGTGTGAGTTGTATAACATAAAAAATCATTGCAATTAATGTTCCAGCTGTAATTGCTCCAGTAGAAATTCGAATTGCACCAAATCCTAAGATAACTGCAATTGTTAATAACATAATCACACCTGATATAGGTTGTATGATAGCTGTAATCTTAGCTTGCTTTAGTCCTAAAAAATATATTTCTTGTAAATTTTTATGCGCATTGTTTAACTCTGTTTTTTCTGTACGTGAAACTTTTACTAGTCGCATTTCTGTTAATACACGGCCTAGTAAACCACTGAAATTCGCAATCTCGGTCTGTGTTTTTTTAGAAATATTTTGCATAATTTTACCTAATGGAATCATAATTAATACAAATATAGGTATCGTGATAAAAGTTAGCAAGGTCATTTGCCAATCCATCACAAATAGCATTATTAATGAACCAATAATAGTCAACACAGAAGGTAATAAGTTTGGCAATTTTTGTGAAATAAATTCATTGATTACTTTTGTATCGTCTGTTAAACGACTCATTAATTGTCCACTTTCATTTTTATCAAAAAAAGGCATTTTTAAGTGAATGATGTGTTTCCATAAAACAGATCGAATCGCGTATATGATTTTCTCACCAATTTTACTCAATAAATACAGTCCTATACCACTAAGTAAAGCATTGATAATAAATATAGAAATAAATGCAGTGATAAACATCCAATTAATATTTTCAAAAGAAAATTTATCTACAAGTTTACCTGTAAAAAAAGGAACTACTAGCCCTGTAATACTACCTAATGAAGAAATTAAAACAGCTATGATAATCAGACCAACAGGCCATGATAATTTTTTAAATAAGTAGAATAATGGATTCTCTTGATTCATGTCTAATTTACCTCTTCTAAAAATATTTTAAATTACCTCTTACTTATATAAATTTATGAGCAGATGAATTTCGATGTAATAAGTTAAATTAATTTCAACTTATTTTATCATGTTTTACACAATAATTTTCAATTAATTAGTTATTAAAAATATTCTTCTGTGTAATATTTTATAAACTACATACAATATGCTAAAATACTTCTATTGCAATAAAACAGAACATGTTAAGAGGGAATGTAATTATGAGAAAGTTAATTCTGGCAATTGTAACTGTACTCTTCGTCGGTTCAATTATAACACCTTTTGCCAAAGCTGAAACAGTAACACCTACACAGGTGGCAAATCAATATGGTTATAATGTTACTGATAATTATCAACCTGAAGGTGCAGTGAATATCGCCCAAACTGGTCAAATTCTTTATCAATATAATGCTGATAAAGAGTGGTATCCTGCTTCGATGAGTAAATTAATGACCATGTATTTAACACTCGAAGCAGTTAATAACGGGGATTTATCATTAGATGATAAAGTTAAAATCACAGACAAACATTACAGAATGTCTACTTTACCTGAATTAAGTAATACCAAGCTTTATCCTGGGGAAACATACACGATTAAAGAGTTACTCCAAATCACTGTTTCAAATTCAAGCAATGCCGCAGCACTTATACTCGGACAAGAAGTATCCGGAAACCTGTCAGATTTTACAGATGCAATGAACAAAAAAGCGAAATCAATAGGTATGAAAAATACACATTTTGTTAATCCAACAGGCGCGGAAAACAAACAATTAAAAGATTTCGCACCTGAAAAATATAAAAATGAAGAAAATAATACATCAACAGCCAAAGATTTTACAATTTTAGCTCAGCGTACCATTCAAGATACACCGAAAATTATTTATTTCACTAAACAATTAGCTCCAACCCAACACGGCGTTACATATTACACATTCAATCATTCTTTAGAAGGTGCGGATATGAGCTTAGAAGGTACTGATGGTTTAAAAACTGGTTCTAGTGATATTGCAGATTACAATCATACGATCACTACAAAAAGAGGTAATTTTAGAATTAATCAGACAATTATGGGTGCCGGTAACTATGACAACTTAGGCGGCGAAAAACAACGTAATATGATGGGAAATGCCTTAATGAACATGTCTTTTGATCAATATAAATACAAAAAAATTATTTCTAAAGGCAATCACAAAATTAATGGTAAAACATATTATGTAGAAAAAGATTTATACGATGTGCTTCCAAATGATTTTGATAAAAATGATTATAAATATGTAATCGAGGATGGTAAATTGCATATTGAGTATGACCGTAAATTCATTTCTGAAAAATACGGTCCACCAACAGTCAATGTAAGTAAACCAATCCTACATCAAACTACTACAGTTGTGAAAACAACGTGGGATGAACATCCAATTCTCACTTTATTAGGTACTATTTTAATCATAGCTGCAATGGCAATTATTATTTATCTTTTTATCGAAACTTTCAAAAACAGAAAAAATCATAAATAAAGTACCTGAATATCAGTACCAAAATTCAGCCCCGAAAAGATGCTTTAATATAGCAATCTTTTCGGGGCTTTTACACTATTGTTAGTTCGAGGACTAAACAAATTGAGGCTGGGACACTAAGAAGTCCCAGCCTCGCTTAATATATTTACTAAACATATGATTTATTAAAATTACAATTCATGATCGACAAATTATTGTCAATTTATTTTTCGGCATCGCCATAAAGTTCTTTTTTGATTTTAGTAGTAGAAATGCCTTCTGTACGGTTAAGGTAAATCACTTCACATTTATCTTTCAAGAAGTCAAATTCACCTTCCCAGTCATGCCCCATTACAAAAGTATCGATTTCATAACGATCAACGTCGATTTCTTTTTGTCCCCATCCACTTTCAGGGATTACAAGATCAACATAACGAATAGACTCTAACATCATTTTTCGTTGTTCATAATTGTAATAAGACTTTTTATTTTTAATGCGATTAAACTCATCTGTAGATAATGCAACCACTAAATAATCGCCCATTTCTCTAGCTCTTCTTAATAATTCAATGTGACCATAATGTAATAAATCATACGTTCCATAAGTAATAACACGTTTCATACGCTCATACTCCTTAACAAAATTTAATTAAAATTTACATTTTTTAAAAGTATAGCACACTGATTTGAAGTTTACGAACTATACCCAAAATTCATTTTTTTAGTAATTGTTTTAATTTCAATTTACCTCTGAATTTTACACGTTTCGGTAATACTTCAATTTGAAAGCGGTAATAATTCGGTCGACCAATGCCAACATTAAGTAATGCTTCTTGCCATTTTTTATATAATGATTTATTCCAGTTCTTACCACATCGTTCAACAACTTTAATTATTCTAAACATTGCCTCTCCTGAATAATCTGATTCCTGCATATTATACATATAAGATGTTACAACATCTAAAAATGGGTCTGTTAGTTTTTTATTATTTGTGAGATATGCTTGCAGCAAATAACTGACAATGAGCTCATCCATACGATAACTGTAATAAATCCTTGCTTCCCTTAACAATAATGTATCCATCACTCTATGTCTTACTTTAATCGCATCACTCATATAATTTACAAATCGATCTGCTCTTTGAGCTGTGATCGACCCTTTTTCTTCATGATAACCATACACAATGAATGGCAATAACTGCACATCTCGTGCTTTCTTATACGCTTTTATCATAAATGTATGTTCTTCGCAAAACACTACATCTTCATCAAAACGCAAATCTTTGAAAGTCGCACTGAATAACTTACCTCCAGGTCCGATAGACTGCATCATTTCAGGACATTGCGCTAAATTCACTTTATCAAATTTTTGTATTGGCTGATGCGTATAAAAACTTTGCCACGTGCCATTATTTAATCTACCGATTTGTCCTAATACAATATCTACATGTTCATCCTGTTGAAAGTAATCGGCCATAGCATCTATACTATTAGGCAAAAACACATCGTCTGCATCTAAAAACATAAAAGCATCACCTGTGACGTAGGCCAATGCATTATTTCTACTCATCGCTGCACCTTGATTTTCCTGATTAATAATCCGAATGTTTTTGTATGCTTTTTGTAATCTTTCTAAAACTTGTTTACTCTCATCTGTTGAACCATCATTGACACAAATAATTTCATAATCTTGCTTTGTATCTACAGAACTTATTGCTCTTTGAATAGTATTTGCCGCATTATAGACGGGTATGATAACTGATATTTTCATGTTTTCACCATTTTCTCTATATGATTTATAACCTGATTTAAACTATTTTGATCATTATAATCATGCCAATTTTTAAATAGCGGTTTTAATTCACTTGCATGTGCTTGAAGTATATGAACGATGTCCTCTTCACTATATGCTTTGTAAAGTTCTGGAATTTCATAATAATATGAATTTAGTCCCCGTACTCGTTCATAATTTGCTTCATCGTAGACATAAAATAGCGTTGGCTTATTTAATAAACTTGCCTCAATTGCTAATGAACTGTAATCTGTAATGATAACGTCCGCCATAATCATCAATGATTGTAGATTTATATGATATTGCTTATCTTGAGGTAGAGATGGATGTAATTTACTAATCAATGTATATGAAGGCAACGCTGTTTCAAAACGTGCTTTATCAATAACGTGATTGGCTTGATGATGCTCGCGGTACGTAGGTACATAAAGTGCTAATTTATCCTTGATACCATATTGTAATTTTAATGCATGTTGCTTTTGTTTAATGTCTAAGTTCACATATGGAACAAGACGTGGCAATCCAGTTCTTAAAAACTGATCATCTCGTGCACCAAATGAGGCTTTAAAGCAATCCACCATTGGCTCGCCCCCCACTAAATATTTATCAGTAGCCTGATAAACTTTTTTATATTGCTTCACCATTTTTTTATTGTTTAAATCTACTTGGTGGTCAGTAAGTCCAAAATTTTTCAAAGCGCCAACAGCGTGCCAGGTTTGAATCATTGTCTGTTGTGATTTCTTTTTGAAACCACCAAACAATAAATAATATGTATCTATCACTATGATTTTTGCCGTACTCATCGCCTTTATATGTTTGAAGACTTGTTTATTGCCTGCAGGTATAAATGACACATTGTCTAATCGTTCAACATGTTTTCTATTTATTTCCTTGGCAATCACTGTCACTTTATAAGATTTTCTATTTAATGCTTCAATAATTGGAAGTACATCTTCAACAAATGTCATCATGACCACAATATGTTGTGAATCTATTTTTTTCTTTATATAAATCAAATTTAAAAAGCTAATGATTGTCATATAAAGCTTTTTTATTAACTGTCTCAAATTTCCACCGCCGGTTATTATTTATTCTCTTTTATTATAGCTATTTTATATTTAAAATTATAGAAAAATCCTTTAATGACATTTAAGCCATCAAAGGATTTAATATAACACGTTTTTGTCTAAATTCCATTACATAAAGTCTGCAAAATGATCTCTATAACGCATATGCAAAATTGATCCTATAACAAATAAAAATACGATAATAAAGAAGTTATAGAATGTTAATTCCCAATGTGTAACAAAATACCATTCATTGTATAGAACAGATGCACGATACGCCTCAGCAAGATAATATATTGGATTTAATTGCATAACATCTTTAACGATACCTTCTGGCGGTACAATTAAAATAGATGAAGCAAAGAATACCATTCTCATTAATGCTTGTATTGCTGGTTGTGTATCTTTTACTAGCACACCTAACGTAGAAGTAAACAGTGCTACTGTTGTAGTAAAAATTAGTGCAAACGGCACATATAAAAATAATTGTAATGTATAGATTGATGGATAATATCCGCCTAGCATACATAATAAAATAACAGCAACTAATAGTGCGATATGCCCATAGAACCTACTCATCACTATATATGATGGTATGATTGATAACGGGAAATTCATCTTAGCGACATGATTATATTTACTTGCGATGGATTTCGTACCTTCTAAAATACCTTGGTTAACAAAGAACCACATACTAATACCAACGAGTAACCAATAAATAAATGGCACGCCTTCGATTGGATTATTAGTTCTAATTCCAAGACCGAATACAAACCAATAAACCATAATTTGCATTGCTGGGTTAATTAATTCCCAAGCCATACCAAGGTAATTATTGGTGTTAGTAATTTTAACTTGGAACTGTGCTAACCTTTGAATTAGATAGAAATTTTTAAAATGCTCTTTTAAGACTACCCACACTGCACTCATTTAAATAAACCACACTTTCAATCAATTTGCTAATCATAATTATGCTATAAAAAAGACTACATTCAAATCTAATATACGCTTTGTTTTTAATCTTAACAACCTATATTTAATTAAGGAAATTAAATATTTTATGTGCTAAAAGCGGATGTGCTTACACATATGATTGTTGTATAATAGAAAAACAATGATGCTAAAATGACTTCATTTTAGTTGATTTTATAACTTAAATTCAGTAAACTTTAACAATTGTATAAGAACGTTATCTTAAAATTTGTACTCACTTACTTTACAATAGGTTAATAAATTTAACAACTAATATATAATATAATATACTATATACTATCTGCAAATAAGGAAGGTAAAATTATGAATGTATCGGTTAACATTGAACATGTAACTAAAGAATACCGTATCTATCGCAATAATAAAGAGCGTTTAAAGGATGCTTTAGTCCCTTTTAATAAAAATAAAACCTTTTATGCGCTGAACGATTTGTCACTAACTGCATACGAAGGTGATGTTATAGGTCTCGTAGGCATCAATGGGTCAGGCAAATCTACGCTTAGTAATATTATTGGTGGCTCCCTATCTCCTACTGCTGGAGATGTTGATCGTCACGGTGAAGTTAGCGTAATTGCAATTAATGCTGGTTTAAATGGACAGTTAACAGGTATTGAAAACATAGAATTCAAAATGCTATGCATGGGATTCACAAGAAAACAGATTAAAGAATTAACACCTGATATAATTGAATTTAGTGAATTAGGAGAATTCATTTATCAACCTGTTAAAAAATATTCCAGTGGTATGCGTGCCAAGTTAGGTTTCTCAATTAATATCACGACAAATCCAGACATTCTTGTTATTGATGAAGCATTATCTGTTGGAGACCAAACTTTTGCTCAAAAATGTTTGGATAAAATTTACGAGTATAAAAAGCAAGGTAAAACCATCTTCTTTGTTAGTCATAATATGAAACAAGTGCGTGAATTTTGCACTAAAATCGCATGGATAGAAGCTGGGAAATTAAAGAAATTTGGAGAAATAGACGAAGTCCTACCTGAATATGAAAAATTCCTGAATGGTTTTAAAAAATATTCCAAAGAGGAACAAAAAGCATTTAGAAGTAAATTAGATAATTCAAGATTTGAAGTTAAATAATATTATTGCATATTAAATGTAATAGATAACGACTGTCTAATTACATAGCAATTTTAATGGACTGATAATCATCTCGTTAAATTAGTAATTGTAAAACGTATCAATCTCATTTTAGTAAAAACCGGCTATAGCGCAAACGATGCTATAACCGGTTTTTATTATTGCTTGGTTTTTTGCTTAATCACTTTAAATACAAATTTCGGTATTGCTTTCATTCTGCCAAACCGCTTCCAATCAATGATAAAACGATAAACCCATTCTATATTTAATTTGCGAAATATTTTTGGTGCCCTTTTTTTCGTTCCACTAAAAACTTCAATAGATCCGCCGACACCCATTAGCAACGTCTGTTTAAAATGATTATCATGACGTTCAATCCATTGTTCTTGCTTTGGATAACCCATTCCAACGAAAACATAATCTGGATTAAATGAACTAACGTGTTTCAATACCGTTTCATCTTCTAAGTTAAAATAGCCATGATGATAATCAAAATTAATATTGGGGTATTTTTCACTTAATTGCTTTACAGCTTTCACTACAACCTCGTCTTTTGCACCTAATAAAAAAACTTTTTGATAATTCGCATTAGCAATCTTTAAACACGCTTCCATTAATTCTATACCTGGTACACGCTCTTGCAATGGTTTTTTAAGTAATCTTGAAGCCATAACTACACCAGTGCCATCTGGAATTACATAGTTTGCGCTGTTGATTAACTTAAGATACTCTGCATTTTCGGTAGCAAAATCAACAATTTCAGGATTAGCAGTTACAATAAATAAATTTTTGTCAGTTTCTGATTCAAAAAAAAGTTTTATGCGGTCACGCATTTCTGTCAGTGTTACATTATCAAATAAAACAGATAATACGTTTACCTTTTCTAATTTATTAGCTCTTGTCATGATTGGTTATCTCCTAACTCAACTCTTTTTTCGATACGCTATAATATTTTTCTTGTAATATGAATACAGTCACTCTCGCATATATTACAATATCCATAAAACCTAGGTCAAACAGTGTTAAGCGATAATATACGACAAAAGTCCAAATGCTTTATGGGTATTCTTACTTTATACTATTATATGTGAGATACTGTTTTACCAATACTGTATCTCGTAAAATATCAAATAATCGTATTATACAAATGAGGTATTTCATGTCTAAGCTACATGCGTTTTTCAGTTCATCTATTCAATTACATCTTTATTGGATTATTTTGGTTGCCATAATCTATATCATTATACATACTTATCGGAATAAATCCATAAACCAACTTTTAGATATCTATTTTAATTATATTCCTGTATTAACACATGAATTCGGCCATATATTATTTAATAAATTAAGCGGAGGCAAAGCTAGAGACTTAGTGATTGTTGCAAGACCATCAGAACGTCTAGCAACATCTCAACAAGGCTTCGCTATAACACAATCAAAAAATAGCATCGGGCAGTCCATCACCACATTTGGTGGCTACATTATGCCCCCACTTATGTTATATATAGGTTTTCTATCAACGCAATATCAATATCCAAGTTTATTTATCACTGCCTACCTATTAATATTTATATATTTTGTATGCTTAACATCTAGAAAGTTGTTACCAATGTTCATCGTAATACTTTTAGTTTTTTTACTATACTGTTTATTTAAAAGTGAAAACCAATTGGCGATACTTTATGTTGTAACCATCACACAACATTTTATATTAGGTGTTTTACTAGGAGAAGTACTTCAATCTTCTTGGACAATATTCAAATTAACGATCTCGACAGATGATATCACTTGGGATGGTAGTACTTTAAAAACATTGACTCATATTCCAACTTTTATCTTTAGCTTTATTTGGATAGCCATCAATTTATTTACGATTTATCAATTATTCCGAGTGTATTTTATTCCTTAGACCTCTTCAAAAAAGCGAAATCTAATTTTTATTTAGATTTCGCTTTTTCATTTCAACTAAACTGTTAATTTTTAAATATGATTACAATGTCACGCTTTTTTCTATACTTTAGACAAATAATTTTACTAAATCAATGTAAATAACAACTTAGAAATGCCAGTATTCAATTTACTATTTTTCCGCATAAATATGTTTAGCATTATCATAACTCAATACAGTCACTTTTTCTTCTTTCTGCACCATCATCACTTTATTCGTATCATCTTTATCTAATATTTTTATTTGTTCACCAATCAATATGGATTTACTCGATAAATAAACTAATAATTCTGTTCTATCACGGACACGTTTTATCGTCACTAAATCACCCGCTTCAAACGACAATAAATCTGTAGTATAAATCTCTTTGTATTTATTGTCTCTAGGAATAACACCACCGTGTGGACAAGTGATTGGATAATCTAATAATTTATCTAACCGTTCAACAAATAAGTGTGAAACTTTATGTTCTAGTACCTCAGCTTCCTGATGTACCTCTTCCCAATTATATTCTAATATCTTAATTAAAAATAACTCTAATAATCGATGTCTTTTTATGATATCTAAGGTATATGTCAATCCTTCTTCGGACAACTGCACACCTTTGTATGGCTTCGTTTCTACAAATCCTGATTTTTCTAAACGATTCACCATTTCACTTACAGATGGTGGTTTGATATTTAAATACTGGGATAATGTCTTGTTTGAAACGAAAGAATGATCGCCATTATGGGTTAAAATTGCCTTTAAATAATCTTCTTTTTCTTCAGTTATCATGGTTTCACCTCTCAAGTCATTCACTTTATTGTATCACGAATCTACTTGACACGCTAAAAGTTAATGTTATATTATAAATTAAATTAGGTTAGCCTAAAATTTAATTTAAGGAGGTAGAAAAATGTTAGAAATTAATAACTTAAATCTCACTTTAGGGAATAAACATATCTTAGATAATATCAATTTAGAAATTCCCATAAAAGGTGAAATTATAGGTATTATGGGACCCAATGGAGCTGGTAAATCTTCTTTACTCAAATCAATTATTGGTGAATTCAAGTCAACAGGCATTGCTAATTTACATAACATTGCTATACAACAAACACTTAAAAATGTTACATACATCCCACAAAAAGCGCATATTGACTTAGACTTCCCAATTAAGGTAGAAGATGTTGTACTTTCAGGTGCTTACAAAGATATTGGCTGGTTTAGGTTTGTTACCCCTAAAACGCGAGCTAGACTTAATCAGCTGCTAACAACATTAGAATTACAAGATTTAAGAAATCGACAAATTTCTGCACTCAGTGGCGGTCAATTACAAAGGGTTTTAGTTGCGAGAGCACTCATGACAGAAAGTACACTCTATCTTTTAGACGAACCATTTGTAGGTATCGATTTCCACAGTGAACAAATCATAATGTCTCAATTAAACGAGCTTAAGAAAGCCGGAAAATTACTTTTAATTGTTCATCATGATTTATCTAAAGCAGAAAAGTATTTTAATCGTGTTATTCTTTTAAACAAAACAATTCGCTTCTTTGGAGAAAGTCATGTTGCCATGCAACCAGATCATTTAAATGAAACTTTCTTAAACCCCACACAAGAAGATCAAGAAAAGTCAGAATCGGCATAAATAGAAAGGAAGTAACACGATATGGAATTTTTTCAACACCTATTTGAATACAAATTTTTAAGCAATGCATTGATTATTTCAATTGTTGTAGGAATCGTTTGTGGTACAGTAGGTTGCCTCATTGTACTAAGAGGTCTTTCCCTTATGGGAGATGCAATGAGTCATGCAGTTTTACCTGGTGTTGCATTATCATTTTTATTCGGCGTTCCTATGTTTGTTGGAGCGTTAGTGACAGGTATGATTGCTAGTATCTTTATCGGATTCATTACCAAAAGTAGTAAAACCAAGCCTGATGCGGCTATAGGTATTAGTTTTACAGCATTTTTAGCAACTGGGGTCATTTTAATTAGTTTAATTAATAGTACCACCGACTTATATCATATTCTTTTTGGAAATCTATTAGCAGTTACACACGCTACTTTTTGGTCCACTGTCGTAGTTGGTTTGATTGTTATGGTTTTAATCGTAACTTTCTATAGACCACTAATGATTTCTACATTCGACCCAATTTTCAGTAGAATGAGTGGTTTAAACACTACATTCTTACACTATTTTGTAATGTTATTGCTCTCACTCGTTACAGTAGCAAGCATACAAACAGTAGGTATTATATTAGTTGTCGCATTATTGATTACACCTGCTTCAGCTGCATTTTTAATCGCTAAAAAACTACATACGATGATGATCATTTCCAGTCTTATTAGTGTTATAAGTTCAATCGTCGGTATGTATTTTAGTTACATTTATAATATTCCAAGTGGTGCAACTATCGTCTTATGTGCGTTTATCATTTATATCATTATTTTCACTTGTAATAAAATGCAATTTTTCGCAAAAAAAGGAGCAATTTAATGAAAAAATTATTAACAATTACAATGATTCTTATATTATTTTTAAGTGCATGTGGCAAAGGAAACAACGATTCTACATCGCAATCCCATGAAAAAATAAAGGTGGTAACAACAAACTCAATTCTTTATGACATGGTCAAAAACGTTGGTGGCGATAACGTAGAAATTCATAGTATCGTACCAATCGGTCAAGATCCACATGAATATGAAGTAAAACCAAAAGATATTAAAGCATTAACTGATGCTGACGTTGTATTCTATAACGGACTAAACTTAGAAACAGGTAACGGTTGGTTTAAAAACGCATTATCACAAGCTAATAAGTCATATGAAGATGGCTCTGTTGTTAAAGTTTCAAAAAATGTTAAACCTTTATACTTAAACGGGGCTAAAGAAGGCGATGAATCAAAACAAGATCCACATGCTTGGTTAAGTTTAGATAATGGTATTAAGTATGTAGAAGAAATAAGCAAAGCCTTGATTAAGAAGAATGACAACTATAAGGATGATATCCAAAGCAATACCAAAGATTACATAGCTAAATTAGAAGATTTGAAAAAAGAAAGTCATGATAAATTCAATGATATACCGAAAGAACAACGTGCGATGATAACAAGTGAAGGTGCTTTTAAATATTTCTCAAAACAGTTTGATATTAAACCTGGTTACATTTGGGAAATCAATACCGAAAAACAAGGTACACCTGAACAAATGAAACAAGCTGTAAAATTTGTGCAAGACAATAACCTTAAACATTTACTTGTAGAAACGAGTGTAGATAAGAAAAGTATGCAAAGTCTAAGTGAAGAAACAAACTTAGATATTTATGGAGAGGTTTATACCGATTCTATAGGTAAGAAAGGTACTAAAGGTGATTCATATTTTAATATGATGCAAGAAAATATCAATACTGTTCACGGAAGTATGGAATAAAATAAGGCTATTAACCTACATTGTAGGTGAGTAGCCCCATACCGTACGTTTCCCTCCTAATGACGTACGGTATGGTGGTATTCAAGCCTTAAATCATCTATCTCCCTTAACTCCATCAATGGTTGGCTCCTCCCCCCATTGATGGAGATTTTTTTTAGTCTTACTTTTCAGCTTTGCTGAAT
>NZ_JAESMX010000001.1:0-36073 GCF_017893405.1 Staphylococcus sp. GDH8C109P | reverse complement strand
AGCTTTGCTGAATTAGTAAGATTGATACACAACCAAAATCGTAATATAAAAAAGACTAATCCACTGGATTAGTCCTAATTTTTTAATAGAAGTTGCATCTCACAACTTCTTTAATTTTGTCCATACATTAAAAGTACCAACCATTTACGTTAGTCTGTTAAACTGTCAACGATAATCATTTCATCATAATTAATCGCTTCACGTAATTTTAGCGCAGTAACTTCACTAACTTCTTCGTCTTCAGTAAGTTCATTCAGAACACGACGCTGTTCTCTAAGTGCACCCAATTTAATTTTAGTAATAGAAGTTTCACTTTTTGGATTAAAGAAGTTAGATGGTGTTAAGTTTTCAATTCTCATTAAATAACTATCACAAATCATGCCTACTTCTAATTTATTTTCTTCAGTTGTTTCTTTACCTAAACGACTAACTACACGATAATGCACGGTTCTCATAACATTAGAAATTTCTCTCAAGTTTTCAATCACTGATAATGAAGAAGCTGAGTTCGTTCTCACTTTCGTTTTAATTCTACTTTTTAAAATAAATGTTTTTAATTCCACTTTAATACGTTGAATTAGAGAAGATTGTTTATAAACCTGAGTACGTTCCGCATAGCGCATATAGTTATCTAAGATATTGGTTGTGATATCACCATTAGATACCAAACTATTTAACGTATTATTTTCAACATCAAAAGCGAGTTTTTGTAACCGTTCTAACTCTTTGGTATTTTCATCTTCGTTCTCAACGGTTTTAAGAAATGCCAATTTATCATGATATTCTTTAATAACATTACCATATAGATAACTTGATTCTTCAGAGGATAATTTATTTAAGTGTTCTATAACACTTTCTAAAATATATACCCTTGCTTTTTTAAAGCTCATACCGTGTTGTTTTGGTTGAACCGCATTAGGTGTCACAATAGGTAGCACAAATTGTGCAATAATTAAACTTATAATGACCATACCAGATGCGATAAATAATAAGTCATCTCTAAATACAAACGAATGATGATCTGCCAACATATAAGGTAATGTTAAGGCAATCGCTAAAGAAATTGTCCCATGTACACCACACAACGTCATGATAAAAGCATACATACCACGTTTCGGTGGTTTCTCAGTGACTTTCGTATTATCTTCATAATTCGTAAGTATTTTTTGAAATGGACTGATTGGTAAATAAAAATAAGGATATAATACAAAAACCCATAAAAATCTAAACAAATATATTGCTAAAGCAATTAAAACTGTAACTACAATTAGAAAAATAAAATTATGGGGTTCATTTTCTATAATTCGACCAACAAGTTCTGGAACTAAAAATCCTAAAATAGAAAAAACAAAACCATTTAATGCATAACCCAATATATTCCAGGTATGGTTATAACTCATTTGTAATCTAGTACGTGCTTGTGCAATTCGGTCGCGTTCAAAACCGTGTACCAACCCTGCTACTACAGCTGCAATAATACCTGAAGAATGAAACATTTCAGCAACGAGATATGTAATAAAAGGCGTCACAAGCTGTATAAAAGTAAACATATTTATATTTTCTATACCTCTTCTGGAAAGTGATACTCTAAACCTAACGAGCGCTACGCCAATAATTAAACCGACAATAAATCCACCAATTGAGGATACTAAAAATTGTTCAACTGCATTCACCATCGAAAAGCCACCCGTAATCAATGCAGCTACAGCAATTTTAAAAGATATGATACCGGCAGCATCATTTAATAATGATTCACCTTCTAAAATTGTCATAGAGCCTTTAGGTAGTACTTTACCATTCGTAATTGCTTGAACAGCAACAGCATCAGTGGGACATAAGATTGCAGCTAGTGCAAACGCAGCAGCTAATGGAAGCTCAGGCCAAATCCAATGTACAAATAAGCCAACTACGATTACAGTAGTTACTACAAGACCTAATGCCATCATTAAAACCGGTTTGATATAACGCCTTAAATGCACACGAGAGACTTTTACACCTTCAACAAATAATAGCGGTGCTATCAAGGCAACCATAAATAATTCCGAATCAAAATGGAACTCGACGGGAACCGGCGTAATATACAGTAACATACCGAGGATGATTTGAATAAAAGCTAAAGGAATTTTAGGTAATAGTATATGCACTAAAGAACTTGCGATTACTACCGCTAAAAATATAAGTATTGTTTCGAATATTTGCATGGTTTCACCTCTTTTCAACATTTGAACTTTCATAATTGTTGAGGTTGAAACAAAAATACAATCGTTTATTTATGAACATATTGTGTCTCAAACTCTTACATATCCATTTTTATATGAACAATGATGTTTACCTGATATGTATTTTTTTACATTAACACAATTACAAATATATATAATTTTATCATTTTTTTAGTAACCACTAAAATGTATTGCACTTCAATCTTGATAAAATTTTGTTATTCCACAAACATCAACACTAACAAAACTTTTAAAACATTATATATAGAAATAGCGGATTAGAGATCAAACTTAATTTTGATTTCCAACCCGCCTAGTCTAATACACAACCTACAAGTAGGTTGTATTTAACTTAATACTTATCTTGTTCTTTTTCATTAATTTTATGTCTACGCTCTTCACGTATTTGAGCACGTTTTTTCAATTGTTCAAATGTGTCATTTTCCGAAGCGCTTAATAAGATACTTGTTTGCTTAGGTGCATCACTTTTCCTATACATATAAGCGCCTGTTCGGTATGCTGCTCTGGATATTAAGTGTCCACCTACTGGAGAAGTCAAATTGATAAATACCAATGCTAAAATCATCCTAACACTTAAATAACCTTGTGAAGAAATGAAATAAATAACAACACCTACGAGTGTTAATAATACCGATAATGTAGAACTTTTCGTAGAGGCATGACTTCTTAAAAATACGTCTTGGAACTTAATAAGACCAATTGCACTAATCAAAGCTATAATACTGCCCAAGAACATCATAAAAGCTGCAATTAAATTAACGATTTCGCTTGTTATTTGCATTAAAGACATGCCCCCCTTCTATAAATCTTGAAATAGAAACGGTGCTTACAAATGAAATGATCGCAATCAACAAGATAGAATCTAAGAAAGAAAAAGTACCAAAAACAATACTTAACACACCGACTGTTGACATTAATATAGCACTAGCCGTATCAAATGCAACTACCCTATCAGCCGTCGTTGGTCCCTTTACTAACCTAAACAACGTTAAAATAAGTGCGATACCAAACAAAATAATTGAACTTGTTATAAAGAAATTTATCAGTGATTCGATCATTCTGCCACCTCCAATATGAGACCTTCATATTGTCTAATACTTTTAAGCAGTTTCTGTTTTTCTTTTTCAGAGATATCAATTGCATGTATAAAAATCTTTTTTCTTTCCTTTGAAATTCTAATAACTGTGGAACCAGGTGTAATTATAATTAGAATCGTTAAAAATGAAACTTCCCAATCTGTTTCTAGAGTCGTTTCATATCTAACTAAACCAGGATTTAAGTCTTTCGTTTTAAATAAAATGTAGTTGATTGTCGTCATACTTGATGTAATTAACTGATATAAGTAAACCGTTAAAAATTTAAATGCTACCCAAACTTTTTTTAAATAAAATTGTTGGCCAAAAAAACGATGTAGTATATAAATAACTACTAAACCAATAAGATAACCTGAGAAGAAGGTAGAGGCTTTAAATGATTCTTCATCTTGAAATAGCACCCATAAAAATGCAATGACCATATTAAGTAAGACTTGTCTCATTATTTCTCCTCCTTCACTAAATGAGGATTGACCATTTTTTCATATAATCCATCATCCATATTTAAATGGGTAGCATTATCAGTTACTTTAAAAATCAATGGTGCTGCTAGTCCCATGCCGATAATTGCTGCTACAAGAATGCCGATTAAGCCTTTACGATATCTAGGAATTGGTTTGAAGTCTATATGTTCACCTTTATCAGCATTACCTAAATACATTGTGAAGAAAATTCTAAACAAGCTAAACATACCAATCAGACTTGTTAAAATCATCAAAGTTAAACCAATATAATTACCATTTTCAACAGCACCTTTAAAAATAAACACTTTTCCAGGGAAACCACTAAATGGTGGAACGCCACCAATTGCTAAAATCATTACCACAAATGCTACACCAAAGAATGGTTCTCTTTTAGCTAAACCATATAAATTTTTATATTGTCGATAACCAGTAATATATACCAAGCTACCAATGATAAAGAATAGCAGTGTTTTCACCACAATATCATTTGTCAGATAAAAAATAGCACCATTGACACCTGAAATTGTATTTGATCCTAGGCCTAAAATTATAAAACCAATAGAAAGAATAACTTGATATGCTGCTATTTTTTTAATATCTCGATAAGCCAAGACACCAAATGCACCGATTAACATCGTTATACAAGATAAGACAACCAATAGTGGATGTGTAATACCACTATGATTATCAAATAACAGTGTGAAGAAACGTATCAAAGCATAAGCGCCTACTTTTGTCATTAATGCAGCAAATAATGCTGCTAATTCAGTGTTTAAAACGGCATATGCTTTCGGAAGCCACATGAATAATACAAGCGCAGCTTTGGCGCCAAATGCGATTAAAAACACCATTGAAATAATTACTACTGAACTTTCTCCTTGCATCTCAGTTAGTCTTTGCGCTACTAATGCAAAATTTAAAGTACCAGTAAGTTTATATAATAAACCGATGCCTAATAATAACAACCAAGAACCTAAAATATTAAGTACAACGTAAATAATAGCTGCACGTAACTGTTCTACTGATTGTCCTAACGTAATTAACACAAACGACGCAAGCAACATTACCTCAAACATGACATATATATTAAATAAATCTGCAGTTAAAAACGAACCAATAACGCCTACTGTTAAAAACAGAATAAAACTCGGTAAGTAATAACGAATTGCTCTTTTTTCTCTGCTACCAAAACCATATGCCATAATTAACGTAACGACAAAACTAGATGTCGTGACCATGAGTAAACTCAATGAGTCACCAACAAATTGAATACCATAAGGTGCTTCCCAGCCACCAAAATCTAAAGCAATTGGCTTATGTTGCATAACATAAATCAATAACAATAAAGATATGATTGTCGTAATAGACATTGTGCCAATTGAAAAAATTCTTGATAATCTGCTATGTGTACGGATAAATACCAGTACAAGCGCACATATTGCTGGCAGAAGTAATGGCAGAATTAATAAATTACTCATCATTATCGTCATCACCTCTTAACACATCAATTTCATCTTCTTTAGTAACTCGATACGTTCTATATACGAGTACAAGTAAAAACGCAGTCATGGCAAAACCTATCACAATAGCAGTCAATACAATAGCTTGCAACAATGGATCTACGAAATTTTTACTACCTTCACCAATAAGTGGTTCTACCATATGCTTCCCATAGCGACCCATGCTCATGATAATTAAATTTCCTGCGTGTGTATAAATTGAAATACCTATGACGATACGGATTAAATTGACTGATAATATCATATACGTTCCTATAAATATTAAGAAGCCAATCACCATTAACAATATCAAATTCATGAGCGACCACCACTTATGGATAGCATAACTGTTACTACAACGCCTACAACCGCTAAAACAATGCCAGCTTCAAAAAGCGTAACAGTTGTTAAATGTACTTCACCTAATATCGGTAATTGAACGTATGCATCTGTTTGGTAAAGGAACGGTTTACCAAAGAACATTGGTATGACTGCAGTAGCAAATGATACTAAGGATCCGATGATCATTAATATTCTAAAATCAAGTGGTAAAGCGACTAATACTTGTTTAACGTCGAAGGCCAAGAACATAAGTAAAAATGCAGAACTGAATACAAGTCCACCGATAAATCCACCGCCAGGATTATTATGTCCTGCTAAAAATAAGTAGAACCCGAATGTTAACAATATAAACACAACAATTTTAGTAATTGTTCGTAAGACTACATCATTCTCTTTCATCTTGACCCCTCCGTTCTTTAAAGTTAAGTAATGTATAGATACCCAAACCAGCGATGATTAATACCATACCTTCAAACAAGGTATCCATAGCACGAAAATCACCAAGAATAGCATTTACAATATTTTTACCGCCTGCAAGTTTATATGCGTCGTGATAAAAAGTTGAAATTGTTGGCATAGTTTGACCTTGCTGAGCAATGAAAACAAGTGTAACTACAGTAACCGCCATCATTAATGAAACAACAATCTTAACAGCTTCTCGTTTCTTATGAACTTTTGAACGTGGTACGTTTGGTAAGCGTGAAAAACTTACAATAAACAATATTGTAGTTATTGTTTCTACCACTAATTGCGTTAGCGCTAAGTCTGGTGCTTTCATTAAAATGAAGAATATCGTTACACAGTAACCAATAATGCCGTTTAATATTACCATCGTTAAACGTTGACGAATAAACGTTAAAGCAATACCTAAAATAAAAACAACAATTAACGTGATGATTTCTAATGGGCCAAATTCACTGACATGTATCTGTTTAACGTCAGGAAACCCAGCTTGGATGATTCCATAAACAACTACTATGATGAAAACCGCTAACGTTAATATAATATAATGATTCAAACGGTTATTCATCAATGTACGAATACTATAACCTGAATAATTTTCAAACTGTTTATATGAGTCTAAATAAACATCTGTTATAGATTTGACTCTAATCTTTTCAGATTGTTTTTTCCAATCAATTTTTAGCGCTGCTATAAAACCTACAATAATCACAATGAAACTTAACAACAGTGGTAAATTAAATCCGTGCCATTGTGATATATGCGGTGCAATATTATCTACTTTTTCTCCAATTGTGATACTTCGTAATGCCGGTAAAATAATATGATGTCCAAATAAATTTGGCACAAAAAACACAATCGGCAACAAAATCATCATAATTGCAGAAGGTAGTGTAAATAAAAATGGCTCATGGGGACTTTGTACTGGTGAATCATTATGTTTAAAGTCTCCCCAGAAAACTTCCTTAATCATGTAAACTGCATAAATAAGCGTGAAAATACTAGCAACAACACCTATCACTGCAATAATGATTGTTAATATGATATTAAACTGAGGTAATTGGTATGAACTTACCAAACCATCAAAAAACATTTCTTTACTTAAGAAACCATTTAGAAATGGAATACCAGCCATAGATAAAGCTGAAAGTAACATAACTACATGTGTAATTGGCAGTACTTTTCTTAATCCAGACAATTTGCGTATATCTCTCGTACCTGTTTCATGATCAATGATACCAACGCCCATAAACAAAGCACCTTTAAATAACGCATGATTCATCAAATGGAAAAGTCCTGCGAAGAGAATAAGACTGTAAACTTTAGATAGTTCACCAGTGGTATGTTGTGCAAAGCCTCCACCGAGACCGACCATAGAAACAATCATACCTAGTTGACTGATTGTAGAGTAAGCTAAAATACCTTTTAAATCATATTGTCGAGTGGCATTAACCGCCCCAAAAATCATTGTTATCAATCCAACAAAAGTGACACAATAAATATAAAAATCACTTAACCCTAAAACAGGCGTAAATCTAAATAGTAAAAATATACCTGCTTTTACCATTGTGGCAGAGTGTAAATAAGCACTCACGGGTGTCGGTGCTTCCATCGCTTTTGGTAACCAAATATGGAATGGAAATTGTGCTGATTTAGTAAATGCACCTAAAAGTAACAAGATAATAATCGGTATAAACAACTGACTATCCGCTATTTTGTCACTTTGCGCAATGATCGATGTAATAGAATTTGTACCTGTAACAATATAAATCATGATAAAACCTGTTAATAGTGCAAGACCACCAAAAACTGTGATCATAAATGATTGGATAGCACCAAATTGACTTGCACCTTTACTGTACCAGTAAGCAATAAGTAAGAAAGATGATACACTCGTCAATTCCCAGAATACATACATCAAAATTGTATTATTTGCTGTAACAATACCCAGCATACTGAACATAAATAACAATAAATATATATAAAAACGTGGTAAATGATCATGTTCTTTTGATAAGTATTGTGTAGCGTAATAAAACACTGCTAGTGCAATGAGAGATATTAACAAACTAAAAAATAAACTTAATCCATCTAGTCTAAAATCTATATTTATATCCAATAATGTGAGCCAAGGAATTTTAATTGATACAAATTGCCCTTTCATCACTTGTGGCAATTGCCATAGAAAATAAACAGAAGAAATGATTGGAGCGATTAAAGCGATTGGCCCAGCAAATTTATGAAATTTTCGTTTCGTCATTGTGAGCAAAAGTACCATCATAATTAAAACGATCGCACTCAGTAAATAAACTAAACTCATCCTATACCCCTTTAACTATAATTTACAAATTTAAAGCTATCGTTGTTTTGCTAGATTTTGTAGAAATGCCTATAAACTTCATTGTTTCAAAGGTTGTTTGATGTCCTAAGTACTTTTGAATAATCGATATTGAAATACCTGATTGATAAGCATGATAGGCAAATGTTTTACGCAACGTCGTCAAACCAATATGTAACATCCCTAAATCTTCTGCAGCAAGATGAATAATGCGATAAGCTTGCTGGCGCGATAAACCTTTTAACGTCCTATTAGACTGAAATAACAACTCATCATTCTTCAATTGTTGTTCTGATATATATGTCATTAATTCATTTCTCAAAGTTTCTGGTAATCTAATCTGAATTTTAGGTGCATGCGTCTCTATCCAATAGTGTTTGATATCATCGTCCTCTATTTTCACATCACTTACATTTAAATTTAATAATGAGGAAAGCTTCACACCAGTATGTATTGCAAACTTAAACAACAGATAATCACGCATGGATTTGGCTTTTAAAACCTCATACATCGCTTTTATCTCATTAGTATTCCTAATAGGGTCTACTTGATTCATAAATTCACCTCTGAATTAATTAATGTTGCATATTTAATGATATAGCATGTTTTTGTCACATGAAAGTATTTTGTCTAATTTTTTCAAATTTTTTTGACCCATTTGAAATTTAATAACGATATATATAGTGAAAGGAGGTTAGACAAATGAACCAAATCAGTCACTTAGCCGTCACTATGTCACGAATAACATATGACAAAGACGGAAAAGCTACACAATTTAAACGTCACTTTGCAAATCTGAATACCCAATCAACAACTGATCAAATTAAAAGTTTCAAATCTATCATCGAACAAATCACTGGAGAAAAATTTGAAACAGTGGAAATCATTAAAACTGAAACAGTTAATTAAGGAGGTTAAATATTATGAGTCAAACTTTAGAACTTATATTCAATGATGCTGTAAACAAAGACATTAAATTACAATTACCCAAAATAGAGCACTTCATCAATGAAAGCACAGTGAAAGATGGGATGAACAAATTAGTTGCTCTAGATATCTTGCGTCCTAAGGCGGGGATTCCTACTACAGTGCGTGCAGCACAAATCATAGATAAATCTACAAAATTAATTTTTGAAAGTTAAATCAATAAAATTTTAAACGCATGTATCATTTTTCTAGTGAATTTGTATGGTCACTGAAACTGAAGTAAACAAATTATATAAACAATCGTAGCAGTCCGATGCACATAAGCATTAGGCTGCTACCTTGTTTTAAATAAAAAAAGTGACAAAACAACGAAACAAATTGCATTCGCTTTTTATCACATATACGATATTATTTATGATTTTTTGTTTCTAATCGGTCTTAATCTAACTGTATCACCGAAAAAAATCTTACTTTTTCCTAATTTTTTACACATAGCATATTGTCCAAAAACTTCTGTCACTTGAGCAAGATTTTTATATGATTTCCTAGGATTTAATACTTCAATAAATTGTTCTTTTTGAATTCCTTCATTACTTCCTGCACCTATAAAAAAAGTTTCTTCATCTAATAAGCGTATGATTGAAAGTTGTTTCAATGTAAATTGTCACCACTTCTATATATTTTTAAACCACCAAAAATTTATCTTACTAATTTTTATAGGTCTTGATTTTCAATTTAAATCTAATAATTTTCCTTTTATTATAACATCAACATAAGTATTTTATTATATTTCATTAGTTGTGTACATCATTTTACACTATCCTCTTTTATAAATAGAAAAGAGCATAGGAAAATCCACACCTTTCCTATATAATATAATTATCTCAGGAGAAAGCGTGATTTAATGATATTTTTATATTTAGTGGGAATTGTTGCTGGGATGGTTGTTCCTTTTCAAACATCGATAAATTCAAGATTAAGTCTTTATACGAAGTCTTCATTCTATGCATCTACAATTTCTTTTGCTACTGGAACTATCTTTTTAATCTTAATCAATATAATTACTAATCCACATGTTTTTACTACTGATTTTTATAGTAATCAATCATTGAGTTACATATGGTTTGTCGGCGGTATATTAGGTGTTATTTTTCTTACCGGGAATTTATTATTACTGCCGAGATTAGGTGCATCTTTAACCGTCGTAATGACAGTTGCCGGCCAAATTATTATGGGCGTTACAATTGATACTTTTGGTTGGTTTGGCGCAGATGTAGAGCCTTTTACTATATTTAAAGTATTAGGTATTCTCTTTTTAATGCTCGGTATCATACTTATGAATTATGTACGTAGCAATCCCAAAGATAAAAACATGAATGCTCAAGTATATATTTGGTTGATCATCGGTTTTGTATTCGGCTTTTGTCCGCCAATACAAACTGCGATTAATAGCGCATTAGGACAACAGTTACATTCATCCATTTTAGCATCTTTAATTTCGTTTACGATTGGTACAATAGCATTATTCATTCTAACATTAATCTTCAATAGAACACTTAAGATGAAGGCTTATGATCAACAAAAAGGCAAATTAAAACCAATTTATTTCATTGGCGGCATTCTTGGAGTGATTTTTGTCACTACCAATATTGTATTGATGCCTCACCTAGGTGCTGCATTAACTACAATTATTGTGATGTTAGGTCAAATGTTAATGGGCATAATTATTGATCACTTTGGATTATTAGGTACTTATGTTAATAAAATTACCAAGCGAAAAATCATTGGCATCATCGCTATGATGATTGGCATCGTACTTTTAAGATTGTTTTAAGTAACAATAGCCTAGAACGTAAAATACAATTATAATTTATTCAAAAAATTTAAGTCTGCCTACCTCACTCATCATAACAGTCCTTGGGTGTGTGTTAATGATAAGAAGCTAAGACAATTAATTTGTCTTAGCTTCTTTTTTCTGTGGCGCAATAGTTATAAACGCAGTATAATCAATACAATAATACATCTAGAGGTGACAAATTTTGAAACGTATTCTTATCATATTGATCACGTTATTAACGCTTTTTAGCACAATCGCTTTATCTTTATGGTTTTATTTAAAGACACATAGTAGTAACTTTGAAAAACGCATCGAAACAATTAAAATTTCCTATAAAAAATCATCACTCTTTATAGGAAGACAAGAGCCCTCTCAGCTAGTAACTATCAATTATGATGCATCTCAAGGTGCCATCCATGACTGGTTCGTACAAACAGAAACAAAAGTAACACAAAACCAACCACTCTTTGAGTATTATAATCCTCGCATAGAACAGCTTATCGCTCAAAAACAAAAAATATTAGCGCAACTCATTAAAACTAATAAATCTACTACAGCGGAACTTATGAACTTAAAAACTGAAATATCCCACTTACAATCTAAACTGCGTACTACAATTTTCTCACCGATATCCGGTACCGTTATCATAAACCCTTCGCATATGCTTTCACAAAACCTACCCTTTATCCAAATCTATGATCCTAAACCTGTCATAAGAGCAGAGATTTCTGAGAAAGAAAAACACGACTTACATATCAAAGACAAAGTAAAGATAAATAGTGATATTACAAATAATAGTTTTGGTACGATTACACATATATCTAAACTTCCGATCAATCAAAAAAATTTGACTGAACCATCTAAATATTTGCTTGAAATTTCACCAAATTCTGATCACATTTTTGGTGAACATGTGAAAATCGAAAAACCAACTACTCTGATAGAAATACCACGTACTGCAATAGATAATGAACAATTTGTTTATTTGCAAAGAAATAAAAAATTTATTAAAAAGGTTATTAAATCAGAAAAATCGGGTAATAAAAAAACTATGCTTATCATTGAAGGTTTAAAACCTGGAGATATCATAGCTAGAAATGTTGACACTGTGCGGTCCAAAAATTAGATGTGCACAGTATAAATACAATAAATCTTTAAAATATAATTTGTTTTTTACAGTTTTTATCAAATAGTGGTAAATTGTAAATTTAGAGCAATTATTATAATTAAATGATTGGTGTTTAAATAATTGAATTAATAAATTTAAACATTACCGTACCGTTTAATCAGTTTTATGTTTACTTGCTATTTTAATTTAGTTATAATAAACTAAATAATGCTAGTTTTAATATATTTTACCCAAATATATCAGAGCTGTAAATTATGATAAAAACTTTGTATTCAACTTTGAATTAAGACAAATTATTATACAAAAACATTTTTAATATGTATATTAGATTGGGCATATAAATTAGGGAGGAATTAAAAATGGCTATCACCAAAATAAATGACTGTTTTGAACTATTAGCAATGGTAACGTATGCTGATAAATTAAAAAGTATTATCAAAAAAGAGTTTTCAGTAAGTTTCGAAGAATTCGCTGTATTAACATATATTAGTGAACATGAAAGTGAAGAATATTATCTAAAAGATATTATCAATCATTTAAATTATAAACAACCTCAAGTTGTTAAAGCGGTTAAAAACTTATCTCAAGAAGATTATTTTGATAAAAAGCGTAATGAACATGATGAAAGAACAGTTTTAATATTAGTTGATTCTAAACAACGTAAAAAAATCAATGAATTATTATCACGTGTTAACAAGCGTATTCAAGAAGCAAATGATGAAAAAGAAGTATAACTAACTTTAGCTTCCCACGTAATATATCTATCAACATAAAAAACCACTTCGCCGAATTAATTTGGTGAAGTGGTTTTTTATATATCGAAAAATTTTTAATGTCTTATTCTATCTCGCTTTTGCATCTTTTATGTTTTTGAATGTCTTCGTTTTTTTCATACTTAAAACTTAACATTTGTAATCAAAAAATAAACATCGCATTTTTTAACAATATTATCCTTCTAAGTATTCATTTGCTTTTATAAACGCTAAAAAGACGTCTAAAAAGTGGTTTGGTTCTTCAACATGAGGTGCGTGCCCTGATTGGTTGAAGTCAACTATTTCTAAATTATGAAATACTTGATCATATTCGCGCTTCATTTCTTTAGTAATTAATGGATCATAATTACCATTTACAATTAGTGTGGGAATATTCGTTTGTTCAAGTACAATGTTTTGATTATATACAGGAAATTCCATTAATGCTCTTGTAGCTATCGCGCTTTCTTCAGCCGATTGTCTATTATAAATCAACTGTGATTGAAACCATTTTTTAGCTTTTTCTTGGTCTTTATACATATAAGGTAATAATAAAATCAGAGATTCTGATTTATCAAATCCTTCTATTTCGTCGTCATGTTCAATCATTAATTTGTTTAACTCCAATACACTATCAATAAGATTACATGCAATTAAAGTTAATGACGCAACCATGTATTCATATTTATCACCAAAATGTTTAGCAATAAGTCCACCCATATCATGACCAATTAAATGCGCTTTTTCAATATTTAACTTTTTCATTAATAATTTCAAATCTTCTACGTGGTCTTTTAAATGATACGCATTAGGTTTTGAAGACTTACCATGTCCTCTAACATCATAAGTAATGACATCATAATTATGTTTTAATTCATCTTTTAAACTACATAGAGAAGCTAAATTACCATCTAAACCATGAATTAAAATTATAGGAAAGCCTAGACCCTCACGGATGTATGCCAATTTAGTGTTACAACTAATTTCTACTTTTTCCATTGTGGGCCACCTCCTTATATGGTTTATATACCCTCGATTTATGATGCATATGCTCAATTTCAAATATTTAACTGCAACATTTCTTTTTACTATGACCTTATAGTATTGGGCTTTAAAAATTAAAAAACTCAACCTGCACTTAATGTTTTTAGCACATTAAATGTAAGTTGAGTATATGCGACTTATTATGTTACAACACCACCAAGTAATTAAGAAACTTTAATTTCTTGAAGATATTCTAATTGTGTAATAAATTATGACAATTAATAATAATACCCAAATAACAATAGATGCAATTTGTGTAATCACTGGATTGCTAACCATCGCGTCTATTGTTTTTTGGCAAAATAATAGGCCAATTCCAGTAAATTCTAATCTTTTAAAATAGACACCTGAAATACTAAATATAATACCTACAAAAAAGATAAATTGATGCGCATATAATGAGACAGCAACGATACCTAAATTAAATCCAAAAGCATGCGCGAATACCAAGATAAGTGCTGCTGCTGCAACACTGAGCCCTATCACTCTTTCAAATTTATTACTATAGAGATAATTTTTCCAATCAATCCTCAAATAAATGAAGATTGAAATAGGTAAAATAATTAAACAATAAAAAATGGATAAGCCAGTCGCTGCTTGGAACGGCACATATTGTTTATCATACAAGTAAGATAATAAAATAAAATTGATAATAAAAAATACAATTGGATTTAATTGTAATGTAAATAAATTGCGTTGAATCGTTAAAATTATTTCAGCTGGTGATTTCTTTCTGTATTCTATATAATCCAAATCTTGTGCTTCTGATTTCTTTAACTCTTTTTTTAATTTTCCTTTAATATCATCTATAAGATTGGGAGAAAGACCTTTATGAGTGAAATAATCATTGATATTTTCTATTAATACTTTGTCATTGACTCTCATGATAGGCTCCTTTTTTGTTAAATAAGTATTTTATTTATTAATAAAATTAGACTTTCACTTATTGTAACAATAAAATAACCGACAAGTATATAGCTTTAAACTTGTCGGTTATTATTCATTTTAATAATTACAAGCGAAGATTATTTACCAATATCAATACGATAAAGTTTAATATTTTTATCACTAGGTGATGGAGAACTGAACTGATAAGATACTTGATTGTCTTGAACATATCCAAAATTGCCTGTTACTTTATTATAATGTTCACGAGCAACTGCTTCATTGCTTACAGCATTTTTCACTTCTTTATATGATGGTCCATTTGTATCGTTGTAACTCATTGATACACGTATAATCTTACCATTATTTTTCTTACCATCTGCAGTTACCACAAGGACACCATTATCTTTTTTAAATTCATAATAATGTTCTGAGCCATCAGGTTTATATGAATAAACTGGTTTTTTATTATTTTTTAATACTGATTGAATAGAACTTCCTAATTTCGCGCCTTCTAATGATTTATCACCATGTTGTAATTCATTAACACTTTGGATAGAGTTCCCTGATGCTGCTTCAGCACTTCCGGCAGAAATACCAGAAAATGCCAAACCTGTAACTAAAACTGCTGCACATATTTTTTTCATAAGCACTCTCTCCTTTATATTTAACTTACCTTCATTGTGCTTATTCACATTGTACTATAAATATTACTAAAATAACAGTGATGTTACAAAAAGATTACAAAACAGTGCAGCATTGTAATATCTCAAAAATATATCATTCCGTTAAAATTAAGATACTAATTGAAGATGTTGTTCTATAAATCTGTTCACATCGTTGATAAATTTATCTCTTTCTTCTACAAACGGATATAATCCAGACGCTTCGAAAACTTCAAATTGGGTATTTCCGATATAATCCGCAACTTCTTTTGCTTCAAATATTGTTGTTCTTTCTCCGTGTTGTCCAACAATAATTAATGTAGGTAAATCTAATGATTTCAAATAATGCATAACATTATTATCAATAAATGATTGTTTTACCGCTTCAATTTCTGATTTCGTAGATAAGCTATTCGTATTTTCAACTTGTTTTAAGAATTTTTTTGCTTTTCTTTTAGAATAATATAATTGTTTATCAAGGAATTTTTGTTGTGTTTCATCATCCCAATTTCTAATTTTATCTGAATATTTTCTATATAAACGCTCTTCAGGCGTGATGTCATTCAATAATGTAGGATTCACCATCGTTAATGATGACACTGTTTCTGGGTATTGTGTTGCAAATAATGCAGCAATTGAACCACCTAATTCGTGGGCTATGATAGAACATTCATGAATGTATAGATAATCTAATAATTCCTTAATGTCTTTTGCATATGTTTTGAAATTGATTTCATTCGGTTTATCGGAATAGCCATGACCTCTTAAATCAATAAGTACTACCTGATAATCTTTATTAAATTTAGTTTCTAAATCATTAAACACTGAAAAGTTATCAAAAGCAGTATGTATCATGACAATTGCTTTACCTTCGCCGCTCGTCTTGTAATTTAATGCGATACCATCACTTGTTGTAAATAAGTTCATACTTTATCTCCCTTTCTTATTAATTGATAAAATGGAAAGTAGTTCTTCCGTAGTTTTAATTGTAAAATCTACTTCTTCTGGTAAAGGCGTTAAATCATTTTCATTATCTTCGTTAAACCAAATGCTAATCATACCCATTGCTCTTGCTGGTGCTACATCATTAAGTGGATCATCACCAACATAAATTGTTTCTTCAGGTTTAGTTCCTAATTGCGACAGCATATCTTCAAAAATTTTAGGATGTGGTTTGCGGTAGCCTACAGTTTCAGATGTAGATAAATAATTGATACTATCTTCGATGCCTAGTGCGTGCAGTCGGAACTGCTTGATTTTCGACTTGCCATTTGCAATAACACCAGTCAAGTAACCATTTTCGGTTAATTTTTCTAAGGTATACTGTGTATCATAATATGGGAATACATATCTGTAAAAATGCATTTCAAAGTCACTAAACAAATCTTTCCAAGTTAGACGGTCTACGTGGAAATCTTTAATGAGCGCCTTATATAATTCAGGTTTGTCATGATCTTCATCATCATCTAATGCTATAAACTTACGTTTGAAGTCTTCCAATTGTATGCGTACAAAATAGTCATGAAATCTTTCAAATTGCTCTTCTATAAATTTTTCTCTAGATTTTTTTCTATCTAATAATGTTCCTTCTAAATCAAATACAATTGCTTTAACTTGAGTTAAATCCATAATTATAACCTCTTCAATCTTAGGTTTACCTTTTACTTAACCTTAATTAATAAATATCATTATATAGTATAAACCGTTTCAAGACGATAGTGATTTTTAAGTTTATTCTATGCTCCGTGGTTGAGTAATCATAAGGTAAAATAATACTGGTATGCCTAATAATGCTAAGATAATACTAGCTGGAATTTCAAAAGGGCTTAATAATGTACTCCCTAACCAGTCTGACATTACCATTACTATACCACCAATCAACATATTTAGTACCATTTGTTGTCCAAGATTGTAATGCTGACCCTGACGACGTATAAGTTGAGGAATAATCATGCCTATAAAGCCAATTATTCCCACATATGCAACAATAACTGCAGTAATCAATGACGCGATCAATAACACACCATATGTTAATAGTTGTACATTTAAACCTAAAGATGTGCCTTTCAAATACCCTAGCTGTAATATCTTAATTTTTGATATTACACTACATAAAATAATGATACCAATTAATAACGTAATGCCTATATAGATTACCTCGTTATACTCTGCAGATGAAAAACCACCAAACATATAATTCACAATATTACTCATCTTCTGTTGATTAAAAATAATCAATACATAAAGAAATGCGTTAAACAGTGCACCTATCATAATACCAGATAAGATGAGTGTTCTTATCGGATAGCCTTTAGACATAGCAGTAGTGAGTGAAATCACTGTGATTAATGTTATAACACTAAAAATGACAGAAAAGACAGGTAACCATAAAAATGACAATCCTAATACAACCGCTATACCAGACCCAAAAGTTGCGCCACTTGCTAAGCCTAATGTAAAACTATCAGCTAAAGGATTATTTAATAATGTTTGAAACATATGACCTGCTAATGTTAAACCTATACCAGCCAATAACGCTTGTAGTGTTCTAGGCACTCTAACTTGCAATAATATGGATTGTGACAATGTTTCATTAATATTTCCAATATTCCAAAGCATGCTTAACAACATACTGATAATAAGTATGACGATACAAATCATGAGTGCTTTATTATATTTCATGTCCTTGCCACGCTTTCAATAAAATCGTTCAGAAATTATGAATTATAAAAATAATTATCGTTCATTACTAAAATGGTATATATTTTTAAGATAAAAGTAAATATTGCATTACAAATTATTCATAAAAAAACGTCAATGCTATATAGTTTCTATAGTAATTGACGTTGAATTGTTAGCCAAAAACATTTAGATCTTAGGCTAATCTAACTCCGTATTTAGTGTATTATTGTTCATAAATCGCTTCTTTCAATTTTTTCAATCCATCATCGATACGCGGACCTGGTCTTGATATTTCATCACCATTAACAGCTTTAATTTTATTATTCTGTACAGCTTTAATTTGACTAAAACCACCACGTTTGCGAATCATTTTTTGATATTCAGACGATGAAACGCCCATTGTCGATATCATCAAATCTGGATTTTGCTTAATAATATCTTCTTTACTGACTTTTTGCCAGCCGTTTAAATTAGAAAAACTATTTTCTGCTTTTAATTGTGTCAACATATCATCAAAAAACGTTTGTTTTCCTGCAGTGTATATTTCAGGTTCAGATGAAATTTCCATGAAAACTTTTTGTCCTTTTGCATCATTAGGTACTGAATTTTTTACACGTTCAATATTTTGTTTTGTTTCTTTAACAAGTTTTTTAGATGCTTTTTCTTTATGCGTAATCTTACCAATTTGCATAAACGATTCATACATTTCATCAATAGATTGTGCGTCTTTCACATAAACCACTTTCACGCCGTTATCTTTTAATCCTTTAAGTACTTTATCATTCGTCGCTTTTTGAGATTCATGCGCCAAGATTAAATCTGGTTTGGCTTTCATCAATGACTCTTTATTAAGGTTCATCGCATCAAATTGTTTTTTATCTTTCACTTCTTTAGGGTAATCATCTACCGTTGAAACACCTATCACATCATCACCCAAACCGAGTTCATATAATATTTCAGTATTACTTGGCATTAAAGAAATAATACGTTTATAATTGTGACCTTCAGATTGACCATCATCATGCTTCTGGTTTGACTTAGTGCCACAAGCACTTAAAATTACTATAAAAACAAGCAACAGACATAACAATTTAGTTCTTTTTTTCATACCTTAATCTCCTAATAGTTGTTTTACTCTAAATTACCAAACTCTAATCTCAATCGTTAAGTCTATTTTATGAAATTTATTTTTCAAAATAAGCATCTAAAAATGTATATTGCTTTTCATTTTTTCCATTAAAATAATTTTTCCCAAAATTATCTAATAATGCATGAAATTCGTTAGCATCTGCATTCGTAAATGTTTCAGGCAGTTGAATATACTGCTTCAATTTTTCATAACTTTCCGTATTTGCATAACCTAATTTTTTATAAATCCTTCTGGTATAACTATCTGGAATAAAAGCGACTTCTTCAAAAATATAAACTAATAAAACATCTGCCGTTTCACTACCAATCCCCTTAACCTCTAATAAAGCATTACGCAACTGATGTTGATAATAAGATTTTATAGCTTGATAATCAAAATCAAAACATTCTAGCCAAGCAAGTATATTCAAAATCGTTCGCGCTTTATTTTTATAAAATCCACTAGACTTTATAATCGTTTGTAAAGATTCCAACTTCAAATTTAAAATATGTTCAGGATCAAATTCAGTCTTCATTTTTAATTGTTCGAGCGCATAAGCTGCATTGACCCAGTTGGTATTTTGCACTAAAATCGCTCCTAATATCACTTCGATTTTCGACTCAGCAGGCCACCAATGTTGCGAACCCATATGTGAAAATAATATTTTATATAACGACTGAGTATCTAACATATAAGCACTCCCCTCCCATTGGTCATAGTGAAATAACAAATATCAAAAAAGAGCAAGTAAGATTTGGTGATAGTACTGATGAAATTACATCAAACTATGATTAACAAATCTAAACTCGCTCTTAAATAAACGATTACTTTAATTAAATAATGATTACATCGACTCTGGCGCTGTTACACCAACAAGGTTTAATGCATTATGTAGCGTAATTCTCACTGCATCAATTAATGCAATTAACGCTTTTGTTTTTTCTAAATCATCTGTTAAGACTTTTTCATCGTTGTAAAACTTATGGAAATGCGCTGCCAAATCTTGAATATAGTTGGTCATTCTATGCGGTGCTCTGTGTGCTGCGGCATTTTCAATCGTTGATTCAAATTCTGCAATTTTTTTCATGAGTTCAATCGCTTTTTCGTTTGTGATAAACGAATAATCTGCATCAGTTGAAGGTTCAACACCTTTTTCTTTAGCTTGTTTTAATATTGAACAAATACGTGCGTGTGCATATTGTGCATAATATACCGGATTATCTTGCGATTCTTGCTTTGCTAACTCCATATCAAAATCAAAATGGGTATCAGGACTACGCATCGTTAAGAAATAACGCGCAGCATCCACGCCTACTTCATCCATGATTTCACGTAAAGTAATTGCATTTCCGGTACGCTTACTCATTTTCACTTCTTGGCCATCTTGCATTAAACGGACCATTTGCATAATTTGAATTTCAAGGCGGTCACTATCAACACCAAATGTTTCCATCGATGCTTTCAAACGCTGTATATAACCATGATGATCTGCACCAAATAAGTTTATTAATATATCATTACCACGTTCAATTTTATCAAAATGGTAAGCTATATCTGGTAAAAAGTAAGTATAATTGCCATCTTTTTTAATTAATACGCGATCTTTATCGTCTGAGAAATCAGTGGTACGTAACCATGTTGCACCATCTTCTTCATAAGTATAACCAAGCTCAGTCATTTTATTAAGTACTTGTTTGATTTCACCTGATTCATAAAGTGTTGTTTCGCTAAACCAACTATCATAGTGTGTATTAAAATCATCCAAGTCTTTTCTTAGTTTTTGCATTTCGTAGTCAACACCAAGTTGTCTGAATGTTTTAATACGTGCTTCTTCGTCTAAATCTTTTATCTCAGGCTGTTTCTCTGCTAAATCTTTACCAATATTAATGATGTCTTTCCCATGATAGCCACCTTCTGGCATTTCAAAAGAATTATCACCAAGCGCTTCAAAATAACGTGCCTCTATTGAACGTGCTAAATTGGTAATTTGATTACCAGCATCATTAATATAATATTCTCTTGTTACATTATAACCAGTTGCTTCTAATATATTAGCCAATGTGTCGCCAACTGCCGCATTACGCGCATGACCTATATGTAAATCTCCCGTAGGATTAGCAGATACATATTCTAATAAAATATTTTCACCATTTTTTTCTACTTTATGGCCAAATTGATTGCCTTTATTTATTGCTTCAGTAATAATCGCAGTCAAATAAGCACTATCTAAATAAAAATTGATAAAACCAGGCCCTGCAATATCAACTTTTTCAACTTGTGCAGCCGCTGTATCCAAATTATCAACAATTGCTGTTGCGATTTCGCGTGGATTACGTTTCGCTATTTTTGTTAAAACCATTGCTATATTTGTTGAATAATCACCATTTTTATTATCTTTTGGTATTTCAATTTTAATTTCAGGCATTTCGTTCATATCAGCAAGTTGTGCTTGTTGAATACTTTTCTTAATTTCTTCAACCAGCGTTTGCTTGACTTGTTCGATTATGTTCATTTACGGCATCTCCTTGTAAGTAATTTCATATTGATAAGACCCCATCTTCTCTTCATCTTGAATTAAATCATAATGCACTTTCAATTTTCCACCGTTATCATTTACAAAATGTAAAATAGAATGTGTATAAACGGTAAGCGGTATGCGCCCGCCACTAATTTCATACAAAGTAATCGTATCCTCGCCCTCTACAAAATGAAGGTTTAACTTAATATCACCATTGCGGATAATCTTTACCCCTGAAGTTTCAATTTTTACCGTCACGTTAACTGTTGCTCCGTCTATCTCTTCTTGATAACGAATAAAATCGGCTTTACGTTTTTGCCAAGATCCTGTAGTAGATAATGAGAATTTTTCCTTGTTATCGAATTGCTTAACAACTTGTTTCGTTTGGATTTCAACATTGTTTTCCAATGTAAGTTTCACCCTAATCTTTAAAATAATACAAACCATTATAGCATACTTGAAATATGCAAAACAGTTGCTAAAATTAATTTAAATACATAATCTGAATTTTTATAGTTAATATTACAACACATTCACTTTATTCTAAAATCACACATAATAAAAGAGTAGAAAACAAAATCAAAATTTCAATTTGATTTCGTATTTCTACCCTTTTCAATTCACACAAATATCAAACTGTGTATTATAAAACTATTAAAACACCTTAAGTGGAGTTCATATCATATAATCATTAAGAACTAAATGGTGTTTACTCTGTCTCCAAAGCTTCGCGTAATGAAGCGTCAGAGTTATTCCACATATCTTTATCATGTGATTTAAGAAACGCTGCTAATATTTTTTTATTGTGGTCGCCAATTTGGTCAATTTCAATATAATGTTTCATTGATTTATCCATCATATTCACATGTTCAGGCATACTTTTGTAACCTCTGCGAATACTTCTATTTACTAATAAATAGCAAGCTGTCAATCCAGCATAAAACGGTCCGTTTTCGCCACGTTCTGTCGTAACCCAACACAACCAATATTCTTTTGCTTCTTCACCTTCAACAGTCGCTTTATCTTTAATCCATTTGACACCTTTTTCAACACTAGAACGTGCGTGCATACCTGCAATATCAATAAATGCCTCTTCATTTGCAACATCGATAAACACAGGTGCTACGTTATCTAAACTTATAGAGCCAATATTGGTACCTTTGTGTCCATCCAGTGGATCATTTTTAATAATATTAAATTTAAATCCCTTATTTTCAGCCATCAGTGTCCACCTCCATATTAAAACAAATAGTTATGTAATCGTTAAATGATCATCATACATAAGTTGTCTCTATTAAAATTTTGCCATATTTGACAAAGCGATAAAAGTAATCAATTTTTAATTGTTTAATTCAATTCATCTAATATACTATTAATCGCATTTCTAACTTGGTCATCTTCTATATCAGAAATAAATTCTTTTGGATAATATAACTTATAGTCTTGTCTATTAATGCCTGTAATACTATGAATCACTAAGGATTGGCTACTGATTTCTCTTATTTTACCATTACGTCTCAATAAATGAATCGGTTGTCTATCTGATCCTGGACGATCATAATCATAAGGCAAGTCAGAAAATGATTCACTTACAAAGTAATAATTCGGATCTATACCTGCTTGTATAAACAAATCGGTTAATTCTGTAATTGTAATGATAGAACCATCAAATGGCATATATTTAAACAAATCACGATTAATAAATCTGCGTGACAAATCACTTAATATCGCATCATCTTCATTGATCCATGCTTTTAAGTAATAAACTACAACCGCTTCATCTAAATCTACATATTGTTCAATCGTCATAGATTCTTCAAAGAAAGGAATAAAATCAGCAGGATATTTTTTAAATGTGTAGCCTTCATTATAAAGTTGCTTTGCTCGTTTCAAACAATTGTTAAGCAACACTTCTCCACCTCGGCTAACTGGATGGAAGTATACTTGCCAATACATTTGATAACGGCTCATAATGAAGTTCTCTACTGCATGCATACCACTTTCCTTAATAAGTACTTCATCTTTTGAAGGTCTCATTAACCTCAAAATACGTTCCATGTCAAATTGCCCATAAGTAACGCCTGTAAAATATGCATCACGTTGTAAATAATCCATTCTATCAGCATCTATTTGTGAAGAAATCATAGATATAACCAATTTATTTTCATGCGTTTTATTAATAACATCAGCTACTTGTTGCGGGAAATCTTCAGAAACACATCGTAATACACTGTTTACTTCTGTCGGACCAGTAATAATTTTTTGCGTAAATTGCTCATGATCTGTATTAAAAATCTTCTCAAAGCTATGTGAAAATGGTCCATGACCTAAGTCGTGTAATAGTGCAGCACATAATGCAAGTGGACGATCATCATTATTCCATGCTTCACGACCGTCAAACGAATCATCAATTAATCTTCGAACAATCTCATATACGCCTAAAGAATGTCCGAATCTACTGTGTTCAGCGGTATGAAATGATAAGTACAATGTACCCAACTGCTTTATACGTCGTAAACGTTGAAATTCTTTCGTTTTAATCAAGTCCCAAATCACTTGGTCTCTTACATGAATATACCTATGAATGGGGTCTTTAAATACTTTTTCTTCAGGTAACTTTTGTGTAGCATAAGTTGTAAAAGTCAATGTCGTCCTCCTATTCATACCTTGTTAATGTGCAATTACTTTAAAGTTTTTCGCATCAATGCCAAATCCATTTCTTCCCCATACATCACATGCATATATGAACGCACACGTTCAAATCCTTTTTGTTCATAAAAAGATACAGCTTCATCATTCTTATTATCAACTTCTAAAAACACTTCATTATATTCATCTTGAAAATATGCCAAGCCTTCTTTCAGTAAATCAGTACCATACCCATGATGTTGCCATGAGGGTCTCACATAATGGGCTGATAAGAATAATTCAGTGCCATATATAAAATTAGCGAAACCAATAATCTGATCATCTTCTTCAATGACTAAGAATAATTGTTCTTCTAATCTTTTAAGTAAATGTTGTTCATTATATGAAGCAGCTAATAATTCATTTACAGTTTTAGCTGCATAGATATTTAAATAAGTATTATACCAAGCTTTTGTTGCTACATCTCTGATGCCTACAACATCTTCTGGCGCTGCTTTCCTAACTTTGTGCATGTTGGTTCCCCCTATTTATAGTAGGTAATAATACGCTTATTATAACATAATTTTAGTGTTCCAAATACTTAATCTATTCATATGAAAATAGCTTGGACAATATATAACAATTGACCAAACTATCTCTAAATATTATTTATTTAATGTAACTTGCCATTCTTGTGCGCGGTTTAATGCGTATGAGTCTTTATCAATATCTCCTGGTTTTTCAGCAGTTCCAATGATATAACCAGATAGTGTAGCACCTAAAAATTCTAAGCTATATTTCATTTGGGTGATACATGGTTTTGCTTTTACTTTTGGAAAATCTCCACCGACAATAATAAGACGAAAATCTTTCTCGGCCATTTTCGCTTTAAAATCTTTATAATTAGGGTCCATTAAAGTTTCAGACCAATGATCAATGAATGATTTCAAAGAAGCAGATACACTATACCAATAAACAGGCGATGCAAAGATAATAGTATCACTGGCTAACACTTGGTCTATAATTTTTTTATAATCATCTTTATAAGCATCTATTGTTGTCCCGTCATGCCTTACATCTCTTACTGGATTCAATTGATACTGCGTTAAATCAAACCATTTGTAGTCGTGTCCTGATAAGGCCATTTTAGTCAATCGAGCAGTATTCCCCTCCGGACGACTGCCCCCGAACAAAACTGTAATCATAATAATCTCCTTTTAATACTTTTCATATATTAAAATATTTCATTAGCGATATCTTAATAATCTTACACAAAAATTCATAAATATAACATGCGCTTACAATATTATATTATAGCATTAAATGATTTGAAGGAAAATTTATAAATTTATATATTTCAATTTAAATTTTAAAAGTCTATAAAATGGGAGTAGGACAGCAATCTAATTTTATTAAAAAGACTTCGTCGTCCCACCCCCGAAAATAATGACTAGAATTGAAAACGTATAAATACATCACCTGAGCTAGCTCATGCATAACTCCCACTACCCCAATAAATTGTGAAGTGGGAGTAAAATTTTCAATTAAGTCTTCTACTGACAATTTGAAACAGTCTGGACATCATTGATTCGTCCCAGACGCATTGTATTATTTTCTAGGAAATAATTGGTTTATTTTTTCAATTTCTTCTTTAGTTAAATTAACCTCTAACGTCGTTAAATTATCCACGACTTGATGTGGTTGTTTTGCACCAGGAATCACGACATCCAATGAAGGCTGAGTTAAATAGAATGCAAGTACAATATGTGCAACATCTACGTTATGATTATCTGCAATACCTCTTAACTCATCAATTTTCGCTAAATTTTCTTTGAATTTTTCCCCTTGGAATTCTGGATTCTTAGCACGAATATCATCAAATTGTGTATTTTCATTATATTTACCGGCTAAAAGACCTGATACTAAAGGGAAATATGGAATAAATGTAATTTGATTTTCTTTTGTATATTCAAACACATCTTCATTCTCACGATTTAGCAAATTGTATTCCATTTGTACAACATCAACATAGCCATCTTTATTCGCTTCTTTTAGTTGATCTAATGTAAAGTTAGAAACGCCTATAGCTTTAATCTTGCCTTCATCTTTTAAATCTTTTAATGCGGCAACCGCTTGATCTTTAGGCGTCGTGTCGTCTGGAAAATGAATATAATACAAATCAATATAATCTACTTGAAGACGTTTTAAGCTTTTTTCCACCTGGTCTTTAAGAAAATCTGGATCATTAGACATTTTCACATTACCATCTTCATCAAAGTAATGTGCACCTTTTGTGGCAATTGCAAACTCGTCTCTTGCAAATTCTTTAACCGCTTCTCCAACCAATTCTTCAGAACGTTCTGGACCATAGATATATGCTGTATCTAACAATGTAATACCATTTCTAACTGCAGTGCGAACTGTTTCTTTACCTTTTTCTTCGTCTAAATCATTATAAAAATTATGTCCACCAACAGCGTTTGTACCTAGAGCAATCGATGATACCATCACATTTGATTTTCCTAATTGAACTTTTTCCGTCAAAACAATCCAACTCCTTATATTTTAATTTTTAAATGTTTATAGAATCTCTGACTCACAGGGATTCTGTATATCTTTGTTTGAAAGAGAGTATGACCATACAATCAACAATCGCTTGAACTGCTGAATACTATAGTATATCTCTACCCTTTTTCATTTAGTTTAATAACGTGGTGATACACATAGCATAAATGCACATAACCTAAATATTCAGATTCGCATCATATGTCATCGTGACGATTTATTGTGTTAACTAGTGCCTCTATGTCATTTATCGTCTTGTAATTCTGTTATTTCAAATATCGCTAACATGGCTCATTTTGAATATATATGTTTTAACGTATCGTGGTGAAGTAACTATATTAAGTTGTTAAATAACTTTTCTACCTCTACTCAAAATTTAGCATGTTTTTGATGAAACCTTGAAGTAAAATGCTTGAAAATTACATTGCAAAAATTTAACCATTATTGGAAGCAGGACAGAAACCGAATTTTATTAAAAAGATTTCATCGCTTACCTAATTAAGTATGACTACAATTGAAAAAAGCAGGATGCAATACATGTACATCCTACTTTTGAATCATGGTTTATTTGATTGTTGTGATACATTTTTAAAGTGTCCATTTAATTAATGTAGATGCATATGATAATCCGCCACCAAAACCAACTAACAACATGAGATCACCTTTTTTGAGTTGCTGTGCTTGAACAGCTAGGTCAATCGATAATGGAATCGTTGCCGATGACGTATTACCATAATATTTAAGACTCATTAGCGCTTTATCTTTTGATAGATTGGCCTTTTCACATATTGATTCTATCATTCTAGCATTAGCACTGTGTGGCGCAAACCAATCTATATCTTCTTTTTTATAATTCGTGTTACGCATTGTCTCTTCAATAATATTCGGAACATTGCTAACAGCCCATTTATATACCCCACGACCATTTTGTACAATATGGCCAGGATTTTGTAAATCTTCGCCAAACATTGTATGAGAAAGTTCCGAACAATATAAATGATGTCCTTTGTCACCATCCGAGCCAGCACTACTAGATATAAAGCTCGTTTCATCTTCACTGTATTCTACTAAAAATACTCCTGCACCATCTCCAAACAATATACACGTATTGCGGTCTGAGTAATCTGTAATTCGTGATAATGTTTCTGCGCCAATGACTAACACTTTTTTATTTTGACCAGATGTAATCAGACCATTAGCGATATTCAAACCATAAGCAAAACCTGCACAAGCTGCATTAATATCAATAGCCCCTGCATTTTTCAAACCTAATTTTGCTTGCACATAAGATGCAACACTAGGTGTTTTATAGTCTGGTGTCAACGTAGCATTGATGATCATATCAACATCATTTAATTCCACTTGATATTTCTCTTGTAAATCTAACACTGCTTTATAACTGATATCACTCGTATATTCATCTTCAGCTACGATTCTTCTTTCAACAATTCCAGTTCTCTGTTGGATCCATGCATCAGACGTATCAACAATCTTCTCAAAATCCTGATTATTCATTATTTTCTCTGGTACATAAGCACCTTGTGCAGTAATTTTTGCAAATGAATTCATATCATAACTCCTTTTATCAATCTGTAACTTTGAAATTTCAAATCTTATTTTAATCATACTTATCTTACAACGAATGATAAAATTAAAATTCATAATTTGTCTTCACGTCAAAAATTAATTAAATAAATTATTAAATTGAGATAACGCTAAATTATTATAACTTTCAATATCAAATTCTTTATATTCAGGATTATTATTATTCAAAAATTGCTCTATACCTTCAGCTAATGACTTTGCGTCATCATCTTTCAACATACCATATTCATCATTACCTAAAATTTCTCTAGTAACTTCTAAATCAGTTGAAAGTACATTTTTTTTGAGTGCTAAGGCTTCTAATAGAACTAATCCTTGACCTTCATAATGTGACGATAATACAAATAAGTCAGCCCTGTTAATTAAACTAAATGGGTTAGTTTGATGACCTAATAAATATACTCTTTCAGTAAGCCCATAATTATGAATTAGTGTTTCTAAATTAGTTCTTTCTTTTCCCTCACCTAAAATATATAACATAGCCTCTGGATATTCATTTGAGAGTATATAAAAAGCCTCTATCAAGTTATCAAACCCTTTTTCTGGGGATAATCTACCACTTGCAAATATATTAAAATTATTAGTATCAAAATTGATTATTTCTATTCCTGAAGGAGAATTTCCTATAATTAACAACTTATTTTCAGCTTCAGTTTTTATAATATTTTTATCATTATCTATGTCACCATTTATCTTTTTGAAATCCAACATATTGTTCACTGTCACAAATTTCGAATCAACTTTAAGTTTCTTCAATTTTTGTTTGTTAATTTTATGAATATTTTCTGAAACATTTATCAATTTATCAAATTTTGGATACAAAGTCATTAACCCTTTGAGATTGATTATATGAGGTCTTCTGTTTCCTACAACTTTAACTAAATCCTCCACCATGTCACTGTGTAAATAAACGAATTTCTTCTTCGAAGGAGTGGCTAATAATAAATTTGACCAAAACATGGAATACCCACTAAAATCCATAACATAATCAAACTTACTGTTTCCAAATAATCTTCTGAATTCTCTCTGATATGCTTTCTGAGGGAATATTTTTTCTTCTCTTTTAGAAATCATCCCTCTATCTCTTACATAGTTATTTCTGTAATTTTCTATGAATGTAGCGAAAAAGCCTCCGTTTCTTAAAATTATTTTTACATTCTTATTTACATTATATAAATTATCAAGTGTTATTTTATTAGTCCTTCTTTGTAAGAAAATAGTAACTTCAAACCGATTATAATTTATATTTTCTAAAAGATTTAATAAAGAACTTGTGATACCATTATTTACTAATCCACCCGCATAAATTAATAGTTTTTCTTTATTTATTTGTTCACCATTTTTTATTTGTTTATCAAATATACGAGTTACGATTCTTTTCGTTACATTGCCATCATCAAATGGAACATAAGTTTTTTTGTATTTTTCATATAATTCATTATATTTTTCATTATTATATAAACGATCGTTAATAGTTTTTATCAAATTTTCAATATTTGTAGTTGTTGGGCCTGGTAATGAATCAACATCCATATACAAGCCACGTTCTTTTGTATATTTTTCATAGTCTGAAGTGTAAAAAATAATAGGTTTATTCGTTACAAGAAAATCGAAAAATATACTTGAATAATCAGTAACCAATAAGTCAGCTATACTTAGTATTTCATTTGGGTCTAATGTATCTGGTATTAAATATTTTTCAAACCTGCCATCTTCTATTATATTTTGATATAAAAATGGATGTACCTTTAATAAAATATTATACTCAGTACTTTCATCAAGTTTTTGTACACTATTGAACAATTCATCAATATTGTCAGCTGGATCCATAAAGTCACCACGATAAGTTGGTGCGAACAACAAATTTTTAGGTCTATTAAACTTGATTTTTTTATTTTCGGCTAAAATTTCATTTTTCATTTCAGATTTGGATTTATTTAAAGTTAGATCTGTTCTAGGGTATCCATCTTCTAATATCTCCCCTTCGTATATACCATCTAATTGGAATGCTCTTTTAAAAATACTAGTTGTATGTTTATTTTGAGTTAATAGGTACTCAGTATGTAAAAAATTACGTGTTAAATTTTGGACTGCAACTAAACTATTTTCCAAATCTAAACCTAAGTATTTTAAAGGGGTTCCGTGCCATGTATTTATATATATTTGTTCTGGTTTTGCACAAAAATAAATAGAAAATGATGAATTGTTTATTAAATATTTACATTGTGCTAACTCTTTTAGATATTCTTGGCCATGTATAACTACAAAATCCACTTGTTTTAAGTGCTTATATTTCTTTTTATAATATTTTCTAACTTCATTACTTTCACAAGCCCAAACGTGAGTATAATCTTTATATTTAGGGTTAGATAAAATATATTTAAAAATTGCATATGGAGAATCTGACATACTTTTTCCATCTCTTGATTGATATAAAATTCTGTTATTTTTTACACTTAATTGTTCGTAATATTTAGCATAATCCATAATTATACTTATATTATTCATACCATAATAAGATGTGATAGGCCTCATTAAAAAATCAATTTTTCTATTCGCATGTACAACTAATTTCCCTTTAACAGATAAATCTTCATAATTATTTGTCACCCTAATTTTCCTCCCAAAAATCATTACTTTTAAATTACTAAGTTTTAAAAATAATTACCTAAATTATGCTTTATGAAAAGAAAAAAATTCAAGCACTTCAATATCAAAGCACGTATTCCCATACATTTTTTTATTTTTATTTAAATTAATAATATTTTAACGCTAGCATAATTTTGATTATTACAATATTAACCTGAACTTAATAATTAATATTAAATACTATATCACAATAGTTAATTTAAAAACAACAACATTTTAATTATGGATATAAACAAAATTTTATATGAAAATATTATGGAATTAAATAAGTAACTGGTGCCATTTTAATTTGACACCAGTTACCCACTTCATTCTATTAAATTTGCAGTCATACTTTTCTTCTTAGCTAATTTTTCTTTCAGCTTACGATCTTGTTCTTCCTTACGTCGTTTACGTTCCTCATTGCGTTTTCTAAGGCGCTCTTCCTCTTCTGGATCTCTTGGTTTTTGCAATTGTTTTTCAATTTTTTCCATAAGCTCATCTTCAGATAAGGCTGCTAATGGGCGATTATTAACAAATGCAAAAGTTTTACGTCGACCAGGTCCACAATACGATTGACAACCAATTTCTATTTCTGCATTAGGATCTAATTTTGTTAATTTTTTCTCCAAAGATTTACAATTAACGCCCTGACAATCATCGCAGATTAAAAATTTATTTTGCAAAATCAATCACCCTCACCTTTCCATTCATAAATGATTAACACATTTTATATTATTCTATGTAAAATATACACATAATTGCTTATCCAAAGTCACATTAATACGTTTATAATAATAAATACAACTCTAATTATTTTACTCTATTTAAGAATTTTTTCAAGTTCTTCCTCAAAAGTATATAACTTGGTCATGAAAGCATATAATTAAACGTTTATGATATATACTTTTACTATATGCTTTGTCATTTATTATAAAAATCAAACCAAAAAGCGGCTGGACAAATTAATTGTCGCAGCCGTTGTACTTCTCAATTTATTGAGTTAGTAAGTCTAGTACATGAGATTCAGCTCAGTAAAGCATCAACTCTAATCAACCATGTCTGTTTAAGACAACGTAACCATTTAAAGATTGGATTTCTGTCTTATTCCTTTCATTCAAGCTTATTGCCCATGATAAATACTAAACTCTAGCGGTTTCACTTCATTTTCTAACCATTCTTTATAAATTGATTGTTTATCTACTTCATTATTAATAATTGTGATACCGCAATCGCCGCCACCTGCACCTGAAGTTTTAGCAGCACCACCATATTTTTCAGCTACAGAGCATAACACTTTCAAATGCGCAGTTTCAATATCGATTGTCGCCTCATTATCCATAGATTGAATAATTTCACGATTCATACGAATCATTTGCTGTACACCTTTGATATGATTGGTTTTAAAGGCATGAATCAATTTCTCCACACAAGCATGAGAACGTTCTAAAAATTTCCCATAAAACGTAGGATCAGATTTCAAACGTTTTACTTCGCTAACTAAATGATGCGAAGACGCAGGTGATCCTGTCCATCCAATTAAAACTTCCATATTTTCTGGTGGTTGAAGTGGTTCAATATGTAAACCTGGCCAGTTTTTATTTAATACTTCGTTAACAGATGTATCTTCAATTTGTTGTGATACCCACTCATGATCAAAAGTACTATAAGCAAGCCAACCTGTGTATACACTGACAGCGATATCCCCACAAGAACTCAAACTTTGTAATTTCATATTTGCAATCACTGCAAGTTTATAAATATAAAGATTTGATAAATGCATTTCATAAAATTCATTTAAAGCTTTTACTACAGATACTAGTACCGCTGCACTTGAACCTAAACCGTATTTATGACCATTAGCATCATCTAAATTACTATCTATTGTTAAATTAAAATGTTTTAAGTCAATGTGATTGCTACTCACAAATTGCTCAAAAACTTCTATAGCTATGATAACGTATTTTAATTGTTTTGCTGCATGTAAATCAGATACGACTATCTTATCTTCTTCCCTTTGAAAGGTAACTGGCTCATGATGTAACGTTTTTGAATGGATTGTACCTTCTGGAGCATTAGAATCCTCAATTGAAGCTGTTACAAATCTATTAACAGCTATTAATACAGATTTATATCCAGGTTCAGTAACAGCATATTCACCTGCAATATAGAGCTTACCTGGCGCTTTTACTTGAATCATGTTATCTCTTCCTTACTCAATAATTTCAACACCTGTACGTGTAATGTCACTTGCAATAATTTGATCATCATTAAATGATTTTTGTAATACATCAATAACTGCCTGTTGATTTTTCTTTTCTACTAAAATTTTAACATTGGGCCCTGCGTCCATTGTAAAATAACAAGGATAACCAGCTTCACGACATTGATGTACAATATCCATGGCTAAATAACTATCTTCTACCATGTATGTAAAAGGAGGCTGTGAACCTAAATTTGTTGCATGCATTCTCAAACCATTCGCCTCGATAACTTCTCCTAAATACTTAAAATCTTTGTCATCAATCGCATGTTTAACTGACGCTATGTCTTCATCTACGTGATCTAACCAGTATTGGTAAAAACGAGATGTATCACGCGTATGTGACATACCGGCACGACTAGAAACTTTTTTTGTTTTATTATTGATTACTACAAATATCATAGATAAATCATCTTCCCAGTGATCTGCATCAATCGGAAAACTGTATGATGTTGCATCATCATAACCTTTTTCCCACTCTACAAAACCTCCATAAATACTTCTAGAGGCTGATCCTGACCCTCTTCGAGCAAGTCTAGATAATGCTTTACCCGTTAATCCAAGTTTTAAAGCTTCATTACATGCTGCTGCTAACGCGGCATAAGCACTTGCTGATGAAGCTAAACCTGCAGCTGTTGGTACGAAATTATCACTTTCGATATGTGCATACATAGATGTTTTACCCAGATCTCTAACAATATCCATAAAATGACGTATTTTAGTTGCTTCAGAATCATCTACTGTTTGTCCATTTAAAATCAATATATCTTTAGTATATTGTTCAGAAAAAGTTACCTTAGTCTCTGTATAAAAACGATCTAATGTTACCGACAAGCTATTATTCATCGGAATAATGTAGGCTTCATCAGCTTTTCCCCAATATTTAATCAGTGCAATATTTGTATGTGCACGTGCTTTGCCACTACTAACCACCTTACTAACCTCCTAAATATTCAATCCAAGTATGATGTGCACCCAATGATTGCGCACTGTCCACAATTTTTTCCGCCGTTTCTAAAGTAGAAGCGAGAACAATCATACTTCCGCCTCTACCTCCTCCAGTTAATTTACCAGCAATCGCGCCTTGCTTTTTACTTACTTCTAACAACTGTTCAATTTTTTCGTGACTAACAGTGAGTGTTCTTAAATTCTCTTGGCACAAATTAAAAACAGTAGCAAGTTGTTCAAAGTTATGGTGTTCTATAGAATCTCGTGCTTCATATACCAATTTGCCGATATGTTCGACAAAGCTAAGATACCCGCTATCTGCTTTACATAAATTATGTACATCTTCTACTGCTTGTTTCGTTGAACCACGAATACCAGTGTCTATTACAACCATATATCCATTTAAATCTAATGGTTTCAAGGTAGTAACTTCACCTTTTTGAAACCAAACTGGCTTGTTGGATACTATGGTTTGTGTATCTATGCCACTTGGTTTGCCGTGCGCAATACGTTCTGCCCAATTTGCTTCTTCTATCAATACTGCATCCGTTAAAGGCTTATTTATATAATCAAAACTTGCACGTACAAATGCAACTGCCATTGCTGCACTCGATCCTAAACCTCTCGATGGTGGCAAGTTCGTATCTATAGAAACTTTTATGGGTGTTTCAATATCATATTTATCAATAAATCTCGTTATCACTGATTTTAAGTGTTCAGGTGCGTAAGCCAATTCACCGTCATAAACTTCACTTTTGATATAGGAAGATTCAGTCACATTTAAAGATTCAATTAATGCACTCACTCTTCCTGTCGTAAATGGAATCGCAATTGCAGGCTCTCCAAATGTCACCGCGTGCTCACCTATTAAAATCACCTTGCCATTCGCTTCCCCATAACCTTGTTGTGCCATATTTTCAATCACCTTTAGTATTTTCTTTAAATTTAAATAATATATGCTTTGCACCGCGATTTTTTTGTTAATCTTAATGTCATTCCTAGTTATCTTAACATTTCCCAGGAAATTCTGTGTTTAATAGCATCTAGCTAGCGTATTCATATCTTTTCATTTTTAATCAAAAAAGAAGTTACGCGCATTTTTTACACAACTCAATCAATTTTACACAAATCAAATTATATTATCTCACAAATTTCATATATTGACATACGACTCAAGCCATAGTTTTTTTAAATTTGTACCAAAATTGAACAAAATGAGCAAAAAGTTAATACCTGCTACTAATTATAAACAATACTTATTTATTATAAAACGCGATGAACTATTATTCAAAAACTTCACTTTATTTTATTAATTTATTTTTGATTTTTAACGTATACTTTCACTATATTACTTATTTAATTACTATAATTCAACAAATAATAGTAATATCTTCCATTATGCAATTATAAATCAAAACCACCCGTATAA